>JANNOM010000029.1:0-3872 GCA_031399065.1 Chitinophagaceae bacterium
AGCAGCGCAATGCCCGCTATGGTGCTGCAGGGATATGTAACGGGGGTGGCGGAGCAAGTGCCATGGTGATAGAAAGTATTAACTAATCTTCCTGATATGATCCATTATGCGAATGGCATGTTCGCGTGAGTTTTCAATAAACAGGCTATGCGTATCCATACCCCCGCAGATGACCCCTGCCAGGTATACTCCTTCTATATTGGTCTGGTGCGTTTCCGGATCGTAAGAAGGTTTCCTGATGGTATCATCCGAAAGATGGATGCCCATGTTTTGGAGAAATAAAAGGTTTGGCTGGTAGCCGGTCATAGCAATCACCCAGTCGTTTGCGATCGTTATAATGCCGTCCGGTGTAAGTATATCGGCTTCCTGTTCTCTGATGGCGATAACGGTGGAATTAAAATAAGCCTGTATGGAACCTTCCTTAATGCGGTTGTCGATATCAGGCCTTATCCAGTACTTTACGCGTTCACCTATCTGGGCACTTCTCATTACCATAGTCACCTGCGCACCTTTTCTCCAGGTTTCCAGTGCGGCGTCCACTGCGGAATTCATGGCTCCAATCACCAGCACTTTCTGGAACGCATAGAAATGCGGGTCTTTATAGTAATGCCTTACTTTCGGCAGTTCTTCCCCGGGTATATTCAGGAGGTAAGGAATATCGTAAAAACCGGTAGCTATAATGATATGACTTGCCTGGTAGTTCGTTTTGGAAGTGGTTACTATAAAATGCCTTTCCGTTTTTTCGGTTTTCAGCACTTCTTCGAACAGGCGTACTTTTAATTGCCGGCCTGCGGTTACCCTCCGGTAATATTCAAGTGCTTCGTTGCGCGTAGGCTGTTTGTTGATGGATATGAATGGCACATTACCGATTTCGAGTCGTTCCGATGTGGAGAAGAATGTCATGTTTGCCGGGTAATTATATAGTGAGTTTACCAGGCTTCCTTTTTCCAGCACCAGGTAATTTAATCCCGCTTTTTCTGCTTCCAGTGCGCAGGTGAGTCCTATCGGTCCAGCGCCGATAATCAATACATCGTATGGTGTTTCGTTTTGCATGCAGTGCAAAGATAATCCTTCGGTAAGGTTTTCATTCACACAATTGTTTCCTGTATCGCTTTGCGTGACTAAAAAGATGTTCATAAGTATCTGGTATAGCCCCGTTGGGATGTAACGCAATCATTGATTAGCAAATGCAATCCCAAATAAATTCATTGTAGCTGAATAAAGTTTTACGGCACGATAGATACTATTCTTAGTAAGATTTTCAATACTTATCCCTACAGCTTTAAAAGTTTAATCGGACAATAGTGATTATTTATTTAAAACAATCCGGTACGAATTCATTTGATTCGCCCTTAGACGCAAATCTAAAGTGGTTCTTAAGGGTTTAAGCTTTGTGGAATCGGTTTCAATATGAGATATTTTCCAGGCTTGCTGTATAGGTTGAGATACATTTATTGTTGGCTGAACCGCCTGCCCGTTAAAATTCCAGAACCTTGCTACCATTCCATAATTACTACCTTCTTCAGCGGGTTTTATACTCCATAACAGTACGCCTGGATTATTGATGCTTAGCAAGGAAAATGTATTGTTAGTTTTTTGCTTAGCCGTACCATGAATCATTCCCGTTACCAATGGATTTTGATGTTCAAGTGAAAATTTCATTGTATTAACGGCATTAAAACTTGATTGATGAGTAGTAATGGCAAACTTGTATGCGAAGTCCTTATTTCCATTTTGTTTGAAAATTCCCAGTGTCCCGCCATCCTCTACTTTTTTATCTATATTTCCACCTGCCAGGGCATTCAGTTGTGATGAGTTTTCCCATAAGGAATCAACGGTACTATTACCCAACTTAAAAAAACTACAATCCATATTTGATAAGGTGATGCCATAACCGGGTTCACTCATATTAGCAAAGTGATTGAACGTTTGCCAATCGTACCGGGCATTATCGGTGGCATAGTGACCGCCACGATCTTCTTTTTTTACCGTGAGGATAGCTGCTAATTCTTCATGCCTTGTCGTTTGGTTTTTTACGTCGAATGAAAAAGCCCATGCTTGTACGTCTTCAAAGTTTTGCTTTATGCTGTCTTCTATTTCTATGCGTTTGTTATGGGCGAAAAGTGTAACTCTTGTAGTATGTAGTATAGGATTTTTCGAGATAGCTTTTAATGTGACAGATACAGGTCCTGCATTTTCTACCACTATGTTTTCTCCGTCATGAATATTACTGCTTCCTAAATCATTTGCATATTTTCCGTCAATTGCCTTTATTAATTGTCTGCTATTACTGACACTGTCATACAGTTCCGAAATAACACCAGATTTAGTCAGGTGCAAACGATAATACTTATTACTAATGTACTCTCCATTAGAAATAGCTGCTGCAGGCATACCAGCAGGCTGCCCTTTTTGTATCTCAAATATTTTGTAGCCGACGGATGGAATATTTTCAGCCCATATCCTTATAAACCATTTCCCGTCTTTTTCTATCAACTGGCTGGGTGCCTCTTTATTGGTTACCTTATCTATAATTTTTACGGGGCGCTCACCATCATATATAACATCAGCCACATCATTGCGAACCCAATTCAATGAATTAAAAACAAAAAATGTTGGGTTAGCGGATTGTGAAAGCTGGCTGCCTAACTTGCTTACTGATAAATCGAATAACGTATCAACATAACTACTTAGATTCTCCTGTGTTTTCATCTGCCAGTCAGCCCTTATTTCTCTGGATATAGGGCCATCGGCTGTCCAGTTATGCTCCCAATACACACCAAAACTTTCCCATGCCTGGTTACGTCGTTCAATCAGGCCATCCATAAATTGTTTATCCTTTAGGGAGACGATGGTAGCCAATGCTTCAGCAGACCGCAATTTCTCGGTAGCTCTTTTCATTTTTGCTGTTGTTTCATTCATTGACGTTGATAGCATATCCCATTCATTACCATAGCTAACGGATTGTGCTGGCAGCATTGGGTACTGTTTTTCAAAAGCAATAAAGAAATCCTCCTCATTACTCACCCTTACTTTTCTGTTTGCATTGGTTGCATTTTTTGCGGCATTGATAAACGGGTTTGAAATCAACGTCTGTAGATCATCATGGCCGAAACCGAACGCACCGGCAATTTTATAGGGGTAACGATAGCTCTTATGCCCACTGCTAAAGCTATCCAGCACATTAATCATCTCTCCGATTTCCTTATCCAGGTTTTTGTATTTTATCAGCATCCTGCATTCGGCATAGCCACCTAATGGTGCTATGGTTTTTTCATTATAAGGATACCATTTCATTAATACGCCAGTTCCATCCAAACCGTTGTAACGGTACATAGGATATTTGCGTTGGGCCCTCATTGCATAACTCATTTGACTGCCATAACCACCAATGCCCTTCCAGCTGTATTTTGCCCCGGAACCTGCCCATAAAGATGCCAGGCCCAATGGCAATGTGTTATTTTCCATACCTGCCGCTATGGTAAAACGTAGTTTATATTTTCTTTCCAGCTGCCCGGCGTAGTACATCCCTCTTATTACTGCCTCCGCAGGTTGGGCACCATAGCAGCTCACCAGCATATTCAATGGACTGCTGATATGACCAGATTTAATAGCTGCAATCAGTTTATCAAACTGTTGCGGCGAACGATATTTTTGATATGCCTTCAACCAGATACTTCCATCGGTATTAAACCTGGCCTGAAAATCGGATGGATTATTTCTGGTAGAATCTATCTGGTGTAAATAAAAGTCAAGCATGTGTACAAAAGCCGAATCATATTCTGCTTCATTGGCTGTCCACATATAATCAGTATGGTCATCGTTGGCTATATAAAGGCGTTTTTGCTGGGCTTGTACTACTACCGGTAATG
>JANNOM010000063.1:0-86433 GCA_031399065.1 Chitinophagaceae bacterium
TGAACCCGATTTTGAAGTAGGGGAAGAACTTTTCCAGGAAATTGATCTTTTCGATTTTGGCCGCCGGGCCATATTAGCGGCCAAGCAAACATTGGCCAGCCGTATCAGCGATCTGAAAAAAAATGTATTGGCTCAAAAATATGGCGATAGGATAGGTGAAATAATCAGCGCAGAGGTATACCAGGTTTGGAAAAAAGAAATATTACTGCTGGATGAAGAAGGTAATGAACTGATATTACCCAAAAGCGAACAGATCCCACAGGATTATTTTAAAAAAGGAGAGAATATACGCGCCGTAGTTAAGAAGGTGGATCTTAAAAATAATTCGCCTGTTATCATATTATCCCGCACACATCCGTCTTTTTTATCTAAATTACTTGAAATAGAGGTCCCTGAAATATTTGATGGCCTGATTGTTATAAAGAAAATTGTACGCGAACCCGGTGAAAGGGCGAAAGTAGCGGTGGAATCGTACGACGACCGCATCGATCCCGTAGGGGCCTGCGTAGGGATGAAAGGAAGCCGCATCCACGGAATTGTAAGAGAACTTAAGAACGAAAATATCGATGTTATCAACTGGACTGCCAATTCACAATTACTGATACAGCGTTCACTGACTCCTGCAAGAATCAGTTCGATGGAACTTAACAATGATACAATGCAGGCCGATGTGTATCTTAAGCCAGACCAGGTATCTTTGGCTATTGGCCGCCGTGGGGTTAACATTAAACTGGCTCAGGAATTGACGGGCTATTCTATCGACGTTTTCCGCGATACGGAAGGAGAACCCGAAGAATTCGATATCGACCTGGAAGAATTCAGCGATGAAATTGAAACATGGGTGCTGGATGAATTAAAGCGCATCGGTTGCGATACCGCCCGTAGCGTGCTTAACCTCACCGCAGAAGAACTGGAAAGAAGAACAGACCTGGAAAAAGAAACGATAGCCGATGTGAGAAAAGTATTACAGGCCGAGTTTGAGAAAGAATAATAAAACAAACAGTTTATAAATACGAATGTCAGAAGTTACTACACCACGCCTGATGGCCGCAGCCAAAGAGTTTAACATCGGTAAAGATACCCTTGTGGGCTTTCTGGTGGCCAAAGGATTCAGTAAAGATGATCTTAATCCTACGTCGAAACTAACGGAGGATATGTACCGTTCTTTACAGCAAGAGTTTCAAAGCGACAAGGTGGCGAAGATCAAGAGCGACCAGATAGATCTGCCAAGAGGCACCGTTGCAGAGTCGAAAAAGAAAAGAGACGAAGAAGAAATAAGCTTTACCAAAAAGGAAATAAAGAAAACAGGAGTAAGGGAAGAAGAAAAGCCAGTAATGGAGCAAATAACAGAACAGGCTCCACCCATCGCGCCTCCGCAGCCGGAGGCGGAAATACCGGAACTTACCAAAGTGGAAGCCCCAGAAATAGAAGCGCCACGTGTGCTGGACAAAATCGACCTGTCGGCTATCGATTCTTCTACACGGCCTAAAAAAATAACTAAAAAGAAGGAAGAGCAATCTTTATCGTCGGAAGACGATGCCGCTCCTCAATTGGAAGAGTCGGCACACGAAACGGTAGCACAGATAGAAACAACAACTGAAATTGCTCCTGCTGAAATATCTAAAGAAGAAGTAAGCACCACAGAAGTGTTTCCCGAAGTGATTGAAGGAAAGGAATCGGTAAAACCAGCCAGGAAGGAAACACTGAATCAGGAGACGGCCAGCGAAGTTACGCCGGACGAATCAACAGAAGTCGCCCCGGCAGTTGCTGCTGAATACATCACCGAGGAATCGGAAGAAGAATCTCCTGTCATTACCAATATAAGAGCGGATAAGCTGGAAGGCCCGAAGATAATGGGTAAAATAACGCTTCCAGTGGATAGCGATACCCGGCCTAAGCAAAATGATGAAAAGCGCAAACGCAAGCGCATTCCTATAGAGAAGAAGGGAGACAATAATTTCCGTAGTCCGGGAACGGGTACCCCGGGTCAGGGCCAGCAACGGTCGGGAGGCTATCCTAACCAGGGCCAGGGTTACCAGGGCAATACCGGCCCACGGCCCACTATTACTCCGCAACCCGGCGGGCGTCGCGGTCCGGTGGGTCCTAACCAGGGCGGTCCGGGTGGTCCCAACAGAACACCAGGCAGCGGTGGCAGTGCCAGGCCTCCGGGCACCAACAGGCCCACTATCAGTAAAGCCGGTCCACGCAGGGAAAACAAAGAAATCGATAAAAAAGAGATACAGGATAAGATCCGGGAAACCCAGGCCAAATTATCCGGCTCGGGCGGAAGGGGTAAGAGCATGAAGGCCAAATACCGTCGCGCCAAAAGAGAAGAAATGGCGGAGCAGATGGGCTCGGAGCAGGGCGAAGATAATAAGCTGCAGGTAACTGAATTCATTAGTGTAAGCGAACTTGCCAGCTTGATGGATGTAAGCTACGCCGAAATTATAGGCAAATGTATGAGCCTGGGCATGATGGTATCCATCAATCAGCGCCTCGATGCCGAAGTAATCGAACTCGTAGCAGGCGAATTCGGCTTCGATGTGGAATTTATGGGAGTGGACGATGTAGACGATCTCGACGAAGAAATAGAAGAGGACGATCCGGACGACCTGAAACCCCGGGCACCCATCGTTACCATTATGGGTCACGTAGATCATGGTAAAACGTCTTTGCTCGATTATATCCGCAGTGCCAGCGTAGTGGCAGGTGAAGCCGGGGGTATTACCCAGCACATTGGTGCGTATGAAGTAACGCTACCGAATGGTAAGCATATTACCTTCCTGGATACTCCGGGTCACGAGGCTTTTACCGCCATGCGGGCAAGAGGCGCAAAAGTAACTGACATTGCAGTGATAGTGGTTGCAGCAGACGATGCCGTAATGCCACAGACCAAAGAAGCGATCAGTCACGCACAGGCCGCAGGGGTACCCATGATTTTCGCCATTAATAAAGTAGATAAGGATGGCTCTAACCCGGAAAAGATACGCGAACAGCTCGCCGGAATGAACCTGCTCGTAGAAGAATGGGGAGGTAAATATCAAAGCCAGGAACTGAGTGCCAAAAAAGGAATGAACGTGGATCTTTTGCTGGAAAAAATATTATTGGAAGCCGAACTGCTCGATGTAAAAGCCAATCCTAATAAGGAAGCTACCGGCACTGTAATAGAAGCCTCGCTAGATAAAGGCCGTGGTTACGTAGCCACCGTGCTCGTTCAGAGCGGCACATTAAAAATAGGCGACCTGGTAGTGTCCGGTCAGCATTATGGTAAGGTAAAGGCAATGTTCAATGAACGTAATAAGCGCGTGGAAGATGCGCCTCCGTCTACCCCGGTACTTATACTTGGACTGAACGGGGCACCGCAGGCAGGCGAAAAGTTCAAGGTATTCGAGGAGGAAAGTGAAGCTAAAGAAACCGCCAACAGGCGTGCACAAATCCTCCGCGAACAGGGCATCCGTACCAAGAAGCATATTACGCTCGATGAGATTGGCCGACGACTGGCATTGGGTAACTTTAAGGAACTTAACCTGATCATCAAGGGAGATTTTGATGGTTCCGTTGAAGCTCTTAGCGATTCGCTCCAGAAACTGTCTACGGAAGAAATCGCCATCCGGGTGGTACATAAAGCGGTTGGTGGTATAACCGAAAGTGACGTATTGCTGGCCACAGCCTCCGATGCCATTATTCTTGGCTTCCAGGTACGACCTTCCCTCCAGGCAAGTAAACTGGCAGAAAAGGAAAATATCGAAATAAAGACGTACTCCATTATTTATAACGCTATTGAGGAGATTAAGAGTGCCATGGAAGGTATGCTGGAGCCGAAGATCCAGGAGAAAGTAGTAGCCAACGTAGAAGTGCGGGAAGTATATAAATTCGATAAAGCTACGGTGGCGGGCTGCCAGGTTATCGACGGAAAGATCAGCCGGAACTCGAAGATACGCCTGGTTCGCGATGGCATTATCGTTTTCCCGACTGGCGAAGGCGCCAGTGGAGAACTGGGTTCGCTGAAACGGTATAAGGACGACGCTAAAGAAGTTACAAACGGAATGGAATGCGGACTTACCATCAAGAATTTCAACGATCTCAAAGTAGGAGATATAGTGGAGGCTTATGAGGAAGAGGAAGTAAAACGCACATTGTAAATCAAAATACGTCCCATTAAAGGGAAGCCCTTTCATAAAACCTTCGAATAGTTATGAAACGGCTTCTTTGACCATGGTTTGTAAGATAATCCTTTGTTAAAAATCCAGTACTCAAATAATTAACATCCGCACTGATTTATATTTGATGATATGAAACAATATGCTCTCTTTATTTTCTCCTTTTTAATTGCGGTAGTTGCTTTTGCCCAACCACAAAAAGTGGTGGCAGACAAGATCATCGCCATCGTGGGAGATAAGATTATTCTTAAAAGTGATATTACCAACGATATAGCAGATCGCAGCCGTCGCGGCGACCCTGTTCCCGAGAACGCTGGCTGCCTTATCGCCGAACAAGCTATGGCTATGAAGGCCCTGGTACTGCAGGCGGAAAAGGATTCTTTGAAGGTATCCGATGAAGAACTGGAAGGCTCTCTCGATAACCAGGTGAGAGGATTTATACAGCAATTCGGTTCTAAAGAAGCCGTAGAGCAGGTAGCCGGAAGAACGATCTACCAGTTAAAAGAAGATTTCAGAATACCTTTCCGCGAACGAAAGCTGGCGGAGCTGATGCGCAATAAGATCGTGGAATCGGTTAAAATCACCCCCCAGGAAGTAAAAGCCTTTTACGATAAGATCCCCAAGGATAGTCTTAAATTTTACGAAACGGAAGTAGAGATCGGGGAAATAGTGCTGCATCCTAAAGCCAGTCGCGACCTTGAAAAGTTTGCCATTGACGAACTGAATGATTTTAAACAGCAGGTGGAATCAGGAAAAAGAAAGTTTGAAACGCTCGCCTCTTTGTACACAGACGATCCGGGAAGTAAAAGTAGCGGGGGCATGTATAACCCGAACAGAACAGAAAGAAGCTGGGACCCTACTTTTCTTTCTGCTGCCTTCCGTTTAAAAAATGGCCAGATATCGCCGGTAATCAAATCCAAATTCGGCTATCATATCATTCAGATGGAAAACAGGTCGGGCGACGATGCTACCGTCAGGCATATTCTTAAGATTCCGCAAATAACCGATACCGAAACGGATGAGGCCATTTCCAAATTAGACTCTGTAAGGGCCAACCTGATCTCCGGCACTACCAGCTTCGGAGAGGCGGTAGCCAAATATACCGATGATGAAAATGCTAAGTTTACAGCAGGTATGAAGCAAGGCGCAAACGGAACTTATTGCACCATCGACGAACTTGATAAAGAACTGGTACTGATGCTGAAGACGATTAAAATAGGAGAATATTCGAAGCCAGTAGTATTTACCGACGAAAGAGGTAAAAAAGGTGTTCGCCTTGTTTATCTGAAAAGCAAAAGCGATCCCCACCGCGAAAACATGAAGGACGATTACAATAAAATAGCTTCAAGGGCTATAGAAGATAAAAAAATGGAGGCCATGGAAAAATGGTTCCTGACTAAAATACCTACCTACTATATCATGGTAGATGACGAACTGAAATCCTGCCCTCAATTATCCGGATGGGTAAAGAGCGCCAATTCGGTAGCTCGCTGATTTTGTTGCGCATTCCTTATATTTGCGCATTGAAAATCACCACCTTACAACTTCTGGTACCCTAAGGCCCAGTTTATAAGGTACATAAATTCGCACCCGAGATCATAGAAAACATTCATATAAGTGATATACTCAAGAGTATAACGGACGGTTTTATAGCTGTCGACAGACACTTTGTTGTTCAGATGTGGAATGAAGCGGCTGCGGAAATCCTCGATATTCCCGCTTCGGAAATTATCGGTAAAAATCTGCTTAGTGCCCCTATTGTTCTGCATGATTATCCTGAATCGATCATTGCAGCTTTCAGCGGTCACCTTAAACGTGCTCTGGATGAACGCATTACCATAAATGCAAAAAACTATCTGTCATTCAGGGAAAAATGGTTCGATGTGAGGCTGAATCCTTACCAGAACGGACTGTTCATTTATTTTAAAGACGTAACTGCCCGTAAAAACCAGGAAATATTATTGGAAAAACTATTGAAGCAGGAGATAACCAAACAAAAAAGAGTAGCCAGGGCAGTAGTGGATGCCCAGGAAAAAGAAAGGGCCGAAATAGGAAAAGAGCTGCACGATAATGTAAACCAGATATTATCCACGGCTAAACTTTTCCTGGAAGCCGCCAGGAATAATGCGGAAGAAAGGCTTGAGTTAATGAGCCGCAGTGCGCGGAACATACACCTGGCTATTGATGAGATACGAAACATTTCCAAGTCGCTGATGCCTTCCAGTATCGGTGATCTGGGCCTTAATGCGTCAATAAATGACTTGGTGGAAAATATTGGGCTTACAAAAGCGTTAAAGATGGGATTCCAGACCCTGGGAGACGTGGAGAATCGATTGAATAGCAACCAGAAGCTGATGCTTTTCCGGATTATCCAGGAGCAGGTGAATAACGTATTGAAACACGCACAAGCTACGGAGCTGACTATTTTACTGACTGAAGAGGGAGGTTTTATTGAATTGATCATCCAGGATAACGGCACAGGATTCGACCTGGATCAGGCCCGGCTTAATAAGGGAGTGGGTTTGTCAAATATCATCAGCCGTGCAGAAATGTTCAATGGCAAAGTGGATATACATACAGCGCCGGGAACCGGTTGCAAGCTGAAAGTGAGTGTTCCGCTTTAAATAAATAAATGTTGATGGAAAAAATTACTATTATGATCGCGGATGATCATAAACTTATCCGGGAAACCTGGGCTTATATTCTTAACAGGGACGAGCGCTTCCACGTAATTGCCGAATGCGGTAATGCGGAAGAAGCGGTGGAAATGGCTCGTGTACTGAGTCCTCAGGTTATTCTTATGGACATTAACATGCTCCCTTTTACAGGTATGGAAGCTACCCAGAAAATAAGTGTTAGCTCCCCGGAATCGCGCATCATCGGTATCTCCATGCATTCGCAGCCTGCCTATGCAAAAAAAATGCTGCAATCGGGGGCAAAAGGATATGTTACCAAGAACTCTTCTAAAGATGAAATGATCACCGCTATAATAGAAGTAATGAAGGGTAACCGTTACCTGTGCGATGAAATCAAAAATATCCTTTCAGACCAGATGATTAATCCTGCCGATGAGGCACGAAATATCAATATGCTGACCGATCGGGAAATACAGATTATCAATTGTGTGAAAGAAGGTTTGTCTTCCAAAGAGATTGGTGAAAAGCTCAGCATCTCACTAAAAACCGTAGAAGTACACCGCCATAATATCCTAAAAAAACTAAAGTTAAAAAACGTAGCCTCCCTCGTTAATTTCATTAACAGCTCTGGTTCTTATATTTAAATCCATAAAATGGTAATACCTTTGCGGCCTAATTCCAACCATGAGCGACGCAATCAAACACGAATGTGGCCTGGCCTATATTCGTTTACGTAAACCCTTCTCATATTACCAGCAAAAATATGGCACCGTTCTCTACGGCCTTAACAAGCTATACCTCCTGATGGAGAAGCAGCATAACCGCGGGCAGGATGGAGCGGGCATCGCTACCATTAAGCTTGATACAGAACCTGGATACCCTTTTATGAACCGTTTAAGAAGCATCGTGAACCAGCCCATTGCGGATATCTTCCGGCAGGTAGGGGGCGAAGTGCTGGAACTGGAAAAATACCAGCCCGATGTACGCAAACACCCGGGGCTCATGAAAGGCCATATCCGCTTCCTGGGAGAGCTGTTGCTGGGTCATCTCCGTTACGGCACCCAGGGAAGAAACAACGTGGAATTTTGTCACCCTTTCATAAAAAGAGATGTAATTCCCGCCAGGAACCTCTCGTTGGCAGGCAATTTTAACCTGGTAAATACCGAAGAACTTTTTAACCTGGTAAATATAGATCCGGGCGTATTCCAGAAACAGAGCGACCTGGCGGCCATGATGGAAGTAGTGCATAAGTTTCTGGTACAGGAAGACGAACGCAGCCCAGGCGACCTCGACGTTGCAAGTGTACTGAGAAAATCCGCCAAATTATTCGACGGAGGGTATCATATCGGCGGCCTGCTGGGCAGCGGCGATAGCTTTGTAATGCGCGACGCACACGGCATACGTCCCTCTTATTATTATATTAACGAAGACGTGATAGTGGCCGCATCGGAACGTGCTGCCATACGTACCACTTTTAACGTGGGGGAAAATGAAGTGCAGGAACTGATGCCAGGCCAGGCACTGATCGTTAAGAAAGATGGTAGCTATTCTATTGAGCAGATACTGGAACCCAGAGAGAGGCGCGCGTGCAGCTTCGAGCGCATCTATTTTTCCCGCGGCAACGACGAGAAGATTTACCGCGAACGCAATGCGCTCGGTTATAACCTGAGCGACACTATTCTTAAAGCGATCGACTACGACCTTAAGAATACGATCTTCTCTTTTATTCCCAATACGGCCGAAGTGGCTTTTTATGGCCTGGTAAAAGGAATGGAGGATTATCTTAATAAAGTAAAGATCCAGCGGATACTGAGCTGGAATAAGGAGTACGACGACGATAAACTGGCGGAGATGATCAACCGGCGTATACGCGTGGAGAAGATCGCCATCAAAGATGTAAAAATGCGCACGTTTATTACAGAAGACGTAAGCCGCAACGAACTGGTACAGCACGTATACGATATCACCTACGGAACCGTGCGAAAAGGGATAGACACCGTAGTAGTGATAGACGACTCGATAGTAAGAGGCACCACATTAAAAGAAAGCATCGTTAGAATGCTGGCGCGGCTGGAGCCTAAAAAGATCATCATCATATCATCTGCCCCACAGATACGCTACCCCGATTGTTACGGTATCGACATGAGCAAGCTGGGCGATTTTATCGCCTTCCGGGCCGCTACGGAACTGCTTAAATCCAAAGGCATGGAACATATTATGAAGGAAGTATACGACGACTGTAAAGAGCTGGCAAGAAATAACCAGCTCCATGCCGAAAACCTGGTACGCAGAATTTACAAGCCATCTTCACTGGAAGAAATTTCCGCAAAAATAGCCGAACTAATTACCCCGGAGGGTTTAACCATTCCCGTTAAGGTAATTTACCAGACCATCGAATCGCTGCACGAAGCCTGTCCCACCAATACAGGCGATTGGTATTTTACCGGCAATTACCCAACACCGGGAGGAAACCGGGTGGTTAACAGTGCCTTTATCAATTATTACGAAGGGAAGAATGTAAGAGCGTACTAAACGAGTTTTTGTTTTTAAGACTCTTTTCATTAACTTGAGCTTATAAAAACCTTGTCCGTGAAATCAGCCCTTCAGATTCAGGTACTCTATGTTACATAGAAAACTACTAATACCAGCTCCCGTATCAGTGAAGCCATCGTTAACTTTAGCGCAGATGAAGTAGCGTAAGGGAAAATAATTTCCCGGAACATATTTTATGGACATTTTAAATCGGCCTTTATGGAAAAAATTACTATTATGGTTATTGACGACCATACCCTGATAAGAGAAACCTGGTGTTATTTACTGGGGAAAAACGAAGATTTTGAGGTAGTGGCGGAATCGGGCGACGGGGAAAAAGCCATTGGTATTGCCAAAGAAAAAAAACCCAACATCATATTGCTGGACATTAACATGTCGCCGCTTAACGGGTTCGATGTTATCAAACTCCTTAGAAAATATACGCCCGGCTCCAAAATAATTGCTGTTTCCATGCATTCGCAGCCAACTTATGCGAAAAAAATGCTTCGTATGGGTGCCAGAGGATATGTCACTAAAAATTCTCCCCGCCAGGAAATGACCAATGCCGTAAACGAAGTGGCTAAGGGAAATATATATATCTGTGATGAAGTAAAAGATATTCTTTCCCAGCAAATGATGGGAGAAGAGGAACAGACGGGTCTCAATCACCTGTCAGAAAGGGAAATAGAAGTGATCAACCTGTTAAAAGGCGGCCAATCTTCAAAAGAAATCGCCGACTCGCTGCATATTTCTTACAAAACCGTGGAAGTTCACCGGCACAATATTCTCAAAAAACTGAAAATGAAGAATACCGCTTCCCTTATTAATTTCGTTAATGGAAATGGGCTGTAAGGACGGTTTTATATTCTTCCCTTCCATGCGTAACAAACGGCACCAGCGTTGCAGCCCTCATCTGCTCCAGGGCTTTGTTAAGAGAAAAGGCATGCTGCGGATAAAAAAGGCAGTGACTTTGCAACGCCAGGTATTTCGCCAGGTATAATTGTTCCGTTTGCCCTGGCGTGGGTATAAAAACGCATTTTTTTTGAAGTGCCATCATGTCCATTACGGTTGAATACCCTGAACGGCTTATTATAATTCCCGCTGCATTTACCATTTCATTTATCTCTTGTGAACGAAGGTGATTGTAAAAAGTAACCTGATTAAACGAAGGTAGTTCCTGGCGTACACCAGGCAGGCCCCTGATCATAACTACAGGCTCATGATATTCTCTTAATTGTTGCAACAGAATAGTTTCAAGGATCGTTCTTTGCGGTTCAGGTCCGGATAAAAGAATGAGCAACCGCTTCGTTTGTACGGTATCGGTAGGGTGCAATCTGGTCAACGGACCAATATAGGCCACGGGAATGGAAGGAAGCCTGGCAGGATGAGAAAGAGCTCCTGCCAGGTTGATGGCGCCCTTGTAATCGGGTACCCAGCACTCCGAAAACCGTTCTATAAAATAGTAGTTCATTTTTCGCAAAAGCGATTCGCCTGCTGCTTTAAAAAAGCTCCTTATATTCAACTGGTGGGTAATAAATATGGAGCTGGTTCCACGGCTGAAAAGCCCATACCGGTTGTCGGAAATAACCAGGTCAACATGATTTCGGGACAAAAACGTGGCTAACCACCGATTTTCCCGCTTGATGGAGATCAAGATTTTTGGCATTTGTGTTAAAATTTTCAGTGTAGTTGTCAGGCCTGATCCTGCATAACTAAGCCGATAACCCCGCAGGTAAACGCATTTCAAGGCAGGAAATTCCTGCTTCAGTAATGTGGCCTGGGCTCCTTCAGATGCTATAATCACCTCATAATCAAGGCTTATCATCGTTTTTATCAAAGGAATGCACCTTGTTGCATGCCCAAGTCCCCAGTCAAGCGGTGAGATAAGGATTACCGGTTTTTGGGTAACGGAGGCATTATTTTTTATATATTCTTTCAATAACGTATACTAGTTATCTGGTAAATAAGTTTTAAATTACACACATCAAATCTATGAAGAAGCTACGCAATATATTTTTTTTACTGGTGCTTGTCTCAACTGTTGCCGTATCAGGTTGCAGCAGCTCTGGGCGTGCGAGCGGTTCTAAAAAGGGATGCGGATGCGGAGTTCACAAGGGATATGTTGGGTATTAAAATCTAATAGAAATGAAAACACCTAATCGCGATTTGCTTGTTTTATTGAAAGATGAGTTTCACAGTGAATGTTCTATGGAATGTGAACTGGAAAAATTGAATGAGATTCTCTTCAAAGTGGAAACGGTTGAAAACTTCTGCATTGCCAGCGAAGTATTTGATCTTAATAAATATTCTTTGATCGTCAATAAGAAAAAGTTATTGAAGATCATGAGCAAGAATGACCTGAAGCCTTTTCAGTTCATATTAAATAAAAACTAGGCGACAAAGTTGTCCTCGCTGTGATAGCTATTTATCTTATAGTACCCTATTGATCTTTTTTACCTCCGATAAATAGATGATTCTATTTATAAATGAAACGTCGTCTCCAATCGCTTATAAGTCTCCTATAAAAGATCAATCATATACCGTGGCAATGAGCGTAATCCGAATAAACAAAATAATTGCTATTTATCTTTTCTTAATGAAGATGAACGGGTGATTAATTGAGAATGAATGATGATCTCTTTTTTACGCGTATTTTCTTTTGTATCCTTATCTTTTACTTGGTCGAAAAACAGGTTAGCCACAGCGACACCCATATCGAAGCTATGCTGGTTAATGGAAGATAAGGCCGGTGTGGTAAGTTCCGTAAAACCTTCATTGGCATAACCGCAGATTCCAAGTTCTTCGGGCACTTTTATATTAAGCTCTCTGGCCACTTCCAGGGCCGCAAGCGTCATAAAATCAGCTGAAGCTATAATCGCATCGGGCCTGTGTTTCATACGTAGTAACCTCCTTACAGAAGTCACTGCTTTTTCTTTCGTAAAACAATCGGAGGCAATTAAATTTTTATTCACAATTATCTGTTTTTTACGTAAGGCAGCTATAAATGCTTCCTTCCTTTTCCAATATATACTTATATTTTGAGGTCCCGCCAGGTGGGCAATACGTTGGTATCCCTGCAGCAGCAGATGGTCGATCGCCTGGAATATTCCGTCTTCATTATTTACCACTTTATTGGTTTTCAGCTTTTCGTTCACCCGATCGAACTGGATCAACTGAATATCGCGGGCAATAATTTCTTTAAGGTGTTTATCCGTTGTAGTTGCCGCGGCAAGGGAAATCATGATGCACGCTACGTTTTGATTGATAAGTGTCTGGATACATTCTTCTTCTTTTTCAAATGAATCATGTGATTGGCAGATAATGATATTGTAATTTTTACGGTTGGCCACTTCCTCGATACCCGCTATTACATCAGAAAAAAAAGTCATATTGATACGCGGAACAATAACACCGAATAAATGAGAATCCCCCGTTCTCAGGTTGGAAGCATTGGCATTAGGCTTATAATTCATTTCGAGAGCCGTTTGCTGTATGAGCCTGGCGGTTGATTCGCTAATGTAAGAATGGTTTTTCAATCCCCTTGACACAGTAGATGAGTGAAGGTTGAGTGCCCGGGCAATATCATGTATTGTTGTTCTTTTACTCATGTATGGCAAATAAACGAAAAAATCATCACCGGTTTTTTAGCAATCGATTGCTAAAATGCTTATTTTTGGTAAACCAGTCACTGGGCACCCAATATTATAAGGGTTAAAGTGTATTAATTGCAAACGATTGAAGTCTATGATTAATAAATTATGTTCCCTGATATTGCTGATGGCCTGCACCCTGCTACCAGCAACATTTCTGTTATCGCAGCCATTACGAAAACAATACAGATTATGGTACGATAAACCGGCCCCGGATCTCCCTATAACGCACCTGGATTCACTGAATGCCAAAGCGCTGGTGGAAGCCACCCCATTGGATCCCTCCTGGGAAAACTGGTCGCTGCCAATAGGCAACGGCTACATGGGTGCCAGTATCTTCGGCCGCACCATTACCGAACGCGTACAGATAACAGAAAACAGCCTGGCTTCCCGGAGCCTGTATAAAGGGGTAGGCCTTACCAATTTTGCCGAATTATATATCGAGCTGGATCATACGAGCCCGGTTAATTATATCCGCAGCCTGCAACTGAATGATGCTGTATCAAAGGTAAAATATGAACAGGATGGAGTACAGTTTGAACGTACTTACTTTGCGAGCTACCCTGACAAAGTATTAGTGATCAAACTGACCGCCAGTCAGAAAGGCAAACTGTCTTTTACCTTAAGGCCAGAGATCCCCTATAAAAAAGCATCGGGTCTCGCATCAAATTTTAATGGCAAAACGGGTAAAGTAGTGGCCCAAAATGACCTGATAACGATGGCAGGAAACATGGAATGCCTTAATATATTATTTGAAGGCCAGTGCAAAGTAATAACGGAGGGAGGCACCCTGAAAGCCTATAATGACGAACAGGGAGACAATGGTAAAATTACCGTAACTGGCGCAAATGCCGCCCTGATAATAGTGGCAGTCGGTACCAATTACCAGCTGGATAGCAGCGTGTTTCTCGAGCATGATTATGCCAAAAAACTGGAAGGCAATACCCCTCCGCATGAAAAGGTATCTGCCATTATACAAGCGGTAGCCGGTAAAAGCTACGACAGCCTACTGGCCAATCATCAAAGGGACTATACCGGCTTGTTCTCAAGAGCCGCGCTGGACCTGTCTTCCGTAGAGTCTAAACTAACTACCGATTCGCTTCTGAAAAATTATAAAGCCGGAATCATCGATCCTTACCTGGAAGAATTATACTTCCAGTATGGCCGTTACTTACTTATCTGCTCTTCAAGGCCCGGTACCCTGCCGCCCAATCTGCAGGGTATCTGGAATCAGTATGATGTAGCCCCCTGGACGGGCGGATACTGGCACAATATCAATATACAAATGAATTACTGGCCGGTGTTCAGCACTAATTTAACAGAACTGTTTCAGTCATTTTTAGATTATAACCTGGCATACCGCAAGGCGGCAACAAAAGGAGCCACTCAGTACATTAAAAACAATAACCCGACCATGCTTTCACCCGACGGGGATAACGGATGGACGATAGGCACGGGTGCAAGTGCATATAATATTTCCACCCCGGGAGTTCATTCCGGGCCTGGTACAGGTACTATGACATCGAAGATGTTCTGGGACTATTATGAGTTTACGGGCGACACCGGAATCCTTAAAAACATTACTTACCCGGCCATTCTCGGAATGTCCCGTTTCCTTTCTAAGGTTGTGATCGACACAGCCGGCTTATTACTTACCTCCCCTTCCTATTCACCTGAACAAAGACGGATGGGAAAAGAGTACTATAAAACAACCGGAAGTGCATTCGACCAGCAAATGATCGTTGAAAACCATAGGGACGTATTGAAAGCGGCGCAACTAATAGGCGACAAAAGCCCCCTGCTGGCACTGCTTAAACAGCAGCTACCCCGGCTCGATCCTGTGCAGGTTGGCTGGTCGGGCCAGGTAAAGGAATACCGGGAAGAAAAATATTATGGTGAATTGGTAGACCCTAAACACCGGCATACTTCCCAGCTTATAGGCCTTTATCCGGGCACCATCATCAATTCCACCACACCCGCATGGCTTGACGCAGCCAAAGAAAGTTTAAACCTCCGGGGCGACAAAGCGACCGGCTGGGGCATGGCCTTCCGGCTGAATCTATGGGCGAGGACCAAAGACGGCGACCGTGCTTACCTTCTTTACCAGACCATGCTGAAGAAGAGTACATTGGATAACTTATGGGATACACACCCGCCCTTCCAGATAGATGGCAATTTCGGAGGAACGGCCGGTGTAGCGGAGATGCTGCTGCAAAGCCATGAAGGTTTCATCGACCTATTGCCCGCTCTTCCGAAGCAATGGAGTAAGGGTTCGTTTAACGGCCTGCTGGCAAGAGGCAATTTTGAAGTGTCTGCAAGATGGACGAATGGCCAGGCTAACCAGTTTATTATCCGGTCAAATATCGGCGGTCTTTGCAAACTGAAATACCCTAACATACAAAAGGCAAGTATCCGGGACGCTTTGGGTAAAAAGATAGAAATCGTGGTAAAAAAGCCGGACTACATCGAGTTTAAAACCAATCCGGGAAATATTTTTTACCTCGATGCAATCCCTTCCCATAACAAGGTAGCCGATCCCGCCAATCTTTCTATTGTTAATCGCACAAATGATAAGGCAGCAATTCAATGGGATAAAAGTCCTGATGCAGTTACGTACAACATGTATTCACATTTTGGCAATTCGCCTGTTTATAAACTTATTAAATCTAACATTACGACTACGGCATCCGAATGCCCTACACCGGAATTGCAGCAATCGAAATATGGCCTCTTGCGGATTACTGCAGTAGATAAATCGGGCAGGGAAAGCAGCGGCGTTCGGGTGAATATCGAGTATAAATAATTCTGACACAATACCCAATTAAAAGGCCGCACATTCTGTAAAGAGTATGCGTGGATACTGCTTGCCTGCAGGCAAGGAAGTATAATGGCACCGCTTTTCGCAAGACAAAGCAATGCTAATATTTATAAAAACGAACATGAACGGACACGCCGCTCATTTGATTTGAACGATGGCATCGATTAAATGACTTGCTTAAACAATTAAAATACTTGCTGTATAATTAAATACTTCCACCATTAAATGTATCCGTTATTAAACCGGAATTAAAAACAATTTAAATTATTAAAATGAAACATTATTTTCTGAAATTAACAGCATTTATGATATGCTGTACAGCAGTAAGCTGCAAAAAGAACGAAATACTTATTTCTCCATCACCGGAAGCGGATATTGCTATAGGCATCAGAGCCGGTACGCAGTGGTATGCATCGCCCAATGGTAACGGCAATGGACAAAGCCCTTCCACCCCAACATTGTTAAGATCTCTCAACGATGGGCGCTTGCAGCCGGGAGATGTGGTAAATCTTATATCTAACCAGGGTATATTTACGCATAAAGCGATAGATGGAGCGGTATTGGGCGTAAGTAAATCCGGGGCACCCAATAATCCCATTACATACAAAAGCTATCCTGCTGGCACCCTCGCTACCATTGCAGGCTATAATGTGTTCAATGCTATATCGATGGTTGACAAGAGTTATATAAATATTGAAGGGATTAGGGTGATCGGAGATAAAGCCGGTACCAATGGCGGCCCGGTACTTACATTGGAAGCTGCCCGGGATACGGCCGCGAAAATACGCACCTATTTTTTAAGCAATGGAAATATAAGAGGTTATCCCTGGAATAATGTGTCAAGGTCTTACCAAACCAGCGGCATTTATATAGACGACTCGTCTCACCACATCAATATCAGGAAATGCGTGATCAATGATATGCCCGGCAGTGGAATATCCATGAAAAACTCCGATTATATAACTATCGAAGACAATGAAGTAACCAACTGCGCCAACTATCAGATATACGGTATGAGTGGTATAAGTACGGTAATACCATTTAACTACGACAATCATTCCAGCCAGGAGTATGAAATAATAGTACGCAGAAATAAAACACGTAACAACAGGTCGCTGGTAAATTATTATACCAAGGGAGCACTTTCAGATGGGAATGGTATTATTATTGACGTAAACGATAAAGACATATCAGGTAATGCCGGAAATCCTTATACCGGTAAAACCCTTGTCGAAAATAATATAACTTCCGATAATGGCGGTGCCGGTGTACACCTGGTAACCGCAAGAAATGTAAACATCATTAATAATACTTCCTACAACAATTGCCAGAACATCGCTTATGCTGAAATGGACGCCGTTTTCAGCTGCAGGAACGTAAACTTCTGGAGCAATATCATGTATGCAAAAAACGGGGGTAGATGTTACCGTGTACAGGATGGCGTGAATGCGAATATCGTTTACTTTAAGAACGTTCTTTACAATAACTTTCAGCCTATCTCTAACATTAATAATGTAAACGGGTTAACACTTACCGATTATAAAACGACCAATCCCAATTTTATTTCGGCAGGTACTAATTTCCAGCTTAATACAGGAAGTTCGGCCGCTAATTTCGGGTCTGGTAATTATGGGAAATACTCCCTGAATGATATATTGGGAGTGGCACGCAGGGTCGATGCGCCTAATTCGAAATATCCAGACTGCGGGGCATACGAGAGTTTTAACTAAAGTAATTATTATACAGCAGGTATATTAGCAGATTTAATAGTGCAAGAGCCGACTTTACAAAGGGTCGGCTCTCATTTTAGTGCCAAAAATTTTCCTTTGTGGAAGTAGTTTCCTCTTTTAATTTAAGTACACGATTTACTTAAATAAAGGAGGTAGAGTAAAACCCGCCGCAATATATTCTCTCCGAAATTTTTAAAACCGCCGTACCTTTATTCATATTGTGCTGCCAATATGCTTAAAAACATCGATTATACGCTGCTTGCCGATGAAGTCCTGCTCCGGCTGATGAAAAGATCGGATGAGAGGGCTTTCGATACCATCTTTGAACGGTACTGGACCCGCATATTTACTATTGCTTACCGCAAAACAAGGTCAAAAGAAGTGGCCGAAGACCTTACCCAAACCTTATTCGCTAACCTGTGGGATAAAAGACATTCCTCACAAATCGAACATCTTTCCAGGTATTTATCGGTTGGCATAAAGAACAGCATCATTAACTACATTAATGCGGAAATGATACGGCATGGCTTCCACGCTAAAACCAGCGTAGACATGCCGGAAGCGGTAGCGGCCGATCACCTCCTGATACTGAAAGATTTGCAGCAGATGATAGAGCAGGCGCTGTCCCAACTGCCGGAACGTACGCGTGTGATCTGTAAACTGAGTAAATTCGAAAAATACAGTATAAAGGAAATAGCCTTTCGGTTCGGACTTACGGAAAAAGCGGTGGAGTACCATATCACCCAATCCAACAAAGTGCTGCGTGCGCATTTAAAAGATTATCTTTCTTTCGAAACGCTCCTGGCATGTATTAGCCTGCTTTCCGGTTCTACCGCCAATTATTAATTTTTAAAAATTCTTAGGGGTTTTTCTTTTTCGCTTGTCTGGATATAAGGCCGGTATGGTGGCCAGTATTGTATGGACAAAAAAAGATTTCATTTAATTATACAAAAATATATCGCCGGAAACTGTTCGGACGAGGAGAAGAACTTAATCGACCAATGGTATGAGCTATTGGACGATGAAAGTTTGCCTGCACTGGATGCGGAAGAACTGGATACCATCCGGCTGCGTACACTGCGAAATGTGAAAAATAAGCCGGTAAAAACACCATTGCCCCGGCGTTTTTCTATACCCGGGTATGTAAAATGGATGGTAGCCGCCGGCATAGGAGGAATTATTATTGTATCGGGCTATCTATGGAGCCGCTACCAGGAAAATACCATCAGCGAGCCTTATTTTTCTTCCTCTTTAAATGGATTTATTGAAAAAGTAAATAGCTCTTCGCAGCCGGTTAACATTGTACTGGAAGACAGTAGCCTAGTTATCCTGCAACCTGGGGCCGGTATTAAATATCCCACGCATTTCCACCCGGCCAAAAGGGAGATATACATGCAGGGAGAGGCTTTTTTTGATGTTCGTAAAAACCCCGGTCAGCCATTTTATGTTTTTAACGGCAACATTATTACGCACGTACTGGGCACCAGTTTCAACATTAAAACCAATATAGAAAATAATACGATCCAGGTAGATGTGCATACCGGCAAAGTGGAAGTGGAGGAAAACAGTGAATGGGTCAATAAGCAAAAAATGCAGCGCGTTATCGTAAGTCCCAATCAGAAAGTGATCTATCATGCATCCTCCGGCCGGTTTGAAGCCTCCATACTGGAAAAGCCTGCCTTAATTAAAAAAGCAGAAGGGGACTTAACTCCTGTAGGCCTGTTTGTTTTCGATGAATCACCCCTCTCGAAGGTTTTAAAAACCCTGGAAGAGCAATACGGAATAGAAGTAATAACGGATTCGGAAGAGCTGCTGGTTGAACCTTTTACAGGAGATATTAGCAGCGGCGATCTTTTTGCCAAACTCGATATCGTATGCAAATCACTTAAGATTTGTTATGAAGTAAACGGCACCCAAATCCTGATCCGTAACGGAAACTGTAACTGACCGGTCATAAAATAGTTGGAATAATTCCATCAACCAAAACACAACGAATGCAGAAATAAAATATCAGCACCCCTTAATGTAAAAAAAACCGGCAATGTTGCGAGCACTGCCGGTTGATCAATCTTTGCCGGATTGAATATTGTCCGCCTCTTATTAGTTAACGAACAAAAGCTATATGAAATTATGAAAAAAAAGCAATTCAGCGCTTTAATAATTACTGCGATGAGACTAACGATTGTACAGTTTTTTTTAGCAACCCTCTTTATAATTAACAGCTATGCACATAGTGCAGACGCGCAGGGAATCCTGGAAAAAAAGATTTCCGTCAATGCACAAAATACGGAAGTAAAAAAGATACTGGAACAGGTAGAAATGCAGACCCATGTCAAATTCATCTTTGGCTCCAAGGCCATTCAGGCTAAACGAAAAATCTCCGTACACCTGCAAAATGTTCAGCTGGGTATTTTTTTATCTTCCGTTATAAATCCACTAGACATAGGCTATAAACTGGTAGATGGCCAGATACTCCTTTACCCGGAAAAACAGCTGGCTTCCATATTGCTGAAAAAAGAACTTCCCGTCCCGGATCCGTTGAAATCATTCCTGGCAGTGGAAGGACTGGTAAGGGATGAAAAGGGGAGTTCGCTGCCGGGTGTATCCATCACGGAGAAAGGTACCAGCAATGTGGTGGTTACGGATGAAAAAGGCAAATTTACGATTACGGTAAAAGATGATAAAGCAATTCTCGAATTCAGCAGCATCGGCTTCACTACACAGGAAATACCTGTTCGCGGTAATGCTTCGCTGGATATCACACTACTTTCTAAAACATCTTCTATGAACGAGGTGATCGTAGTAGGTTACGGTGCGCAAAGCAAACGAAACGTTACAGGTGCCATTGCGAAAGTAGACATGAAACAAATGGAAAACCTCCCCAATACCAATGTGTCGCAGGCACTGAGAGGAAGGGTTGCTGGTGTACAGTTTATAGATAACGGCCGGCCCGGCCAGGGTGGTAGCATCCTGATACGGGGTACCAGGTCTTTGAACGGCGGTAACAACCCGCTCATTATCGTGGACGGCATCCAGTTCAATAGCGGCATCGCCGATATTAACCCGAACGATATCGAATCGATGGAAATTCTGAAAGATGCCAGTGCCGCCGCTATCTATGGATCAAGAGCCGCCAACGGGGTGATCCTCATTACGTCCAAAAAAGGGAAATCTGAAAAGCCAAGTATAAGAGCCAACGTTTTTTACGGAAGGTCGGACTGGAGCTATAAAATGAAATTGCTCAGCCCGCAACGTTACCTGGAGGCATTGCTGGACTGGCGCAAACAGAGCGGACTGGCCAGCGATCCTGCACTGGTGGACACTTACCTGCAGGCTTCGGAAGCAGCCAATTATAAAGCGGGTAAAACGATCGATCCCTGGGACGAAATAGCCCAGGACGGCAGCATCGGGTCTTACGACCTGAGCCTGTCCGGTCGCAGTACTTCTACCAATTATTTTTTATCGGGAAATCTCGTTCGGGATAAAGGACTTATTTTTAACGATAACCAGGACCGGATTTCACTCCGGGCCAATATCGAAAATAAGATCAACAATTGGCTCACCATCGGGTTAAACTCTACCTTCATAAAAAGAGACCTCTCCGGCAGGGAAGCCGATGTTGCGAATGCGTACGCTACAAGCCCTTACGGAACACTTTATTATAACGATGGAGAACCTACCCGCTTCCCGGTACCGGAAGAACAGGTGGTAGCGAATCCCATGCGACTTGCACTGCTTACCCAGAACGAGGAGATCTATAATAACCTGTTCACTAATTTATATACCCTGGTAAACATACCACAGGTAAAAGGGTTAACGTACCGTTTCAACTATTCCCCCAACTTTAGATGGAGACATACGTACAATTTTGTAAGGCAGGATAAAAACCTGGCATTTAACACAACCAGTGCCAGCAAGTTTAACCAGGAAAATTTTGACTGGGTACTGGAAAATATAGTTACGTATAAACGTCGTATTAACGACGATCATTCCTTCGACGTAACCCTGCTGTACGGGCAAAATAAAATGGAGATGGAGAACACCACGGCTAACGCATCTCCGCTTTCCAATGCTTCTTTAGGATGGAATAGTCTCGGTTTGGGTGCTATACAGACTGTTGGCTCCTATGCAGAACAAACGGACGGTATTTCGTCGATGTTCCGGCTCAATTACCAGTTGAAATCAAAATACCTTTTCACGTTCACCATCAGGCGCGATGGCAGTTCGGTATTCGCAGAAAATAATAAGTATGCTAATTTCCCTTCAGCCGCCGTGGCATGGATTGTATCGGATGAAAAATTCCTGAGAAATGTTAAGTTTATCAACAACCTTAAGCTAAGGGGCTCTTACGGCACAGTGGGTAACCAGGCTATTTCTCCTTACCAGTCTTTAAGCCGCGACAGCACCAATCAATATGTATTCGGAGATGCCGGAACAACTTCCACCGGCGTTTTCCCCATTTCTATCGCCAACCCCGATTTAAAATGGGAAACCACCACTACCTCAAACGCAGCGCTGGATTTTGGGTTGTTCGCAGGCAGGTTGTCCGGTACGGTAGAAGCGTATATAATGAATACGAAGGACCTGATCGTGAGAAGGTCCCTACCGGTAATGACGGGCTATACCAGCATATTAACCAACCTGGGAGCTACTAATAACAGGGGACTGGAAATCACGCTTAATACCGTCAATATTCAAACGAAAAAATTTGAATGGTCTACCAACCTGGTGTTTTCTACAAATAAGAATAAGATTGTACACCTGTATAATTCCGATACGAATGGTGATGGAAAAGAGGACGACGATCTTGCTAACCGCTGGTTTATCGGGAAGCCGGTATTTGTATCATACGACTATGTGCAGGATGGTATCTACCAAGAAGGAGAGACGCTGCCGACGGGCTATAAGCCCGGCTTTGTCAGGTTGAAAGATTTGAACGATGACAAGACCATAACTGCTGCCGACCGCCAGGTAGTGGGTCAGTTGGAACCGAAATACCGCTGGGGATTTACCAATAATCTCCGGTACGGCAATTTCAACCTTTCCGTATTCGTGAATGCCATGTCCGGATGGAACAGGAACTTTAACCAGCTCGATTTTACCGGCTCCTCCCTGGGAAACAACTATCCGGGCAGGGCCGTCAATATGCTGGATGCAGGATGGTGGACAGCAGACAACAAGTCGGCTACAAGGCCTTCACTAGTCTATTCCAACCCCTTTCTGCATAGCTATTATGTAAGCCGCGATTTTATCCGGCTCCAGGATGTTTCGCTTTCGTATGAGTTACCAAAAGCAATTTTAGGAAAAGCCGGCTTGCAGGCAGTGCGCATCTATGTTAGTGGGAAAAACCTTTATACGAGGACGGACTGGATAGGCCCTGATCCCGAAAGTGGATATAACAGCCAGGCTGAATACTTCCCTGTGCCACGAAGCCTGGTACTCGGTGCCAATCTTACTTTTTGAGTTTAATTTTTTAACAGAAAATCTTTTTTATGTTTTTAAACTATAAAATTTCCGGACTCTTTCTACCCCTGCTGGCATTATGTATATGCATTACCTGGGGTTGTAAAAAATCCCTGGATGAAACGCCTCTTTCCAGTTTAAGCAATGTACTGGTACTCAAGGATTCCATTGGATTCGAAAACTACCTTACGGCCCTTCACCAGGCCGCCCGCGACGAAGTGACCAATTCGGATGGCATCAACCATAATTTTAATATGCAGATGGGTACGGATGTGGCCACTACCGGCAGTCCTACCATCGCCCCCTTTCGCAATTACGAAACCTATCTCACGTCATCGCAGATAGTAGTTAGCTTTTACTGGAACTGGGCATACACGACCATGCTGTTGCGTGCCAATACGATGATTGCGTATGCTACCCGTCCCGAATCAGCCGGCGTCTGGAAAACGGAAGCGAGCAAAAACGCGGCCATTGCGGAAGCACGCTTCTTCAGAGGGTATACTTATAACCTGCTGGCTAATTTGTACGGAGGCGTGCCCATAGTGGATACGATTTACTCCTCCCCCAAAACCGATTTCGTCCGCAACACGCGGAAAGAAGTATACGAATTTGCCGCCCGCGACCTGGAGTTCGCAGCCCAGTGGCTTCCCGCAACAGTACCCAAAGCCAGGGAAGGAAGAATCGTAAAAGCCGCCGCCGACCACCTGCTGTCGGAAGTATATATCAGCCTGGCAGATTACGACAAATCCATTGCTGCAGCTACGAGGGTAATTGGCTCCGGGTTGTACAACCTGATGAAGACACGGTTTGGTGTGGATAGAACCAGGCCCGGAGATGTATTCTCCGACCTGTTTAAATTCGGCAACCAGAACCGGAGCTCCGGCAACATGGAAACCATCTATGTGTGGCAGATAGAAGATCAAACGCCGGGCGGACAGGGAGGCACAGGTGGTAACAACAGCCTGAGAGGATGGGGATCTTTTTACGCCAACGGAAGCTTTCGTGCTCCGGACGGCAAAGCCGGCTTCGTAGTGGCAGATTCTATGGGCCGCCCGGTAGGCTGGCTGCGACCCAATAATTATTTTGTATACGATATCTGGAAAGATAACTGGGATAATGATATGCGTAATTCGCCTTATAACATTCGAAGAACCTTTGTGTATAATAACCCCGCCAGCAGTTTTTTTGGCAAAGTGGTGGAAAAGAGAACAGGTGGCGACGATACCATGTTCTATCTCTATCCTACCATCCGTAAAATTGAAGGGAACCTTCCTAAAAGTGGCGATAATACCACCGGCAAAACATTTACCGACCTGATCGTTTACCGCCTGGCCGAAACCTACCTGCTAAGAGCCGAAGCCTATTTCCGTAAAGGCGACCCGGGCAAAGCAGCCGCCGATATCAACGAGGTAAGAGTAAGGGCAAATGCCAACCCGGTCGCAGCTGCAAACGTATCGCTGGATTATATACTCGACGAAAGAGCCCGCGAGCTGACTGTAGAAGAACCCCGCAGGAGAACCCTCGTAAGAATGGGCAACCTGGTGGAAAGAGTAAGAAAATACAATATACGTGCAGATACCAGGACGAGCATACAGGATAAACATTTGTTTTTTCCTATTCCCCAATCAGCCATAGATGCTAACTTTAGTGCCAGGCTGGAGCAAAACCAGGGGTACAAATAAAAATGAATTGACTATATGAAAAGAAGACAGTTTTTAGAAAAGGCAGCGATTCTTTCCGCAGGTTCGCTCATAAGCTCCAGCATCACCAAAGGCATGATTAAAAAGAAGCCCGTTATACTGGTGGTATCCGGATGGCAGGATGTAAACATCGGCGACATAACACACACGCCCGGGCTGATCACGCTCTTGAAGCATCGTTTGCCCAGGGCTAAAATAATTCTCTGGAAAAAATCCGAGAGCCAGCGGGTGGATGATATGCTGTTACATTATTTCCCCGGCTTAACAATCGTACACGGCTCATTCGATAAAGACCTTGTACTGCAATCGAAGGAACTGGAAGATGTATTCAAAGAAGCAGACTTCTTCATCCATGGCTCCGGACCTTCGGTAGTAGCGGCTGATCATCTGCGTTGCTGGGTAAAACAAACCCAAAAGGGATTCGGTATATTCGGTGTAACCATACAGGATATAAATCCTGCGCTGAAGTCGCTGCTGCAGCAGGCTTCTTTTATCTTTACCCGCGAAACCGCTTCCATTGAAGTGCTGCGTAAAAGCGGCCTGGAAGGTAATCATATCGCTTTTGCCCCCGATGCCACGTTCGTGCTGGACATCAGGGATACTAAAAAAGGGCAGGAATTTTTGGCGGCCAACAGTCTTCCATCGCGTAAGTTCATTTGTGTAATACCCCGCTTAAGATATACTCCTTATTACAAATTCGCCTCCCGCGCAAACTATAGTGAAGAACGTATTAAAGAGATAGAGGAGATCAACGAAAAATTTAAAGAGACGGATCACGCCAAACTAAGGGAAGCGATGATTACATGGGTACGTACAACGGGAAACAAAGTACTCGTTTGCCCGGAAATGACCTATCAACTGGACATCATGGACGAACTGCTGATAGATCCCTTACCGGCAGACGTAAAACCCACGGTGATCAAGCGCGGCTACTGGATGCCCGACGAAGCAGCCGCTGTTTATGCCCAGGCTCACTGCATACTCAGCTTTGAATGTCATTCGCCCATTATAGCCGCCGCCAACGGAACACCCAGCTTTTATCTGAGGCAGCCTACAGACACTATAAAAGGACAGATGTATTATGATCTCGGCTTCAACGACTGGGTATTTGAAATCGACCAGACCACGGGCACCCAGGTTGCCGAACGGCTGATGCAGGTATATAACGATTACCCGCGTGCCCTGCAAACGGTAACGGAAGCTATCAGAAAAGTGAACGGCCGTTATGATAACTCCTTTGCGATCATAAAAAAGCTGGATCTGCCCTTAACATGAGTATATCGTTATCGTACAGAAATTTCTTTACTATTGGGAGATAGCGGGTAATTTTAAGAGCCAGACAATTTATATCCTGATTACGGATATATGTATGCCGGGGATAGCCAAAGCAGTTCCGGATATATTTCATCCATAAACGGGTTTCACATAGGTTCGCAAATATGGTTACATATCGTACAATAGATTCGTTGTAGGGCTACAATTATATAACGCTGATTAACAGGACCCAATTATCAATCCTGTTAACTTATTGAATTATCCGGTGGCATGGAAAGCAACTTTGAATTGATCAGATCAAAAAACTCTTTTCTATAAGCGTCCCCGATCGTAATGGGTTGAGTCTCGTCTAATATACGTAACGTATTGCCTTCTATAGCCGTTAAATGACTCAGTGAAATAATGAACGACTTATGTATGCGGATAAAGCCCCTCGCAGAAAGATGCTCAGCAAGTTCCCTCAATTTAAGATAGGCGGTGATCTTTCGGCGGTCGTCCATGTGAATGATAGCATAATTGCCCAGGCCTTCAATATAAGTGATCCTGCGGGAATCGATTTTTAGCAATTTACCTTTTTGTTCTGTTTTTACAAACACGTAATGATCTTGATCATTTCCGGGGCGGACATTATTGTGGATGATCCATAAACGGTTAACAGCTTTCAGAAACCGGAGAAAAGCGATCGGTTTCAAAAGGTAGTCCACCACGGCATGCTCAAAGCCTTCCAGCGCGTATTCCTTATAAGCAGTGGTCATAATGATATGACAGTTATTGCTGATGAGTTTAAGCATTTCTATCCCGGTAAGATTCGGCATTTGTACGTCCAAAAACACAAGACCAGGTTTGAGATCAGCGATCATCGCCAATCCTTTTACAGGGTTTGTAGCGGTTCCTACCACTCGCAAAAAATGCACCTGATCAATATATTCTTTTAATAAATCGATGGCGTGTTGCTCATCATCAACAATCACACAGTCTATCATACAGGAAATGTTATTTTTAATGAAACACTAAAATTGACATCGCTTTCTTCCAACAAAAATATACAACGTTCGCCGTAAGTCAAGCTTAGCTGCTGAGTGATATTCTGAAGGCCGACACCATTGGATAATTCTTTAATACCTTTCCCTTTTTTGTTCCTGACTTCAAATGACAATTCGTTCATAGCGGTATCTACCTTTATTAACAGTGGATGTTCGCGGTCATGTAAATCACCGTGTTTAAAAGCGTTTTCTACCAATGTGATCAGCACCAGTGGTACAATACTTATTGATTGGTCGTCGATCTGTTCTTCATAGCGAATATTTAACTCGTGATTATGTCGGCGCTGATTGATCTCAACGACATTCTTCATGTGCTCCAGTTCATCCATAATATTTACCGTGCCATTAACACCGATATTTTTCCCTAAGGCATACCTCATAATATTAGCCAGCATCAGTACAGAGTCTGCCGTCTCTCTATCCAATTTGATCACTTTACCATAGATAAAACTTAACGAATTGAACAAAAAGTGAGGGTTGATCTGGTGCTTGAGGGCACTGAGTTCTGCTTCGGTTTTTTGTTTCTCCAGTATGATATGCTCTTTTCCTTTATGAACCCATTCTACCAGCAGTGCAGCGGAAAAACTGGTAACAAGGATAAGCACATAAGAGATGAGCAATAGCCAGCCGATACTATTTTCAGGCAAAACAGTAGACGAAAAAGCGCCGTTGCGCTCCTGGTGCCTCTGGTCAAGTAAAAACGAACTATAGTTGAATGCAAACTTCACCATAAAGAAAAGCAGCCCAATAATCAGAACCCTGCGGCCACTGCGTTCTTTACGCATCGTAGGGAGCATTACTTCGAAAATTAAAATGTAATGAGTAACTACCGACTCAACAACGAAGATCAGGATATTTAAAGTGAAGCCAGCTCGACCTGCAAAGTTTCGTGTGGTCTGCACTGGGTCAACCACGTATGAAAAGAAAAAGAAAGAACCATAAAACAATAAGGAGAACAAGGCCAATAATATCAACCGTTTATTATTTACTTTTAAAAAGGTCAAAGCCGCTTTTAACATTCTATAAGAATTTTGAAAGAAACTACAATTCGAACAATAATTCCTGGATTTAGTTTTGGCATCAAACGATATTATCTATTGCAGGCAATACTATTTTCAATTAGCAAATAATCGCATAGATCTGAAACAAACTTTGTCATCGACCTATGCGATCACTTGCAAAAACGATGTTCCTGACTGATTATTCGTATTTAATAAAGGTGGCTACTATCTTTTTCTCCTTAATGTCCGTGGTTGACGAGGAGGTTGTGCCAATAACTTTTTGCTTCTTGGTTTTAGATATTACACCGGTACCGGTTTGCTGCGTACTAATTACCTCTTCGGTAAGGGTCATTATTACGCCGTCTGCACCTTTAGCCTTACCCAACTCTACTACTTTGGTCTGCATAGCGTCCAATGAACTGAAACCTTTTGCTAGATTGGTGGAACCCATAGTAATAAAAGTTTTTTTAACATCTGCTTTATCAAGATAAACATCTACATTTTGAGTTGGTGAATAAGTCTTCCCAAAATAAGATGGGGTCGAGCATGCGGCCAATAATGCAAAGAACAGGATTACTAATAACTTAATTGATTTTTTCATTTTCATTTACTTTAATTTTTTTTGAATATTACAGTTTATTCTAAGTACAGGAGGAGCGTGCTTGTATCATAAGGATGTTTCTTAAGAAAGGATCACATTAAACAACTTCTCTTACCTTTTGCTAAACCAGGAAGCAAAAGTATTTAGACAGGCTAAGATGCAAAACTATATTATTTGAACGGGCGTTTTGTACATGCCAATAGAGTAAGATATAGGTTTTGAATGGCATAAGGGGAGGTCACTACACGTATTTAATTCCGGTTTATCGGCACTTTGTATCATTTCTATATGATTGATCAAGACTTTCAAGCAGGCAGTAAAAGTTTGTTATTTTATGGCGAAACATGTGTATAATAGTCACATTAAATACTGGCACAGCTACGGATTTTAAAGTGCTATGGGAAATTTTCTTAAACGACATACATTCTAATAGGATCATTTTATAATTAACGAATTATTTGCTTTTAGTGCGTTCATAAAAAGGTGTAATACGGATTTGCACGAAGCTAAACATCCTCCGCTAATATCGGAATATTAAACGTACCTTACGCTTATAATAAGTATATGCACAGAAAAATAGGATGCATTATATTCTATCTGAAGTTTACACGCTTCCCGCGAACCTTTATATTATTAAGAATAATTACTATGAAAAAGAGTAATGATTTTGTGGGCCTCTCAGCAGTCAGAATTCATAAATGTAATGTAACAGGCTATTTTTATTCTATTGCCATTAACAATAAATCATAACAGAAACAACATGAAACAAAAGGAAGCAAAACAGTATGCCGGAGTATGGCTCGATAACCAGCAAGCCATGATCATCTCTACGAGTTCAGAAAGCGATACCGATGACGAATACACTATATCCAATAAGTTAAAGGCGGTCGCTAACCAGGGCGGCGGCAGCGAACATTCCATGAACAATTCGAAGCAATCCCACCAGCTAAAGTACTTTAAAGAGCTCGCTTTGCTTTTGATACCATATGATGAAATCCTGATCTTTGGTCCCGGTCAGTCGCAGGAGCAGATGCAACATCACCTAAAGGAAGACCCACAATTCAATCACAAAAAAGTCACCATCGATAGCTCTGATCAACTCACTGATCCGCAGCGGATCGCTAAAGTCCGTGACTTTTTTAAAGGACATTAATACTTTCTTCTTATACTATTTGCTGTTAGATTGTATCAGCAGTCTGCATGAGATACGTTTCGAATAAAGATATGAAAACAGATGATTTTATAAAGACCATTTTTAATTAAGTAAATCAGGGTTAAATATAGTCGTTCATTATGTAGTAATAGCATAAAGCCTCCATCAGAACAAAGGTACCATGATAATTATGACATCCTGCTCTAGTAAAAATAAGCACGGTGATGGAAAGGATCCAATCATAATTGATCAGCCTTTAAGTATATAAAAGGCTTCAAATTAATCTTTTGGAGGATTCCCTGATGTTAATCGGGGTTTTAATGTTATAATTCTATCCTCTTGTTTATTGTCGCTATAAAGTCAATAAAAATCCTGGCAGCTATTTTACCCATTCCAAAAGCAGGTTGATCGACGCTTGGCATAGAACGGCTTACCAGGCTGACAATGGGCTCATTATTAAATCCTATCAATCCCATATTTCCGGGCATATTAAGACCTTTTCGTTAATGGTGCGTATTGCTCCTAACGCAATACGATCGCTTATGGCAAATTACCACTTATCAACTATTCCCTGAATTTTATGTAAAATTTTGAGGCTCAACATCAATTTTTTAATATCTTTCTGCAGAAACTATCCAACCATTATATGCAACTCATTATTCAGCACCTCTCCAAAACCTACGCCAATGGGGTACAGGCGTTAAAAGACATTAACTTAACAATTAACGCGGGTATGTTCGGTCTGCTAGGACCGAACGGAGCAGGCAAATCGAGTCTGATGCGAACGATCGCCACGCTTCAGGATCCGGATGGAGGCTCCATACGGTTCGGGGCGCTGGATGTACTTCACCAAAAGGAGGAAGTACGCCGGATACTGGGCTACCTGCCGCAGGAGTTTGGCGTTTATCCGAAGATATCCGCGGAAGATCTCTTAGATCATCTGGCAGTGCTAAAAGGTATCCTGCACCGTAAAGAGCGAAAGGAACTGGTAACGTCTCTGTTGCACAAGACTAATCTTTTTAACGACAGAAAGAAACACCTATCAGGTTATTCCGGGGGTATGAAACAACGCTTTGGTATAGCGCAGGCCTTGTTGTCTAACCCTAAATTGATAATTGTGGACGAACCTACGGCAGGCCTCGACCCGGCGGAACGCAATCGCTTCCTGAATCTACTGGGGGAACTGGGTGATGATACGATCGTGATACTTTCCACGCACATAGTGGAAGATGTAAAAGAACTATGTACGGATATGGCCATCATTAACCGCGGTGAGCTGCTTATGCAGGGCAATCCACTGAAATCGCTGGAATCACTAAAGGGTAAGGTTTGGAGTCAGCGGGTGAGCCGCGAGGCGGCCGTGGACTATAAAGAACGATTCCATGTTATATCGGATAAACTGGTAGGGGGCAAACCTACACTGCATGTAATAGCGGATAGTCAACCCGAGCAGGGTTTTGAACTGGTACAACCCGACCTGGAAGATGTCTATTTCTCTTACATTTTCGGAACGCCATCCCATCATCACACCGTTTAATATTACCATTATGCTTTGGTCAATTATAAAGTTTGAGATCCGGTACCGGCTTAATAGGCCAGCCACCTATATCTATTTTTTTATATTCTTTTTGCTAGCCTTTCTGGCAGTGTCATGGGAAGGACTTCAATTCGGGGGGGACATAGGAAAAATAAAACAGAATGCTTCCTCCGTATTGTTCAGTATTGCAAGTGTCTTCGGGCTGATACCAGGCATGTTTATCGCTTCTGCTGTAATGGGCGTTCCCATTCTGCGCGATTTCGAGCATAAGATGGAATCATTTATATTCACCACTAATATTACCAAGACAAGCTATCTGTTGGGGCGTTTCACCGGTTCATTCCTGATTCTGCTGATTATTTCTACGGGGTTTTTCTGGGGTGGTTATCTTGGGTGTTTAATGCCCTGGGTAGATCGTTCGAGGTATCTTCCCGTGTCACTTGGCCAGTTCTGCTGGCCCTGGCTAATCATGATAGTATGTAACATGTTTGTATTCTCCTGTCTGTTTTTTGCCTGCGGTGCTCTCACACGCAAAATGCTGTTCGTATATCTTCAGGCAATCGTGTTGCTTGCTTTATACATAACCGTCGATTCGCTGGCGGGCAATATAGAGAATATGAATAAGGCGGCGCTCATCGATCCCTTTGGTAATTACACGGTGCAGGCAGTTACCCGCTATTGGACGGTTGCCGAAAAGAATACCCTCATAGTGCCCTTTAGCGGCCTGCTACTGATAAATCGCTTAATCTGGGTCGGCGCGGCGGTAGTATTTCTGCTGGTTACGTTCGTGAGTTTCCGGTTCAGGTCTGTGTACACCGGCGTATTTAAAAAGAAGTCGCGCAAATCAAAAAATGCCGCCATACCAGCCAATCAAACCATCCCTTTTATAAAACCTGTTTACAATACGTCTACCTGGCTGAAGCAGGTAACTGTGTTAACCAAAATTTACTTCAAAGAGATATTCCGATCGGTGCCATTTATAGGCATGGGACTGGTGGGGGTCGTACTGATAGCCGTTAATGCGGCATATGCATCTACCTTTTATGGGCAGGAGCTATATCCCTTGTCTTCCAACATTGCCGCATTCATAGCCAGCCAGGTAGGATTGATCATCAGTATCATGGTACTTTTTTACTCCGGAGAACTGGTATGGAAAGAAAGAGATGTTCGGTTTAACCAAATATTCGACGCCCTGCCTGCCAGTGATACCGTACCTGTTATCAGCAAATTCCTGGCACTTTCAGCCGTCTTACTGGTATATCTTTTTTTCATGATACCCATCGGAATGCTGATACAGCTGTTTAAAGGGTTTTCTTTTATAGAACCAGGAGTTTATATAAAGATATTATTGCTGCGTGTGTATGTTCCTATGCTCATATATACTGCCATGACTCTTTTTGTACAGAGCCTCAGCTCCAACAGATTTATAGGGTATGCTATCAGCATACTCTTTTATATCTATATTCTCTTTGCCAATCAGATCAAGGTATTTTACAATTTGTTTATTCCTAATAGTGGCCAAACAGGTCCTTACTCTGACATGAACGGCTTCGCCGCCGGCAGTGAGAAGTTTTGGGTGCTAAAAGCGTTCTGGATAGGAGTAAGCGGTCTATTACTCGTTATAGCCGTACTATTTTATCAGCGGGGTACGGACAATAGCTTGCGGACAAGACTGTTCAATAGCAAACAACGGTTCAGGAGACCGCAGGTGATCGTAACCCTGATATGTCTGCTGCTGGCACTTTCCGCGGCAAGTTATTACTATATAAATACGAATGTATGGAACCGGTACATTAATCCTCAGCAGGAGATGGACATACATGCCGCATACGAAAAAGAGCTGAAACCCGGCTATGAAAAAATGCCGCAGCCCAGTGTGGTAAATATTAAAGGTCAGGTGGACCTGTTCCCGGAAAATGGCGATCTGAATATGAAGGCCACCATTACATACAAAAATCTTTTACCTGATGCAATAACAAAATTATTCTTACAGTCACCTGAAGATAATAATTTTAACTTCACTAAAATGGATTTTAACGTGCCGGCAAAACTGGTTAAATCATATCCAGATTATAAAGTTAAAATATATCAGCTCATTACGCCATTGCAACCCGGCGACTCCTTGGAACTTCAGGTAGCGGGTAATCGTATTCAAAAAGGGTTCGTTAACGGTACTTCCGACGGTAGCTATGTAAATAACGGAACCTTTATCAATAACGGGGATTTTCTTCCATTTATTGGTTATCAGAACCAGTATGAATTACCGAATACGGATGATCGTAAAAAGCGGGGGCTTAAAGAACAAAAGGGACTGGCTCCACGTACAGATACGATTGCCAGGCGATACAATCTTTTTGCGCAACGGGGCCGAACCCGCCTCGATATGGTGATCAGTACCGCCCCCGACCAAATAGCTATGTCGCCCGGTTATCTGAAAAAGAAGTGGATACAAAATGGAAGAGCATACTTCGAGTACCAAATGGATCAGCCGATTTTCAATTTCTTCAATATTATTTCCGGGCGCTATACCGTTAAGCAAAGCAAGTGGAAGGGAGTAAACCTGGAAATCTATTATCATAAAGACCATCCTTTTAACCTCGATGTAATGATGCAAAGCCTAAAGGACGGGCTGGATTATAACAACACTCATTTTAGTCCCTACCTCTACCGCCAGATGCGCATCATCGAATATCCCCGGTACAGGAGTTTTGCCCAATCCTTTCCCAACACGGTTCCTTTTTCAGAATCTATCGGCTTCGTGTTCCGCCGCAGGCCAGAGAAACTGGATATGTGCTATTATGTTACCGCCCACGAACTGGGGCATCAGTGGTGGGCTCACCAGGTTTGCGAAGCTAATACCGCAGGTGCCCAGATGTTCTCGGAAAGTCTATCTCAGTACAGCTCATTGATGTTATTGAAAAAATCGCTGCCCATCGAGGAACTGCGACGTTATCTTAAATACGAACTGGACGGATATCTTAATGGACGTTCTGCGGAACGTAAAAATGAAAACCCGCTGGATCAAACGGACAATCAGGGTTATATACATTATCAGAAGGGTTCACTGGCCAATTTCGCCATGCAGGATTATATCGGCGAAGAAAATATGAATAAGGCATTGCGCAAACTGATCGCCAATTATGCTAATGGCGATCAATACCCTACTACCGATGTGTTAACCAGCTATATCAGAGAGGTAACTCCTGATAGTTTAAAATACGTGGTAGATGATCTTTACAGTCGGATCACGCTATTCGAAAACCGGGTAATAAGCCCCACCGCAAAAAAGGTAAAGAATGGGTACGAGGTCATTATACCTGTTCAAGCGGTTAAATACTATGCCGACCGTGACGGGAACGAAAAACGGACTCCCGTTAAGGATTATATTGATATAGGTATATTCGCTATGGTAAATGATAAGGAGAAGCTGGTTTACCTTAAGCGGGAGAAATTTAGCAGCGAACAAAGAATATTCAACATTACACTTAAAGAAAAGCCTATACGTGCCGGTATTGATCCTGTGTACAAACTGATCGACCGCAATACGGAGGATAATACCGCTGTGGTGGAGATTCCGTAGTGCGTATGATTTGAATTTCTGGATACGATATTATCTTCAAGATGGTGAGAATATTCTTTTGGATGGCTTCAATCGCTTGCGTGGTTAAATTTACCCCTTACTTATTGAACAATAACAATCCGGCGACAGCCGCCGCCAGGATAAGAACAGGCTCCGGTAATTTTTTAAACCGGAGGAGTAATAATGCTACTATCACAGCAATTACGATAGAAACAGTATCTGTTAACTGCCGCCTGGCTAATACAACTACTGCGCCCGCAATAGCCCCTACGGCGGCGGCTGTAACACCTCCAATAAACGCTTTAATGCCCGGATGATTCCCATATTTTTTAAAATAAGGGGCAGGTAAAATTGTAAACAGGTAACACGGAAGAAAGGTGGCAAGTGCAGCTACACAGGCTCCTGAAAAGCCTGCCACTAAATAGCCAATAAATCCGACGGTGATTACCACCGGCCCGGGCGTTATCATAGCTACTGCAACGGAGTCGGTAAATTGCTGGTCGTTCAGCCACTGGTAATCCTTAACCACACCTCCATACAAAAAAGGTACGATCGCGAGGCCGCTCCCAAACACAAATGCACCTGCTTTTAAAAAGAACCAGGCAATTTGAAATAGTTTATGATTAACTGTTATACTACCGGCTACCTGCAACAGCAAGGGAGAAAGAAAAACACCGTTGCTTGTCCGGAATGATTTAGGCGTGGCTTTCACCCACCAGTAGATGACACCAGCCCCTAACACCAGCCAGAGGCTTTCCCGTTCGGTAAGCACCGTCGCAACAGCTACCACTCCAAAAACCCCCCATAACAACCGGTCCGTCTTAAGCGTCTTCTTTACCAGTTTATAACTACTTATCGCAATGATCCCGATTACCGCTGCTCCGATACCATAAAATAATGCCTGCACCCAGGGTAAACCTCCAGACCGTACGTAGAAATAGCCAAGTGCCAGTACCATAAGAAAAGAAGGGACGACGAAAGCAATACCTACCAGCGTGGCACCCCATACCCGGTAATGGATATACCCGATATAGATAGCCAGTTGCGCGGCCAACGGACCAGGGGCCAGTTGAGCGAGTGCCAGCCCTTCATTATATTCTTCTTCTGAAATCCATTTACGTTCTTCCACGAGGTCCCGTTGCATATAGCCTACCAGTGCCACAGGTCCACCAAAGCCAATAGTTCCTAATTTTAAAAAGTAAGCTATTAACGCGCGAAGGGGATAATGCGGTGCTGTCATATAAATGATCGTTCTTAAAAGGTAATACTTAAATTGAAATCCAATTGTAAAAGTCCAAAGCAATTCATCTTCAAATCTAATTGGCGATGGCATGGCTGCAAAATAGCTGCTGTTCTATCTTACCATTCTGATAAATCTTTGATTTGATCCGGCAATAGTAAAACTTGTCAGTACCTTAAAATAGAATAAAAATGACTGTTTTGTATATAGATTAATTTTTGAGTAATTTTTTCAATAATAAGGACGGATTTTCCGCTGTATGTTATTTATTAAAGTGCAAAAGATACCGGCAATTTTACGATACATCAGTTGTTACATCAAACCCTTTAAAACTACCCACCACTGCAAGACTTGTAATTTTGGCGGCGACCTCCTTGTTTTTGACTTTTTCCGCTATCTGATTAAGCGTTGAGCCCGACCCTACTGCATCATCAATGGATAACAGATGTTTGAAATGCCGCTGTTCGGTCACCGCAAATGTGTTTACGCATTCCTTATTCGTTCATCCAGTTTGGAGAGTGATTTCTGCAGCACAGGTATTATCCCACTAAGCTTTTTTATAGCAATCACAGGCAAAGCAATCCTAAGTTGTGTTTCCAGGAATTTCATGAGTTGTACTTCCCGGCGGATCGTGGGGGGCACAAAACCGACTGCATCTACTCCCTGTTTCTCCACCAACTGCTTAATAAGGGGAGCAATTTCCTTAAGCATTATCGACATCAGGTATTTACTCTGCCCCTGATTAGCATAGTGCAGGAGGGTTCCCAGGCGTGTTTCCCCAAAACGTTTAATGGCATAGAAGTACAGGTAATAAAGCGCGTCAAGCCATATTTGTTATACCCTTTGGTATTGGTTAATTTTTCCATCCATCTACCGTGCCATCCTCTTCATAGTAAGCGATATACTTTTTAAGTTGCCCGGTGGCTTACAGCCCAATAAAGAAATTAAAATACAAGTTAATAGCTTAAAGGCCAAAGAATTCAGCCCAGCCCGAACCGAAGTAGAGCGATGCAAATAGCCGAAATTTCAACGTATGGCCCTGCTTGCTCAAAACCCATATTAGCGTTCGTCGTTTCAATTTTGTTTTGTAGTCATTTCAAAAAGATTGGGATAGTGAACCACCAATCCTTGTTCGTCAATCTTAATCTCGGCTTTGAAGCTTTTGTTATAATTCTCGTAGATATAACGGTCGGCAGTAATTCTTGTATAAATTTGTTTGACTGTTTTAGTCTCCTTTTCAAGAATGTCAAAATATAGAACCTCTATAATTTTACGTTCGTCGTCTTTTAAATGTAGTCTGTTGATAGGTAAAGTATTTGTGAAAGGCGTTAGTGAAATGTCAATGTCAAATATGTTTTTTAGTTTGTCATCAGGCTTGCCATTGAGTAAAAATTTTCCATCTTGTTTTTCTAAAGTAAATAATTGATAGGAATTGTTAACCTGTGCCTTTAAGTTTACAAATGTTGTTTCCCAATTTTTATTTGTCTTAACGTGATACTCAACTTTATAAATTTGACTTTCATAGTCACCGATAATTGTAGAAATTATTTCATTCCCAGCAATTGTCTTTGTCAAAGTGCAATTTTCTATTGAATGGTAGAATTTTCCGGTCCAAATTATATTTGTCTGCATAGTCTCCAAGGTTATTTGGTTTGCAATTACAGCTAACAGTTATCCACCAATAATTTCTAATGGGTCAATTGGCAGCTTTTTTGTCCGATACCAAAGTATTTTCAAATTTAGTTTGTACCCTTGACATACTGTTGTCCAACCACCAAATTACTTTTGCACTGCATAAGTTAAAGATTTAATACAATGACAACTCAAGAAATCGCGAAACGGTATTACGAGTTAATCCAACTCAACAGGTATGCAGAAATTTAAGATGAGCTTTACGCTTCTAATGCTATCAGTATTGAACCTAAAAACGATAGTAATCTTCCATTGACTGTGGAAGACATTGCAGCACGTCGACAAAAGGAGGGTCTGTTTTTCTCTCAAATTGACGAAATGTTTGGTGACAAGATGAGTGAAATCATCGTTTCCAATTTCTTCTCCTTACACATGACTGAAATGGATGTTAAGATGAAAGGAGAAGAGCGTAAGATTAAGAGGCAAATTGGTGTTTTTGAAGTACGAAATTGAAAGATTGCCAAAGAGGAATTTTTCTATAACGATTTTGCTTAAAATGTCTAAACGGCTAGAAGTTTCATCTATCCGTTTTTATTTCCCAAGCGTTTTGATTAAGTATTGAATAATCAGTTATAGGTAATCGGATTAAATCTCACTTGAGCTATCTTACTCGTATTTTTATGTGAATTAATGTTGCTATCTGAGTTTTCAAATTAAATTTAGCCTAATATTTTTTTAAAACTTAATAAAATGTTTTATTTGCTAAAACGTTTAACAACTACGTGTAAGGGGGTTAATTGTAACTTTCATAACCAATTTCTATCTTATTTAATCAAATGAAAAAAACTTTTTTAAGTTTTGTAATACCATTGGTATGCGCTGTGAATATGCATGCACAACTAACAGCTATAAACCATTTGTCCCTTACATGACCTATCAAAAGGCTTCGAAAAGAGCAGATGCTATCCTGCGAAAAATGACAGTTGATGAAAAGATAGAAATGATACGTGGCAAAGGCCTTCACATCACTGAATTTAAAGAATACGGCATTCTGGCTGTAAATTTTACTGATGCCAGTCAGGGTGTACGTTTAAATGCACCTTCTGATACAACTTCTGTAAACCTTACCAAAAAGTCGGTTGCTTTTCCGGCGCCTATTGCACTGGCAGCCACTTGGAATACACAACTAGCTTATCAATATGCACAGGCTATAGGTGAAGAAGCCCGTTCCAAGGCCATCAATGTTTTGTTAGGTCCGGGGCTCAATGTCTATCGTATCTCGCAAAATGGCCGCAACTTTGAATATTTTGGGGAAGATCCTTATTTAATATCTCGACTGGTAGAAAACTATGTGTCAGGTATGCAAAGTACCGGTACAATGGCTGTAATTAAACATTTTGTAGCTAACAATACTGATTTAGACCGTCGGAAGAGTAACTCGATAGTTGACGAACGAGCTTTGCATGAAATATATATGCCGGGTTTTAAAGCCGGGATAGATGCCGGTGCCCTGGGAGTGATGACTTCTTACAACCTGGTTAATGGTGAATGGGCCGGACAAAGTGAATATGTAATTAAACAATTGCTTCGTCGGGATTTAGGCTTCAAAGGGATGGTGATGTCTGACTGGACATCGGTTTGGGATGCAGAAAAAATTATCAAATCAGGTCAAAACCTGGAGATGCCGAACGGAGAGAGCTTGAAGCAGACTAAAGAACTATTAAATGCCGGCAAGGTCACTATAGATCAAATTAATCAAATGGTAAAACCTATCATGATAACCTGTATGATGATGGGCTACTATGATAAGCCCGCTTTGGTAAAAGATGCCGAAAAGCCATATCCTCAACATGAGCAAGTTGCGCTTGAAACTGCCCGACAAGGTATAGTACTTTTAAAAAACAGCGAAAATACCCTTCCGCTAAGTGCCGATGCCCAAATATGGGTAACAGGTAAATATGTTAGTAAAAATGCACAAGGGGGTGGCTCTGCCAGGGTATTGGGTTATAACACTATAAATATGACCGCTGCGTTAAAGCAACAGTTTAGAAATGTAAAATTTATCGACCAGCTTACCGATGACGAAATAAAAAATGCGCCATACATTATACTCTCAACAGGCACTAATGATGCGGCGGCCATTGACCGGCTTTTCAGTCTTTCTAAAGCCGAGAACGAAAAAATTGTTCGCATCTGTAGCTTAAACCCACATACTATTGTGGTTGTAAATTCCGGGTCGGGTATAAACATGAGCGATTGGAAGGATAAGGCAGTTGCTATAATTTATTCATGGTATCCCGGGCAATAGGGCAGGTTGCCCTTGCCGAAATTTTAAGCGGCAAAATCAATCCCTCAGGTAAGTTGCCATTCACTATCGAAAAAGACTTTAAAGATTCTCCGGGATATGGTTATGAACCGGGCGACAGGCCAATGAATAAAAATGCGCCAAAGGATGGCGACCGTTCAAAGATTTACGATGTCAAATACAATGAAGGGATATTTGTGGGATACCGCTGGTACGAAAAGAAAAAAATAGAGCCGCTGTTCCCGTTTGGTTTTGGAATATCGTACACACAGTTTTCTTACACTAATCTACAGGTAAATACCACTAACTTTAATAAGAGCAAAAGCGTCACAGTAAGCTTTGATGTAAAAAATACAGGAACTGTTGATGGTACCGAGGTTGCACAATTGTATGTTGAAGATCAGCATAGTACAATTGAACGCCCGGTTAAAGAATTAAAAGGATTCAAGAAGGAGTTCATTAAGCAGGGTGAAACCAAACGGATAACCCTGCAGCTATCCAAGCATGACTTCGAGTACTGGCATCCGCAAAAAAAAGAATGGACGTTTGAGCGTGGTAAATTTATCATAGGTGTAGGTGGTTCAAGTGCTGAAATGGAATTAAACAAACCAATTATATTGTAATAGTAATCGGTTTACACCAAAAGTATTTAACACCAGCATTAAGCAATCATTTTTAAAACCCGGCATAACCTATCAGGCCGATATTTATGAAGATGATAGTAACGAAAGCATTAAAAACGGAATGCGCGGTAACGGCCAATAATAATTTAAGTTTGAACATTAACAAGGGTAGTGGTGAATCTGTTATTTTTACAGCGCAATAATTACGCATATAATGTTTAAAACAATTAAGTACTATCACATAGTTCTTGGCATGGTTACAGGATGCCTTTTTTGTAAAACAGCCTCGGCACAGATTATTTCCATACCACAAACGGTTACTGCACAGCATCCGCGCATTTATACCAGTAATAGCGAAAAACACCAGTTAAAAATTAAAATAAACGGAACTCCATGGGCCAAAGCAGTGTTTGAGCGGGCAGTTAACCGCTTAAAGCCTTATATGGCCTATTACCAAAAAGACAGTACCTGGCTGGTATCGCGTTTGCAAATGCACTGGAAAACGCATCGCACTGATATTTTTACCCGCGATAATTCTTTTATAAAAGCCGAAGGCAATGCCCCGGTGCCAACGGTAAGGTACACCGGGTCGAGAGACTGGTCTACACCTTATAGTAGCCCGGCTATAAAGGACCTTGTGCCTTATGCTGACCCTGACAACGGCACCGTTTATATGCTCAAGAACGGTAAGGGCGAATGGACAGAACCAGCAGCAACAGGCTTAAACATCGAACGGATTAACGAGAACATCCTTAACCTCGTACAAGATGCCGCTTTTATATACTGGTACACCGGCAAAACCGAGTATGCGGCCTTTGCTTCATCGGTATTAATTACCTATGTTAAAGGCTTATATTACCTTAATTTACCTATAGATTTAAAAGACGGAAAACCCAATAATATATCGGGCTTAACCTCGTTTGAAGTGATACATGAGGGGGTAATTATACCTGTAACCATCAGTTACGATTTTTTATACAGCTACCTGGAGCAGAAGGAGCCCGGTTTTGCAACAAAATTTGCTGCGCCTGTATTTCAAAAATGGGCCGATAACATCACACTTAAAGGGGTACCCAACAACAACTGGAATATTTTTGAGGCCAGGTTTATGTCGTACCTGGCTATGGCGCTTGATAATAACAGCGCCTATGAAAACGGCAAGGGGACACAGTATTACCTGGATATTATTTACAACCGTCCTATGCCGGTGCAGGCTCCATTAACCGAGAGTTTGAAGCGGTTTGACAGTAATACCGGTATATGGTATGAGGCCCCGGGCTACTCAATGAGCGTTTCGGAGGATTTGTTGAAAATAGTATTGCTTACCGACCGGGTAATGAACGGCGCAGCCAAACCCATTATGCCTTTCTTAAAAAAGGCCGTGGCTGCCACTGCCCAATACCTTATGCCCAATAAACACACCGTAGCATTTGGCGATGCCCATTACGACAGGTTGCCCAATAAAACAATGGAGTACATGGTTAGCTGGTGCCGGAAGTATGAAGAAGTTACCGATGAACAGTATTATACCAACCTTTTAAAATACAGCCAGCCCGATGATTATAGTAGGGTAAATGCTTCACTCTTCGACCTGTTTTTTTATGTTACGAACTTGCAAAAAGCCCAAAACAAAGACTTGAAGGATTTTGCCACACCAACCTTTTACGCGCCCAACGTAAGCTGGTTTGCACAGCGTAATGGTTTTAGCAGCAATACAGGTATGATGATTTCACTAAACGCATCACTGGGTAACCATGCCCATGCCAATGGTATCAGCATGGAGTTATACGGTAAGGGGTATCCACTTGCGCCCGACTTTGCCGCAGGCGATAGTTACTGGCAGCAAAACCACCGGGAGTTTTATTCGCAGTTTGCAGCGCATAATACGGTGGTGGTCAACGGCAAATCAACCTATGGTAGTATGCGGAGCAACCAGCCTTTTGAGCTTAAAGACTATTATCCGGCTCTACTTAAAAAAGATCATTTCTTTAAAAATATAACCTACACCCGTGTTGCCTTCACCGAACCGGCAACCCAGGCTAACCAGTTACGGCTGCTCAGCATTATACGCACCAGCGATTCTACAGGCTATTATATTGATATTTTTCGTTCTGCAACAAAAAATAAAACCGATATAAAGAACGAATATTTGTACCATAATATAGGTCAGCGAAGCTGGATAACAGATGCTGATAACAATGCAATAACACTAAAGCCTACCAACGAGCTATCAGCGGACAAAGGGGATGTAGTGGGCTACAATTACTTTACCGATAAAACCGCGGCAAGCTATAACGGCGATTTTAAGGCTACATTTGAATTAAAAGACGTATCGCCCAAACCTATATGGATGAACCTGTGGATGCAGGGGCAGCCCGGTCGCGAAGTTTTTTCCGTTAACTCTCCGAAGTCGAGGGCATTAAGGAACGATGTGCTTCCTCCTGATATTGCCGCAGCTAAAGTGCCTACCTTAGTTGTGCGGCAAAAAGGCGAGGCCTGGACCAGGCCTTTTGTAGCAGTGATAGAGCCATCTTACGCCAGCGAACAATCCATAAGTACAATCAGCAGTTTCACTGCACAACAGGAAAACCAGTTTTTTACCGGCCTTAAGGTGATAAATAAAGACAAGAGTACGCAATACATATTTGCCGATGCCGAGGGTACTGAAACCAACTTATACCAGGATTATGCGGCAACTGCTGCCTATGCGGTAGCGGGTGTAAAACAAGGCAAACTTGATTACCTGTTTTTGGGCAACGGAAAATCTTTTTTTAAAGGGAGCTACGGCCTGCAGGCGCTTGATTCAACAGTAACCGCAGCCCTAACGTTTGAGGGTAAAACCTGGAAGCTGTATGCAGATAAAGCCATACAGGTTTATTTGCCGTTACCCTTAAAAAGCACCCGCGCAATAGTAGAAACGGTAGACGAAACAGGTAAAAAAAATACCTACCGTGGAAAAATTATTAATGGTAAACAAGCTGTATTCAGTTTGCCGGTGCCAGCTTATCATGAATTAAAACTTTATCTTAAATAACACGATGCAGCAATTTAATCAAATACCATTTTTTAGTAAAATTGCTAAAAAGCAGTAAGCACATACAGTGGAAAATTTGTTTCAAAAGCTAAAACGGTTTAGAAATTTATACATTTGCTAACCGGTAAACCTGTAGTAAGCATAAATTTAAACCATGCTTTTTTATTCAGTAGTAGTATACAGGAAGTTAAACAAATACTTTAAAGCAGTATATACAAATCATATAATGAGGAAGATATTATACTACATGCTTTGTTACCTGCTATTATCTAATATGGGTTTTGCACGAACCAACCGTTCTATTAATGCCGATATGCAACAGGTAAAAGGTAATACCAGTACTATGTTTAATTTTTGTGTCGGTGCAGGCAGTGCAAATGAAGGCCTCTGGGCCGATTGGCAGCAGCAGCTTACCGAGGTTCAAAAGGTAATGCACTTCAAATACATTCGATTTCATGGTCTATTGCATGATGATATGGGGTGTATAAAGAAGACGCCAACGGTAAACCCATCTACAACTGGCAGTATGTTGATAAACTTTACGATTTTTTGCTTAGTATAAAAATCAGGCCTTTTGTTGAGTTTGGCTTTATGCCTGCTGCCCTGGCAACTGATGCCAGCAAAACCGTTTTTTGGTGGAAGGGTATCAACACGCCACCCAAAGATTATAATAAATGGAATGACCTGATTGCGGCTATGGTTAAACATTTTGAGGAACGTTATGGCAAAGAAGAAGTTCAGCAATGGTATTTTGAAGTATAGAACGAACCTAACTTAACCTCTTTTTGGTCGGCCGGGCGCGATAAGTATTTTAAACTTTATAATGTAACTTCTAAAGCGGTTAAATCAGTATCGGCCAACTATCGTGTAGGCGGCCCGGCTACTTCGGGCAAAACCTGGGTACGCGAGTTTATCAATCACTGTAAACAAAACAACTTACCGGTCGATTTCATCTCCACCCACGCTTACGGTTCGGGAAGTTTTTTGGATGAGTTCGGCACCAGAGGCTTTGAGCGTATATCGTTAAAACCGGGTGAAAGCAAAACAGTGAACTTTACGCTACACCCCGATGACCTGGCTTTGTTAGATATAAACATGAACTACGTGGTAGAACCCGGAACGTTTAAAGTGATGATAAGCAATTCGTCCGAAAGTATTAAGCTGGAAAAGCAATTTATTATTAAATAATTATCCATCACAACCAATTACATCTCAAATAGCTGTAGATAAAGGCTAAGTATATTCTTATTATAGGGTTAGCTGTCTTATGCATTACCCAAAAAAGGGAGCCTTCAATTTCAAAACCAGGAATTGAAATCGAAATCTAAATTGTTGGTGGCACCGCATAAATGAATAAGCGGATTTGTCTAATGCATAAATTTGAGGCTATAAAAGAATAACGATAAAAACAATATTCGGACTTCAAAGTCAATATTACTCATCTTTAAAACCAAGTGATTTAGTATATATCATTTTTAATCTTAGGAGTCGCCAATGCGCAAGATGTCTAAAAGCATTGAAATCAAGACGGTTGAAATAAACCCCAACTATAAACATTATCCTTATTTTTGTATACGATTGCTTTTAAAACCCGGGAAGCTGTATGATGAATATGGATGATCAAAACAAGACAGATTCATTGCTGATATTCAAATTGAGTCAAGGCGATCAGCTTGCATTTAAATCTCTTTTTGAGAAGTATCGTAATCAACTTTTCACCTACTTGTATAAAATAACTAAATCAGCGGAGACTTCCGAAGAAATTGTTTTGGATGTGTTCCTGAAGATATGGGATGGTAGAGAGTTGGCGGCTGGAATTGAAAATTTTAATTCATTTCTTTATCGCGTTGCGCATAATAAGGCAATTGATTTTTTAAGGTCCGTAAAAAATAACCCATTAATGCAACATGAATTATGGGAGGCGATGCAGGAGCAAATTTCTGGTGAGGCTGCGGACGCCAACCTGATGTTAAAGAATACGGAAGATTTGCTAAATAACGCCATCGGCAATTTATCCCCCCAGCGGCAAAAGGTTTTTATTTTGCACCATCATCATGGGTTTACCAATGATGAAATTGCAAGGAAGCTTTCCCTTTCGAAAAATACGGTACGCAATCACCTCTTTGCCTCGTTTGAATTTATACGCAAATTCGTCTCTGCAGGACTTGAATTGGTTATCCTGTTCTACCTTATTTAATATTTTAATAAATTTTTTAGCCTGTATTGGTACAGGCCCTTTTTCTTTACGTCTTATACTACAGTATTGCCCTCTAAAATTGCTGTATGTCACAAAACACTCTTCGTTTAAATGCTCTGTTTAAGCTCTATCTCGATGATTCAATCTCAGCAGAGGAATATAAAGAATTGTTGGAATTGTTAGATGTTTCCACAATTAACCAATCACTGTCATCAGAATTAAGAGAATTATGGACACAGTCTTCACATGGGTCAATAGGACTTCCACCTAAGATATGGGATGACAGGTTGAATTTCCTGCTGCAGCAAATGGATGCGGGGTCTGATGCAGCGGCACCTATAGAAAAAATATCCAGATGGTACAGGGTAAGATGGGCAGCCGCCATCCTTTTAATCCTCCTGTCGTCTGTTACTTATTACTTATTAAAAAAACCGGGGCCATCTTTATCGACAAATGCTGTGACAAAAAATAATGTTATGGCCAAGGACATGATGCCTGGCGGAAATAAAGCAGTGTTGACCTTAGCAGATGGAACTTCCATTGTTTTAGACAGTTCAGCCAATGGTACGATTGCAAGTCAGGGAAATACAAAAGTTATCAAATTAAATACGGGCGAGCTGGCGTATAACTCTGCCGGCAATGTTAGTAAAGAGACTTTATTCAATACGTTATCTACACCCCGTGGCGGTCAGTACCAGCTAAGATTACCGGATGGCACAATGGTCTGGCTTAATTCAGCATCTTCATTGCGTTATCCAACCGTTTTTAAAGGTGCAGAGCGTAAAGTTGAAATTACCGGAGAAGCATATTTTGAAGTGGCGAAAAATCCTGCGTGGCCATTTAAGGTTAAAATTAATCTTTCATCCGGAGAAGGTGGAGAAGTAGAAGTATTGGGAACTCATTTTAATATCAAGGCTTATGAGGATGAAGCATTGGTGCGTACCACTCTTTTAGTAGGAAGTGTAAAAGTAAACCATTCAGCCGGAGCAACAACCATTAAGCCAGGGCAGCAGTTGCAATACAGTAATTCAGGACAACTGAGAATTATTAATAATGCCGATTTAGAAGAAGCAATAGCCTGGAAGGAGGGCAGGTTCTATTTTGAAGATGCTGATATTGGTTACGTAATGAGGCAGATCGCCAGATGGTACAATATTGAAGTGGAGTATAAGAGTGCTATACACAAACATTTTGATGGAGTCATATCTAAAAATGTAAGTGTGTCAAAAGTTTTGCAGATGCTGGAAATGACGGGTGAGGTAAAATTTAAAATAGAAGGAGACAGGGTAGTTGTAATACCATAATTCTTTTTAATACGAGTGCTATTAATAAAATAATAATCAAAAAAAGCGGAGGTGCTTGCGACACCCCCGGTAAAATTTTGGCTTATTCAATTTTTCACAATCAATCACAGACTGTTTATTGTTTCACCAAAACCAAATCAAAGTTATGGATTTTATGCTTTTAAACTTTCCCCAAGGGCGAAGTGTAACCAAAATGCTGCGGATTATGAAACTTACTGCAATTTGCATTTTCTTATTATCCTTTCATGGTATTGCTAAAAATGTGTATTCTCAAAATGTAACTCTGGATATGAAGAATACCTCTTTGAAAAAGGTATTTAAAGAGATTAAAAAGCAAACAGGGTATTATTTTTTATATTCGGTAGAAGCTCTTTCTAAGGAAGGCAAGCTAGATCTAGCGGTGAAAAACGCTCCCCTTACTGAGGTGCTTAACAAGTGTTTGCAAAATATTCCACTAACCTACTCAATTGTAGACAAGATCATAGTTATCAAAAAAAAGCCGGTATTGGTAAGCACAATGGCCATTACGCCCGAACCGCCACCCACCTTTGTGGTTAGCGGTAAAGTGATGGATGAAGATGGCCTTCCTTTGCCAAATGTATCAGTGCTAATAAAAGGTTCGAACAAAGGCGTATACACAGACGGAAGTGGAATATTCTCTATCCAGGTTTCCGAAGGAGGTGGCACGCTTGTTTTTTCCTACGTAGGTTTTGAAAGTACTGAATTAAAAGTTTCAAAAGAAACTGCTTTGAATATTAGGTTAAAAAAGAAAGAAACAAAAGTAGATGAGGTAGTTGTAATCGGGTATGGATCGGTTAAAAAAAGTGATGTTACGGGCTCGGTAAGCAGTATTAAATCTACAGATTTGAAAGGAATCCAGGTTGCATCTGTAGACCAGGCATTGCAGGGGAGGGCCGCTGGTGTACAGGTAACTAACAGCGACGCTACACCTGGTACGAGGCCCAATATCCGGATCCGTGGCACCAACTCGCTTGGTACAAGTAGCGAGCCTTTGTTCGTAATTGATGGGTACCCGAGTAATGAAGATCTTTCCTCCATCAATCCCAATGATATCGAATCGATTGAGATACTGAAAGACGCATCAGCGACAGCTATTTATGGGTCGAGAGGCGCTAATGGTGTAGTATTGATTACAACCAAAAGGGGCCGGCCAGGCAAACTGTCTATTGGTTTGGAATCTTATTATGGCGTGGCTTCTGTTTCCAAAACATTAGATGTAATGAATGCGAAAGAATATGCCGAGTATCGCAATGAGATAGTAAAAAATATTGGCGCGCCTGCGGCTAAGCCCTTTGCTTCCCCTGCTATTCTAGATTATCTCTCTACACACACCACAGACTGGCAAGAAGCAATGTTTATAAAAGCCCCCCTTTCGAGTTTGCAATTAAATATGAGCGGGGGAGATGAAAAAACAAAATTTTTAATAAGCGTAGAATATTACAAGCAGGAAGGAATTATCCGCAATACGGGCTTCCAAAGGGGAAATTTGCGTTTTAATTTTGACAGGCAAATTTCGAAAAAAGTAAAATTTGGATTGACGGCGGTTCTTGGGAAAACACTTGGTAATAATACTTTGGTGAACACAAACGGCGGCACCGAAGGTGGTGTGCTTTTGAATCTTCTGCGTTTAAATCCGGCAGTTCCAGTCTATGATAGCAGCCGCAATGGGAAATATACTTACAGCAATTATTTTTTAAAAGATGCAAATAGTGATCCAGGTTCAGAATTAGATCAGCTAGGCAACCCCGTAGCGTATTCAGAGAGAGTAACGAATGCAAACTATTTAAATCGGGGACAGATAAGCATGTTTGGAGAGTATGAAATTATTAATGGCTTAAAGCTTAAGCTTTTATTGGGAGGAGAATATTTAAACAATTGGCAAAATTTTTATGCACCATTTGACTTGTTTGAACAAGCACAAAATGTCGGTACTGCTAGCCGCTTCAATAGAGTAAGAACAAACTGGTTAAACGAGAATAACCTGACTTACTCTAAAGACTTTGGCTCAAGGTTCAATATTACTGCACTGGCAGGGGTGTCCTTCCAAAAATTCAAAGACGAATCAAATACGGCGAGCGCAACCAATTTTTTCACAAATGCTTTCACATTTAACAATATTGGGGCGGGAGCTGCAGCCTTAGTTAGCTCATCCGCCAATCAAAATCAATTGCATTCTTATTACTCCAGAATCAATGCAAGGCTGTGGGATAACCTTCTACTTACTGCTACGGTACGGGCAGACGGGTCAAGCAAGTTTGGTGAAAATTATAAGTATGGGTATTTTCCTTCAGGAGCTGTTGCATATAAACTCACTGATGTGAAATTTATTAAAAAGCTGCAAGTTATAAGTGAATTGAAGCTTAGACTGGGGTATGGGTTAACAGGCAATCAGGAGATTGAGCCCTATCTTTCGAAATTTGGGTACGACCTGGCAAGTGCATTTAGTCCAGGTGTCGCACCTGGGGCTGTAGTTTTTGGTTCAACACGACAGGTTGCAGTATCCTCAAGCCGGCCTGAAAACCCGGATCTTCGTTGGGAACAAACTAGTTCAACTAACGCCGGGATCGATTTTGGAATATGGTCAAATAAATTAAATGTAACAATTGACTGGTACAAAAAGACAACAAAAGACCTTCTATGGGGCGTTGCATTGCCGGCAACAACTGGATTCGGCAGCGCTTTTAAAAATTTAGGTTCAATACAAAATACGGGCGTTGAATTTGGCTTTTCGGGCACTCCTATCGCAAACAAAAATTTTCGTTGGTCATCTTCATTAAATTTTTCCATCAATAAAAATAAGATATTGAGTTTGGGTGATGAACCATTCCGTCTTTATGGAGCTAACCAATTCCAAGCACTCATAACCCGCGACAACTACATTATCCTTCAGCCGGGTCAGGAAATTGGTAAATTTTTCCTTTACGATTTCCAGGGCATATGGCAATCTCAGGAGGAAATTGATAAGAGTGCGTTTACTGCAGCTTACAAAAACTCAATAAAACCTGGCTTTGCTAAGTACAAGGATATAAGTGGTGATGGCAATATTAATATAAACGATAAACAGTTGGTGAAAGGCTCAGCTTATCCGAAAGTGGTTTTTGGCTTTAACAATTCACTCTCTTACCACGGTATCGAATTAAACGTATTTGTTCAAGGACAGCAGGGAAATAAGATAATGAATCTCAATAAGTACTGGATGGAATATTCCGTTGGATCAAACAAAGGAGAAAATATGCTTAGAAGGTGGACCGGGCCTGGGACCAGTAATGTTTTGCCCAAAGCAGGCTATGAAACTAGCCGTTTAATTGCACAGGACTTCTTGGAAGATGGCAGTTATTTAAGAATAAAATCAGTGTCGCTTTCTTACCAATTAACTGATACGAATAAGTGGTTGCAGGCAGTAAACCTCAATGCTGTAAGGTTATATGTGACCGGTACCAACCTTTTTACTATCACAAATTATTCTGGTTATGATCCCGAAGTAAATTCATATCGGAACAACCTATTTCTGCAGGGGATCGATCAGGGTGCGTATGCAGTTGCACGTTCCATCATAGTGGGAATAAAAGTTGGGTTTTAATGTCTTTCTTTTACTTAAAATCATTAAAAAATGAAAACAATAATAAAAATAGGTTATTTCATCATTTTATTTGTTTTTTCCCCAGGTTGTAAAAAATTTCTAGAGGAAAAAATATTTACGAATCTCAACGAAACAATTTTTCCTAAAACTGAAGGAGATTTGAGGGTTTTATGCAATGGCCTTTACAATATGTTTGAAGTTAATGAGCACTATGGCCGAAGCTATCTAATACTTTCTGATGTTTTTTCTGATGAACTTACGACGACAGCCTTAAGCGGACCGCGCTATGAAATGCAAAACGCATTAATAACACCTGGCAATTCCGAACTTGCAATGGTCTGGTCAAGAAATTTCACGATTATAACACGGGCCAATGTCATCGTACAACAGGCACCTACAGTACCTTTACAAGGATCGCTAGTACAACCCTATGTTGCAGAAGCAAGATTTATTAGGGCGTTATGCTATTTTGAACTGGTGAAATTTTTTGGAGAAGTTCCGTTAGTGCTTCAGCAATCCAGTCTTCTAGATTCTTTACAGTCGTTTAAGCCCAACCGGGCTCCCCAGAAAGAGGTATATAAACAAATAGTGGAGGACTTAAAGTTTGCTGAAACCTACTTAAAAAACGAAAGTGCTATTCCTTCCACTCTAAAAGGAGTGGCAAGCGCAGGTGCTGCAACGGCTATCCTGGCAAAAGTGTATCTTACCCGTGGATACCTTCCCTTCGCAGAACCCTCAGATTTTCAAAATGCAGCCAACGCCTGTAGCAAACTCATTACTTCTGGCAATTACAACCTTTTCACTAATTACCAGGATGTTTTTGACGTTACTAAAGAGAATGGTATAGAACATATTTTTTCAATCCAATATGACCAGGCTCCAAACCGCACAGGAGGAATGACTGGGTTTTTAATACCGCCTCAAGTGTATCCCCGTGCATTTGGGTCCTTCCCTGGAGAACGTAAATTTTATGATGCATTTCCGAATGCGGATGTCATCAGAAAAAAGTTCGTTTTCTTTGATCAGGGAGTTGGTATTGGAGGTGCAGCGTACAATTTTATAAGCAGCTCCACAACTAATCCTTTTTGTGGAAAATACCGTGATGATATTTTAGCCCAAACAACTTTTAATGACCGATGTAATTATTTGATCATTCGATTCGCCGATATTTTGCTGATGCATTCGGAGGCACTAAATAAAATAGATGGAGCGGATGTAAATAAATATACGGGTATCAACAGAGTTAGGGCTCGGGTAAATTTACCTCCGCTCTCCGGGTTAAATCAGTCAGCATTTGCAGACGGGGTACTCGAAGAACGCCGGTGGGAACTTTGTTTTGAGGGCAAACGTAGGGATGACTTGATAAGGATGGGAAAGCTTGTTTCATTTATGAATAGCGCCGGATATACTAATGTAAAGGATTTCCACATGTATTACCCGGTTCCACAATCTGAAATTGATATTAATTCAAATCTAAAACCACAAAATCCAGGCTATTAATATGCTGTAATCTTTTTCTTACAGATCAACTATCTGTAGGGAAAGTAGTAGATTAGATATTCAAATTATTAAACTATACCATTTTATGAAAATATCATTTTGTGCGTTATCAATTCTTATAGTGGCTTTAGGGATTTCACCATTTGTTGTGGGCCAACAAAATACAGGAAAGAATATGCCCAAAGCAACACAAATTGTTCCGTTAAAAGCGAATGGATTTTTTGCGGGTGAAGTAAAGTTATTGAATGGGCCGTTTAAAGAATCGCAGGATGCTGAATCAAAAGTTCTCCTGAGTCTTGATGTTGATCGTTTACTGGCACCGTTTATAATTTCTTCAGGGATAGAGCCAAAACAACCCATGTATTTAGGCTGGGAAACAAAAGTGTTGCCCGGGGTTGCACTGTCTTTTTATTTATCTGGTATTTCCAGAATGTATATGTCGACAGGTAATGAAGAATTTTTGAAAAGGCTAAATTATATTCTTGATGAACTTCAGGCTTGCCAAATCAGGAACGATGGTTATCTGCTTGGGACACTTGGTGGAAAAAATATTTTTGCAAGAGTTGAAAAAGAAGGATACTTTCCGGGTTTTGGCTATTGGGGGAGAGGGGAAGCAACTCCATACTATTCCCTTGAAAAATTACTTTCTGGTTTAAGAGATGTTTACCGGATAACAAATAACACCAAAGCACTTGATATTGCTGTTGAAATTGGTAACTGGCTCGCAAAACACATGGCCCAAATAAGCAGTACAAATTTGCAAAGGTTAATGCTGGTGGAATATGGAGGAATGAACTGGGTATTAGCTGATCTATATGCTGACACTAATGATAAACGTTTTTTGGAGCTTTCCAATAGATGGCACGATACTGTTGCAGTAGTGCCGACTTCCATGCGAATAGATGTTTTAAATCATAAGCATGCAAATATGCAATTTCCCAAAATGTCAGGTTTAGCCGCACGTTATCCTTACTCCGGAAATGCAGCTGATTTAGTGGGTTCAACATTTTTTTGGGAAACGGTGGTCAATCATCGTTCCTATGTTACGGGCGGAAATTCCGAAAGTGAATTTTTTGGACCTCCAGATTCACTAAGTAACAAGCTCACGCCTTTCACGGCTGAAAATTGCAATGAATACAACATGCTGCGCCTTACCAAATTGCTGTTTGAAATTGAACCGAAAGCGGAGTATGCAGATTATATTGAACGCACTTTATTCAATCATATTCTGGCAGCACAGGATCCTTCAAACGGACAGTTGTCTTATTTTTTGCCCTTGATGCCCGGGGCGAAAAGAGTTTATCAACCACTGGAACTTTTTTCCTGTTGTACCGCGTCTGGATTAGACAGCTATACTCGCCATGGAGAATATATCTATAGCCATAATAAATCAACTATATATGTAAATCTATTTATTGCATCCGAATTAACTGACAGTGAAAAAGGAGTTGTGCTTTCCCAGCAAACAGATTTCCCAGATACTGATCTTTCCACACTTACCATAAAGTGCTCCACCGAAGTCAAAATGGATTTAGCTATTCGAAATCCATTTTGGGCTAATAATGAAGTGATTATTTATGTTAACGAGGGAAAGCAAAAGATTACAGCTTCGAGAGATGGATATTTTCATATCAACCGCAATTGGAATAATAATGATAAAATTAAAGTAACACTTCCTATGCGATTACGTACTGAGGCAATGCACGATAATAAAAATATGATCGCTTTGTTTTATGGGCCTGTTTTATTAGCGGCGGATTTAAATGTAAAACAGGCCGATGAACTGGTAAGAGATGGAGTAGCACCGGCGTTAATAACAGGAAACCTGCCTGTAAATAAATGGTTAGTTCCAAACGGCAATGAACCCCTCAGTTTTACAACAACTGTTATGAAACCCGAACAAGTGCGGCTAATTCCTTTATACAGGAAAAAGCAGGGGGAATTTTCGGTTTATTGGAATACGTTAGATCAGGATGGATGGAAGGAAAGAACTGCAGCAAAACAGCAAAAAATGGATGATGCAAAAAGGCTTGATCTGATCACATTAGATCAGGTGAATGTAAAGGACAGCATTGCCGAGCTTAATCATCGGATATTTGGTACCAGCATAACCGGATATGGTAATGACGGTATTTTGATAGATCAAAAATGGCGTAAATCAACCACGTCGGCTTTTGGGTACGAACTGAAAGTTTCGGACCTATATGAAAACAGGCTATTTGTTCAGTATATGGGCAGAGGTGTGTATGAAAGTTGGAACTGCCATATTACCATCGATGGAAAAATTATTAAATCATTAAAGCGTGGGAAAGATGACTCCTATTCAGTAAACCTCTGGCAGGATTTTTACCAAATTCCAATTGAATTGACCAAAGGTAAGCAAACAGTTAAAGTATCTTTTGTGCCTGTAATTGAAAATAAAATGCAAATGCCCGGTATCGTTGAAATTAGGATATTAAGAAAATAAATCCAAAAGCTTTTAGTACGCTGTCTTAGAAGAATACAGGGGAAATTTATTTTTGAAAGACAGGCCGGTCCGGTTATTCTCATGATGGCATAAAATGGTTCTATCGTGAAAGGGCTCCATTCCAACATGCTGTTCCGGAATTTAAAAGTGTATAACAAGGCGAAGTTGAAAACAGAAATAACCATTCTTAATAATTAACTGATCAAATTAAAATTCACGAATATGATAACTTTTCGAATTAAGATTAAAACCATTGTCGGAATCGTCGCATTGATTTTAGTAAGCAGTAGCCAGTTTACCGCAACCGCCCAAAACACCTACTATAAAAATAACCTGGCTCCCTTGACCGCCACAAAATATATAAAACTCCCTTTAGGTGCAGTTAAACCAAAAGGATGGCTATACGACCAGTTAACTGTGCAGGCAAACGGGTTGACTGGCCACCTCAATGACGTGTGGGAAATAGCGCATACTTCTGGCTGGAAGGGAGATATTGGCCAAAACGTTTTACCAGAATGTTGTTTTCCCCGATTTGTGCCCCGCTGGTTGGAGGGCCTGGTGCCATTGGCTTACCAGTTAAATGATAAACGACTAATTGACCTTTCCAACAAATACATGCAGTACCTTATGACGGTACAGGACCCTGCCAGGGTGACACCCAGCGTTGTAGCCTGGTCACATTTGGGACGGGTGTTACAAGGTTACCACGAAGCCACCGGCGACACAGCAGCCATTAAACTTTGCAAGCGCATATTGGATTATGCCTACAATGTTAGGAATGTCAAGTCCAACGTGATTGTTGCGCCTGCACGCCTGGGCATGTTGTTGGGTTTTGGCTGGTGGGGCTATAATAAAACCGGCGATAATAGCATTCTTGCCATTATTGACAGTACAACCACGAAAAACGTGGAAGACTGGAAGGATTATTTTATCAACTTTAAAGACAGGGACATCACTGCCGCAAAAGATTATCCAGTGAAAAAATATGATATGGGCCGACATGGTGTGGATGTGGCGCAGGCCTTCCAGTACCCGATTTCTTATTCGTTAAACGGTAAAGACAGTAGTTATGTAAACAGCGTCTTTGAAGGTATAGAAAACCTGGATAAATACAATGGCCAGGTGGGTGGCAGGTTTAGTGCGGATGAATTCCTGGCAGGGCTAAAACCTACAGCCGGCACAGAATTATGTACTGTTACCGAAAGCATCTACTCACTTGAAAAAGATTTTGAAGCCATCGGCGATGTTTCCTTTCAGGACCGCATTGAGCGGTTGATGTTCAATTCACTGCCTGGCACCTGTACTGGCGATATGTGGGCACACCAGTATGACCAGCAGGCCAATCAGGTGCTTGTATCAAACGACACCACAAGGCTTTGGCACGACAACTCCGCTACCTCCAATGTATTTGGCTTTACTCCGCATTATTCCTGCTGCCTTTCCAACATGCACTCTCCATTTCCCCGATATGTTGAAAATATGTGGATGGCCACTGCCGACAATGGTTTAATAGCCGCCTCGTACGGGCCTTGCGAGGTAAAAGCGAAAGTGCAAAACAATACAGATCTTACAATCACTTCCGAAACGGCTTACCCTTTTGGCGATGTGGTCAATATGAAGATACAGGTGTCACAAACTGCGATCTTTCCGCTGTATTTTCGCATCCCTACCTGGGCGGCAGGCACGATAATAGTCGTTGGTAAAAAAACGTTCAGACCGGAAAAAGGAACCGTTTACAAAATTGAACAGAAATGGAAAAGCGGCGACGAAGTGACCATCAATTTTAAGCCGGAAATAACGATGAAGCGGGGCTACAACGATGCCGTATCAGTTTCCCGTGGGCCACTTGATTTTGTGTTACGCATCGGGCAGTCATTTTCGCAGATAAAAATTAAAATGGACCGCCCTCTAAAACCTGCCTTCGCTACGGGCGTAACCAACTGGCAAATAGAGCCCAATACTCCCTGGAATTATGGCCTGGCAATCGATCCACAAAAGCCAGCCTATACCATTTCATTTAATAAGATTGGCAAGTTGCCGTTTGCCCGCAAAGACGAACCTGTGTTTCTGGCCGGCGCCACCGATTTTATTCCCTGGACCGGCGACGTGCCTGTAGTGCTGAGGATGAAAGCAAGAAGGGTAGACAATTGGAAGATGAACGGTGGCAATGCAGGTGATGTTCCACAAAACCCCATCACCACAGCGGCAGACGAAATAGTAGAACTGATACCCTACGGATGCACCCGCCTTCGTATCGCTGAATTTCCACTGCTCAGTATAAATCCAAAATAAAGCCGCCCTGGACAGACGGGATTTATATTGAGTTTAATTTAGAGTTAAATTAGCAAGGGAAATAATTTTAAAAAAGGATTATCAAAGACGTTTTTGCCGGCTGCGAGAGTTTCAGCAACGCAATGCTGTTTGGTTAGCTCTATGGAAATTATTTGCAGACTTTTAAAATCTTTGGGTACAGTTGCGTTGAATTATCTAATAGCCTTAAATTCGTAGGACGAAAAACGGCTATCAATATTCAGTTTACGATTATTCCACAAAATGCTTCCGCTTTATCCCTAGCTTTTTCATTTTGGATTGTAAAGTGGTAGGCGGCAATTGCAGCAATTCAGCAGCACCACCTTTGCCAGCCATATTACCTTTGGTAACCTTCAATACTTCCAAAATATAATCCCTTTCTTGTTGCTCCCAGGACTTAACAACAAATTCTGTTGGGGAGGTGGTAATGCGTTTCTTTGAATTAACTGGCAAATTCAAATCCTGTATCAGTTGGGATTTAGCTAGTATTACACTCCGCTCAATTACATGTTCCAGTTCACGGATATTACCCGGCCAGTTGTAGCTCATCATCTCCTGCACAGCTTTATTATTTAAACCTTGTATTTTTTTTCCGATTTTTTTGGCATAACGCTCAATAAAATGTGCGGCCAGTAATGGTATATCTTCTTTACGTTCTCTTAAAGCTGGTAAGGTGATAGGGAAAATATGCAAACGATAATAAAGGTCCTGCCTGAATTTCCCTGCCTGCACTTCTTTTTCCAGTTCCCTGTTGGTGGCAGCAATAATACGAACATCTACCTGCAATGTTTTATTACTTCCCAATCTTTCTATCTCCTTTTCCTGCAATGCCCTTAATAATTTCGATTGTAGTTCTAATGGTAGTTCTCCCACTTCATCTAAAAACAAGGTACTACCATTAGCCAGTTCAAATTTACCGATACGCCTTTCTATTGCACCGGTAAATGCACCTCGTTCGTGCCCAAATAACTCACTTTCTATCAGGTTAGCAGGCAATGCCGCACAATTTAGTTTTATAAGGGGTTTGTTTTTCCTGTTTGAATTATTATGAATGGCCCTAGCCACTAATTCCTTACCGGTTCCGGTTTCACCCAGTATTAAAACCGAACTATCTGTTTTGGCAACCAAAGCAATATTCCTGCATACTTCAGCAAATTGAGCATTCTGCCCAATCATTTCTTCAAAATTATATTGCTGTTCCACTTCCTCTACCAAATAGGTATTCTGTGCTTCCAGTTGCCTATTCAGACTCACAATTTCTTTCGCTTTATTCTCAATTTCTTCCTGTGCGATTATGTTTGACAGTGATGCAGCCAGTTGGTAAGCAACATTTCTATAAAGATTGAAGTATTTGGTTTGAATTCCTTCCTTTTCTTTAAAGTGAAAATTGAGAAAGCCAACCTGGTTGTTCACATCCCAGTTTACTTTTAGATACACCGAATAGCGAAGCCCCTTTTGTCGCATCATACCCAAGTACGGATGGTTAGGATATAGTGTTTCCATTTCATCTAAATCCCACATATAAAGATCTGGCTGCTTACGTAAAAAATCGGCCGGACTGTTTTTTATCGGCGTTGAAAGCGGTATTAATCCATTAAATTTTGCATAACCGGGTCCAACTATTTCAACCGCCTCAATCATCCCATTACAATAGTTGCCATCTTTAGAAAGCATCACGAGCACTGCGTCATCAAAGCCGGCAAATGGCTGTAGTTTTTGCATCATCAAATGAAATAACGAGGCTTTTTCTTTGATGAGTACAACCGCATCATTTATTTCAACTAATAAACTTTTTTCCCTTTCTCTTTCTATTATTTCCCGGTTGGCTAAAATATTGGCTACTGCAATGGCGATTAAATTGGTTACCGATTTAAATAAATGAATATGCGTTTCATTATATAAACCGGCATCTTTGGTACTTAAATAAATGGCCCCAATTTTTTTGCCCCCGGTTACAAGCGGACCACAAATCATTTGCTTTAAACCGGCTTTTATACTGATGTTCATTTGTTGTTTGCAAATAACATCATTGATTAGTTTCACTTCTTTGCTAAGCGTGGTAATAACAGGAACGGCAGAAAAATACCAGGACGATTTTTTAAAATCTTTTAAGGCAAAAGGACCCAGCACTTTTGCTTCAGCAAAACTTTCTGCGATGGCACCTGACAACACATCCCCGTGAGTGATTTCATTTAATTGTTCGTTTAGCGGATCAAAAATAAATAAGCCTGTGTTATCAAATGGAAAGACTGGTTGTATTAGTTCGTAAATCACTTTTAACAGCTCCTTGTAATTTTGGATGGACGCAATTGCTTCGCTTATTTTTAATAGCTGCGTTTTCTCTTTTTCTCTTTCCAGAATTTCTTCATTGGCTAAAATGTTTGCAACGGCAATCGCCAACGTATCTCCCACGGATTGCAGGATATTAAATTTTGTAATTGGGAAAAAATCTTTTGCAAGCGCATTGATACAAAACATGCCAATTGTTTTGCCTCCTACTTTTAAATTGGTTGCCAGGCAATCCCGGTAGCACATCTGCAGTAACCCGGTGCCATCTATCTGAGGGTACCTGGGGAACTTATCTACTAAATCAACAAAATCAAACAATACCGGCTGGCGTGCATTTTCAATAGAACTAATCATCCATTCTATCGGAGAATCTTTATGTGGAATATCAGTAGATAATGCAGCAATTTTTTCGTTCCAATTACTGATGCTCACATCTGGTAATACTGCGGCAAGGTCGCTATGGTGAAGCCCGTTTTTACTTAATATGAAAAGACCACAATCATGAAAATTAAATATGGGTTTTATTTTATCGACGATTAATTTCAACAAATCGTTTTTGTTTTTTACCTGGGCAATCAGTTCAGTCAATTCCAGTAAGATCGTTTTTTCCCGCTCCCGTTCTATAATTTCTTCATTGGCTAAAATGTTTGAAAAGGCCAGCGCCATAATTTCAGCAATCTGTGCAAACAGACCAAGAAATGATGCGGAGGGTTTATTTTCTTCTTTGAACAGGAGGTTAAAAAGACCTAAATTTTTCCCGCCAACGGCTAGGGGAGCGCAAATATAATATACTAGACCATATTTTATTTCCAATGTAAGCAGGTCGGTATTTGCTCCAAGCTCCAAAGTATTTTGCAGTTTCCCTATTTCAGGCTTTCGATACATATAATGTTCAACTATTGACCCGGGAAATGGAATGGTTGAATCCTCTACATTGTAAACTTCCTTGTAAATAAGACTGTTAAGGTATTTGGCTTCTTCAGTGGCAGGTATCTCACCTGAATAAAGATTATGATAGTCAGTGAAGAACTTTTTATCCTTATCAACAATGCTAAAGCCAGCATCATCATGATGAAAAATCGGCCACAATAACTCATCAATACTCTTTAGAAGATCAACCTTATTATTAATCTGAGCAATGGAATTGCTGATGTCTAACAAAAGCGTTTTTTCCTTTTCCCGTTCCAGTATTTCTTCATTAGCTAAAATATTCGCAACTGCTATGGCTATCAAGTCTGACATTGACTTGAAAAGGTTTATATGTGATGCCCTATAAAAATATTCTCTTTTTGTGCTAAAGCAAAGCATACCAATTTTCCTACCTGCACAATTTAACGGTCCACATATCATATCTGTTAGTCCATGAGCGAGGCCTATTTCAAATTGCTCTTTAGCGGAATTATTGTCTATCACATAACCAGCTTGCAGTTGGACGTTAGTAATTACAGGCTCATTATAATAAAACCAAAAATCAGGGCTGAAGCCTGTCATGGGGAAAGGGCCAAGCAAATTCCTTCCCTGTATTTCCTGTTGTATCGCATCCGGCAAAACTTCAAAGTCTGTTATTTCATAACAATTGTTTCCTTCCTTATCCAGGATAAATAAACCTGCACTGTCATATTCGAATGCTGGTTGTATCTTTTCATAAATAACCTTTAATAACTGCTTACTGCTTTGTACTGTGGCAATGGCCTCACTGATTTCAAGTAACTGGCTTTTTTCTTTTTCCCGTTTTAAAATTTCCTGATTTGCTAAAATATTACTCAGGCTGGATGAAATCCGGTCGGTCAAAGCAAGAAAAAGATGTTTTTTTTCAAGCTGAATTTGATGATCATATGTATAGTTCAAAGTCAGCACACCAAAAATTTTACCCTGTTGTTCTAATGGGCAAACCCAAGCTTCGCTATATCCCGCTTTTTCTATTTCTGTTAATAATTCATGATCCGAAAAAGCCGAATGATCCATATTGTATTTAAAAACTAACGGGGTTTCTTTTTTGAATTGTTGTATGATCCATTCAATGCCAGAATTGGCAAGGCCGATAACCTGGTTGCTGTAATATCCTTTATCATGCAAATAATAATTTACTTCACTATCATCTATGTGCGGATGGATAACGGAAAGGTCATAATAGCCATTTGCCTCTTCATCTATCAGTATTATTCCGGTATCATAAAAACTAAACACAGGCTTAACTTCTCTTATAATTATCTGTAGCAATTCATCTGCCGTTTTTACTGAGCTTAATTGCTGGCTAATGTTTAAAAGAATATCTTTTTCTTTTTCCCTTTCCAATATTTCTTCATTTGCCAGAATATTGGCTACCGCAGTTGCAAGCTGGTCTGCTATACCCTGAAATAAAGAAAACTGTGCAACACTAAAATGATTTTCGGTAAGCGAGTTGAAAAATAAGATCCCTAAGTCCCCATCCTCTGAACGCAACAACGTACCAATTGATTCTTTATAACCCATTTCCCTGATAACGTCCCATTGGGGGTAATCAGGAAACCGGGCAAACAATTCTTCATTGTAATAGGCTATTGCAGGGCCTTTACTTTCTTTTAACTGCTTATAAAATATCTCAAGGCCGGATGCAGGAAATAAAAAAGAAGATGCATGGTTTGCCGCAAGTTTATAATTGGCTGCGGACGGGCTAGTTTCAGGCATCGCCACTGTCCAGTCTTCGATGAATTGTTTGTTGTAGCTGAAAACAAAAAAACCCGCATCATAAAAGCCAAATAATGGTTTCACTTTTTCAAAAACAAATTTCAACAACTCTTTTTTATCCCTGATGGTAGCAACTGCTTCGCTGATAGAAAGTAAGATAGTTTTTTCCTTTTCTCTCTCCCGTATCTCTTCATTGGCTAAAATGTTCGCCACCGCTACAGAAACTTGCTCTGAAATTGCCTGGAATAATGGAAACTGATCTTCTTTAAACTGATTTTTCTCAATACTGTTCAACCAAAAACTACCATATACTGTTCCTCCGGATTTAAGTACCATAACCAACCCTTCCTTATAACCGGTCTCTCTGGTAAATGAAAAAAAGGGATGATCCCATTGGTCCATCGCCAGTTCCCAATTTTCTATTATTGGACTTTGGATTTCTAACTGCTGCTGTATATGCGCTACATAGGAATTAGGGTGTTTTATTTTGAGCAGATGTTTCTGTTGCTGAAGTCTTTTATTTACTTCGGAATCATCCCAGCCGGGAAAATTTACAGACATATCGTAATGATGCATACCGTCTTTTTCTACGATTAGTATTCCCGTATCATAAAATGGTATCAACTGCATTACCTTTTCCCGTATGGTGGCTAACAGTTCTGTAGTGTTTCTTGCTTTGGAGATAGCTTCTGAAATAGATAAAAGAAGGGTTTTTTCCCTTTCCCTTCCCATTATTTCTTCATTGACTAGTATATTGGCAACAGCAATGGACACCTGCTCCGCCACTGCCTGGAAAAGAGAAAATTGTTCTTTTTTAAAATGATCTTTTTCCAGACTATTCAGCCAAAACGTACCAAAAGTTTTGCCATTTGCTTTTAACACGGTTACCAAGCCTTCTTTGTAACCAACCTCTTTAAGCACTGTGAAAAAAGGATAATTGAATTCCTTCAACCGCAATGTATAATCTTCTATAACGGGACTTTGACCTTCCTCTATCAATTTTTCTACATATTCGATATAAGACCCTTTATGTACCATTTTTTGCAATCCCGTTTCGTATAATTTTGTGTTGCCAATGCTAACATCCCATCCCTTAATATTCACTGCCATATCATAATGATGCATCCCATCCTTTTCCACAATCAAAATACCCGTATCATAAAAGGGAATCAGCTCCATCACCGTTTGCCGGATGGCTGCTAACAAATCCACCGCATTCCTGGTCTCGGTAATAGCTTTATTGATCGCCAACAATTGCAAAAGTTCATCCTGTGTAAAGGCTCTTTTAAGACTAGTCGCTTTAGTTGTCTTTGGCATAACGGGGCTGTTGATGGTTGTTTCGTAAGTTAACAAAAACTTTTTTAGAATACGGTATTACGTTTTTGAAAAATCGTTATTTAACGATATTTCGTATTAATCTGATTTGCCTAAACGTGATAAGTGTCTGATAATCAATAAAATAGTCTTTGGCATATTCTTAGAATTATGAAGGTAACTCTAAAACAAAAAAAATGGACAAGCACACAACAACAGCCGACACAGTCTTAAAAGCGGAAAATATAGAATGGGTTCCCTTTAGCCTGCCGGGGTGGAAAGGGGGTACCACAGCAGCCTTCCCCAATATGGATGTAGCAAAAGCACCTTTTATTGCGATGGCAAAATTAGAACCCGACGCCTTTATACAAAGACATTACCACAACATTGCCGTAGAGTCAGTTTATGTAGTTGAGGGTGAACTGATCAATGATGGCGATTTACTAAAAGCTGGTTCTTTTTTAGTACATGGCCCGGGAGTGGACATGGCCCACACACTACTGAAACAGGCTGCACTTTAATGTTTATTCAATATCCCGGTGTTACTGTGGAGGACAGTATCCTTATTGATTAATTAACTATTACCTATCCATCCAGGTATGTTTTTTCTAATCTTAAAGAAAAGTAAAATGGAGAACATCACTAAGTCTGCCGAAATGGAATTCATGCCATTTCCAATTCCCGGTGCAACATCTGATAAATTATTTGCAAAACTGCTTAACCTGGATATTAAGTACGGGCCTGTAGTTGCAATTCTGAAAATTGAGGCAGGAGGCTATATTCCTGCTCATATTCACCATAAAACAGAAGAACAGCATTATGTATTGGAAGGCGATTTTATAAATGATGGCGTCACCTATGGGCCGGGTGCCTTTTTTGCCCACGATAAAGGACAGGTACATGGACCACATAGTTCCAACAATGGGTGCACGCTGATCTTCATCCAGCCAAACGAGGTAGACCCGACCGATTTTGAAATAGCCGAATAACTTGTTTCACAAAACATGCAATCCGGAAATGCTGTATTGCATGTTTTAATTCTACTAATATGGAAATATTATCCTTTTACCACCTCTCACTTTCAGTCAGCAGTATTGATATTATGGCAAGATGGTATGAAAGTATTTTGGGCTTTAAACGCATTACCCCCCGCTTGACATTTACAGAGAACTCCGACTATTGTTTTCTATCCGTGAAAGACTTTAAATTGGAACTGGTGGAAGACAAACATTCTAAACCATTTCGCAGAGATGACCCGCCATTACATTCAATATTACAGGGAGCAACACATTTTTCATTTAAAGTGGCTGATTTATCCAGCACGATTCAGCACATGAAAGATAACACGGTTGAAATAGTAATTGAAGATTTTACTGTAACAGATATTAAAAACAGAATAATGATTGTTAGAGACCCAGACGGAAACCTGGTAGAGTTTATTGAAGAAATATAAAATAAAAACATGGCAGGTGGCACAACAGCAGCCTTCCCTAGTAAGGATGAATGTAGAAAACACGCTTTTATAGCCATGGCCGAGCTTGAACCAGGTGCATTTATCAAAGAAATTGCCACAAACAAATTATACGTTACAAGGTGCTTGCTGTACAGTAAGTAGTTAAAGCAACGTATTTAAAACAGTTTAAAAGAAAGGCCTTTTGCCACACTTTTATATTAAGGTGATTAAACTTTAATTGGATTTTTTAAATTAAGCAGCACGAATAATATGCACGAAAAAATTAAGATATTGATTGTTGAAGATGAAGTCCTAGTTGCTAGAGACATTAAAGAGTCTTTACAGGAATTAAATTATTCGGTATGTGAATATGTGGCATCCGTTGCGCATGCTTTAAAAGTTATACAAGATCAAAATCCTGATATTGCTTTAATTGATATACATCTGAAAGGAAAAGGAAGTGGGATTGATTTAGGAAAAATTCTAATGGAAAAGGATACTATCCCGTTTATATATTTAACATCTTTTACTAATACATTAACGCTATCAAATGCAAAAAATACACGCCCTTCTGGTTTTTTGGTGAAGCCTTTTAAGCAATTGGATGTGCATGTGGCCTTACAAATTGCATTAAATAATTTTGCACATCGAAAAATTGATTTTTCTCATAACCCCCAAGATTTTATAAAGTCTGGAACACCCTTTAGAATTCAGAAAGTAGTCAACTATATCAACGATAATATTGATGCAAAGATTCAATTGGCCGACTTGGCATCGCTGGCAAAAATGAGTACGTTTCATTTTTCTAGAACTTTTAAGAATTGTTTAAAAATGCCCCCATTAAGTTACGTTTCGAAAATAAAGATTGAAAAATCGAAAGGATTGCTGTGCGATACCGATATGGATATACTTCAAGTTGCTCTGGAAGTCGGGTTCGAAAACCAATCTTATTTCTGCCAGGTATTTAAAAAGTACACTGGGCAAACACCAGAGCATTTTAGGCATATAGTTGCCGCAAGTAAAAATCAAAGACCGTGATAATATGTTTAGCCGCCACCCTAGCAGCTTTGTGATATTTATTTGTTTACTTTTTCCATCTTGGGTAATTGCACAAAGCAATCTGGTTATCGATAGTTTGCAACGGTCTCTTAAAGTAGAAAAAACGGATAGCTTACGGGTGAAGACACTGAATAATTTGGCGTATGAATTTTTTAGCATAGACCCCAAAAAATCCATCACCATCATCGAGCAGTCGTTATCTATAGCTTTTACCTTACATTTAAAAAAACAGATACTTGATGCCTATTACATAAAATGTATTGGCTACGATATGCTGGGAAACAATATCGAAGCGGAACGAAATTCGAAAAAGCTAATTGAGTTGGCACTTGCATACCAAGACACGCTATATGCAGGCAAGGGCTATTTTATTTGGGGGAATTTAAAGAATAGAACTTCTAATGGGCCCGAATCGATCAGCCACTTTAACAAGGCATTGCTATACTTTAGGAAAGCAAAATCGGATGTGGATATTGCCAATATGTATTCTAGATTGGGCACTGCCTATAACAACCTTGGTAATTATGAAACTGCTATCCAATTTTTTATAAAAGCACTGGCAGAATTTGGCAAATTGAAAGATTTAAAAGGCGAATCTGTAACACTCCATAGCATGGGAAATACCTTTATGTTTTTGAAAGATTATAGCGAGGCCAAAAAATATTATCTGAAATCGCTCAAAATAAAAATTAAGTTTAATAATTTATCATGGATAGGTACCGACTACATGTCGTTAGGAAATGCATATACCGAAACTGACAGTCTTGAAAAAGCGTTTGACTATTATAAAAAAGCCCTCAATACATTTGAACGTATTCCTTTAACCGAAGGTATTGCCTCTACCAACGAGAATATTGGTTTGCTCTTAATGAAAAAGCACCAAGTTGCCAAAGCCGTTCCTTATTTTCTAAAATCAATTACGCTTAATCGAACAATGGACGCACCTTATCCATTAGCGAGCAGTTTAAGAAACACTGCAAATGCGTACATAAATCTAAATAAGCTTGATGAAGCAGCGCTAAAACTGAATGAAGCTTCGAAACTGGCTAAAAAAATGGATAACCGGAAATTTAAATTAGACCTCTATGAAAGCCTTGTCAATTATTACAAGGCCAGGTACGACTTCAAAAATATTTCCACGTATATGGAAAAATATACAATACTAAAAGATTCAATTTTCAACGATACCAAAAGCAAACAAATAGCTGGCCTCCAAATTGAATTTGAAAGTGAGCAAAAAGAAGCCGAAAATAATATCTTAAAACAGAATAATGATATTCAAAGGCTCACCATAGAAAAACAAAACCAGACAAAGCAGATTATGTCAATTGTTATTTTCTTGGTAGTCCTGTTGACATTTTTGCTGTATTGGCTATTTAAATCAAAGGAAATAGCCAATAAAAAGCTGGTGTACAAGACCAATATTATCGATACAAAAAATGCTATTCTTGAAGCAACACAATTAAAGCTTCAACAATCGCTTGGTGAAAAAGAAGTGTTACTGAAGGAAATACACCATCGTGTAAAAAACAATTTACAGTTGGTAAGTAGTCTTTTGAGTATTCAAGCTAGGGCTACGGCACAGAATTTAGAAGTGAAAGATTTTTTATACAAGAGCCAAAACCGGGTGCAGTCAATGGCTTTAATTCATGAAACCCTATATCTCTCGGATGATGTATCGAAAGTGGACTTTCAGCAATACCTTATTAAACTTACATCTCACTTATTCCACTCTTTTGATGTTGATAAAGGCAATATCGAAACAACTATTCAAGCTCATGGAATAGTATTGGATATTGAAACAGTTATTCCGCTTGGATTAATCTTAGCAGAGTTAATAAATAATGCACTTAAGCATGCATTTCCTAAAGGAAACGGAAAAATCAATATCACCTTACAAGACCATAACGATGAAATGCTAGAGCTTATCGTTTTTGATAATGGGATTGGTCTTCCTGAAAATTACAGCGAAAAGGAAGCAACGTTGGGCATGCAACTGATTAATGATTTAACGGTTCAACTATATGGAAATTTAATGATTGAAAATTTGAACGGAACAAGGGTTACTATTCGTTTTCCCAAAGATTACTTACGCATCACTATCATTTAACCATCTGTTTGTTAGTGATTTAAATATAATGCGGTGCTTTTATTTTGGTCAAAAATAGCATCAATAAATAAAAGCAAGATTTGAATAATTGTAGCAATATCCAAACAAATTAAGCTGTAAGGTCTATGTAGTTTTACTTCATAAAGTAGCAAAAATATATTTTAGTAAAAGCAGAAACTTTTAGTTTTCAATCTTTTTAATTGAGAGTTATGAAGATAGAAAATGAGGGAATCTTGTAAATACATAATGAACGCTGCTACGATAAATTAAAATTAAGGAGGCTTTAACAGTAAAAACAAAAACAATGGGATCAACATTCAAACACCAATACCCGAGAGGGCCGGGCAAGCGCTAAATCAATTGGGAAAAACAATTAATTCATTTCAAAAAAACAATCATGGCACACACATTAGAAAACATTAAGTTATCCGCAAACTCACAAGTAAATTCAGAGATAGGCCACCAATACCCTATAGAGCCTGGCAAGCTCTACATTAATGGTAAATTCAAGGATGCTTCCAATGGCAAAACCTTCGATACCATTAACCCCTCGACGGAAGAAGTAATTACCCAAATTGCGGAAGCCACCAAAGAAGATACTTTAGAAGCGGTGGCCGCTGCTAAAGAAGCTTTTGAAAATGGCCCTTGGGGCAAAATGCCGGGCAGCGAACGTGCCAAAATTATGCAACGTATTGCAGACCTTATAGAAGGAAAATATGCTGAAGAACTGGCACATCGTGAAGTAGTTGATATGGGTAAACTGTACAGTGATGTTACCCACATCGATATCCCACATATTGCTAACATGTTCCGCTATTATGCAGGATGGACTACCAAACTGGAAGGTGCGGTAAAACCTGTAGAAGGCATTCCTGGCGAAAACCTAATGGCCTGGACAAGAAGGGAAGCTCTTGGCGTTGTGGTTGCCATTACACCGTTTAATTTCCCGTTAATATTAACAGTGAGCAAAATTGCTCCGGCATTGGCAGCAGGTAACTGCTTTATCCATAAACCTGCGTCTCAAACGCCTCTTTCTGCCATTACAATGGCAAAAATTATGGATGAGGCTGGCATGCCTGCCGGTTCCTATAACCTGGTTATCGGTCCCGGAGAAACTGTCGGTAACGTGTTAACTCAACATCCTGACGTAGATAAGATTGCATTTACAGGTTCTACCAAAGTAGGCCAGTCAATCATCCGTGATAGTGCCATGACCATGAAACATACCACTATGGAATTGGGCGGTAAATCGCCCAATATTGTTTTTGCAGATGCAGATATTGACAGAGCTGTAGAATTATCTTTCTTTGCCATGTTTTGGAACAAAAGTGAGGTCTGCGTAGCTGGTACCCGTTTGCTGGTAGAAAAGTCTATTTATAAAGAGTTTACCGATAAGTTTATTACAAGGGTAAATGCAGCAAAAGTGGGTGACCCATTTGATCCAAAGAGTAGCTATGGCCCTATGAGCAGTAAAGGCGCCTGGCAAAAAACACTGGACTATATCGAGAGCGCTAAAAAAGAAGGTGCCACATTGGCTACAGGTGGCAATGCCATTACCGTAAATGGCAAAGGTTATTTTGTTGAACCTACTGTTTTCCTCAATGCTACCAACGAAATGAAAATTTCCAAAGAAGAAATTTTTGGGCCATGCCTTCCTGTTATTCCATTCAATGATTTTGAAGATGCCATCCGTATTGCCAATGATACGCCGTATGGCCTGGCAAGTGGTGTGCAAACAAGGGACTTGAAAAAAGCTATCCGTGCTGCGAACTTGATAAAAGCAGGTACGGTTTGGACAAATACCTGGCATCATTACTCACCTTCAGCACCATTTGGTGGGTATAAAATGAGTGGTTACGGTCGTGAGCATGGCATTGAAAGTTTTGAAAGTTATACACAGCACAAAACCATCTGGACGGATTTATACGAATGATGAGAAACCGGTATTCACCCGGACATATTTGCCGGAGTGAATACCATTTTGTACCACGTTTCGGAACATAAGCGAAAGTAAAAACAACTGTAGCATTTCTATTACAAGAATCATCGGTTGGATTATCATTTCAAAATTTCAATTTATCAAATCAAAAACACAGCAAAAAAGAAGACTGGTCATAGGTATCAGCGGTGCCACAGGTATTGTATATGGTATAAGGCTGCTGCAAATACTAAAACAACATGATGTTGAAACGCATCTTGTTGTTTCAAAAGCAGGCGACATGACAAGAGCTTACGAGACCAAATTAACCGCAAAGCAATTAAGGGATTTGGCAGATGTAAGCTACAATGTAAATGATATTTCTGCGGCCATCGCCAGTGGATCTTTTAAAACAATGGGTATGATAGTAGCTCCTTGCTCCGTAAGGACCATGTCTGAAATAGCTACTGGTACTACACAAAATTTACTCACCCGTGCGGCTGATGTCGTATTAAAAGAAAGGCGAATGTTAGTATTGATGGTTAGGGAAACACCATTACATGCAGGGCATTTAAAAAACATGCTGCAGATCACAGAAAGCGGTGGCATCATTGCTCCTCCTGTACCGGCTTTTTATACCAATGCCACAAACATTGAACAGATAGTTGACCATACCATTGGCAGAGTGCTGGATTTATTTGATATAGAAATAGCAGAAATGCAGCGATGGGGCGAAACAAAAAAATAAACAATCATGCAAACAACCGATAAAAAGAAAAAAGAAAAAAAGGCCACTATTGCTACTGGCAATATGCCTACGCACCACATAAAAAGTTTCAGAGAATTTATAGAAGCCCTGGATGAAATTAGCGAAGTGCAGGAAATTAAACAAACGGTTGACTGGAATTTAGAAATGGGTGCCATCGGCAGGTTGTGTTACGAAAAAGGAACACCTGTTCCCCTGTTTACAAAAATTTCAGGTATTGAGAAAGGCTTTCGGGCTGCTACAGCCCTCGGTGGTGTAAGCAATCAACAGGGCTTGTATTTATCCCGGATTGCCCTGTCACTGGGCTTACCGGCCGGAGCTACCGGAAAGCAAATAGTAGAAGTGATTGCGGCTGCAAGGGAACGGAAATACATCAAACCTGTTTTGGTTGATAAATCGGATGCCCCATGCAAAGAAAATATTGTATTGGGAGATGATGTGGATCTGATGAAATTCCCCATACCCTTAATACATGATGGAGATGGTGGCAGGTATATCAATACGTTTGGTATCATCGTGGCACAAAGCCCCGATAAAAAATGGACAAACTGGAGCATTGCACGTATTATGCTCTCTACCAAAAATACCATGACGGGTATCATTGCGCCCAACCAGCATATCGGAATGATATTTAAAATGTGGAAAGACCTGGGTGAGGATATGCCTTATGCATTGGTGTTGGGCGGAGAGCCTGCCATACCTTTTGTTGGAGGTATGCCCTTGCCTGCATGGGTAGATGAAGCAGATTTTCTGGGAGCATATTTTGGTGAAGGCATTGAAGTAACCCCTGCTGAAACGGTTGACCTGATGGTGCCTGCTACTGCCGAAATCGTTATTGAGGGTCATCTGTCCATTGCTGATCTTGCCCCCGAAGGGCCAATGGGCGAATATGCCGGTTATGCCTGGGGCGGCGAAGGAACACCAAAACCTGTATATCATGTTACTGCCATCACCCACAGAGATAATCCCATATTGCCATTTACCGTAGCAGGAGAACCCGTTGAAGAAGACCACACAGCCTGGGGCATACCCAATGCAGGGGAGATAGTTGCCTTGCTGCGAAAAGAAAATATCCCTGTTACTTCTGCGTGGCTAACACTTGAAGCAGCTAACCATTGGGGGGTAATTACTATACCCAACAACTGGCGAAAACAGATGAACAACATCACCTGCGATGAACTGATACAAAAGGTAGCCGATGTATTGTTTACATCAAAAGCGGGAATGGGTACACCCAAGTATATTTTGATAAACGATGATATTGACCCTACCAATACCAATGAGGTAGTTTGGGGATTCGCCACCCGTTGTCACCCTGGAAGCGGAGAAGTTGTTTTTGAAAAACAAAACACCAACCCTCTCGTAGCCTTTTTAACAAGCGATGAAAAAATGTCTTTCAAAACTACCAAGGTTATTTACAACTGTCTTGCCCCAGACAATTGGGGTGATAACCTGCCACGCCGTGTAAATTTCAAAAGAAGTTGGCCACAGGAGATACAGGAAAAAGTTTTAAAAAACTGGAAAAAATATGGGTTTACTCAATAAATGAAACATTGTTATAAAAAAGAGCTGTACAGGCATATACACTTGCCCGCTGGTTAATGATTATGATAATGCTGGGACATGGTTTGGTACGGATACCGAAATTGGAAATTTTCAACCAATGGATGCAGGGCAAGTTTTCACATTCCGTGCTGCGTCTTATGTTGGTTAAACCTTTCAGCTATGTCTTGCCTTATGGGGAATTTTTTGGGAGCCTTTTTCCTCTTGCTTGGATTGTTTATCTGGGAAGTTTTGATTGGATTAATATTTATCATGCTGGCTCTGATATCTGGCTCAACCATGATAGAGCAATGGGAAAATGCCAGTTTTTAAATGATATATGATTTAATACAGGTAATGCTGTTTTGTTATCTTGACAAAAACAGGTTTTCGTTCGACAACAGAATTTGGGGATGGTATCCCCTGACAAACAAAATTAAATAGCTAACAAAGTAAAAAAATTATGAGCAAAGTATTAGTATCAAACGGAAATATTGGTTCAGCGACAGCGACCATTTTAGCAAACCTGGGGCATGATGTATGCCTGCTGGTTCGTAAGCCTGACAGCAACCCTGAATTGGAAAAATTGGGCATAACCATCACCGTTGCTGATGCAGCAAAATCTGAAACGCTGGCACAGGCGTTTGAAGGTGTAGATGCATTTTTCTTCGTATCGCCTTTGGTGGAAAACATGGTGGAATTGGCAGCTCATCTTATTGCTGCAGCAAAGCAGGCCGGAGTAAAACACATTGTCCGTTCATCGGCAAATGGAGCTACTCCCGACGCACCCATAGCAATGGGTAAACTCCACGGGCAGGTTGAACAATTGATTAAAAATAGCGGCATTGCATATACAATTGTGCAGCCTGCAACCTTCTTTCAAAATATTTTTGGAAGCATTGGCACTATTAAAAGCCAACAGGCATTTTACGGATCTGCAGGTGAAGGGAAAAATGGGCTGGTGGATGTTAGGGACATTGCAGCGGTAGCAGCAACTGCTATTAACGAAGGTGCAAAGCATGTCGGGAAAACCTATATCGTCACAGGTCCGGAGGCTATTTCAAATGCAGATATGGCTACAGTACTAAGCAAAAAATTAGGCAAAGAAATTAAGTATGTGAATTTATCAGCAGCCGATTTGGGTAAAGCATATAAAGGCTATGGCATGGGTGATTGGGTTGTAAATGCTTTACTCGAATTAGACAATATTACTAAACTTGGCTATGTAGCCAACCTGAGTGATGATGTCAAATCCGTTACAGGCAGAATACCTATTTCATTCGGGCAGTTTGTAGATGATAATTTGGCAGGGTTTAAATAAATATTTTCCCTGAAAATTTCAAATTACAAAATCAATCATTATCATTGAAATGAGGTCAAGATTAAGAGATGGTGTAAAAAATTTATACTGCTGATTAAATTCGCTTTAAAAAAGAAGCATATATACATAGGTAGGTGACTGTTGGTGGCTGGATATATCATGAAAGCACTAACCCATAGTCTTGTACAAATTGAAAAAAAGTTTACGAAACTGAATAATCACGGGAATGAATTTTTAAATAAAGATTTACATGAAAATTATCGCATTTTTTAAATTAAAAGATGGCGTGGAATTAGCGAAGGCAATTCCATACCTGGAAGCTGAGGAAATACTGGCGTGGCAATATTATTTACAGGGTAAACTTAGAGAGTTTTACCTCACTTCGCAACCCGGTGTGGTGATTGATATTTTTGAATATTCTTCCATGGATGATTTTAATAAAGACATGGATGAACTGCCATTGATGAAAGCGGGACTGATGGATATAACCGCCTACGACCTATTGCCCTTCAAGAATATGGAGTTTCTTTTTAAGGATGAATACAAAGTAAAATAGATAATATGGCAAAAACATGGTTTATCACAGGGTGCTCTTCTGGCTTCGGTTTTGAAATGTCAAAACTCATTCTGGAAAACGACGGCAGACTGATAGCAACTGCCCGGAATACAGACAAGATAAAACACTGGGAAAAAGAATACCCGGAGAGGGCACTCGTCATACCGATGGACGTGACAAACCAGGCAGGAGTTGAAAAGGCAGTTAAAGCTGGCCTCGAAAAATACGGCGGTATTGATGTATTGATTAACAATGCAGGTTACGGTATCAGCGGGGCCATTGAAGAAGTGTCTGATGAAGAATACCGGAAAATATTTGATACCAATGTTTTTGGCCTCATGAATGTAACCCGTTCTGTATTGCCTGTGTTCAGGAAACAGAAAAGTGGCACAGTAATAAATTTCTCCTCTATCGCAGGCATCCGAGCTTCAGCCGGTTTAGGTGCTTATTGCGCCACCAAGTTTGCTGTAGAAGGAATATCTGAAGCACTGGCCGAAGAAGTAAGACCATTGGGTATCCGGGTTATTATTATTGAACCTGGTGGATTCAGAACGAAATGGGGTGGCAGTTCTATGGCATTTGCGTCAAAACATATTGACGACTATCAACAAACCAGTGGAAAAACAAAGGATTTTATCGCTACTGCAAAAATGGAGGATATCGCAGCAGGAGATCCAACGAAACTCGCACTTGCCGTCATCAATATGGCCTTACATAAAGACCCCCCACTGCGTTTGGCATTGGGAACAGATTCTTACAAAGGCATAAAAAACAAAATGGAGCAGGTGGCGAAAGAACTGGAGCAATGGATGCACATAACGTTTAGCACGAATTATTGAAATGAATGAAAAGCAACGTATGGTTTTCCAAATCAAGGATGAAAACTTTCAGAGATGGTGTATTTGCCATCATAATTACATTGTTGTCCTTGAAATTCATTTACCGGTTAATGGAAGAAGCCAGAGCACGGACAAAGTTAACAATGACTTTGAAAGTGTTATTATGAGCGGCGTATATGGCACCCCTACATTCTTAATCAATGCGTAAGGTACAATGGAAGCTGGGAAGAAAAAGAGTTGCTTAAAGCACGCAAAGCATTCATAACAAGATATTTTTAATGTTCATCATTTAAAATTAAAGTATGAAAATCGGAATCATCGGCACGGGTAATATTGGCAGCAACCTTGCCAGGCTATTTGTAAAAGCAGGGCATCAGGTTATCTTATCCTGGTCCCGTTCACCGGAAAAATTAATTCAATTGTCCATCGAGCTGGGAAACCATCACAATGCAAAAGCAGCATCTGTATTCGAGGCCGTGCAGGATGTAGATATTACTATTTTATCTATCCGTTTTGCTATTATGGATGAAGTGAAAAAGCAAATGGGGGATTTTACTGGTAAAATTATTGTTGATACAAATAACCCTTATGATATTAAACTTCCAAATGGAAGAAGTGCAGCGTCTGAAGTACAAAGAAGACTTCCCGGAATAAAATTGGTAAAAGCCTTTAATTCCCTCTACTACGAATTACTGTTAGCAAAAAGCTTTAGTGATCCTCTTACAATCATTCCTGTAAGCAGCGATGATGACGATGCCAAGGAATTGATCATGCAATTGATAAAGGAATCGGGGTTCGCTTCCTTTGACCTTGGCGGCCTCGACAATGTTTTACTGCAGGAACCGGATGGCCCTTTTTACAATAAAGCACTTTCTGTAGACCAGGCAAAAAATATCTGGAATTCACTTTAAACAATAAAACGGTTGAAATGAAAGCAAATATTGGCATCTCAGAGGAACACAATACAGCCACCGGGATTATACTGAATACGCTTTTGGCTGATGAGCATGTATTGTATATTAAGACAAAAAACTATCACTGGAATGTAACCGGTCAATCATTCAACGACTATCATTTGTTTTTTGATAAACAGGCGGAAGAAATTGAAGACATCATTGATGAAACAGCAGAACGCATCCGAAGCCTGGGGCATTTTACAGCTGGTACAATGAAGGATTTTTTAATTCTGACCAGGCTGCTGGAACACAACAGCGGTATGGACAATGCCCCCGAACTGATAAAGAATTTATTAACAGACAACGAAACCATCATCAAAACCTTACGCAATGAAATACCAATAGTGGGTGAGAAATACAAAGACATTGGTACCAATGATTTTCTGACCGGAATATTAGAACAGCATGAGAAAATGGCCTGGATGCTAAGGGCGTTTTTATAACAGAAATCCTGGAATTAGATGTCAGAAGGCAGAGGAATCAATCATTACGCTTACACCGGAGACAGAGAGTAGGTCAGGTGAAATCATAGCATAAATCAATTAAGTGAATTACTCATGAGTAAGAAAAAAGAAGGAAAAAAGAGTTTGCAAAAAAGTCTCTGTGCTATTGTCGAAATCTATATGGAACAGGATGGGAAACAAAATAAAATACTGTTAAAGGATTTTATTGATCTTAAAATGAAAGAGATCATTGCTTTTCAGGAAACCCTTCATAAAAAAGGAAAGAAGAAAAAAGCTGTAAAAGAACCAGTGGGTGAAACAGTCAAAGCTGAAGTCGTGATTATTCACCCTTCTGCCGAACTGGTGGGTGAATTGCAAAACAATCATACTAAAGATCATTAGATGCAGCAGCGAACAGTTAATTACCATCAGTCAGCATTGGGCTATCTGGAAGACTATTACCGGTCTTTCGCAGATGAAAGTTTTTATTTCGGGTTCCCTTTTATTAAAGGCCTTATGGCTGAAGCAGAAAATATTGCGGCGGCCGAGGGGCTGGAAGGTATTGAATTTGAAAATGCCCTGATGATTGTTTGCTTCCGTTTCGCTGGTACCACCAATATCCTGGTTGAAAGCGATACCCCTTTTAAACTGCTGCAGGATTTTGCCAAACAGGTCAATTATCCAAAAGAGGAAGTAGCCAGTATCGAAAGCTCCATTCAAAAAAACATTCATTACGGTTTACCTGAGTCAAAAACGGAGCAGGTATCTTGGGATGCCATTAACTACCGGTTCGCAATAGCTGATATGATTGTTCATGTGTCTTTTTTAAAAGAAGAAATGAACCGTCTTAATGAAAACAAATATTCTGAACTGGAAATATTGACAGCGCTAAAGGATCATTTTGTCCGCAGCACTTTTGTTACAAAGTATGCTAAGCAAAACTTTATGGAAAAAAGGGACAAAAACTTTGTAAGGCTGGAAAAAAGAATTCAAAAACTGCAGTTCGCTGAAAGCAAATTTTTCAAAGAAACTCAGAAAACACCCTCCAGTTTATCCGATAAAGAAACGGAAGATTTATTTAAAATTGCTTTTCGAAATTACGTTCATCTTGTATCCGTGGCTGATTCAAAGGCAGGTTTATTAATCAATGTGAATTCCATTATTATTTCTGTAGTAATCGCCTTTGTTGTGAGCCGGAGCGATAAATATCCTTTTTTAACAACACCCTCTTTTATATTACTTACAGTTGCTTTTATAACTATCCTGTTAAGCATACTGGCCAGCAGGCCACAAGGCAATCATTTTATTCAGGACAAGAATTCAAAAAGCTATCAGATATTCTTTTTTGGCAGTTTTGATTTGATCGGTAATGAATTTTCAAAGGCAGACTGGAATAGTTATTCAGTTAAGCTGGACGCATTGTTGAAAGGGGGAAAGGAAAAAATTTATGAAGAAATGTACAAGGAAGCGTTTAATGTAAGAAAGGTGTTAGGTAAAAAATTCACTTATCTGTCTATAGCCTATTTTGTTTTTAGTACGGGACTTCTTGTATCAATTATTTTCTTTTTTACGAGTACTTACAAAGCATAAAGTAAGAGTTTTTTTATCATGATTTATTTCTTCCTTGCTTATGATTAGCTGTACAGAGAAACATAAACGGCAAGTTAGAAACCGTTATGATTTGTCTAAGCCCTTAGTATGGAAATACCAGCGAGTGTGATCCTTTAAGGCCAGAGCAAATTGACCTCTAAAAATCAAATAATCAAAATCTACCCAAACACGCAATGCTATTGCCGGTCGCTATGGTCAATTCAAAACGGCGGAAATGGTCAAGGCTGAATGGTAGGTTGGAGGCAATCAGCCAGGATTTTACAGGCAAAGTCCACACGTATATTACTCCTAATACTCTTCGCTTTACGTCCTTAAAGTTGAGGAGGAATTAATTATCCACAAAACTCAATCAAACACATGTATCAAGACATGTATCAAATAAAAAAGCAGCTACTCAGAAAAACTGTGTAACTGCCTGTGATTACCAAGTGGTCCCACTCGGGTTTGAACCAAGGACCCTCTGATTATGAGTCAGATGCTCTAACCAACTGAGCTATAGGACCTCAACGGCCAATCGGCCGCTGAAAGAGCGCAAAAGTATAAAAAATTCTCTAAGTAAAAGGAGAAAATTGCCGGATAAGATAAATCCCTATTTTTAAGGCCAACCAACCAGAAAATCATGATCGGCCCGCAAATACGCAATATTATTTTCGACTTCGGAGGGGTAATTCTCAACCTAGATTATAATAAAACATCACAGGCTTTTAAAAATCTCGGACTACAGCAGTTCGATAGCCTCTATACCCAACTCCGCGTCGGCACTCTGTTCACCGACCTGGAATGCGGAAGAATCGAACCGGCGGATTTCGAAAAGGAATTAAACCGACAGGGAGGCGTACACCTCACCAGCGAGCAGATTACCACCGCCTGGAACGCCATGTTGCTCGATCTACCGCTGCACCGCATACAATTGCTCCACCGACTGAAAACCCGATACCGCACGTTCCTGCTGAGTAATACCAACGCCATTCATCACCGGGAGTTTGCGCGTATTTACCAGGCCTGCGTAGGCAAGGGCTCCCTGGAAGACTGTTTCGAAAAAGCCTATTACTCGCATACGATGGGTCTCAGAAAGCCCGACAAAGAGTGCTACGAATCAGTGTTACAGGAAAATAATCTGAAAGCGGAAGAAACCCTGTTTATAGACGATACCCTCCCCAATATAGACGCCGCTCTCGCATTGGGTATCGAATGTATCTACCTGCAGCCCCCTAATAATATAGAGACCATTTTTGCCTGACCCCTCCCCGCAGATTACAGGAGTAACGCATCCCAAAACAACCACCAGGCAACGCCATGATTATTAATTAATTATCTTGCAACACTTATGATACATTTCGATAAATTCACCCTGGCCAACGGCTTACGGGTTTTGGTGCATGAGGATCGTTCTACCCCCATGGCTTTTTTAAATATCACCTACGACGTAGGTGCGCGGGACGAAGATCCATCCAAAACGGGCTTCGCGCACCTGTTCGAGCACCTGATGTTCGGTGGCAGTAAGCATGTGCCGGACTACGACGAGCCGCTACAACTGGCAGGCGGAGAGAACAACGCCTATACTACCAACGATGTCACTAATTATTATTGCCAGCTTCCTTCGGAGAATATAGAAACGGCTTTCTGGCTCGAAAGCGACCGCATGTTAAGCCTTGCTTTCAGCGAAAAAAGCCTCGACGTGCAGCGCAAAGTGGTGTGTGAAGAGTTCAAGGAACACTATACCAATAAGCCTTATGGAGATGTTTGGTTTAAAATGAGGGAACTGGCATATACCACGCACCCCTACCGCTGGCAAACCATCGGACGGGAACTGGGTCATATCGAAAATGCCCGGATAGAGGACGTGAAGCATTTCTTTCATAAGCACTATTGCCCGGTAAATGCCGTACTGGTGGTGGCGGGCGACGTGGATACGGAACAGGTTAGGTTACTGGCGGAAAAATGGTTTGGCAGTATTCCTCCGGGAAATAAATATGTACGTAACCTACCGCAGGAGCCCACTCAAACGGCCCCGCGACTGCTGGAGGTAAAAGCGGATGTACCGCTGGACGCGTTGTATAAATGCTGGCACATGGCTTCGCGGCTGGAGACCGGTTATTATGTGGCGGAACTGATCACCGAAATCCTCGGCGGCGGCGGCTCTTCCCGGCTTTACCAGTCGCTGGTAAAAGAGCAGCAACTGTTTAGTCATATCAATTGCCATCATTTCGGTTCTACGGATGCGGGGATCTTTACAATCGAAGGCCGCCTGGTAAAAGGCGTGAATATGGAAAAAGCGAACCAGGCCGTGGAAGCGGAGCTGGCAAAAATAAGCCGGGAAGCCGTGAGCGTGAGCGAACTGGAAAAAGTGAAGAACAAAACGGAGTCGGCCCTGGCGTTTGAAGATATGAGTGTATCGAACCGGGCCAATAGCCTGGGCCTTTATGAAATACTGGGCGATGCCACGCTGATGAATACGGAGCTGGACAGGTATCATTCGGTTACATCGGAAGATATTCTGACGGAAAGCCAGAAGCTGTTTAATATAAATAACAGCAATACGCTGTATTATTTTAGTGCGCATAATTAATGCTGAAATCATTTATGATCAATAGAACTATTGCTCCGCCTATAAAGGATGCCGTCGATTTTAATCTTCACCTGAAACCTTATCAGAAGTTCGTGCTGGATAACGGGGTGGAAGTATATGCCGTTAGTGCCGGCAATGAAGAAGTAGTGCAACTGGAATGGGTGTTTTATGCCGGTAACTGGTACGAGGAAAAAAACCTGGTGGCAGCTACTGCTAATTACATGCTGAAGAACGGTACCCGGTCCAAAACGGCTTTCCAGGTAAATGAACATTTTGAATACTATGGCTCTTACCTGAACAGGAGCTGTTATAACGAAACGGCCGCTATTACGCTGCACTCGCTGAACAAGCACCTGGAAGCCCTGCTGCCGGTGGTTCAGGAGATACTGGTGGAAAGCACGTTCGAAGAAGAGGAACTGGCTATCTATAAACAAAATAACAAACAGCGGCTGGAAGTAAGTCTGAAAAAATGCGAGTTTGTTGCTCACCGACTGATTGACACTTATGTATATGGTAAAGACCATCCTTACGGCAAATACAGTTCCGCAGAAGCCTTCGACGCGGTGGAGCGGGAAGAGCTGCTGCAGTTTTATAAGCAGTTTTATACGCAGGGAAAATGTATCATTTTTGTATCGGGCCGTCTCCCGGCCAATATCAGTGAACTGCTGAATACGCATTTCGGTTCGCTGCCGCTCAATCAAAAGCCCTTACCAATCATCGATCATCCGCTGGTTGCAGCGAAGGAAAAGAAGTACCGGGTAAGTAACGATACCAACGGGGTGCAGGGTGCCGTGCGCATGGCAAGTCCCTTCCCTAACAGGCATCACCCAGACTTTATACCCACGCAGGTGCTGAATAATCTCTTTGGCGGCTTCTTCGGTTCCCGGCTTATGAGCAATATCCGGGAAGACAAAGGGTATACGTATGGCATTCACAGTTTTCTCAAGAATCATATCCAGCAAAGTGCCATCATGATCAGCACGGAAGCGGGCAGCGAAGTGTGTGAAGCCACCATTAACGAGATATACAAAGAAATGGAATCCCTGCGCGAAGAACCGGTGGACGATGAAGAGCTTTTACTGGTGAAAAATTATATGATCGGCGGCGTGATCGGCGAGCTGGACGGGCCCTTCCAGATCATGGGTCGCTGGAAGAACGTTATTCTCAACAACCTGGAGGAAGACTATTTTTATACTTCGATCGATACCATTAAAAAAGTGACGGCTGCCGACCTGCAGCGTCTGGCCAATAAGTACCTGCTGCCGGAGAACTTTTATGAATTAGTTGTAATTTAACAGGATATTCATTTTAAATCGGTTGCGTATGAAATTCATCATGGGCCTGCTGGTAAGTGCCATCATCTCTTTCGGACTGTCCTATATTTTACCGGGTGTGCATATCGACCAGTTCTTTACCGCGCTGATCCTGGCACTGGTGCTGGCGGTACTGAACGCCATCATAAAACCATTGCTGGTGATCCTTACGCTGCCCATTACCGTTTTTACACTGGGTCTTTTCCTTTTTGTGATTAATGGAGCCATCATTTTGCTGGCCGACCGGTTCGTAACGGGGTTTAAGGTGGATGGTTTCTGGTGGGCACTTTTATTCAGCCTGCTGCTTTCTTTGCTTACTTCGGTACTTTATAAAGAAGACGCGAAAGCATAATTATTTCAATTCCCGCTTATGTACTTTCAACGAAAAAACCTTTCGAACGGGGAGCTGGTTCATATTTACCGTTGCCTGCTGCTGCCCCGAATGATAGAGGAAAAAATGCTGCTATTACTGAGGCAGGGGAAAATAAGTAAATGGTTCAGTGGTATAGGGCAGGAAGCGGTAGCCGTTGGTGCCGCACTAGCTATGGATTCAGAGGAATGGATAATGCCGCTGCACCGCAACCTGGGCGTGTTTACAGGTCGCAACCTGCCGCTGCGTAAGCTTTTCCTGCAATGGCAGGGTAGTCCGCAGGGGTATACCAAAGGCCGCGAAAGAAGTTTTCACTTCGGCTCCCGCGAACATTATATATGTGGAATGATCTCTCACCTGGGTCCGCAACTGGCCGTCGCCTGCGGCACCGCTCTCGCTCACCGGCTCGATGAAACGGCATCGGCTTTACCGCTGAAAGTATCCCTGGCGTTCACCGGCGAAGGCGGCACCAGCGAAGGGGATTTTCACGAAGCAATGAACCTCGCCGCCGTTTGGGATCTGCCCGTTATTTTCCTGGTAGAAAACAATGGCTATGGTCTCAGCACACCCGTGCACGAACAATACCGCTGTGCAAGCCTGGCAGATAAAGCAAAAGGGTACGGCATGGAAGGAGTGCAGATAGATGGTAATAATATACTGGAAGTGATAGATACGCTAAAGGGTGTGCGCGAGTATTGCATCCGCCATCGCAAACCCTACCTGGTAGAATGTATCACCTTCCGTATGCGGGGTCATGAGGAATCGAGCGGCACCCGCTATGTGCCACCGCAATTACTGGAAGAATGGAAACATAAAGACCCGATCGATAAATACGAAGCCTTCCTGCTTAGGGAAGGCGTAGTAACCGGGGAAGATATAGAAGCCATTAAAGAAGCACATAAAAAATACATAGAAGAAGAACTGGATCATACGGAAGATGCGGAAACCCTGGTACCGGATATTACAAAAGAACTGGAAGATGTGTATGCTCCATTGCCCTCCGCCCGTGAAATGCAGATATCCCCAGAATCGGCTGAAACGGAAGCTCATCATGAGCTCCGGTTCGTGGATGCCATACAGGAAGCACTGTCGCTAAGTATGGAGCATCATCCCCTGCTGGTATTGATGGGACAGGACATAGCCGAATACGGCGGTGCATTTAAAGTAACGGAAGGACTGCTGGAAAAATTCGGGAAGCACCGCGTACGCAATACACCCCTCTGCGAAAGTGCCGTAATTGGAGCGGCCCTCGGCCTTAGCCTCGAAGGGTATAAAAGCATGGTGGAAATGCAATTTGCCGACTTTGTAAGCACCGGCTTTAACCAGGTAGTGAACAACCTGGCTAAGATCCACTACCGCTGGGCGCAACCTGCCGACGTAGTGATCCGCATGCCCACCGGTGGCACAATAGGGGCAGGACCCTTCCACTCGCAAAGCAACGAAGCCTGGTTCGTGCATACGCCCGGGCTTAAAGTAGTATACCCCTCCAATCCGGAAGATGCAAAGGGACTGCTGTTGGCTGCTTTCAACGATCCTAACCCGGTGATGTTCTTCGAGCATAAAGCACTTTATCGAAGCATAACAGGACCGGTGCCTGCGGGTTATTATGAAACGCCTATCGGTAAGGCTCGAACGATACGGTCGGGCAATCAGCTAAGTATTATTACCTACGGCATAGGTGTACACTGGGCATTGGAATATGCGGAGCATCATCCGGATGTTTCACTGCATATCACGGACCTGCGTACCCTTCTCCCGCTCGACTACGCCGCTATACAGGAAGCCGTAGCCGCCACCGGCAAAGTGCTGGTACTGCATGAGGGCACGCTGACAGGCGGTGTGGGTGCGGAAATAAGTGCCTGGATTACCGAGCATTGTTTTGAATGGCTGGATGCCCCGGTACTGCGACTGGGCTCGCTGGATACACCTGTTCCCTTCAATACGGTATTAGAAAAAAATAGCATGCCGCGTATAAGGATGGAGGGTACTATTCAAAAACTGCTTGCTTATTAAAGCGATGAATAAAAAAAGCCATCACCAACAAGAATCATTGAAAGGATTGATAAAAGTCAGTATATCACTATCACTGCAGGCCTATCTTTGATTTATCAATCACAAACATATCCTTTGAAAGCAAAATCGAAACTTTTATATATAGTACAATTTACCGTTACCTCTTACCTGAACCGAAGATTGTGACCTTCCTCTGAGCCCTGAAATGCCTTACTACTTGTTATTACCCAAACCTGGATCCCTGAACTGTAGAAACGCAATTTACCCTGAACCTGCTTTTTGTCTTGACAGACCCCCTAATACCTAAAGCGAGAGGCTGTATCAAAAAATCGATACGGCCTCTTTTTTATGCCAGCCTAATCTTCCTTGCTCCCCTTTTCGCCGGTAAACCAGTGTTCCTTATCGCGGAACAATACATTGAACGTAGTAAGCGTACCATAAATACGGGTAATATACTGTTGCAGGTTTACTTTTTCTTCGTCGCTTAATTGTTTGTGGGCATTCAGTTGTTGCTCCATTACCCGTATACGGTCGCGTAGCATCACTATTTTATGGAAAAAAATGTCGATAGGTACTTCTTTAGCTTTCTGGGTTTTGTCTTTAGGCTGCAGCACCATCGTGCCACCCAGCCATTTATCGCCCAGTGCTACGGTTTCCTGTGTATTTCCCCATAAGCGCAGGATCTTGAGCAGCGATGTTTCCAGTTCGGAACTGGTTTCTATTTCGGCCGTTATATTTTCCGGGATAATTTCATCCAAATGTGTATCTGTTTTGTCGATCTCCTTAACGCCATGATTAATAAAGGAAATGAGGTAGGTGGCATATTTTACACCCACTACCACGCCTGGTCCGTATTGAGTATGCTGTAATCGTGTGCCGATGCCGAGTGTTAGTTGGTCCATATTGCTGGGTTAATAGTTATTTACCGGAGATAAAAAAATATCCCTGAACCGGACGGAGTTTTGTTTGATGGCATCAAAAAATTCATAGTCGTTGGCCACCTGGGTAAACTCGAAACTAGGGCGGTACATTTTCATAAACATATTCAGGTCTTCTCCTTCCAGCCCCGTTATTTTTTTTACTAAGCCTTTGCTGAAGCGGCGGTCGATAAATTTATCTTTCTCCTCTCCTTCCAGTCTGTCCTGTAAGGCAAGCATGTTTTTATTGCGCCGGAACCGGAATACATTCACCAGCTCACCCAGGTCGAAGCCCACGCCGCCCCCGGCTGTCGTCGGAAGTGCCGACACACTTACGCCTGGCTTCCGGAAATCGAACGCTTTTGCATAGTCCAGTCTGTTCTGTATGGAGTCTTCCCGGTAATCCCGCGGCCGTACAAATACCTCCGGTAGTATATTACTGGCTACATGCAGGGATATGTCGAAATTATTGGCCGCTACCATATCTTTTACCGGGAATTTATTGGTCGGTTTATCCAGGTAAGAAAAATAAATGGAGTCGTCTATATTTACCCGGATGGTGTATTTACCCAGCACGTCCGTTATGGCCATACTTCCTGAAGTGCTCACCACGCTTACGCCTTCCAGCGGCCTTTTTTTACTGATGTCGAAGACGGAACCCTGTATTTTTATCTGGGAAAAAGCATGCTGATCTGCCAGCAGGGCAAGTACGGATAAAAACAGGAATAAGAGAAACCTCCATTTCACCAGGTAATACATTTTGCAAATGTAAGTATACGGGAAGAAATCGAATTAGCTGGCGATGAGCCCTTTTTTTAACAGAATGGCCCACGGAATAGTGGTCATATAATAGTGCTTCCCTGCCGGATAAGTACATCGGAACCCTCGGCCACAAATACGGATAAGGGAGTTTGGTTCCGAAGAAATCCAAATGGCTCCCCGTATAAACCGGCAAAATCTGCATCGATGGTGTAGTGTTTGGTTGGGTATACCTCCCATTTGGGATGCTCTACCCCGTATTCAGACGAACGCTTTGCACTCCTGCTGGTATATCCCCAGTAGTGTTCGGTAATAAATGCTTCTTCGCTGCCTTCGGTTATCAGGCGATGTTCTTTGCCGGTAGTTACGCTGAAGGAATTCCATTTTCTATATTTCCAGCAGTAGTCTACCGTTAACGAGTTGTCGTCCTCCAGCCATTGATGGCGCATGGGCATAGTGCGGTATTTCTCGTTATAAAGGGTATTGGCCACCAGGGCCAGTGCAGGCAGGGGAACTATTTCGCTGATAAATACCACTCCCCGTTTCCATTGCTGCC
>JANNOM010000074.1:0-1502 GCA_031399065.1 Chitinophagaceae bacterium
AAAAACTAAAATGCCTATTTTTGCAACCCCTTAGGGAAATGCTGGTGAAAGTCAGTGTTCAGTTAAAGCGAAATTCCTCCTTAGCTCAGTTGGTTAGAGCATCTGACTGTTAATCAGAGGGTCGCCCGTTCAAGTCGGGCAGGGGGAGCAATAGCCTTGGTGTAATGCCGGGGCTTTTTTATTTTTAACCCATGTTCTATATCTACATTCTATACTCAGCATCTTCTGATATTTATTATGTTGGCTATATCAATGAATATTTAAGAAGGCTAGCGGAACACAATACCTCAGAAAAAAATACTTTTACCAGTATGCACAGACCTTGGGAATTAAAGTGTGTTTTGAATGTGGAAATGATGAGCCTATAGCAATGCAGGTAGAAAAATTTATCAAAAAACAAAAAAGCAGGATACTCATTAAAAAGATTATAAATGGGGTTGACCTTACAGGTGGTTTAGCATAGTTGGTTGGAGTCCCGTGTGTAGGGGATTAATCAGCGGGTCGCCCGTTCAAGTCGGGCAGGGGGAGCAGCCTCAGCAAAGGGTTCAAGGAATTAGAACCTTTTTTTATTTTGCTTTACTGACACCAGGCGTTATATGTTTTTTACTTTCATAAAGATTGCCGGTATCTATTCATCAATAATATCCCTTAAATATTCCAAGCCTAAATGATCTGATTGATGGGTTTCTGTTTACTGTCGAATAATTTTTCTGCCTCAATCCTTCCGTCGGCTTGCACCTTGCAACAGGGGGCAATCTGCTAAAAATTTAATGACAAGCCAAGGAATGCTGCAAACAAATAAGCCCCCGTTTTTCAACGAAGGCTTAATAAACCGCTGTAGGGGGAGGGATCGAACCTCCACGAGGCAGTTAGCTAAAGTACAAAGTTCGGTGGTCGACCCCGGTCGCATTGATATTGCTACCAACACGGCTCTATACTTCGTTTATTCTGTTATCCTCACCCCCGAGACAAGAGGGCATGTCTGCCAAAAATTTCATCACCCCACAATTTTGAATGATTTTTTAAGAACTAATAGTGCAAATCTATAGAAAATGCCATTACATTGAAAATATTTTATAAAATATTTTATAAATATAGATAATTGTCAATTATTTGTATATATATTTGAAAAAGTATTAAATTAGATTCCTGAAATGGCTACTAAATTAAATCTTGACAAATTGGATCTCCAGATCATTCATGAAATGATGGAAACTGCTGAAATCTCTTACGCCGAACTGGGAAAGAAATTATTTGTCAGCGGTGGCACCATTCATGTTCGTATCAAAAAACTTCAGGAATTTAATATCGTTAAAGGTACAAGATTGAATGTCGACTTAAGGCAACTTGGATACGATATTACCGCTTTTGTGGGAATTTATTTGGAAAAAAGTTCTTTATATGATTCAGTTGCAAAAGAATTAATGGCAATACCTGAAATTGTCCGTCTAAATTATATAACTGGCAACTATAGCATGTTTATAGAAATTGTATGCAAAGAC
>JANNOM010000093.1:0-3210 GCA_031399065.1 Chitinophagaceae bacterium
CCCCTTCTGTCCGGGGGAATGTTCAATAAAAAATTAGCTCCGCGACCCACTGATTTTAAATAGAGATCAAACAATTGCTCAGCACTCTTCACTTTATCATCTTCTTCCTTATGATAGAACCAACCGGGCCTGATACTAACATCACATTCCGCCGGTATCCAGTGGCTGCCATTGACATTCCCCTGGTTCAGTGTATCGGTGGGCGGGGCACCGTTTCCCCTTTTAAAACCTGCAGTATCCAAATAATTCCAATTTGTTTTTCCGGCGATCCCTTTTTCATTACCGACCCAACGAATATCAGGGCCGATATCACTAAATACAACCGTATTAGGCGCCAGCTTTCTTATCGTTTGCTCAAATCTTTTGAAATCATATTCCTGTTTCTTTCCATTCGGTCCTTCGCCATTTGCACCATCCCACCAAAATTCAAAAAAAGGACCGTATCGGCTGATCAACTCCTTTATGGTATTAACATAAACATCATTGTATTCAGCGGTACCATACTTTGGATGATTGCGATCCCACGGAGAAAGGTAAACGCCAAATTTCAACCCATTTTCTTTACATGCCTTCATCAAATCTCCGACGACATCCCCCTTCCCCTCCTTCCATTTACTTTCACGTACCGTATGCTTAGAATATTTGCTTGGCCATAAGCAAAAACCATCGTGATGTTTGGCCGTAATGATGATACCTTTTGCTCCCGCCTGTTTGGCTATCCGGGCCCATTGGCGGCAATCCAGCTCCGTAGGATTAAAAATATCTTCGGGTTCATCGCCATGTCCCCATTCTTTATCCGTAAATGTGTTGGGGCCAAAATGGATGAACCAATAATATTCCATGTCGTGCCAGGCCAATTGTTGTTTGGTAGGGAGAGGTTCTTTTGATTGGGCCTTAACATCTATTTTAGATGAAATAAGAACCAAAAAGAAGATTACACAAAGTTGACTGCTAACGGCACTTTTCATATAATTTGTTTTAAGTGACTATCGGTTTAACTGAACCCTCATCTGTTTTGAACCACATAGATTCTGTGTTAAGAACCAAGTGATTTTAATTATTTATTTTTGTTCTTTAGGCCGCTTAAGCGAGCCTGTTTAGAGGAGTTTCCCTTGTGGTACTCCTCTAATCTTTTATTTGGACTGTTTGCTGTTGTGTTTGAATGTTTAGAAAGAAGTCTTTGTCATAGATCGTTTGGTTTTTAAAAAGACAAAACATCATTTCCAAGAGTTTTCTCTGCACAGCTACTGCTGCTTTCATTTTAATTCCATGCTTTGATACAAGCCTTGCAAACACGGCTTTAAATCGCTCGTCGTGTCGTATGGCTGCAAGGGCTGGCAAATGCATGGCCCGTCGCAGATATTTATTCCCTTTTTTCGATATTCTGGGTTTTCCTTTTACAGAAGTACCCGATTGTTTCTCTTTCACATCCAATCCGGCATAGCTGGTCAGCTGTCTTTTATTTCGGATCAGATTAAAGCCATTTGTTTCGGCCAGCACGGTTGCTGCTGTTAAAACACCAATACCCGGCAATGAACATAGAATAATCAGTATCTGTTTCATCTCAAGGTCTTCTTTCAGCAAATCCGTCAGTTCTTCCTTAATCTCGGCTTCCTGCTTATTCAAAAAAACAATATGCTTTTTAATCCTTGCCACGGAGCCTGGATTTGGGTAAGCTTCTGATTGTTCTGCATGCAACTGGTTTTTAGCCACAGTCCTGGTTTCTACGACTTGTCCTCTTTCCCGGGTGAGCTGCCTGAGCTTCCTGTATATACCCTTTGGAGCTTCCCATTTGTCTAAATTTCTTTCCAATCCAAATTGGGTAATAGCTTCTGAAGCTGTTTTATCCGTAATGGTTTTGACCGACAGCGTTCTGAAGTAGTTACTGATCTTACTAGGTAAGACAACACTTACTTCAAAGCCATTATCAGTTAAATAATAAGCCAGGCTTTCAAAATATACACCCGTTGCTTCCATTACAAACCGCCCAACCGTTCCTGATTTTGCTACCCATTTAACGAGAGACTCAAAACCCTTTGCCGTGTTGGGAAAAACTTTATGAGCGAATAATTCAGTTGAAAAATCCTCATAAATGCGACCCAGACATACTACCAGTTCGTCTTTGGCCACATCAATACCTGTAACCTGTTTTCTGATTTTTTCCATACCAATTAAATTTTAAAATGAAAGTGAAAATCTCCCTTCGTTTTGTCTCCTTCCTGGATATTCTGGATATACCGCTAAGCTGTATTCCTTACATTCTGTTCAAACTCGAAGAGATAAAAAAGAGTGGGCCAAATCTATGTGAGAACATACCGCAGAGGTTGTTTAGGCACATATGGCTCTCACTCTTTTTCACTTTAATAATCAAATCTATTAGTATCTTACCTTTATATCAAAGAGCTAAAATCTATCAAAAATCAAACATAGGAGGCACATAGAAACATAGAGTTTCACAACTTGTCCCGCCGAAAGGCGTGGATAGAATTCTATGTGTTTCGACCTTCCCGATAGCTATCGGGAGTGTGCTATGTTTCTATGTGGTTCCCTTTTTAAGTTCAGGTAAACCGATAGTCAGCTGTTTTAAACTTATGATTGAACTAGTTCTCCAATTCTTGCGTCATTGATCCTTTCAACCGGGTTCATTATATAAGTAACGATTGAATTATCCTTCATTAATTCTACCACTCTGAAGCCGCGGTAATTCGTTCCCCAATTGCCTCCAAAATGCGCATCAAATACAAAAGGAATATCATCACGTCTTTTTATTCCTTCCTCATCATGATCATGGCCATTGAATACGGCTCTTATATTCTTATGCTTTCCAAAAATCTCAAACAACTCAGGGCAGTCAACGGCATGCTTTGTCAGCTTTCCTGGATTAATATGTATAAAAACGAAAATATTATCCTGGTCCTTGTGTTCTTCCAATTTCTGCCGGAACCAGGAGAGATCGGGACATAAGTAAGTCCCCTTTTCATTGGAAGTAGATGCAACCAGGAATGAACTTTTTTTTATGGTAAAGTCAAGATTGACCGGCATACTCCAGATAGCTTCCCATTCCGCGGCGCTTACATGATCGTGATTGCCCTGGCTTACATAATATTTCGGCGCTAAACCATCCAGGGCTTTCTTAACAGCGGGATAATGACTTTTATCATCATGCACGATATCGCCATTGATCACACAAAAGGAGAAGGCATGTTTCCT
>JANNOM010000095.1:0-7122 GCA_031399065.1 Chitinophagaceae bacterium
TATTATAATCGTACTTAAGCGTAGCCAGGCCAGCGCCATTGTTATAGTTCGGGGCCAGGGTCTTGGTCGACAACTGTCCCAGGGCATCGTAGGTATACCGCGCCAGCACTTTCTCCGGGTTCGCCGTAGTTACTCCGTCGATCATGATACTTACCGATTCTTTCAACTCCTTCATCCGCCACAGGGCATCGTATTCCCGTTTGGTCACCGTGATCAGGGTTTGGGCCGAAGGGTTAAGTAGCTGCTTTTTATCCACCGTTGCCAGCAGGGTGCCGTTCCAGCTATACTGGTTCGTAACTATATCCCGGCCTCCCACGAAATTGATACTGTTGGACTGGAGCACCCGGCCCTTCTCATCGTAAAAAAGAATCGTGACCAATGGTATAGAGTTGTTGGTGGGCTTCATCCGGGTACCCGTCACCCGGCCGATGGTCGCCTTGCTATGGGTGGCCGGTAGTTGCGGGTAGGGGAAGCTGTTACCGGCCGGTAACAGGTAGGTGTTGAAGCTGGCGTCGAAGGCCGTGCCGGCAGCGACCCCCGCTGAGGTGAACCAGTCGTAGTTATCATAATAGGTACGCGTCAGTTCCTCCACCGGGTATTCTCCCAGGTTGGGGTAGCTGGTACTGTTATAGGCGGCGTTCAAATGATAGTACAGGTCGTTGTAATGCGCCGCATCGGTCATCAGGGCCGTGCCGGTTGGACGGTTCAGCCCATCATAGACCGTCAGCATCCACTTCTTCTGAGTCGCACTACGCATATTGCCGTCTTGCGTCATCACCAGCCGGTCTCTTATGTCGTATACCATCCAGCTTTCTGCCGCCCCCGGTACTTTCTTGCGGATCATCCGGCCGCGGGCATCGTATTCGTAGGCAAAGCATTGCTCCAGCAGGATGGCGTAATCAAGGGAATAAACGTTCCAGCTATTGGCTGCCAGCAGCTCCACGCCCTTGGGCTGGATCACCAGCCGCAATCGGTTCAGGTCGTCGTAAACGTAGTAGGTGCATAACCAGCCGGTATGGTCCCGGCCACTACCGTTATCGGCCGGGGCAGTCAACTGCACTTTCTTTAAAACTACCTGGCCTTCCTTGTCCTTGAACTCGATTGTTTGCTTGTTTTTTTCATCGATCGTTATCGTCTTCGATAATTCATTGTCAGAATAAATGGAAGTACCAGAGTAAGTACCCCAATTGTTAATAACGTCAGCCACATTCCACATTCTTACAGCATCAGTACTGGTATTAAAGCAATACCTAACTTTTGCAGAATGTCTATCTACCTCTTGTGCGAACGCAGAAGAACCCGCCCAGGTATTACCAGGTGCAAAAACTTCCATAGGCCTGTTAAGCGGAGAGGATTCTGCAATGGTGAGACCGTAATAAAAAGATTCTCCTTGTCCGTTGATAGGATTATCTATATTATTTTGATTATAAAAAAAGGTTTGCTGTTGAAATGGATTATACTTGAAGTTGCCATCACTTACGGATGCATTACCTCCGGTCGTATTAGCCGAAAATGGAAGATATTTTCGTAACTCCCTGCCCAAATTGTCATATTTAAAAGCACTTACTAAATCTACTGGAGTTCCATCCAAAGCTTTGGAGCCCTCTTTTACCACCGTTTGTATCGGTCGATTTAATCCATCTTTGTATTCAGTTGTTTGTCGTACCGACGGCAAGGCCATAGCGGATATTGCTTGTGGATCGGTTTGAGGTGCAAGCAGATCAAAAATGCGCACATAGTTAACAGGAATATTGGGAGAGTAAGCAGATGGAATCACCGGTGCGAAGTCCTGGGCCAAAGCTTTTTGACTGTCAATAAATATATATGTCCCGAAAAAAACAAGAATTACCCTGCTAATCTCTTTTTTTTGCTGGCAGCTTTTAAAAAAGCGAAAACTTAATTTTATTTTCATGAGTAATTAAGGATTAATAGTCAATGTGTTTTCTTGGGGGAAATTAAACTCATCTATATACCCAATTTCCGTTGGATTTCGATTACCAACAATAAATGTTAATGGCATCGGAGTAAGTAAGTTGTACATATGAGATATCTCCATCCCATCGTACAACCCTTCACCTAAACGTATGATATTAGTTCCAGGGAGAATAAGAAAGGTTCCATCGGATTTATTCTCATTCTCAGTGATAGTCGTAAAAGGCGCTCCTTGCCATGGCAATTTTGGATGAACAGTTAATATAAGTTTAGAAAGGGTATTATTTATGATTGTCATATTGTTTAGCAAAGAACATGTTCCTATACTATTTGCATATTCTTGTCCATTCTTTACTAGATCTTGTATAAAATATCTATCAGCATCTTCCTGGCTATTAAATGAAATCCGCTTAGTAATGGGAACTTCATAACGCACCCAATTCCCAGAATATCCTTCATCACAATTATTTTTTCTAAAGTACGATGTATATTCATTCGCAAAATTTCCATAATAAGAAATTGTGCCGTAAGGGTATTTTGCAATAAGAGTTACCCCCAAGATTTCCGCACCAGGAGGGAAATAAGCCGCCCGTTCGAACACATAAGAATGATTGGCCACCGTTTCTCCTTCTTTAAAGTATTCAATGCCGTTAACTCTATATCTAGCTCTATAAAGTATCGCATAGTCATACCAAGAAAACCCGTTTAACATAGCACTGACCACACCATAGCCAGTTACCGAATTTTCTATCCGAACATTTAAATTAACAGTCAGTCCCGGTTCCAAAAAGTCGTAATTAGGTATTGTCTCATAAAAAGCATAGATGATATCATCGTATTTGGACGAAAATTCCTGGGCCAATTGATTATCCACATCGACTTGGGTACGCCCGAAAAAACGCCCTTTCTCTATTGTATATGGAACTTGCGTAATTCCATCCGGAAATATATAATTGTATGTAGTTTCCTCATTGTATAAATATTGCACTTCCACTTCTTGGGTTTGCCTGATAATTTCTGCATTCTCATTCTTTACTAAAGACAATTTGTTGAATTCATCATAACCGTAAAAGGTGAAAATGTCCGTATTATCACAAGTGGCCGAAACCCCTATATCGGGTAAGTAGACTGCAGTACTCATTAGTGATCCTTGAGAATAACACCTCAATTCATCTATTTTGGTACCGGTTATAGTGATAGAACTGGTTCCGGGTAAAATCCATTTATAGCAGCTCCAATTACCGATACTTTTAATATAACTAGCATTTTGTCCGTTTAACTGGGCACTCCCATCGTTTCTTACCCAGGCAGTAACTTGAACATTCGAAGCTGTTGGGAACGACTTGGTTAGGGTGCCGGAGAAACAATTTTTACCAGCAATACCTCCCTCTTCCTTTGTTCCATTTAATATCCAATTACCATTTGTTGTCGCGTCAAAACTGGTGTAAGCGATTTGTGAAAAACGTGTATTGTCCGCTTTAGCCAAAATCTCTCCTGAACGATCAAGAATCATAGACGAAAAAACACCACCTTCCTTTTCCCATTCCTCTGCTCTTCCATACTGATCGTACCGGGTATATGATGTTTCTAATTGTAAATTTCGCTGCGGAGGTAGTAACACCGTTGAATTGAATAAGCCAGCAACCGATAATGGCATTGGAGTAGCGTATTTTGTACTATACACATTAGAAGGTCGCAACATGTTACCATTTATCTGTCCATACATGCTAACAGAAGCACTTGCAAGTAGTGGAACCGATTCACAATTCAGCCATGTTTCTGCGCTTATAATGGTGTTTAGCATGTTTTTTTCCATCATTTGTGCAATAAAACTACCTGCCGCGATATTGTAATCGAAAGGATAATAAAAGTATTTCCGCGTTTTTTTCCCTTTTGAATTAATAGTCTCTACATACCTCACTTGAAAATAATTGTCATCATACACATACTTTTTAGTAGTCTCTTTAAATACATTAGCCTGTTCACTCGAATAAATTCTTTCTGTAGTACTTATTATATCTGCTCGGCCTATCACAGGATAATAATTTTTAAATTTGTAGATATCATAAGTACTATAGAAATTACTTGGAATGTTTGTCCCATAATAACTGGGTAGTGTATAGCCATAATAATATGAAAAAGGATCCTCCGTTACACCACTTAGTCCCTGTATTTTCGCAACCTGCATTGATCTATAATTATCATTTTCTATACGCTCCTCCTTAATGTCATATACATTATCTATCTGTTTTACCAAAGCTCCTGATTTGGAATAAAAAGAAACTTTGACTGGCAATCCAATTGCCCAAGTAGGACGGTCTGCCGGGCAATAAGGTGCTTTGTCCATTTGCTCCCAATTTGTTACATAGCTCAGATCTGAATACTCATGTACAATCTTGCCATTGTCGCCACCGTATGACTTATAGATCTCTTCTACCCGGGAATAACCAACCGGACTGCCTTCTATGTATGATAACGAATTTACTGGGTGACTAAAAAGGATATTAATGGATGTAGTTGATAAGCCTGTATGAATTGTAAATGGTTGAGAATATTCCGGCATGTCGCCCAAAAAACCAGAAGATCCTCCTCCTCCCTTTACATATTTATACTCTTTAACTATGTCATTGTCAATATCGATACCGTTGTGTAATATCAATCGTTTGATGCGTAATCCTCCGACAATTTGATTAAAGGGTGTGGTATTAGGGGGAGAAACGAGCTTCTCGTTTAACTCGTACTCAAATTCCTGTTTACCGCAATTGGGATATGTTATTGATTTTAATGCGCCAATTTGGCTATATAGAAGATTGGGAGACCGGTCCGAACCTCCACTAGAAGAATAGGCTGGATTATCGCTTAATGTAGATAACAAGCTAAAATTAAAACTAGATCCGTTTAAGAAACCCCAATGATCAATAGAGTTAATCTTAGATAATGAAACCAGATCAGAGGCATTAAGGCCTGCTGGCCCAGAGTAATAATCGAACTTATAAGGAGTCTTGTAAGTACCTCCCGAGCTGACACTTTTTACTACTTTGAGCTGTGCAAATTGTCTTATAGAATAGAATGTCCCAAAGCGATATGGCCTATTCCAATAAATATAGGTGGTTGGATCAGTATATAAATCATAAGAAAACTCATAACAGTTGATCAATTTGTTTTCGTTATTGAAAATGTCGATTTTATTTAATATCGGAGCTTCAGAGGAGCTATTTAAATAGGATAGTTTGATGGTTGACAGATCGGAAAACTTAATGGATGTGAGTGTAAATTCGTTGGGAAGTTTTAAACCTGATGAAGTAAATAAAAACCCCGCCGGATAATAAATAGGAAGGGTTATTCCGTCGTTTGCGTTATAACCTATCACTCCATACTTTCCGCTTTTATAATATGTCTCGTTGGGAAACAAAGCCCTTTCTATGGTGGTGGATTTTGTTTCCTTATAATAAAATTCTATACTTTCCTCGTTAGAAGGCATTTCCACGCGAGTTAGTAGCCAGCTTACGGCATATTCATCCTCCGCATACCCGAATTCAAATTTTTTCCTTGAGCTTATGGCTTTGTTAAAAAGAAATTTATTCCCGCTTTCGTCGATAATGGTAAAAGAGCCAATATTTCCGCCTGATAGCTTACTGGATTGATAATCAGGAATAATTTTAAGCTTGCTCTTTTGAGCAATTAATACATCTTTATTTTTACCTATATAAAACTTTCCAGACCTTCCCATGAAGTTAAATTCAAAAATATCATGTTGACAGTCAGCATTTCCCCTTTCGTAATCTAGGGCCTGATCGGCTGACGACAAAGATCTTGAACCATCAGGTTCATAGGCCACTAAAGAAGAATACAATACACCATTGTATTTATTTTCATAGACCGGGGTTGAAGGTGGCGAATGTGTTATTTTATGGCTTTGAAAGTCGTCTGGAATGCCTCTTTTATGCCGGATAATTACTCCTCCTGTATTTAACATCCACCCCCTGCCAACGGTCGATCCCGGCTCGTCGATCTTAATACCGCCCGATCCAGTATATAAAAGATTTATATTAAAATTTAATGTTCCTAATTTTTTTTCTACTAAAGGTAAATTTACTTTTACTTGCCCTGTAAAAAGATTCAATGGTACATTATCAATTTGGTTAAACGATTGTGCAGCAGATGGAAGAGTAGAAAAATTTTGGAAATACTTACTACTATTTTCATCATCCTGAGCCAATAAAACAGCCTGGATTGACACACCCGCAAGCAACATTACTATTTGTAATAATTTTATAGAACTCCAGTAAAAGAATGCATCTATATGTTTACGTACATCCAATTTTAACGTAATAACGATGTTATTAATTTGTCGCATAGAAACCTGTATTGTTAATTATAAATTGATTGTTACTTACAATGAGTACCCCACTCTAAACACCACCGCCTGCCCCCTGGGCGTCTGCTGCCTCCACAGCGCATCATACAGGATCTGCGCATTCCCCTTCACCTTCTTACTCACCTGGTACTTCTTGCTCAATCCCACCAGCGCACTCCGTTGCCAGGCCGAATAGTCCTTCAGCACTTCCACCCGACTGAACCGGCTCCGGTAGTTCATCTCTGCTCCACCGGTCAGCCAAAAGCTGCCCTTGATTTTGTAATCCATATACGACCGCAGCCCGATCCCTTCGTGCGTGAAGGCGATATTGCGCAGGCCGGTGCCCAGTCCCAGCCGGTAGGAAGTCCCGATACCGATCACTGATTTTTGATTCAGCTTGTACCCTACGTTTACGGCGATGTCGCTCGTTGTTGGGAAGTAGCGGCTGTTTTTCACCGTCTGCAGGTTCGTCGAGTATTCCAGCCGTTGCAGGAACGTTTTTGTCTTTTGGGTATTGGGTACAAAGTCAGGCATCTCCAACTCTCCGCTGCCGCCGCCCAGTTGGTTGATCTTGTCTTTTAGCTGGCCCAGTTGTGTCTGTGCCGCCTGCAGGTTCTGCTGCAGCATCACTTGTGCGTTCGGGCCGCTGCCGATGCGGCCTGCTATCAGTTGCTGTACCTGCTCCCGCGTTTGCAGGCCCGCCAGGGCTTCCGGGGTGCCGTAGCCCGCCGGTACCGCAAACAGACCTGCCAGCATCGAGTGCTTTTGCATGAAGGACTGGAAAGCCGGTACCTTGCGCAGCAAAGCCAGGGCCTGCTGCTCGCGTTTGGAAG
>JANNOM010000101.1:0-24922 GCA_031399065.1 Chitinophagaceae bacterium
TCGTTTGGATAACCTTATCGAGAGCATCTAGAAAAGGTGTAAGATTCTCGTTGTAAGTGACATGCATACGAAATGGAATTCTTTTCTCTATCAGCTTTCTAACATCTTCTTCAGCATATTGCATCATCCTTTCTTTTGGAATGATATATGTAGGCTTATCAAAATTTTCATGGTCATGGATTTCTGCTCTGATAGCCTCACCCATTCCTTCATATTCGTAACCATGTTCCATAGTGGGATGTAAGTTCTGCCCTGGGCTTATAGGCGCCATTTTGGTTATTCGCTTAATTTCGGTATCTACAAAGGGTTCATTAGAACTTTGATCCCATCCAAGGTCAACAAAAGGAAAACGAATATTTAGGCGATTTTCGTTCACTAGGGTTTGTAAAGGTTTATGTCCTTGAGGATAGCCAATGATACTGGTAGCATCAAGGACGGAAGTTAGCCCAAATCGATTCAGATCCTGGATCACATGCACCAAGGAGCTGACCTCTTCTTCTGGCGTTGGCGCAGGCAACATGGCATCCAGCATTAAAAACGTAAAAGTATATCCATTAATAACTCCGGTGTAATTTCCTTTTTTGTCTTTCTCAAACTCTGCCTCAGGCAATACAGGGAACTTGGATGTTCCGACACCCAGCTCTTTCATTCCTAATTTGTTTAGATACCCCCTATTATAGGCATATTGGACATAGAGAGGCCTATTTGATACTGCTTTGTTCAATTCATCTATGGTTGGCTGACGATTCTCTTCGAATTGATAAGGTGACCACCCGCCGGTGACTTTTACCCATTGTCCTTCAGGTGTTCTTGTTGCTTGCTCAGCAAGCATTTCGAGTGCACGTTTGAGTGTTGGCACACCGTCCCACCTGACCTTATAATTAAAATTTCTTTCATTCAAAGGGTGAATGTGTGCATCCTCCAAACCAGGGATGAGCCGTCTGCCATCCGCATCAATGATCTGCGTTTGATCATCTTTAAGCGCAAGTATTTCAGCATCGCTGCCTACTGCGTAAATTCTCCCGGCCTTTACTGCTAACGCCGAAGCTTCGGGCTGTGCAGCAGCTTGTGTAGTGATTTTTGCATGGTGCACAATCAGATCGGCACCCACAAATGGAGGGTTCGATTGTGCATAAAGCCCGAAAGAAATCATTGTTGTCGCAAACAACGCTAATGTTTTTTTCATTTCATTGTGTATTTAAATAATTTATACAAATGTTTATTTAAAATACAAAAAACCATTTACCAAATGGTAAAAACATTTTTAGTGGATGTTTTTTCTTAAGCCACTTCGTTTAGCTGCTTCATGGCTACCGGCAAATAAATAATTTTTTCTGCCAAGTGCAACTGGGCGCATGCCGTTTTCAACAGAATTGTTCTCTATGTTGAGTATTCCGTTTTCCGTGTACAGTGATAATTTCTCCCAGCGCTCAATACTGTAGCCAGGTACTTTGCCCATTCAACTTTTGGGTATTGCTTTTACATACCAATTTAGGCTTTCCAAGGTAAGAATGGGGATGAAAGTCAATTACATTAGATGGTTCAAATCGTGCGACGCTCACAAAATAAACGCCACGAGGATACATATGGTATTAAAAGTGTTTATGTCGTTGTCTATAGCATTCCTGTCGCCACTGATAAAGACACAATATCTTAATCATATTTAATAAAAATTGCCTTAATTTTCTTTTGCTTCATATCAGTGGTTGTAGTATTTGATGAAGTTGTTATTTTTTCCTTCTTTTTCGTATTTAAAGTCCCACCACTTGAACTTGAAGTACCATAAATTTCTTCCTCAATAGAAAATATTACACCGTCAGCTCCTTTTTGTTTCGCTAACTTAATAATTTTTTGTTGTGCCTTTTCCAACGATCTAAAACCCTGTAAAAGTTCAGCGTTTCCCATAACGGTGTACGATTTTTTAACATCATTACTTTCAAAATATTCATCAACTATTGTGGTAGCCGGATAGCTTTTTCCCAAATACTTTTGTGCGTATGTTGTATTAAAAAGAAGAATACCAAATAATAGAATTAAACCTGTTTTTTTCATTTTTTTTGTTTTATTGTTTATTAAAAAATTCACATAAAATGTTCATGTAAAAAGCAACAAATCATTTGTCAATTGATAAAAAGCGTTTCGAATGGATGTTTTTTCTTATCCTGCTGAATGATTGTTGTGTTATTCCTAGGTAAGAAGCGATATAAGAAAGAGGCACACGATTGGCTAGGGTCGGGAATTTTTCAAGGAACAATAAATAACGGGTAGTAGCATCCTCTGACACTAAAGGACTTCTTTTTTCTATTGTTTCAATTAGACACTTACGATATGCTTTGTCCGCAATCTTATCCCAACCAACTATCGTGTTCGAAATTTCTTCCCAATCTTTTTTCGAAAAGACGAGCAACTTACAGTCGATAACTGCCTGTAGATTATCAGACGATGGTAAATTTTTCTCAAAATTTTCATAGTCTGCAAGAAACTGATTTCCGTCTATGAAGTAATTTGTGATTTCTTCGCCTTTCTCGTTGTAATAAGCCAAACGAAATATTCCCTCAAGAATGAAAGCTACCTGTCTTGGTATTTTCCCAGCTTCTGAAAAATATTCATCTTTACGAAGTTCGAGTTCTGTTCCTTTACTCGCAATAAAGTCCGTTTGTTGTTTACTTAAATTGCCAAACTGTAGAATAAAATCGGTAAGCTTTTTCATGATTTAAATATTTATTGTGAGTAATTCATTTATCATTTTGTAAAATGGGTAGTCCATAAGTATTTAAAAAAAATAAAGACAAAAAAAGCAAAAGTGACACTTGCTACACTAGCACACCGATAAAATGGATTTAAAAGTTATATAACTTTTAAGCCATGGGTTTTAAAGTCGTTTATGCCTAGTGATTTATTAGTACAACTATACTAGCTTCAGAACGAGGCAGGCAGTAAGAACTATGGTTTGATTCTTTGACATCCTTTTAAATTCTAAATGTTTGATAGCACAAAATTATATGTAATCAGATGCTGAAAACGATGATAAATGATAAAAAAAAATGTTGACAAATGTCAACATATATAAATATCACTGGCTTCAACCCTTGAAAAATTCAGTTAACAGTGGCTTAGTTTTGAGAAACCTGGCTACGCACACGGCTAAGGGTTTCCTTTGTAATTCCCAGATATGAGGCAATGATATGCTGAGGAAAGCGTTGCAAAAATTCAGGATAACGTTTTGCAAAATCATCATAGCGAACTTTGGCAGAAGAGCTAATAGAAGATGTTATTCTTTTTTGTGTAGCAATATTACTTCTATCATCAAGCTTTAATAAGAACTCATTAAAAGAAGGTAATTGACTACACAATATTACTTTACTTTCATTTGTAATGAGCAGCAATTCACAATCTTCCCACGCATCTATATAATAGATACTAGGTGTTAACATAACAAAACTTTCACGGTCACTTGCCCACCAATTCTCAATATAAAGGTTTACTACATGTTCTTTTCCCTGGTCATCCACATAATATTTACGCATAGCTCCTTTTATTATAAAGGCAGTGTATTTACATATTTTTCCTTCTTCTAAAAAATATTGTCTTTTTTTTAATTTTTTGTTGGTGAAATGGCTTTTTATAATTCCAAAGTCTTCTTCTGAAATTGCAGTTGAAGCATAGGTATTAAGATAACTGTGTAGTGGATGCATGAGCATAATTTGACTTACAAAATTAGTATTTTTTTTTATTTTTGATTTTAGTTAAAAAACGTATAGATGGTCATTTCCATTTTAGATCAGCTCGGCAATGAGACTAAGGAGCGTTTATGGGATGGCATTTTAAAGCGAGATCTGCGGCCACACTCGCCGGTATTTCCATGCTTATACTGGTAAAAAAAGGAGGCAAATATAACAAAGAGCTAAATTTTGAACTAACGTCTTTTAAACATCAAATCTTCGCGGAATAAAACCGTTTAAGATCAAACCCCACCCTTACACGAAGCCTCATTCCGCAGACTCGCACCATAAAACGCACATCATTTTCTAACAGTTTCTTTTCTGAAACGAATACCCCAATTTAAAATTTCATCAACCAATGGTTTCATCGAGAGGCCTAACGGTGTTAAAGAATACTCCACCGTTACGGGCATACTATCATACAGTGTTCTGGAGATGATTTTGTTCATCTCCAGGGCCTTTAATTCTTGTGACAACATCTTGGGCGATATGTCCACAATATCCCGTTGAATTTCTCCAAATCTTTTATCGCCGAAAGTCAACGCAATAATAATGGGTATTCTCCATTTACCTTGAATTACGTCCATTGTATCCCTTGTAGTCATAAGCTTTTGCCGACATACTACTTCTTTTTGATTCATAGCTTCTTTATTTCAAGTTAACTTACCTGTAGGTAAGTACTTACGTACAGGTAACTACTATATTTTAGATAGTGAAGATAATTACTTTTGTAGCCTATTAAAAATTTAAATAAAAATCATGACAAATTCTTCAACATGGGCCATAGACACCCTCCACTCCGATGTGCTTTTTAAAATTAAGCATCTGGTTATTTCCAATGTTACCGGGTCATTCAAAAAATTTGAAGGGAATATGGTTACCAAGGGGAATGACTTTAATAATGCGAAAATAAATTTTACAATCGATGTAAAAAGTATTGACACAAATCAGGAACAACGTGACGGGCATTTGCAAACCGGCGATTTTTTTTCAGCTGACTTATATCCCAAGATTATTTTCGAGTCCACATCATTTGTAAACGTAGGTGGCAGTGATTACAAAATGATTGGTAACCTCACATTAAAAGGTGTAACCAAACCGATTGAATTAAACGTAGAATATGGCGGTGCACAAGATAATGGACATGGTATCCTAAAACACGGTTTTGAAGTAACTGGAATAATAAACCGCATGGAATTTGGGATGACTTGGAATAAATTGACAGACACTGGTGGTCTTGGGTTAGGCGAAAACATCAAATTAATCGCAAACATTCAAGTTGCAGAATTGGTTCAAGAAGCTATTGCCATTGAAGCGTAATTGGAAGGTAATTTCAACTATTTAAGAGTTACGGTTATTTTCAATACGATAACACTGGCACGAATAGCTCAGAATTTTTACGCACAATCGGACACTAATCGCGTGTTCCCAACAGGTTATCATTAATTTTGCATCGCGTATTCCTTATTTCCGTACCAGTGATATACTTTTCCGGATCAAAGATGTCAGCGGGTCTGTATCTTTAAAGGATATATTTTTGGGCGGAACGATATCGTTTGTGATACTTCTTTTATATCATTATTAGCCTGCGTATAATTCAAACTTTTACCAATGTGTTAGCAGAAGGTAACTATAATGCTGAGCGTTGGAAATAAATGACAACGGGTTTAAAAATTTATTATTTGTTTTTTGCAATAGTGAAGAACCTTTGCTAAATTTAAATACAAATGCTTTTTAAACCTCTTTAGTAACCTCCGTTCGCGCCATGAAAAGAGTTGTGATATTAATATCGTTTTGTTTCGCGATGAAGCACGTTTTGTCCCAGAAGATCTCCTACGGTATGAATGATGCCGTTGCCAAAAAAGTATATACAGATGGCGCAAATATTTACTACGAAACCTATGGTACCGGTCCGGCATTATTACTGTTGCACGGTGATGTGTTTGGATACATCGATGAATTTACCGACTATATTCCCATTTTGAGCAAACACTTTAAGGTTATAGCGTTAGGATGGAGAGGCCATGGTAGATCTGAAATTGGTACCAGACCATTCAGCTACCAACTGTTTGCCGAGGATGCACTGGCAGCCCTTAAAAATGAACGTGCCAATAGTGCCGTAGTTGTTGGTTTTAGTGCAGGCGCCGTGGTGGGGTATTATCTCGCAGCTTACCATCCTTCCGTTATAACCAGACTAGTTGCCATGGGGGCCGGCACAACCGTGGAAGATTTTAAAACTGGCGTCGTGAAGGAGCTTTCCGAAATGCATATCGATACATTGGCTAAAAGGTATCCTGAATTTATTAAATACCGTAAATCGCAAATGGTTGACCCAAACGCGTATCAGGATATGATAGAACGCCTCAAGATTATCTGGTTTGCCAAACCATTTGTGTCAGACACAGTACTGAAGCGTATTGAGGGCCGGGTAATGATAGTAGGCGGCGATCGAGATGACTATATTTCTCCTGAAGGATTTGTAGCTATCAGCAAACGGATTCCTAACGCACAGTTATGTATTCTGCCTGGATGTAACCACGTGGGACTTATACGTACCCCCGGTGCCATAGAGCAACTCGTTATTCCATTTTTACTGGAAAAGTAATTTCCTGAAATTATTCAAATATTATTTAACCCCTATGTTTATAATTATTTGCTTAAACTATTGTCTCAATGGAACCTTTTATTACAATTGATTCTAGGACTGCTTCAAAAGCAAGTAAATTGGCGTGAATATCGGAAAACAGAGTAATTTTCAGGGGTATATTCTAAATCCCACTACGTAAACTGGCGGCATAGGCATCGGGCAACGGACTATCCTCTACAGCTTTCGCGGCTTTCTCCACATCATAATCAAATCGGATAAATTCCACCTGAATAGAATCCTTACTTAATATGCTGCTATCATCGTTGATATGTAGTAATACGTACCCACCTTGTGAATTGCCATCCTTTGGCTTTCCGACCGATCCGATATTGATGGCATGCCAATAACGGGTTGTTTCACCCTCAGTAATAGTTAATACCCGATGGTACGGCTTGTGGGTATGGCCGAAGCACATAATATCTGCGTCTGCCTCCTGCATGATCCGCAGTAAACTTTTTTCTTCCCGTTCCTCAAATAAGTATTCATTGATTTTGCGCGGGCTACCATGTACCAGCAACAAATTCAATTTATCCTGATTTAATTGAAATTCTACTTTGATATGAGCAGGCAGTGTACGCAGGTATTGGCGTTCCTGATCTCGTATTATACTGTTCGTAAAGGAAATGGACACTGCGCCATTCGCTTTTTCATCATCTGTCTTATATGCGCAGCCACAATCGTTGCTGGCTCTGCCAATGCCAAAGTCATAGTTGCCAGCAATGGTAGGAATACACCGCCTGCGCACCTCATTAATAACTTCGTTTGGCCAGATATTATACCCTACCAGATCTCCCAGACAGTAGATGGCATCTGGTTTACGATTATCTATGTCAGAAAAGAAAGCTTCCAGGGCAGGCAGGTTGGCATGAATGTCGGAAAACAATGCTATGGTCATATTAGTTCGTTATAATAGGGGTTGAAAAATATCTTTTACGCAGCCAGAATGCGACGTTCACCAAGCCAATCAGTGCGGGAACTTCTACCAGTGGCCCGATCACTCCCGCAAAGGCTTCGCCGCTGTTGATGCCGAACACTCCGATGGCTACGGCGATAGCCAGTTCAAAGTTGTTGCCGGTGGCAGTGAACGCGATGGATGTACTGCGTGAATAATCAGCACCGAAGGCTTTACCGACAAAGAAGCTTATTAAAAACATGATAGCAAAATAGATCACCAAAGGAAGAGCAATGCGGAGCACATCCAGCGGAATTTGTACGATCAGTTGTCCTTTCAGGCTGAACATTACAATGATGGTAAACAGTAATGCAATGAGTGTAATCGGTGAAATAAACGGCACAAATTTGCTCTGAAACCAAGCTTCACCGTTCAGTCGGATGAATGAATACCGACTTATAATGCCCAACGCAAATGGTAATCCTAAGTAAAGTCCAACGCTTTTGGCAATTTCACTAATAGATATATCTACGACTAAACCTTTCAATCCAAAGAGTGGCGGTAACACGGTAATGAATACATACGCATACACGCTGTATAACAATACCTGAAAGATGCTATTCAATGCAATCAGTCCGGCCGCATATTCGCGATTACCTTCTGCTAGCTCGTTCCACACCACTACCATTGCTATACAGCGGGCAAGTCCGATCAAAATAAGGCCAATCATATATTCAGGGTAGCCATGCAGGAAGGTGATCGCAAGCACAAACATCAGGATGGGTCCCACAATCCAGTTCAGGAAAAGGGATGCACCCAATACGCTCGTATTTTTAAACACCTCGCCCATGTTCTCGTACTTCACTTTCGCTAATGGGGGATACATCATCAGGATCAGGCCAATTGCAAGGGGGACATTGGTAGTTCCGCTGGAGAATAAGTTAATAAAGGCAGCTGATGAAGGAATGAAATATCCTATTCCCACACCGATGGCCATTGCCAGGAAGATCCATAGGGTCAAATAACGATCTAAAAATCCCAGTCGTTTACGTTCAATGACCGGCGCACAATTGGTTACGCTCATGATAGAGATAAATTACTATTTATAAAATCGCGTGAATACTGTTTGATCTGTTCCCGTACTGCAGCAAATTGCTCCATGATCTCTTGTTCTGGACGCTATCTGACTACGGCAACTGTTGCCGGTACAGAGTACTAATATTTTCTTCATATCGTCTTTATGATTAATCGCAGCATCCGGGAGGGCAGCAAGCTGCTTCTTTCGGTTTTTCTGCATATACGGTCACACTGAAAATGCCGGTTGTCCCTGTCTTAAATTGCTGAATGCCTTCCTGGTCTAAATAGTTCTTTAAAATATCATCCGGTATGGTAATGGCTTTCTCTTTCTGCAGTTTTATATTGGCAAAACCGTTACTGTTGATCAATTCCATGTACACTTCCTTCTGAATGGCACCGGACACACATCCTGCATACATTTCAGCGGCATTGCGCAGTTGATCCGGCAGATCGCCCGCCAACACAATGTCAGATATACTGAAATGGCCACCGGGTTTTAAAACCCGGAAAATCTCTTTAATCACAGCATCTTTGTTCGGCACCAGGTTCAGCACACAGTTGCTTACTACCACATCTGCAGTATTGGCCGTTACCGGTATCTTCTCAATATCTCCCTGGCGAAATTCGACATTGTGAAACGCCAGCTTTTCGGCATTAGTGCGGGCTTTGTCAATCATAGCAGGTGTGAAGTCGATCCCAATCACTTTACCAGCCTCACCGGTCTTGGAGCGGGCAATAAAGGCATCATTACCGGCACCGCTTCCCAGGTCGATAACCACATCGCCCTTTTTGATTTGTGCAAACTGCGTAGGCAAGCCACATCCCAACCCAAGATCCGCATCTGCGTTATAGCCTTCGAGTATGCTGTAATCTTCGCTCATGATGTTGTATACCTCCGTACTACAACCGCCTGCACCACAGCAGGAAGATTGGTTGGTTTCCATTTCCTGCAACGCGATCTCGCTATATTTCTGCTTGACGAATTCCTTTAGTCGTTCTTCCGTTTCCATAACATTATTATTTTATATTCATTGCAATATTGCGATATTTCAATCCAAAAAAAGGTCAACAACAAGTGTTGTTGCCTTTGTAAGCAGCAAAAAATTGATCAAATGCCTGCTGGTACTGTTTCCACACTTTTGGGTCAATACAATAACAAACGCTGGTGCCTTCAATGGTTCCCTGAATAATACCAATATTTTTAAGTTCCCTAAGGTGTTGGGAAATCGTAGCCTGTGCCAATCCCAGTTCTTCCACTAAATCACCGCAAATACAGGCATCAGCTTTAACAAGGTGCTGAATAATAGCAATCCGGGCGGGATGCGCCAGCGCTTTCATCATAGATGCCAGTTTATTTTGCTTGTCGTTAAATATCTCTGATTTTGTAAGTCCCATATCTATTGCAATATTACGATATAATGTAAACCTGGCAAGATTTATCTTTTACCATTTGCTAACAGTATGCTAAGTAAAATCCGAATGTGAAAACAAGATGAAATTTCCGTATTTTTTTGTAAATGTTGACAAGTTAAGATATGTTACAAGTCACATGTCGTTTTAAATTAGATTAAAAGCCGCACAGAACGCCTAAGTATGGGCTTTTATTTATTTAAACCTTAGTTCAATGTCATCCCAATAAACCTTCATTCCTCCGGAAGGCCTTAATATATCAACCATGTCTTTTGAGCAATATAATTTCATTGGGGCGGTATCTTCAATGCCATCAGGTGCGGCATTAGAACTACTATAGGTCCAGTTGTTTATCGTCAATTCTTTCCGCACACCTGCGGTAAGATTCAAATCTGGATTTGCGTTATAAACAGAAATACTTGGTGTAACACTAAAATAAAATATACCAGTAGCCCCCGTACCTTGTTTTATATAAACCTCCGCTGTAAACCATTGTCCAATTGGTATTGGGAAACTTGTATTTACCGATGGCCATTGTTCGATAAACTGAATGGATGCATTGACTTTTTGTGCCTTTATTTTAAATAGAAGCGGGTCACCGGCAACGCCCGGACTAGTGGGCTTAGCAAGATCGATGGCTATCCTGAACTGGTTCGTGGTACCTGCGGCATCCCAATATTCAAAAAAGTTAATCCAACTGTCATACTGCGCAGGTAAGGCCGCATTTTTAATTAAGTCATAGCTATCAGGCAAAAACATCCTTACCTTATGATAGTATTCCCTGGCCTTGGGTGCCGTGGCAGTTGCAGGTATTACCCGTTTATTGGTAAGATCTGATTGTATTCTTCCTTTTAAAATTCCCCTGTCACCAGGTATGGTTGCGTTGTTTATCCAATAACGCATCACCTTGTTCGTGCCACCCGTAGGGTCGTTAAGAAGGTCGGCCCTTCTATCGGTATTTAGCCCGCCTTCGTAATTGATCCTGAAACCATCAAACCAAGGTCCGGATTGCAATGTACTTTGCCAGTTATAACCATTTTCGGCACCGGTAAGGTCTTCAATTTGAAGATTGTCCACGCTGGGATTATAGCCAGGGAAAGCAGGGTCATCAGTAAGTACGCGGGCTGTGGTGCCATCAAAACCCGATTTGAAATAAATGGTTGATGGAAATACAGCAGCAGCCAATGTGGTGTTTTCATTTACGGTGGCGGGGTTGTCACCCCTATCGGGTTGGTTATCGCTTTTTGTGCAGGATTCTGTTAGGACAAGCAATGCAAATACAGAAGCAATCATCGGAATTAATTTTTTCGCAATCATAATCTAAATTTTTTGATCATTATTAATTGTTATCATATGGCGTAATGTGGGCACTTATAAATTATGGGGTAAGGGGTTTCGTTGATGTTCCTTATTATCGGGAACAGTTTTAGGCAATTTTGCATCCAATTCCTCACCCCATATCACCTTTGAAACATGTCACAAATGGCATAAGTCTATTAACTTTATAAAGTAAACTTATTATAATAAGTCAAAGCTAAATAAAAACTCCTATTAAACCCGATTTTCCAAAAACTTATTATGATAAGATGAAAATGAAAGATGAATTCACTCTGCGGAAGTAAAGATAAAGATATTAGTAGAGTTAAACCATCGCATAACCAGGTTTTTAACGCGGACTTTACGGTCATGGTTTTCTTTTACCCGGCAATACAAAGCAAATGGAAAAACAGGAATCTAATAATCAGCAAATCCTTCACTTATTACGTATTTCGGTAGTTTTGAGAATGATTGATAAAAAAATCGTTGCTTTATATCATTTTTCTTTAATAAAGGTGAGAATCTTATAAACATATATGTCCAAAAAAGTATTATTAAGCGATATCGCCAGAGAATTAAATATTTCGACAACGGCTGTATCGGTAGTATTAAATGGAAAAGCGAAAGAAAGAAGGATAAGTCCCGAATTAGTGGAGAAAATATTAGCACTAGTTAAGGCAAAAGACTACAAAATAAATTTACTGGCGAAAGGATTAAGAACCGGCAAGTCCAAAATTATTGCCTTGTTCGTTGAAGACATATCCAATCAGTTTTTCGCCAATTTTGCCAGGCGTATTGAAGAAAAGGCAAATTCTGCGGGCTATACGATTATTTATTGCAGTACGAATGATGATACAAGAAAAACAAAGGGACTGATACAAACATTAAAGAGCCAGCAGGTAGATGGCTACATAATAACTCCACCAGAAGGAATAGAGGAAGACGTTCTCGCCTTAATAGAGGACAATTTTCCTGTTGTTCTTTTTGACAGATGTTACCAGGGTACGCTAATTAATCACGTGGCGATAGATAACTTTAAAAGTGTGTATGCGGGTGTGAAGCATTTAGTAGACCGGGGATATAAAAACATTGCATTCATTACTATTTTATCGGGACAGAGTCAAATGAAAGGCAGGTTAGAAGGGTACAAGAAATGTATCGTCGACCATCAGCTTTCCAATAGTATTGCGGAGATTGATCGGTCGAAACCTGATGTACATATAATCAAACAGATCAAATCTTACCTTGAGATCAATAAGCATATTGATTCTATACTATTTTCGACTAATTTTTTAACAATGAAAGGCCTAAAAGCAATTCATGAATTAGGTATAAAAATCCCCCGTGAAATCGCTGTTATGAGTTTTGATGATAATGAATTTTTCGAAATTTTTCAGCCAACAATTACAGCTATAGCGCAACCAATAGACCTATTGGCCGCCAGCGTAATAAAAATACTTCTAAGAAGCCTATCAGGCAAAGATCAGATCAAAACGGAATATCACACAGTAATGATACCTGGAAATTTAATTGTAAGGAATTCTACTCCCTCTAAAAAAACCCGTAAAATATAGCCTTGCTTTTTCCGTTTTAGAATCAAACGTATAGTAACTAACCTGGGATGTAACAGCATCGATTTTTATTTTAAGACCGATTCCACCAGCCTGCAGCATCAATATTCCGCTACCCCATTTTTGATCGATTATACTATCACCAAAATCAACTTCATAGGAATTCCATTTTTCATAAACCACCAGTTTCCCATTTCCCCATAGTTTAGGAGTAACTCCTGCAGGATTAATAACCTGGGAGCCTTTGGCATACGGCGTGTTTTCCTTAGCGAGGGGGATATGCATTTTATAGCTTTTAACCGGCATATACTGAACTTTAACATCAATCCCTGATGGGCTTTTATAACTAACTATATCATTATCTGCCTTTTTTATTATAGACCCTCGTTTAATGCGCTTCTTAAATTCTTTATAGCTGCCGTACTGCCGAACTGTACCAACCTCAAGCACCAAAGCACCAAGTTTTTTCGCATTGAACAACCAGCTTACCTGATTGTATTTAGGGTCGTATTTAAACGCGCCTTCTTTTTTCCCCACGGCATTATAAGATATATAAGCCATATAAACACCGTTACCCATATCGATAAAAGCCTTATCTCCGTCAAATTCTACATTTATTTCTTTTGGTAAAGCTATCCAGATATTATCGGTATTTTTTACCAGCCTAACCATTATATTCCTGTATTGTGCAATCTCTTCATAGGGCCACCGGCCTGCCATCGTATTCATTTCACCCGAATTCCCAATTACCTGCCTGGCGCCATTATCCGTTCCCTTAACTGATAAGCGCCACAATCCCTGTTCTGAGAAGGTGCCTATTCTGCCATCCGGCCTGTTACTGGCCAAACTTACAAGCAGATAGTTATCGTCCATGTAAATTGTTTCAAATTCAAATTTTCCAGATCGTTTAGTATCTCCTTTCCAATCGGAATAGTTATCATTATCTAAATGGTAAAAAGGCTTAGCACTGTGAATTTCCACAGGGAGGTTAAAATTTCTTTGAGCAATATTGATTAGCACCTGAGCCGGGCGATAAGTGGCATAAGGTGTCATGCCTATAAAGTCCTTAAGATCTTTATCCTTAAAATCTTCTATATAGGTAGGTCTATGCAAACTGTCTGTAAAATACAAATAGTTATAGCCCCATATAGAACCAGCAAAAGGCTTATACGCGGAGGATTTGGCTCTCACGTCTCCAGCGGCAAAAAATCCATCGAGATAATGAATAGCTGCCTCAGCAACCATCCAGTCCAACCCTGCCTTAGCCATCTTCTTTACTTCAGGGTCTCTGGCATTGGTGTGAAGAGAAAGTAAAGGATTAAAAGTATGTCCCCAGTAATTGTTGGAATTCCACTCTACCCTGCCGACATTGTAAAGTGCCCTTATCCAGTTTTTAACATACCTGTCGAAATAGGTAATTTTCGATGTATCGTTGTACTCATGCGCAAAGAGATAACCACTCATTCTCGCCATCCAGTTAAAGTTTTCCGAATTAAATTCAGTACCATCAGGATAAGCCGGAGGTAAATAAATAGGATCCATGTACCCGTCTGTCCTGGTAAGATATTCCCAGCCATTACCATTATAAAGATGCCGCCGGGTATGTTCAAGCTGCGAATAGGGCAACCTATCTTTGTATTGAAAGTAATACATACTGTAGCCTGGCATAGAAAAGGGTTTATAAAAAGAGCCCGCCCATTTGCTTTGCAACAGTTTTTCGCCAGTGGATTGTATTAATTGACTTACTTTCCCGGGTTCATCTTTCACTTTGTATAGTTCTGCCAGAAATGGCGGCCAAACCCGTTTACCAGCATCGGAATCAGAGTTGGCATCCTCTAAGTCTACCTGGTACTGCTTATTGTATAAAAACTTATGCAGGCGTTGTTTAAACCCCATCTCCCATATCATTCCAGGACCAACAGAGTCAGGATTTACAGGAGCTGTCTCCTGCGATATTAGTGGCAGAACGGCAACAAAAGTCAAAACAAAAAGGATAATAAATTTTACCATAACAAAATGCTTTAAAAGGCAGCATTTAAAGTAATTCAGTTAAACAGCCAATAATAATGATAACTTTAAATACAACCAGGTATGTTACACAGAGAGAAAAATGCCTGGTAGTCCCCTTTGCATAAATGAGTCATTTTCATCTTCAGTGGTTTCATACAAAACCGTGTAGGATTCCATTAATACATAACAAGACTCGCTATCAGGGTTTTGAAGTGCGTCGCCGGGGCCACCGGTAGTTAAAGTCCTCGCTACGAAATTAGTCTAATAATACTCCCCCAACAGGAAGCCGTTTCAAGGTATTCCTTATTATTGTAAAATCGGGCGAAGAAATAGAAATTTCGCCATCACTATTCTCTTCTATATCTATTCTATAGTCGCTATAATTATTACCCCTGATTAGCCACAAGCCAAAACCAGAATTTCTTTCAAACACTGTGAAATCCGATCGCAGGGATAGACAAATCTTAAGAAAAAATTGCAACTATTGAATATTTGTCTACATTTGCTCAAACGATTGAGCAAATTACATAATTTCTTTAAATACATTCATTAATATTAAACGTTGCAGCCATGAAACAAAAAAATGATTTTAAAACATCCATTTTAAAAAGCGTATCCCTTTTTATTTTTCTTTCCTCTATTACGTTATCAAGTAAAGAACAAACTACTTATCAAGCCGAGAATTATACCGCGCAAAGCGGCGTCACTACTGCGTCTAATCATGCAGGATTTACTGGTTCGGGTTTTGTTGATTATGGCGGAAATGGTACCTGGGCAGAATGGAATAATGTAAGTGCGTCTGCTGCCGGCACGGCCACTATTAGTTTTAGGTATGCCAACAGAGACAATTCACAAAGAAACTGCTTGTTAACAGTTAATGGCGTTAGTGCCGGTACTGTAGCTATGCCAGGTACCGGCTCATGGAGTGTATGGAATACAACTGCCATCATCTCCATCAATCTTAATAGCGGTAACAATACGATACGGCTAACAGCCAATACAAATATAGGCGGTCCTAATTTGGACAATTTTGATGTAACTCTATCTACGGCCCCACCAGCTTGCGGTAGTTCATCTAGCGGACCTGTTAACAATCCGGTAGAAACATTATATGGATCCGGCTATCCATGGGCTGCTGACATAAAATGGAATTGTGTTTTCAATATATCAGACTACGGCGGTAACGGGAACGGCGTTGCAGACAATACGGTAGCATTCAACAATGCCAGGGATGCTGCGACAGCGAATGGAGGCGGTGTGGTCTATTTTCCGCCCGGTGTTTATTATTTCAGCGGTGATATCAGTCTGAAAAACGGCGTTGTGATAAGAGGCGCTACCCCATCTGTCACAGATGCCAAAAGCAGCAGCTTTGCCCCGGCATCTAAGCTGGTATTTCCTAAATACAATGCCAGTCAGAGTGGGAACGGTACCGCTAATTCCACCGCTTTCAAAAATATACGAACAACAAATCCTGATACCGATAGCAACATAGGTCTGGTGTATTTAGAGGTAAATCGTGCAGGTATAATTCTTACGGGCAATTATACTACTGGTACCAACAAAAATATTTTGGTGTTAGGTGTTCGTAGTAACAATGTGGCCGATCCTGATGCTGGTGTGCCTCTCGCAACTTATAATAACGCTCCTTTTCAAAATGCATGGCAACGCTGGAGTTATCGTTTCGTGGCCAATATCAAGTTACAGGCATTCGAAAACATATTGGTGGCCAACAACAGGGTCAATGATAATGTAACGGATAATTTTCAGCAAAATGGCTTTATCGTAAGAGATGGTAATAACCTGCTAACACTTACGGGTGAAAAAGCGATATTCAATTATTCCGACCACTATGGCATATATGTAAATCGCGGACAGGGAGGCAATCTGAATACACCAGTAACAGGACCAAGCCTTTTCCGAAATGGAGTTGTGGTGCGCGATAATTGGGTGTATGCAACCATGAGAGTAAAGATACATGCAGCCGGGCAGGGATTGATTATTAAAGACAATGTACTTAGAGACCAGCCAGGCAAAATAGCTTGGGTTAACCCGACTGGAACAACCCTTGTAGGCAACGCCGCAACCCTGGAAAACCGAGGCATAGACTGGGGTGGACATAATGTATTAGTGACAGGCAATGATGTACAGGTAGTAAGGCATAATTTGAAAAACGGAAATTATTTTAGTGTCGACGGCGAGGGCATCTTAATACAAGAGTGCTGTGGTGGAACAACTGTAAGAGGGGTTACTATAACTAACAATACTACTAATACTTATATCGGCCTCTATAAAATGAAAGACATTGAGGATGCCAGCATCACTTATAATACTATTAATAACGCAGGAGGGTTTGGCATATTTGCAAGTGCCAACGCCAATGTTGGTGCTTTTTATGCTAAAAATGTAAAGATTGAAAATAACTCTTTAAGTGGAAGCAATATCAATCTTTTAGCCTCAGGTGCAGGCGGCGGCACCGGTAATACTATCATAAATAATTCATCTTCCACTTCCGGCAATATTATTAATTACACCTGTATTGCTAACCCAACAGTAAGTGGCAATTCAGGATTTACCATCAATACTTGCACAGGGCCTACATCGCTGATGTCAATGAGAATTGCTGACGAAAAATTTATTTCTGCCGGCCAAACAGTTAATAATGCATTATCCGATATAAAAGTCTATCCTCTGCCGGCAAATAATCTGATTTATATAGACGTGCCCGTAAGCAAACCAGAAAAATATACCATCGAGTTACTGGACTTAAGAGGCAAACTGGTATTAACGTTACAACGAATTCTTGAATCAGGTGTTAGGCATTTGCAGATGCCGGTCAGCGGCATGGCCAGCGGCACTTATATTTTAAGGATTAGGTCAGAATCGATGAATACTACGAAAAAAGTTATTATAGTTCATTGATCAATCGTGTGTTAATGTCGGCTAATATGTCTTAATCTCTCTATAAACTTTTAAACCAGCGGCCTCTGGCGGTACCGTTATGATGTTTTTAATGGTACCGCCTTTTTGAGTACGCTTCGTATATGCAATTTGAGTTCTGTTCACACGCTCTTTTGCACTTAAATGTCTGGATTTGCGTATTTTATCGGCCCGGTTGTCAGGCTAATTCAATTGGTTGATTAATATTTAGTAAATATTGCAGTCTTTTCAGATACGCCGAAGTATAAATTAATTAGCCTCCTTGAATAGTTAAGTAGGCAAAATTTAACTGAAATAGATACCCCTGTATAAGCCAATCTCCGATACAATTCAACGATAGTGAATTAAACGGTATGCTTTATCTTTGCCATTTACATCAAGCATATGGTACAAGTCGTTGTAAGAGCATTAGACATTCTGGAATTCGTGGGGCAGCATGGTAAGGAACCAGTGCAACTAATGAAAATTGCCGAGAATGCCGGACTTAGCCAACCCACAACATTTAATATCGTAAAAACGCTAGTCGCCAAGAAATATTTAGAACAAGTGGACCGGAAAACGGGGTACCGCCTTGGTCCAGGTGTTTTTCAGTTTACCGGCACTCTTTCTTACAGTCAGAACATTGTAGACGCAGCAAAAGACATTATGGAAGAACTGGGGAAGGAACTTAATGAAACCTGCCTGCTTGGAGTATTACGGAATAAAAAACGGATTGTACTGCACGCAGTAGCCAGTAATCACGACCTGCTGGTGCGTACCCGAGCAGAATCGGATATTTATCCTACTGCTACCGGCCGGTTACTTATTGCCTTTTTATCTGAAAAAGAATTAAATAACCTGGTTAAAGTAATCGGGTTGCCGGCCGAACAAGTATGGCCGGGAGTGCAAACAAGGGAGGCGTTAGAGAAAGAGCTCGCAAAGATCCGGAAAGACCAATTCGTTCAAACGCTATTCTCTTTCAAACACATCGTTGGCTATGCTGTGCCTATAAGAAAGAATAAAGAAGTCGTGGCCAGTCTTAGTGTTTTCTTGCCCGAAAGCAGGTACACTCCGCAATTGAAAGATAAAATAGCCCGCCTGACAAACCGCGCAGCCAAAAAAATTAAAGAGCACCTGGAAAATGAAACCTAACTGGTGATCTTACTTATTTTTTTTAAATGCAGGGTGTCTTTCACGGTCCTCTCGTATTTCTCTTGTATCGATGGTACATTGCGTACATGAAGTGAGTTGCCATTAAAATGATAAGGCCCTTCATAGCCGGTGTCTCCCAACATGTCACTTATCAGGGCGATGGAAAGCGGGTAAAACCAGGAGCCCAGCATAATATGGGTTCGGGAAGGATCCTCATCACGGTATTCCGCTGTAGCCTTATTCTCGCCATCCTTCCATATCCAGTGCGGTCTGGGTTTCCAGTCTGAGGGGTTACAATCCCTTTTATGTAGCAGCCAACCATTGCCGTTTGGATCTTCATGCAGCAGTGCATGTGCAAGGTAACTTCTCGCAGCTTTACGCATGTCTTCCTGACGGTAGTCGGACAGAGCTGCCAGGTTCGCCAGCATATACGCGCCGTCGTAATCGGGACAGTCAGAACCTCCGGGCCAGAATGATCCGTCAGGTAACTGGCAGGCAAGCGTGGAATCGATATTTTTTTCCACCTGCGGCAATGGCCAGCCCTGAGCAAAATAAATAGGTGCTATATGGATGGTACCAAAAAGCCCATTCGGAAGGTCGGAGCCTCTTTGTGTACCCCAAAAACCCGTTTTTCTATCCAGTAGTTCCTCTAGTGCCGGGTACATACCCCGTTCCATCGCTATATCCACTTCCTGTACGCCAAACCAGTCGCGCAGGGCAAAAAGGATGGTGGCGCAGGATAGTACCTGGTTGCCGGCTGCCCATGCATTCGACCAGTTGTACCGCATAACCCACCGGTATAGCGTACCCGGATCAAGCAGCGGTTCTATAAACGTAAAAGGATGTACCGGCTTTGCATTCAGCAGTCGCAGAGCCCAGATATTTCCGCGGGTATAATGCAGAATGGAATCGAGTTCTTCTATTTTTCTATACCGGTGGTGATCATTCGTATTACCGGAAAAATATCCCTGGGTTGTTTGACGCGAAAGAAACTGCTGAGCCCAGTTTTGTTTGTGTTCGGGTGACAAACTTTCGAGTTCCCCAAACAGGTCAAGTACATGTGCGGCATGGTAGGATCCATAAAAACTTTCCCCAGCTCCCTGCTCTTTGCTATACACCCCGGGATGCTCTCCTATTTTCATAGCCGATACAAACTGTAAAGAGGTAGTTTTGATGCGTTTATAACCGTTCGTTTCTTTCATATTCATTTTTTAATGGTTTGTGTATTAATTATCGAATTGCTCAAGCGCCGGACCTACAAGTATTTCATGTCCACCTTCGAATAAAGTAATAGAAATATTACCCGATTTTTTATATAAATGCACTCGCCTGTCTCCGAGCATCTGATATTGACTGTTTGGGTACGACTGCCGGCTAAGCAGGGTAATAGTTTCCTGGTCGCTGACGTACCGGCCGGACTTTTTTTCCCCCAACGCCTTCAGTAGTTTATTATAGAAAAAAATACTGTGCGTAATAGGAACACTGCCGGTATAACCATCATGGACACCAGCGAAAATTTTTACGACCGTATAAGGCAGCTTCAAAAGGGGTACTGGCTGGTGTAGGGGAGACCTGGCAACGGCTTCTGCTTTGTTGAGGGTATCTGGGGAACTTGTGCAGGCAAGTATATCGCTTGCATATTTTTTATTGCGCACCAGACTTTCACTATACCAGTTTTCCAGGTCAGTAACAGGAACAAAAACGATGTATGTATTTATTTTAATTGAGGAGGTCATAAAATGCCCCAAGGCGGCCATACCTCCCCCACTTGCACCTATCACGTAAATCCGGCTGCTGTCAACAGGCATATTCTGTAGTGCCCAATTTATAGCATCATCTATATCCTGCAAAGCCAACGAGCTGTTACAGCTTTCCGGCCTTTTGTTCGGTCCGCGGAAATCAGGGTGAATATAATTCCAGTTCTTAACTTTCGTTTCTAATGCCAGGGCATTTTTAATATCGCGATAGTCAGAACCCCATTGATGCAGAGAAACTACCAGGGGCCTCCTGGAAATACTTATAGCTGACCGGTAGTAAAAGTGTTGGGTAGTGCCATCTTTTGTAGATTTTACACTGTCCTCTTTAAAATCAGCAGGCCAGGCATTAGCTTGCTGATGTGCTCCCAAAGCGGAATTCATGAATATACAAAAGTATAGAACCGATATATGTAATATGCGGTAAAGAGGACAGGTTTGCCAGCCTTTCATATCAGCGTTCTTTTTTTACGTTAACAAGCGATTGTTCTGCGATCAGCAATGGCGCATCATAAATCGCTATATTTAACTTTGTTCCACCATTTAGCGAAACAAAGTTTTCTTTCGGAATGGTCGTTACCCTGCCACTAAGTACATCAATACATACCGGTTGCTTTAGCTTATTTCTACCCAGATCGAGCAGAATATTAAAATAGCTGTTGGTATCCGTTGGTATATTACTATTTATCCAAACGGCTTTTAACAGGTATTTCTTACGTCGGTGACGAAAGGTAGCCACTGTGTACTGAATAGAGTCCGGTGAAGTGAATAGTTCATAAGAAACGGGTTGCATAGAATCGTCGAAAATAGCCGTCAGGTACTGATACGAATAGTAAGCGGGCTTGCGATAAGACACGGTAAGATCGGTGTTTACTTTTAAGATGCCCTTGGTATTAAGGCCCTTTAACAAAGCACTGCTATAGGTATACTCTGAAATGGTAAATAAACTGAAAGGAACATCATTACCTATATGCAGCAGGGCGCGGCGCGCATTCCATTTTGCCTGCGTTATTTCTGTCCAGGGATGCTTTGCAAGTGCCCCGGAACTTCCCAGGGAAGACGGACAACCTGTTTCCCCTTGCCATATTTTGATATTCCGGTTATAGGTGTCAGTGAATCTCCGTAACTCTTTCAGTGAAGCTAAAGAAGCATCAGGATTATAAGGGTAACCGTGGATAGATATGGCATTAACGAGACTGAGTTTGCCCTGGCGCTTCAGGTTGCCCAGAAAATCACCCACTAGTTTAGTATTACCGGATCCTGCAATAGCCAGGGCGACTATAAAAGCCCGGGGCTGTATCCGCCTTATTACTGAGGCCGTCTTCAAAAACAGGGTATTATAATCGCCTTGCGATTTACCTTCCAATTGCAAATCGGCTTCGTTCCATATTTCCCATTCGTTCACCCTTTCCTTAAAATGAAGTACCAATGCTTCCACATATTTCTCCCAGGCTTCATATCCCTCTGCTGACCGGATAAGGCCTTCCCCCAGGCCGATACCTCCCGCTCCGTTATACAGGGAATTTCCGTAGGATGTTTGTAACCATGGCTGCACTCCTTGTGATATGGCATCATTCACGATACTATCCAGCCAGCCAAAATTATAAACTCCTTTTTCCCGCTCTGTTTTGGCCCAGCCGGATTGTAATCTTATTTTCTTGGCACCCAGTAGACCCAGATAGGATTTATAATGATTGTATACCGCATAATCTCTGTCCAGCACTTCCCCTCCAATCCATAACATGGAAGATGAAATGGACGTTGCCTGCTTGGTAACTACCTTACCGATATATGGCCATTCATTTCCGCCACTGTCCCGCTGTAATAAACAATGGGCACAAGCCGGATCTGCCGCCATTATCAGCACTATTATTAAATTTAAAAAAGATGGCCAGATTATTTTCATTCGTTTGATTAAAGTAGTTATACTCCTTATTCTATTACATTGCATAAATTAAAATCGGCGATTCACTCATCCGGAGACGCTTTATAAAATCCGATCTCGGAAAGTTGAGAGCTACGACCCCTAATACCATTCAAATAAAGTCTTACACGGGAAGTAGTGATAATGGGTGTGCGAATCAATTTTTTATATCCAATCGTCGTAAAGGAGGCTAAATCCTTCCAGGTACCGCGATCCCAGTATTCCATTCGCCCGTTTTCTATTTGTTGACCATTCATAATATGTTCTTGTAGCATCACCCGGTCGAACGTTATATTATTTTTTAAATCGATCAGTAAAGGCTTGTCCGGCGTTATTTGGGTATAAGTTTTAAGTTGCCCGTCTGTAAGAGAAGGCAGCACTTTTCCTTTGGACAGATTTGTTCGGAACGTCTGGTTCAAGATAACCCGGAACGCTTTGATCGAACGAATATCCTGCTCTTCCAGCAGCCCTTTATTATTAGGCGGAATGTTCAGTAATAACATGCTGTTTCTGCCTACTGACTGATAATACAAATTCACAAGGTTCTGGGGAGAACGGACAGAATCATTCTCATTTTGGTGCCAGAACCACCCCTTACGGATACTTACATCCGTTTCGGCGGGTATCCAGTACTTACCAACAGGATCGCCTGTGTTTAAGTATTTAGTGTCGGCTGCACCTATCTCCATACTGTCTGTAGTGATAGTAGACCAGCAAGTTTCTCCCGCTATTCCTTTTTCGTTACCAACCCATCTTACATCGGGTCCTATATCGGAAAAAATGACTGCCTCGGGCTGGTATTTACGCACCATTGCCCAGTAGCTTTCAAATTCATATTCCATACTTTTAGCATTCTCTCCCTTGGCACCATCAAACCATACTTCAGAAACTTTACCATAATGGGTAAGCAGTTCCATTAACTGGTTGCGGTAATACCGGTTGTACGCAGAAGTTCCATAAGTTACCTCATGCATGTCCCACGGAGAAAGATAAAAGCCAAAACGGATTCCGTATTCCCGGCAGGCATCGGCCACTTCTTTTACAACATCTCCCTTTCCATTTTTCCAGGGGCTGTTCTTTACCGAATGTTCCGTATATCCGGATGGCCATAAGCAAAAGCCGTCGTGGTGTTTGGCAGTGATTATTGCCATCTTAAAACCCGCTTCTTTCAATGCCTTTATCCATTGGCGCGCATCGAGTTTTTCCGGGTTAAAAATGGAAGGACTTTCCGTACCGTCCCCCCATTCTTTGTCTGTAAATGTATTGACTGTAAAATGAAGGAAGGCTGTGGTTTCCTGCGATTGCCAGGCCAATTGACGTTCTGAAGGTAAAGGGGTCTGCTGCCCATGGGTCTTATTTACCAAAGAAAGAAAGGCAATGAACAGCCATTGATGTACAAAATTTTTTTTCACGATTCTACCCGCTTTTTGTGAGGAATAAAGTTAATTTTCGTTACAATGATTTATTGAAACGGATGGTACGTACCGCCTGATACCCTTTCATGCTGACCCTTACCTGGTACAGCCCTGCAGGTATTTTACCAACACTTATGTTTCTGGTATATATTCCTTTTTTGACATCCCGTATTTTTTTCACCAACTTTCCGGAGCCGTCATAAATAAAAATACCTATTTCCCCATCCTGTATAAAATCCAGCCGAAGATTAAATGTTCCGTTTGAAGGATTGGGATATATGATCATTACTGGATCACCGGGGCCGGATTCGGCTTTTGGCACCGTGAGTACCGCACTTGGAGGTAAGGCAATACGGTTTATCGACCCGCCGGGAGTAACGTTAAAATTGCTAACCGTCAACTGGCAACTGCTGGTTCTTTTTACAAAATTATTCAATTGAGTAGCATTTGCACGGAATCCATATTGATAACCAATAAGGGTTTCCGCAGAATCGCCCTGCTTCTGCACATATACATTGTATTTCTTGGCGGGTACATTCACCACCAGGCGAAAATGATATTTAATCCCTGCGGAATAAGCATAACTATTCACGGAATCATATTGTGTGCCATTCCACGCGGCCAGCAGGCCGCTAGGGTTAAAGGTAACGATGCAGGCCATACTGTTGAAATCGGAAACGGAACCGTTGGACAATGCAGTAGTACCTCCCATCGAGTTGCCATTCGGAACTACGTCATACTCCGCTGTAAAAGTGCCCGTCTGAACCGCAAATACGCTATTGGAATAGTTTTGAGAACCAACACAGGGTATAGGTATATACTCATAAGCACCTATATCGAACCCCGCCCCATTGGGAAGGGAGGTACCAGCTATATCGGTGGTATAACCTAAATTTATACCTCTATTCCTTGCGGGCGAGCTGGCTGTCAGGTTAAAATTGCTGAAGCCGGTGGCAGGTTGTGCAAGCAGAGGATCCTGGGCATAAACGGAATGCGGCTCTGTAGCGCCACCCGTGGCGTTGAAGTACAGGTTATAATCCGGCGATGTTTTCACGCTCCCGTCATATACCTGTGTACAGTTGTAAAATAAGTTATTGAATACATCCGATGTAGGT
>JANNOM010000005.1:0-70750 GCA_031399065.1 Chitinophagaceae bacterium
CCGCCAGGTGATGAGGAGAGGACGGATCGATGATCCGGGCTTTTTTTATGGTAACCTTCATTGAAATTGAGTTGCGCGAAGATAAAGTTTGTAATGGATTTCCGAAAAAATGAATTTAATCATACATTTGCCGTCCCTTAAACATACGGGATGTAGCGCAGCCCGGTAGCGCGTTCGTCTGGGGGGCGAGAGGTCGCAGGTTCGAATCCTGTCATCCCGACAAAAGCGATATCAAATCGTATCAAAAGCTTGTAAATCACCTGATTTTACAGGCTTTTTTGTTTTATTTCTATCATATTCTATCAAGCAATAGCATACTTCTGGTGAGTTGAATAGTGAGTTCATTCCGGCATAGGCTTTGAACACACTGGTAATTGGTCAAACCTTTTTGTGGTAGCCGGTTTCAGTCCTTTTTTTGCAACTTTTTGATACTATTTGATAAGGACGACAACAGGACGAGAACCTGCGGACACGGACAAAAACGTGAAGAGTGCATTTAATACATTTTAAAATAAAACAAACTACGGGCACTTATTTATGCCCGCATTACCTTAAACGGCGACCGCGCTGAAATCTCGCTGAAAGAGTCTATTAATGCCAAAGATTGGAACAATGATAAAAAGGTGGTGAAGGGAAGACCATCGAAGTGCAGACTATTAATTAACATATTAATGATGTCCGCTACAAGATCAAAGAGAAATACTGTATGTTGGAAGACCATCCAACGTTAATTACTCCGGAGGCAGTTAACAGGCTTACCTGGGAAATTTTTTGAAACTCACTTGTCATGATCTACCCGATTTTTGGCCTATTATAAAAAGATATGGGAAGGGAAATAAGTGAAAGGGTTTTTTAAAAAATTATGATACCACCATAGATTACTTAAAATTGTTCCTAAATAGCCAGTTTCCTGCCAAAAATGTATTTCTCTTTCAATTGAGTATGGAATTTACCACAAACTTTGAATATTATATTCGAAATAACCCTATTAAAAAATATGATCCCTGCCTCGGCAATAGGGTGGCAAAAACACATTCAGCGTTTTATTGGTGGCAGACAATCCCGATGAAATCATTGAACTTAAACCTTTTCATTGTTGGATAATAAATGATATAGATAAAATTGAAAAGGGGCGATCTTGCTTCTACCCGCTACCTATTGTACGCAAGGTCGAACCACATACAATTGAGCGCAATTACTAGCGCATTCAGGAAGATATTAATTCAATTGTAGAGGAAATAATGGAAGATCTTTTAAATGATCCCGCGAAGGAACATCTGATTGAAAAAAAGTGAGTAGAAACGGCAGGCTTGTTTTGTTAATTGAATAAACATTAGATATAGCACAAATATTCCTTCTCGAAGTAGTATTTCGATGATCTAGATACATATAGTATGATAGACATCTCTAATAACCTATTTTTTGCAGCACAAATTTTCGGCAGGTATTTTTTGATGGAGTTTAGGTTGATATTTTATTTTTGCCTTTCTAATAAGCAAACTTTCCTGCTCGTTTGCTCTTTTTAGCCCCTTTTAGGTGGATGGAGCACCACTCCGTTATCTTTTAACTGCTACTTTTAGTTGAGCCACCCTGAACAGGTTATAGGTTAGGTTCGTTAGCCCTATACCCGCCTGGTTCCTGGCAAAATTCCGATAGCGCAAATACATGTCATTCATGGTATTAATGCTGGCCTAGTAATTTCTGCAATTAGATCGTGGAAAACTATTTTTCTTTTCTTACGTCTTTATTTGATACAGAAGGCATAGTTTCGTATAACGATGTTGTGATTATAACGAATCACAACGACCCTTAACTACCTAAAACATCACCTATGCACCCTCTCTTCCCCGATTAAGTTGTATTTATTTTTGTTCCCTTGTTCCTATTTTTAAAACCGAGACGCTTTTCAGCTCACACTTAGATTTCAAGTAAAGATTTAATCGTTAATCGTGTTTCCCGGTCACCGACCATAATGGAAACAGGTGATCTATGTCTTTATTAGAAAGAGGCGAGCGAAACAATAATAACATAACTGTTGGTGGCGATGCCATGCTAAAGCAACAACCTTGAACTACCTGTCCCTTATACTGTTGACGATACTTTGCTCTATGTGCAGTTACGCGCAGAAAGCAATAAGTGATACTGGCAGTCCTGCTTCGGTAGTTCCGGCAGCCTTCGATCGTTTTGCCTATACTGGAAAAGGCATTTGCAAAGGGCTTGTCTACCGGCCTGTATTTGTTAAAAACAAGGTTCCGGTTGTTTCATCACCTGCTGCAAAAAAGTCACCTCGTACGCCGCTTCTTAGAGTTCATGGCAATATATTGTATGATGTAACTTACCGTTCCAGCATCGATACTCCCTATGCAGAGCAGGATATATATCAACATACGGTTCAAACATACCTTGATATAACGGTAAAGGATAAGTACCCTACCCGGTTATATTTAACCAACCGGTTCAGTAATTCTTCGGTATTCAGGAACTTTTCTGATCTCAATTACCAATTCAATCCGCAGCAATTCAACAGGCAGATAAAGGATCAGATTCGCGGGCAATTGCTAAAGCGTCTCGCTATGCTTGATACTTCGGGTCTACGCGCAAAATTGCTGCAGGCCATTGCAGATCTCGATCGGTTGCAACGATGGTTACAGGATCCTTCCGTGATGCAAAGAGTGATCGAAGCCCGGGAATGGGCACAGTTACAGCGGCAAAGGAAACAAGATAGTATCAGGAACTCCGGAACAACTCTGGCAATGCCGGATGTAACAAATCCTCTCCCTGATCTTGATGCCATATCGATGTCTAAGTTCAAGGGTCGTAAAGGAACAACTGCCTCATCGAGGCAAGATAGTATTCGCTCGAGGGTAGAAGGTTTTGAGCAGGAGTATGCTGCAAAGAAAAAGTATTCGGATTCCCTGAAAAAGGAACTGCCGCTACTGGAGGCACAGTATCAGCAGTACCGTCAAAAAGCATCTCTTGATAACAAACAATCGCTAACTGACTTCGACCAGGTTAAGAACCTGCGGCAGCTGAAAGAGAAAATGCAAGACTATCAGTTACCAGATACGATGCTCCCTAAAGGATACAAGCAACTTTTCGCGGTGCGGTCGGCCAGCATTGGCCGCTCCGTACTTGATTATTCCGAGCTGACTGCCAGCAATATCAGTATTACCGGCCTGCAACTTGAATACAATCCTTCTTATTATGCGGCTATCGCTACAGGATATGTAGATTATCGTTTTCGTAATTATACCGTTCGCAACAGCGGCCCTCGACAGTATCTTACCCTGCTCCGCCTGGGGCATGGCATGAAAGAGGGCAATCACCTGTTCTTAAGTTATTACCTGGGTAGCCGGCAATTGTATAATGCAGCTTCGGGCTCCGGAACCAATACACCCAATTACAAACTAGTAGGCTACTCGGTAGAAGGACGGTATTATATCAATCCAACCACTTATGTAAACGGAGAATTTGCAAAATCTTCCTTGCCGTATTACAACCGCAGTGCAGGTAAAGAGCCACTATTATCCGAAGCGGTTCGATACGATGAACGTTCTAATGAAGCGTACGTGATTCAATTCAATTCCTATATCCCGGCTACTTTCACCAAACTGGCGGGATCGTTTAAAAGAACAGGAAGTAATTTCCAGTCATTCAGCGTTTTTACGTCCGGATCAACACAAACGAACTGGATGGCGCGGATAGATCAGCCCTTCTTCAAAAGGCGCTTAAATATTATGGCCTCATTAAAAACAAATGAAGCCGTAAACCCCTACATAGGAAATAATTTCAAGAGCAACACTGTCTTTAAAAGTATCCAGGCTACCCTACGGATGCGCAAATGGCCGACCGTGTCCGTCGGTTATTATCCCAGCTCACAGTTAACCCGGCTTTCTGAAGATCAATATACCGAGCAGTTGTTCTATACCTTTGTTTCTAACCTGACGCATTTTTATACCTGGAAAAAAACGACCATGAGTTCTACGCTTTCTTATAGCCGGTTCTATAACAAGCCTACAGACTCTGGCTTTATCTATTTCAACACTCGTAACCTATTATTAGGGCAGCACATTTTATGGAACAGGTTCGCCCTTCAGGTAAATCTTTCTGTTAGTGCCAATACCGACTATACGCTTTATGTGGCTGATAACAGTTGCCAGTACCAGATTAAAGACTGGCTTTCGCTAGGTGCAGGTATCAAGTACAACAGCCAGCCGGTATTCGACAAAGTATTGATGGGTTATTCGTCGAATGTGACCCTTAAGCTCGGGATGCTCGGGGAGGTACAGCTGATGATGGACAAGGGGTTCATTCCGGGCAGTCAGCAACAGCTGGTACCTAATAATGTAGGCAGAGCTTCATATTTTAAAACATTTTAACGATACGCTATGTATAAAAAATACACTTATTTTCTGTGCTTGCTGCTGCTGCCGATGGCCGGCTTTACTCAGGTTACCATGTCGGTACAGATACCTCCCACCGGAGTGTTGCAGAAGAGCCAGCTCTGGAACCTGCTGCTGGTGTCCACATCCACCACGCCGGTTTATGTAACGGTACAAGTAGCACTGCTAAGTACGCTCGATAATAATGCTGTTATGATGGCGGTTGCCAACCCGGTTCTTATAAAAAAGGGTACGACGCAGCTTACCATTAATGAACTGGGTCCAGTGCAGTACAATTATCTTTCTTCTGCTTTCAATGTTGACAGGAACCCCAACGGGTTTTTGCCGATGGGTAATTTCCAGGCCTGTTATTCAGTGAGCAAAGTGGAAGGAGAAGCCTCCAGCCTGCTGGCAGAAGAGTGCCTGCCGCTGGAAGTAGCGCCTTTAAGTCCGCCGATGCTTAACAGCCCTTTCGATAAGGATACGATTTCTGGGCGTTATCCTCAATTTACCTGGCTGCCGCCAACACCGATGCACCTGTTTAACGGACTTACTTATAACCTCGTACTGGTAAAGGTTCAAGCCGGCCAATCGGATCTTCAGGCGATTCAGCAGAACCTTCCCCTATATTCACCCGGCAATCTGAGGGAGCCGCATCATTTTTATCCTCCTTCCGGCCAGCCGCTGGATACGGCGCATCGTTATGCCTGGAGAATCCTTGCAAGTAACCATCAACAACTGGTGGGGCAGAGCGAGGTATGGTCTTTTTTCGTTGCAGGAGATACGTTAAAAAAACAACCTGCCACAGGCTATTTCATTGCTCTTGCTAAAGAAGGTATCGCAACAGGAGTAAATACACTTTCCTCTGTCGATCTTGGTATCAAGTATTATTCGTATGATAGTAATTATGAAACAATGATAAAGTGGAAAGATAGTAAAGGCGATGTGGTGCGGCAGTTAAAGAAACAGATCGTTTATGGAGATAACTACTTCACTTTTACGCTCGATAAGTCTTTTAAAAAAGGCGAAGTGTATAAAGTGCTGCTTACCGATCTTTATCGTGTAAGTCATACCGCCTCATTCATACTGAAATAAATTATTACCCTTTAACCGACACCCAATATGATTCAGTTACTTGCACACAAGTGCTCCCGAACGATAGCCACTACTTTCCTGCTGTTCTTTTATTTTTCGACTATCTCACCACTCTATGCCTCCCGCCTGGAAAGCCACGGGCACCAGAGATCGTTGTATCCACTGTTCTCCCGACCATTGACAAAGGATGTGCATGCTAGAGTAGTTGCACCCGCTCTTTCTCTGGTAAAGAAGAAAAGTAATCCCGGGTTTACATTAAAGGCAATGCCCTCCAGAAAAGTTTTTATAGGTGGCCCCGGTCAGCCGGAGATGGCTTCATTTAAATCAGTTGGTACGGGTAATATGGTCAACCTGTTTTCAGGTGACTTCAATTACAATATTCCATTACTGGATGTAGGCGGCTATCCCATTAATATATTTTATGAAGGCGGTGTGGGTATGGAGCAGGAAGCGAGCTGGGTAGGCCTGGGGTGGAATATCAATCCAGGTAATGTGAGCCGCAACATGCGCGGGGTTCCAGATGATTTTAACGGTCAGGACAGTGTCGTCCAAACCCAGATGATGAAACCGAACATTACCTGGGGCGTGAGCGTGGCAGGTGATTTGGAAGGCATTGGTATCAAGGAAAATTTCTCCGTTGGTGCTTCGATCGGTATCTCCTTCAACAATTATTTGGGACCAGCGCTCGATCTGGGCGTTAAAGGGGGTATGAGTTTTAAGATTGCGGAAAAGGCTGTCTCCGAAAAAAAGTCGGATAATGCTGATTTAAAGGTAAGCCTGGCCGCTAATGTCGGATCGCGATCCGGCGTAAGCTTTTCACCGAGTGTTTCCTTATCAGCCAGTTCTTTCAGCACGAGTGGAAAAAGCTCATTCGGCATTGGTGCTTCAACGACTTACAATTCAAGATATGGCATTAAAGCGTTAAATATCTACGAGCAGTTCAGCTATAATAAACAAAGGACACGTTCAGTCTCCGATGAAGCAACTAAACCAGACCGCGCCGGCGGCAGTTTGCTGATGGCCACCTCTATCAGCTTTGCCAAACCAAGTTATATGCCCGCCATTCGCATGCCCGTTACCAATACGGCTTATGCGGGTCATTTTCAGTTGGGAGGAGCGATTTGGGGGGTACAAGGTTCCATAGAGGCGGAAGTGTACAAGCAAACAGCAACGGTAAGCAGGGAACAGATTGTTCAATCGAAGCCACTGGTAGGATATATCTACTATGAGAATGCCATGAATAACCCGAATGCGGTTATGGACTTCACGCGCTTTAACGATAGAGAAGTTACGCCTAACACACCGATTATCTCCGCACCTCAATACACCTATGATGTATTTACCATCCAGGGAGAAGGAACAGGAGGCAGTATTCGTGCTTACCGCAATGAGCTGGGTTATGTAAGAGATAACTATACCACTTCTAAAGATAAAAGCGCGAGTATCGGAGGAGATGTGGGTATCCCCGGGCAATACGGACTTAATCTAAATAGGATAAAAACGCCGGTGACTATTGGAGAGTGGAACAGCGGCAACAAGCTGAAGGCCGTAATACCATTCAAGGGTGCACAAGGTGGGTTGCATGAAGCTGTTTATTTTCGCAACCCCGGTGAAAGCAGTGTACTGGATGCAGGGCAATACAATCGTTTGGGCGGTATCGACCTGGTGCGGTTTAAGTTAGGAGGCTCGGGATACAATCCAGAAATACTACCAGTGCTTGAACGCTTTTCCAGAACGGGTAGTTTTATGGCAAACCTTAACCTATCCGCTGCACCGGTCTCTTCCAGGACGAAACGCACCCAGGTGATCAGTTTTCTGACTGCGAAGGAAGCACATGATGTGGGCCTGGACAAGTATATCAAAAGCTACGATCGTGCAGTGGTGCTAAATGATACACTTATTTATGAATCCATTAACCGGGTGAGTGCCCGTCGTAAAGCGCATCATATTTCGCAGATAAATGTGCTGGAAGCAAATGGCAAACGATATGTGTACGGCATACCTGTTTACAATATCACCCAGAGAGATTTTACATTCTCCGTTCAAAACAAGGAAGGCGAGACGGAACAGGAACAAGGCAAAGTGCAAGTATCTCCGCAGGAGCTGACAACAGGCTCGGCACAGCTAAACACAAACAGCAAGAAGGATGGCTTTCTTCAGATCAGTCAAACGCCTGCTTACGCACACTCTTTTCTTTTATCCGGTTTGTTGTCGCCCGACTATGTAGATATAACAGACAATGGCATTACGGAAGACGATTTGGGAGACGCTATTAAATTCAATTACAGCCGCATGAAGAGAGGAGACACTGCGGCCGTGCATAGGTGGCGTACTCCGCTTACACCGGGTAATAAAGCCAACTTCAACGAAGGGAACCGCTCGGAACTCAAAGATGATAAAGGTATCATATCCTACGGCGAGCGGGAATCCTGGTACACCCATTCCATAGAATCTAAAAATATGATCGCACTCTTTACCCTGGAGAATCGTGATGACGGTAAAGGTACACTGCATGAATACGGCGGAATAGATGCAGGGGACAGTTCACTGAAGCGGCTGAAACGCATTGACCTGTATAATAAGGCTGATCTTAAAAAGAATGGGCTTAGCCAGGCGAAGCCGGTAAAGTCGGTGCATTTTGCTTATAGTTACCTGTCATGCCCCGGCACTCCCGACAATACTACGGGCGGCGGTAAACTTACCCTGGACAGCATCTACTTTACTTTTAACGGGCAGAAAAAAAGCAACAAGAACAAGTACGTGTTTTCCTATGTAAAGCCTGGGGGAGCTACGAGTGGTGATACTACCGGTAACCCGGTGTACAGTTACAACAGCGCCGATCGATGGGGTACTTATAAACCCCGGAGTCATAACCCGGCAAACATGAAAAATGCCGACTATCCCTACTGCCTGCAAGACAAGATACAGAAGCAGCGTATCGATTTGAACGCAGGTGCATGGTCGCTGCAAAAAGTATTGCTACCCTCCGGAGGGCAGATTGAAGTAAGCTATGAAACCGATGACTATGCATTCGTGCAAAACAGGCGGGCCACTGCCATGCTTACTATAGCAGGCTTTGGACGCGACTCTGTCACCTATTCCAATAAACTATACGAGGCCTCACCTTCCGCGAACGATAATGATTATGTATTTGTCAAAGTGCCGGAGCGCTGCATCAACAAACAAGAGGTGTTCAGGAAATACCTGCATGGCAATGCGGGTGGTCAGCTGGCTTTCAGGCTTTCGGTAAATATGCCGAAAGGGGAGGAACTGCTGACCTCTTACGCCGTGGTGGAGAATTACGGCATCGTAACAGCAGATACCGGAAAAATCTGGTTACGGCTAAAGAAAGTAAATGGCCTGAGTCCCCTGTCGATTACTGCCCTGGAGTACCTACGTGAGCAACTGCCGGGCCAGGCGTTTCCCGGCTACGACGTATCGGAAAGCGCCGGGCTGAAACAGGTAGGTGATATGCTAGTAGGTATGCTGAAATCTTTGCAGAGTGCTTTTCGCGATCCTGTAAATGCCATTCGATCCAGAGCCGGTGCGCAGACTGTTAACGTGGCGCGCAGCAGTGTGCGGCTTAATGATCCGGACGGTTTCAAATACGGTGGCGGGCACCGCGTTAAAGTGGTGACGCTAAAGGACAACTGGAAAGCCATGACCGGCCAATACACTTCCAGCTACGGACAACAGTATGATTACACGACTACTGAAATTATAGACGGCATTGAGCGGACGGTCAGTAGCGGCGTAGCGTCCTATGAGCCCTCGATAGGTGCAGAGGAGAATCCCTTTCAGAGCATCGTGCAGGTGTCGGATAAACTGCCTTTGGGACCGGCAAACTATGGATCGGTGGAGATGCCAGTACTCGATGCCTTCTTTCCAGCTCCTTCTGTAGGCTACAGTAAAGTAACGGTTCGCTCCCTCAGGAAAACGCCGGTAGATACGTCGCTTAAAGTAAGATCGGTGGTTGGCAAGCAGGTAACGGAATTCTTCACTGCAAAAGACTTCCCCGTTTATTACAGCCATACTTCTCTCGATCCGGGATCAGATAAACAGGCACACGATAATAACACGACTGCCTTTTTTTACAAATCGTCTTTTGACAGCCGCGCTCTTTCGCAAGGCTTCCTGGTAGAAACCAACGATATGCACGGTAAAATGAAATCCCAGGCGTCTTACGCGGAAAATGACGAAAAGACCCCCGTGAATTACACGCGCAACTATTATCGGAACACGGGAAGCAAGGGTTTGAACGAGCAGTTCGACTTCGTACATGCTGCTAAAGGAGGAACTATAGAAGCAGGAACAATGGGCATCGACGTGGAACTCATGACAGATACGAGAGAGTTCCTGGTGGCAAGCAGCAGCCTTGAAATACAGGCGCAACTGGATCTGTTCCCGGTAATCCTCCCCTTCTGGCTACCTTTCATCTGGCCGGTAATAGGCAAAAGCGAAAGTAACTACCGGGCCGTAACAACCACTAAAGTTGTTACCTACCATAGTGTGTTGGATAGCGTGACGGTGATAGACAAGGGAAGCCAGGTATCTACCAGGAATCTGGTGTATGATGCAGAAACGGGGGAAGTAGTGGTGAATCGTACTAATAATGAATTTAAGCAGCCGGTGTATAGCACTACCTATCCGGCTTATTGGGCATACAGCGGTATGGGACTGGCGTATAAGAATATAGACGTTATATTATCTGGTATAAATTTTAATGATGGAAGAATATCCAACGCCGGTTTTGATCAAAGTGTGTTTGAAAGTGGAGATGAATTATATGTAACGAATCAAGGTGCGGGTAGTTCAGGATGCGCTGCTGAATCGGGAATCAACAAGAAGCTGTGGGCTATCGATAAGAATAAGGATAATACGCCTTTAACAGTGCCGGTAAAGGATTTGCTGTTTATGGATCTTGAAGGCAATCCGATCAATAAAAATGGCGTTAGTTTTAGAATTATGCGCAGCGGTAAGCGCAATTTATTAAATGCCAGTATTTCAGTTGTGAAATCTATGGGTAGCCCCATTTCAATCACAGGAAGTATCGCAAAATTGAAAATTGGAAGCAACAGTAATGTGACTAACGCATCAGCCGTTGAATTTAAAGAGAAATGGCAGGTAGATGCAGATGTAATACGCCGGTATAAAATGGTAAGTAACCCGGTAACCTGCTCTATTGATGAAATGGAGGAGTGTAACGGATACCTGGATAAGAGTATCAATCCCTATTGTAAAGGGCTGCTGGGTAATTTCAGATCGCACCGGAATATGATTTTTTATGGAAATAGATCAGAATCAGATGCTACACAAGCAACCAACCTCCGCTTGAACGGCTCCCTTATGAATTTTTCACTTTATTGGGATTTTAACGGATCTAACAATTTAGTTCCGGATGTAGCCAGTTCTAAATGGGTATGGCAAAGCGAAGCCATGCAATTCAATGCCAAAGGCATGGAGCTTGAAACTAGGGATGCATTAAATATTTATACAGCCGCGCAGTATGGATTTAATAAAGCGATCCCGGTAGCTATTACAAATAACTCCAGATGCAATGAGACCGTCTTTGAAGGTTTTGAAGATATGTATTATAATGCCGGTATCAACAGGATTGGTGCGGACTCCTGCGCATCCAGGCATATCGATCTTAGCAACTTGCCCAATAGCCGGATCCTGAATACCGATACTACCAGTTTGTCTGCGCATAGTGGAAAGTATATGCTAGGCATAAATGCCAATAGCACCAGTACAAAAACGATTAAAGTAGGGAAGAACGATGACCCGTTTACTCTCGCTTTTCAACTAGATACCGCCAAAGTACTAGCAGACATAGGCGTGAATGTCGAGAATGTTCAAAGGGACCCGGTAGGCTTAGGGATGGATTTCGGCACAAATAGCACTGCAAATCAAGGAGTGTCCATAATCGTGAATCTGAGTGGCGGTGATACTACGGTGTTTGATGGTTCCGAAGACATGTATTATACCTACTACTATTATGGCATATCTGTATCGGGTTACTTCGAAGTTAATCAAGACGGGTTTTATTCACTGGGCGAGGACTATTACGAATCCAATACGGGTTTACAGCAATACTTTGTCATCACGACTCTTGATGGTCAGTATATTGTCGGAAACAGGGGTAATAATCGTTTGGTAGAATATTGTTTCCCTAAGGGCATTTATAAAATGACGATTTTTGTTAGCCAGTTCGGCTTAAAGTCATATAACTGCCCTGGCGGCGGCTGTGGCCCTGGAGGCCCCTACAATCTTGTTTACGGTAGCACGCAATACATGGCCGATGCAGGATTCGTAACTTATCCATTCGCATTGTATCAGTCTGTAAATTTCCAAAATGGATGCATTTCTATCAAACCTCTAGCAGCAACGAAATCGATGCTTAACCCTGTTTTTGAAGTTCCATCAAACAAGAAGATGCTTTTTAGTGCCTGGGTAAAAGAAGATTGCGGGAATGGCACTCCATGCAATAAGACCACCTATGCTGATAATAAAGTAATTATTCAAGGCGTAGAAATGCGGCCCGCTGGTTCTATAATTGACGGCTGGCAGCGCTATGAAGGAACTTTTACTGTGCCAAATAATACCGATGAAATATCCATGAGTTTCGTTAATAGTAGCAGCAACATGACCTACTTCGATGACATACGGATTCATCCCTTTAATGGCAGCATGAAGAGTTTTGTGTACGACCCGATAAATATGAGGCTAAAAGCAGAACTGGATGAAAATAACTATGCCCGGTTTTATGAGTACGATGAAGAAGGTACGCTGGTACGCACGAAAGCGGAAACCAAGGAAGGGATCAAAACAATTACGGAGAGCCGGAGCGCGCGGCAGAAGAAGATTACAACGATGCAACAGTAAAATACAACTGCGCAGGATGATCATTACAAAATAACAACTATCGGCTTTGATAGTATCAATATTTAAATTATGATTTTACAGAATATTTTATCAGTTGCATCAGGGGCATCGGCTTTGGGGTTTAGAAGCAGAATGTGTCTGTATTCCATCTGCATCTTGTTACTGATGTCGGCAAGGCTCGATCTGCTCGCGCAGGAGGATGGCGGGCTGGATAAAAGCCCTGCATCCGTAAGTAGTACCGGTGCTGCCCTGGCTACCAATGCCGTTTTACCCGCGCTTAATTATACCCCCGGCACGGAGCAAAGTCGGAAAATACATAACATTATTACGTTTGGGATATTAGAAGAATCCGTTGCCTATTTGCCAGAAGATTTTACGGCAAATATTACGGTTAAAATTAAGTACGGACATGCATCGAACAGCACCCAGGAGGTGCAGCAGACACTGCAGGTGACCTATAATAAAGCGCAGGGCGTCAAGTACAATGCACGTAACTATTTCAGCTTTAATGATGCGGAGTATGTGGAAGTGACTATAATAACCGCCCCGGCTGGTGCCATACTTTCTAACGGGGTGGCTGTAAAAGATGTGCTACGATTACAGAACGAAATGCGCGTTACGTGCTATTATAGCCCAAACATGCAGGCGATAGTTCCCCAATTACAAGCGCCTATTGCATCTCCAGATGAACTGAAATTACAATGGAACAGCCTTGCTTCTCAGCAGAATAATAGCGTGCAGGTAGAATGGACCTGGCTGGAGCAGGAGCTTCAGAACAATTTTTTCAAGAGTACAGGACCGGGGCTCGATTTTGACCGGCTTTTCAAGAACAACTCAACAAGGATCGACCTCTCTGTTTCCGCTACCAGTTATAGCGTTCCACTGTTCTATGATGGAATCGGGAAATTATATTACCGGGTAAGAGCGTCAAATAAAACAATCAATGGTTCTCGTATCGATGGGCCCTGGAGTGCAGTGGATAGCTTTAGTTTTTCAGGACATAGCGATAGCCTTAACTGGCAGGTAAGTACCTCGTATGCTGAAGAAGGAAAGCGCAAAACAGTGATCCAGTATTTAGATGGGTCGCTGAGAAGCCGGCAAACGGTTACCAAGGATAATGTAACATTAACGACAGTAAGTGCTGAAACGTTTTACGACAGCGAGGGCCGGCCCGCAGTGCAGGTATTGCCTGCTCCCGGCATGAACACTATAGTTAATTACACGAAGAACCTGAACCGGTTCAATGGTCAGGCAATGAATGAAGATCCTACGGCATATTTTGACCTGGTGCCCAAGAACCAACCGGGAAACGCTACACCGCCGCTAAGTAATACCAACAGCGCAGCGGCTAATTATTACAGTACGTCTAACCCCGATCCTGATGCTGTAAACGGATTGCATCGGAATATTCCAAATGCAGAAGGCTATCCTTATACGGTAACCCGGTACACTCCTGACGGTACGGGTCGCATATCAGCGCAAAGTGGTGCAGGTACTGCTTTTAAAATGGGCAGCACCCGCGAGACCAAATACTTTTATGGGTCGGCGGCACAGGAAGAACTGGATGGCCTTTTCGGTACGGAAGTGGGCAACTACACGCACTACTTCAAGAACATGGTAAAGGATGCGAACGGGCAAATGAGTGTAAGCTATGTAGATATGCACGGCCGTACCATTGCCACTGCACTGGCAGGTGATTCCACTGCCGGTATGCAGGCGTTGCCAATCAACAGTGCCGACTATCCCAACCAGGCAGGCAGCGTACTTACGAGAAACCTGCTGGACGAGAACACCAATGTTGTTCGTGGCAACACGATAGAATCGATCAACAGCATCCTGGTGCCTGCGCTGTCCGGTTATAATTTCCGGTATGAGGTAACTCCCCAGGCGCTCGAACTGGTTCGCTGCAACAACAATGTGCCCTTGTACTATGATTGTATGTACGACCTGGAGATTACACTCACGGATGAATCCGGCGATTCGCCGCCCATTGTTCGCCGGTTCAATAATGTAAACCTGTCTGCCGACGATACAAGTAGTACTGCGGTAAAGGCTTTTACGGACGAACAATTTGGCGGTACTATTTCGTCTGTTTCCTATAATGCCGGCACTGGCAGGAACGTAATCACGTTTAATATACCGCTTGTGGCAGGCTCGTATTCCGTCCGCAAAACCCTCAAAGTAAGCGAGGCCTCTCTCGAAAAGTACAAGCAGCAGTATCCGGCGAAGGGGCTTTGCAAAACGGAGCAGGAATTACGGGATTCGGTGTACACAGTTTTAAGAACTGCTTCAGGTTGCGATGTGCCGGTATCAGTTACGCCTTGCGCATCCTGCGAGGCATCACTGGGCACTTATACTTCCTATAAGTCTGTAATTGCCCAGGAAAGCACAACATACGGTACTGCATTGCCTTCAGAAGAAGCGCTGCGGCGGGCTTATATAGCCGATTCTGTTAATTGCAAAACGCTTTGCGGCAACGTTTCTCACCGGCTTGAACTGATTCGATTGCAAATGCTGGCAGACATGATGCCCTACACCGGACAGTATGCGCTGGAAATAGGTACTGAATCAACTATGTATCATAAATATGATATTTTTTCTACTATAAATACAAGTACCCAGCCTTTCTATCGCTTGCGAGGTAGCCCACGTGATAAATATTACTATAACAATGACTATAAGGTGGATTCGGCTGTTCATTCAGATGCCGCTGCGCCTTACGCGAAGCTGGATACGATGTCAACAGATGTTTTCAGCGGCCTTTTCATTGCTCCCTGGGCGGAGACACTGCTTCCCAGGCATCCGGAGTATGCTAAACTGGTTTTTGCAGAAAACAACCTGAAGCCGGTTTTCGACTGGATAGAGAACTTCAACATGGTGAAGACATACCAGGAAGCGGTGAACGGCAATTTTCTGATTACATCCGCCAGCTTTGGCCCTTCGCCTACGGATCCTTTCTTCGTTGCTGCACCTGGTAAAAAGCAAGCGATGGACAGTATCGTTACTGGTACCCGCTATTACAATGGCCTTAATCTCTGGAAGCTGGCAGTAGGGGATGTGCTTTGTAAAACGGAAACCAATGCAGGAAACCGGGATCTATGCTACACTAACATAGGGCAGCCACCTTACAACAATCTCACCACCGCTCAACGGGATCTTGCCTGGAATCGATTTAAAGGTCTATACAGTGCCGTTCGCGATTCGATGCTGATGCAATACATCGATGAAAGCAGTCCGTTAACGGATGCTGGCGCTCTCATAGGGCAAGGTTACCGGTTACATTTCATCAAAAACAGTCAACTGGGGCAACAGCCCGACTGGGACTGGTATCCCGACGTACCTGGCAAGGGCCCAAATGTGTCTGTTGAAACGGAGGCCGCCGCAGTGTATGCAAGTCGTTGCTCCAGTTATATCGATCAGTGGAGACGTTCTTTATTGCAGTGTCCCGCTGTGGCTGCGTTAGACAGTACTACACAGGCCAATCTTCTTCAGGCAGCTACGAGTGGCATGGTTGCGGTATGCCAGAAAGGTACGGATGCTGCCAATGCTTATGGCGCTTCTACGGTGGCTCCCAATACTCCTTTCGATGGCTCACCCCGCAGTTTCGAGGAAGTGATCAATAATGTTTTCACGAGCTATGGTATAGCCAGGGATGCCTATTGTAACCCGTTTCTTATAGAAGTACCCAAGCCTAATGGCAAGGACGCTCTTCTCACCAAAAGCTATGTTGCAGCAATAGACACCTGCATCTGTTCCCAATACGATAAAATTAAGTTACAGGCGCAATCAGCGGGTTACGACATTTATAATTTAGGTAGTCTCAATAACTACCTGAAGTTAACGTACAAGGATACGCTTACGCCGGTGTTATATGCAGCTTTTTCGCATTGCAACGAGTTGATAGTGAGGGTATGTCCTGGAACAGGCGGTGGCACATTTGCCGCCCTGGCTGCTGCCAATCCCGGTAATTGCTACGATTCCGTAACTACTTATCCAATAAATCCAGGTCAGCCGATGCCCGAGTTCTTAACCTGCGGCTTCACCGCCAATAGCCGTTGTATTTCCTGCAATGTGTTGAGTTCTCTCGTTACACAGTTTAAATCCTACTTCAATGCCCCTTATAATACCGCTCCGTTCTTCGGCGGCAATACTGTCGATTCGGCGCAACTGGTATATAACAACTTATTTGCGCGCTTTGTCAATTTCAGAACGGGCCTGCAATATAGCTGGATGGATTATGCGAAGGCGGCACTGGGTGTTTCCTGTAATCTTGCCAACTATGCGTCCAATGGAAGCCAGTTACAGACTGTTCTATGTTCCGAACAGGCTTTAAATGATACTACCGGCTGGTTCGTGCCAACGGGGCCCTGTGAAGCGATTTATGATATGGCCGTTCATTTTGCCAGCGAGGTTTACAAGACTCGCCAGGAACAACTGCTGGCTGATGTAGAAGCGCAGTACCGGCAAAAGAGCCAGGAGATTAAGAATACAGAGGTATTCAACGTTACCTATACGAGCAAGGAATACCACTACACGTTGTATTATTACGATATGGCGGGCAATCTGGTGAAGACGGTGCCTCCAAAAGGAGTTCGACCTGCTTTTCGGGTTACGTATACGGACAGCATCAAGGCAGCCCGTGCAGCAGAAACATTCCTGGTTCCAGCGCATGAACTGGCCACCAACTACCGGTATAATAGTCTTAACCAGGTGGTTGCTCAGAAAACACCGGATGCGGGCGTCTCTTTTTTCTGGTACGACCGACTGGGAAGACTGGCGGTGAGCCGGAACGCGAAACAAACGACTGAGGGAACCTACAGTTATACGTTGTATGATGTACTCGGAAGGATCGTGGAAGTAGGTCAGAAGCCGCATACGACTGCTATGACGCAACTTGTCAGTCAGGATGCAACGGCGCTCAACAACTGGATCTTTACTTCCGGCAGCACACGGTCGCAGCTTACACGTACAGTGTATGATGTGGCGTATGATCCGCTGCTGACTCCGGAGTTAACACCGCTTATTACCCAGCAGCATCTTCGCAACAGGGTAAGCTATACTTGTGTGCAGCAGCTGGCTACCCAAACCATTCATGACGCAGCGACCTATTATACCTATGATATTCACGGGAATGTAGATACCCTTGTTCAGGATTATAAAGCCTTCAGTACTTCGGTTAACGATCTGGCCAACCGGTTTAAACGGATCACTTATAAGTACGACTTAATCAGTGGCAAGGTGAATAGTGTGAACTATCAGCCAAATATGATAGATGCTTTTTACCACCGGTACGATTATGACGCCAGCAACCGGATCACCGCTGTATTTACCAGCCGCGACCAGATCGTGTGGGACCGGGACGCCGCCTACCTGTATTATAAACATGGCCCCCTGGCACGCACCGTTCTGGGTGGTCAATCGGTGCAAGGCATTGACTATACCTACACCCTTCAGGGGTGGCTGAAAAGCACGAATTTCTTAGCTGCCGGTTCGGGCAGCGGCAGCTCCTTTGCTGCCCCCGAAGCGTTCCCGGTAGCAAGAGACGCTTTCGATTTTAGCCTGCATTATTACAGCGGCGACTATAAGCCGCTGAGCGGAGGCAGTTCTCCCGCGGTGCTGCCTGCCTTACAAACGGCAGCCGCTCCGCTCTATAACGGTAACATTGCGGCGATGGCCGTAAACATTCCCCGGCTGGGCAGCGTGAAAGTGTATAATTTTCACTATGACCAGTTGAACCGCCTGGTGAAGCAGGATGCCTATAACGGGTTGAACAGCGTTACGGGTGTATTTACACCCGGAAGCCTACTGGATTACAAGGAGCGCATCAGTTATGACCCGAATGGTAATATCATTACCTACCTTAGAAACGGCGTCACCAGCGGAGGCAAGCAGGCGGGGATGGACAGCCTGACCTATAGCTACTACCCCCAAACCAACCAGTTGAAGCATATTGCCGATAACGTGAACTATACCGGTAATTACACGAACGATATTGATCACCAAAGCACGGCTGCCAATTATGGTTATGATGCGATAGGCAATCTAACGGGCGATGCGGCGGAAAACATCACCAGCATTACCTGGACAGTGTATGGCAAAATAGCGAGCATCCTAAAGCCGTCTGGCACCATTACCTACAGCTATGATGCTGCCGGCAACCGGATCACCAAGACGGCCGGTGGTAAAACAACACTGTACGTAAGGGACGCCAGTGGCAATGTGATGAGTATTTATGAGAAGACCGGCAGTACGGCCGTGCAGCAGACCGAGACCCACCTGTACGGCAGCAGCCGTCTGGGGATCGTGCGTGCTTTGACGACTGCGACAAATAGTATATCTTTAGGAAGCTGGGGAACGGGCTATAGCAGTACGTTTACCCGCGGCGAAAAGCTCTTTGAACTCAGCAACCACCTCGGCAATGTGCTGGTGACCGTATCCGACCGCAAACTGGCCCAATCCACGAGCGGCACGTCGATCGACTACTACCTTCCCGATATCGCCTCCGCGCAGGATTATTACCCGTTCGGTATGCAGAAGGAAGGGAGAGGAGACGCGGAATGCCGCGAGGAACTGCGAGACACTATTCAGACGGTGATCAGCAGCGATCTGAATAGCGGGGTCAGTAACAACGGGATTTATTACTCCCAGAACAATGCGCAGTGGAGTACTTTCAACAGCAACTTCGGGGCGGCTTACCTGCAAAACCAGGCGATGCGGGTGGAAGCCACTAACAGCGTCAACGGGCTGCACGTGGAAGTGTCGTCGGCCTATCTGCAAAGCAATACTACGTATGTGATGGAGTTTGATATTACGGAGAAATCGGCAGGCATCAATGGCTTTTTCTGCCAGGTCCTATCCACCACCGAGCAGCCGTACCGTGTTTCCACGCAGAAGACGGGCACCGGTCATTATACGCTCCTGTTCACCACTACGGCTACGGGCAACAATACGCGGCTGCGGATATCGGCCCGCCAGTTCGGGGCGAACCAGTATTTTGTCGTGGATAATTTTGTGTTACGGAAGTTTATCGTAGCCAACCAGGCGGAGGTATATAGTGAGAACTTCAACAACGCCATCCAGAATGGGATCAACGTAGAAAACAACGGGTATACCTGGAAACCGCGCTTCCCAGCCCAACCGGCTATTGGTTTGCAGGGCAGTCCGGGCAGCCAGCGACTGCGAGTAACCGGTACAAATGTAAACGAGAGTTTTGCAGAGACGGAATTCAGCCTGGAGGGGGGTAAAAACTATATCCTCCGCTTCAACCTGAGCCAGGACGTTAGCGGCAAACGGGTGTACCTGAATATCCATTCCAAAACCGGCAGTACCTGGACGATCACGGAAAGCAGCGGCATGTTTTACCTGGGATCCGGTAATTATCTGCATAACTTCACGCTACCGGCGGGGGCTACGATGGTCCGTTTATCTTTCCAGCGCAGCACAGGTACCACGGCCGATGCACCGGATCAGCCGTATAGCATCGATAACGTCACGCTCCACCGACTAGACACCGTGGAAAGGACGGTGGTAACGGTTTGTGACGGCAATGGGGTGAGTGGCGGAGGTAGTGGGTATCGTTATGGGTTCAATGGACAGGAAAAATCGGACGAGATCAAAGGGGAAGGTAACAGCTACACCGCCGAATACTGGGAGTATGATCCGAGGATAGGCAGACGGTGGAATTTAGATCCAAAACCAACTACAGGTATCAGCGAGTATGCTGCCTTTAATAATAGCCCGATATGGTTAAGCGATGTGAAGGGCGATACAAGCGTGTTGCCTCGATTTGAGGACTTCCTGAAAAAAGTTCCTAAAAATTCTACTTATAAGAAACCAGAAGATCGGCAATCTCTATTGGGAGGAACTTTAGTTTTAACAAAAGGAAGCACAGGTACATTTTCACTTCAAGGCAAAGTAGCAGGGATTGGTGTCGCATATTCAGGCCAAGTACAGGAAATGGATCTGATAGGAGTCAGAGATAACGAGCGTATTGTCGGGGGCAAAAAGATAGGTGAAACAGAGTCAACCAAGCGTACTGGAGTGGGTGGCAGTATTGCAGGATTTGGAGCGGCATACAGTAAAGAATTTCAAACTAATAAACCTTTATTAGAAACAACAAATGCAGAATCCACTCAGTATAGCAAAGAATTACAATTGCCATTCTATTCAGTTCAACAAATATTCGATTCTAAAACTAATAAACAAAAAGATACACAAACAAAAATACCGTTAGTGGATTTTAAAGCTTCATTTTATCTTGGTGTTGAATTGTCAATATATGTAAACCCTGGCTCACATTCCACTAATACACCCTATGTTCCGTATGCAGTTCCGGATAATACAAGTCACCAGATTGTTGTTCCAAATACACCTCGGCAACCAGGAAAATAAAAATTGATATTATGCTTACTTTGATATTTGTGTTATTGGTTTTTTGTAATATTCTAATGGCTTTTAATATTATATTAAGAATTAAGATAAATAACCCTAAGGCTTCAAAGCTCAGTTTTATTTCATTGTATAATCTTCGAAGTTTTTCATTGTTGTATCTCTTTCCAGCATTTAACAAAAAAGACTATAGTGCTGAGCAACGCAGGCATGTAAAGATGGTTAACATTATTTTAATCAGCTTTTATATAGCTTTTATTGTATTTGCTATTATAGTTTATATATCTTTCGAAAATGACAATCAGCAGCTATTGTCTAAGCCTCAATAATTAGTATAGTGGAAAGATGGATAACAGTAAGATAATATTAAGCTTACGCTACCAGAAGACATTACTCCATTAAAAAAGCCGCTGGCAACACCAGCGGCTTTTTTAATGGAGTAATGTTTGTAATTTATTTTTAGCGAAGAAGGCATCCATGAGGGCGAATACGTGAGCTTTATCTTCGGTAGATAATTTTTCCAGGAGGGTGAGCCGTTTAAGGGCTTCGTTGTCGATGTTCTGGTACTGGGCATCGTTAACCAGGTAGTCGATGGTGACGCTCAGGGCAACGGCTATTTTAGCAGCGACATCGATAGAGGGTTTTATCTCATCGCGTTCATATTTACCGATAATATCCCCGGACGTACCGACGGCTTTGCCCAGGTCGGCCTGGGTCATTTTTTTTTGCTTGCGCGCATAGCTTATTTTCTCTCCGAACGTCATGATCTATCTTATTTATGAGCTAAAAATGCTTGTACAGGCAAATTTATGTGAATAAAAGGTTAGAATCAATACCAATAACACTTGTTCAAATGAGAATGATAGATTAGTTTTGTGAATGATTTATCAGATTTAAAATTTATCCACATGACTAACAAAAGTATCCGGCAGGTAAAACTGCATAGTAAGTTCCGGCTCTCGGAGCGGGGCTGGACAAAGGCCGAAAGCATGGGCCAGGTAGTACCGTGGCTGAATGTAAGCGGCCGGTGGCTCGATCAGGCGGGCTTCCATGCCGGCAGCCAGGTTCAGATCGAAGTAAAACAGAACCAGTTAATCATTAAAAAGGTAACAGGGCATGGAACTCACCGCGCTTAAAGAGCAGTTGACGCTGGCGCAGGTGCTGCGGTATTACGGGTTAAAGCCGGACAAGCACCTGCGTTTGCACTGCCCCTTTCATGAAGACAAGACCCCGAGTATGCAGGTATATTATAAAACGCATACGGCGTATTGCTTCAGCAGCCACTGCACCACGCATGGTAAGGCCATAGACGTCATCGACTTTGTGATGTACAAGGAGAACTGCAGCAAGCATGAAGCGATATTAAAATGCCAGGCAATGATACAAGGGACTATCATCCATCCACCCATAGAAGTGCTTACCCACACGGCGATACTGACCAAGATGTTTACCTATTTTAAAAATGCGGTGCATAATAGCAAGCCGGCGCAGGATTATATAAAAGGTCGTGGCCTCGATCCGTTACTATTGGACATTGGTTATAACACGGGGCAGTTCCATCACGGAGCCAGAAAAGACGAAGTATTAATAAAAAGCTGTTTGCAGGTAGGTTTATTATCTAACCATGACAGATTAGGCAGGACGGGCGAGATCAGTTACAAGCCGTTCGCGAAGTATGGGATCGTGTTTGCGTTACGCAATGCATCGAACCAGGTGAGCGGCTTGTACTTCCGGAGTACGATCAATGAGGACAGTTCCAAACACTTTTATCTGAAGGACAGTGAAGGCCTGTACCCTGGCTATCCGGACGGGGCCACGCAGCGATTGATCCTTACCGAAGCGATCATCGATGCAGCTTCGTTACTCCAGGTGAAGGAAGTTACCAGCCAGTGCAGCGTACTGGCTGCTTACGGTACGAACCGGTTAACACCAGAACATATACAAGCGATCACCGCGTTAAAAGACCTACAGGAAATCATCTTTGCCTTTGATGGGGATGAGGCCGGGAATAGTGCCGCTAAAAAGTATGCCGATCAACTGAAAGCACTGTTACCAGGCATTAGTATCACTACCCTCCAACTGCCATCCGGTGAAGATGTCAACAGCGTAGCGGTCACCCATGATAGTACGATCTTCCCGCACTTACTGGCCACCCGTACCGATATTTTTACGGATGCCTCTTTTATTTTTTCATCTGCATCCATGAGCCCTGGCGGGTTTCTTTCATCTGAAAAAAAAGATACTGAAGCAACCACCATCTTTGCTACTACTCCCACGAAAGCGTTGGTAGCGAAATTAGTAATAGAAAGTTCCGTTGAAACAAAAAAGTCGGTTGTAAAGCCCTCTCCATTAGATACGACGAACCCGTATAAGATCCGCTACAGCAGTGAGACGGCGCATTATTACGTGCAGGGGGGCCTGCCAAAATCTACCGACAGTATGAAGGTGATGCTGGTGATCGAAAGCAACACCACGGCACTCAAAGCCCGTAACAAAATCGACCTGTATGAGGACAAGCCCGTAGAACGTTTATGTAAAGAAGTGGCCGAGAAGTTGTCTTTGCGTAAAGACCTGCTGGAAGCCGACCTGTATCAGTTAACGGAATTGCTCGACCAGCACCGGGAGCAGGCTCCGGAAGAGCGGGGTGCAACCCCGCAGCTTCCGATCCTGACGGTGAAGGAACGGCAGGAAGGGGAACGCTTTGCCAAACAGCCGAAGTTAATCAAGCGGTTGAACGAGTTATTAGGCAGTGCCGGCATTGTAGGGGAAGAAAGGAGCCGGATCTTTTTACTGCTGATCGCCATCAGCCATAAGATGCCGGAACCCTTACACGCATTGATCCAGGGCAGCAGCGGCAGCGGTAAGACAAGATTATTAAAACAGGTAACGGACTGTATGCCGCCAGAGAGCGTAACGAAGCTGACCAGACTTAGCGACAAGGTATTATACAACTACCCGGAGCGGTACTTTATGAACCGGCTGCTCTGCCTGGAAGACATCGACGGCCTGAGTGAAGAAGCGGAGTTTGCTTTTAGAGAGCTGCAAAGCAACGGGGAGTTAAACAGTGCGACCAGCATCAAGCTGGATAACGGCCAGATCACCAGCGGCCAGAAAACGGTGAAGGGGCCTATTGCCAGCCTGGCCTGTACGACGCGCGGTGAGTGGTACGAGGACAATATGAGCCGGGTGTTTTTAATCGCGGTCGATGAATCTGCGGAGCAAACCAGGCGCATTATCACGTACCAGAATCAGAAAGCAGCGGGACTCATCGACCACCGAAAAGAACAGGAAGTAAAAGCCTTTATCCAACGCCTGGTGCGGTTATTACAACCGTACGAAGTGATCAACCCGTATGCGGGCCAGTTGCACCTGCCGGAAGCAGCGCATAAAATACGGCGGCTCAATGACCTGTTCCAGCACTTCATTAAAATGATCACGATCCTGCACCAGTACCAGCGTAAAAAAGATGATCGGCAGCGACTGATTACGGAGCTGGACGATGTGGCCCTGGCCATCCATATTATGTTCGAGAGCATTGTGTTAAAGGTGGATGAACTGGATGGGTCGCTGCGGCAGTTCTTTGAGCAGCTAAAAACGTTCGTGCAGCAAAAAGGCCGTAGCCATGCGTTCACGCGCTTCGAGATCAAGGAAGCTACCGGAGTAGGCAAGACCCAGCAGCATCATTATATGAATCAGTTGGTAGCCCTGGAATACCTGCAGCAAAGTGGCTTTGCCAACAGAGGCTATACGTATAAAATCGTACGCTGGGATAACTACACGGCCTTGAAAGAAACCATCCAGCGTGACCTGCTGCATCAACTGGAAGCATTAAAAACCGAACACCCGCGAACGCCAGACCGAACACCAGCCTCCGCTGCCACAGCGGGTTAGACCCCAAAAACGGGCTGGCGTTCGGTGTTCGGCGGATCCATGCAAGGCCCTTTATTTTTACACCTACGACACTGCTGTTATGACGACGATCCTGCACGCGTTCAAATTATATTTATACCAGGTGGGTTATAGTACCGGCACGCAAGCGATGCTGCCGGCTTGTGTAGGCGAGTTCCTGGAACAGCAGCATATTAAAGACATCAGCCAGGTGGAACAGGTGCAGGTAAAAGTGTTCTATACCTGGTTGCACGAGCGGCCGTTAAAGCGGGGCAATGGTGGCTTGAGCGAAAGGATGATCCATCATTACGTGTATGCCCTGCAAACATTTTTTAGCTGGCTGGAAGTGACGGGGCAAATTAGTTATAACCCGATCAGCGGCCTGAAGTTCAAACGGGCAACCGGCAATACCCGGCAGCCCCTTACTACTACGCAGATACAGCAACTATTTACGGTGGCTACTACTTGTAAAGAGATCGCTTTACTGCATTTATTTTATAGCTGCGGGCTTCGGTGTAGTGAGGGTGAAGCGCTCAATACCGGCGATATCCATTATAAAAAACGATTGTTGTATGTACGGGCGGGTAAAGGCACTAAACGGCGCGTGGTGCCGATCACGGATAAGGTGGCCAAGGACCTGGAAACGTACTATCTACAGGACCGGTGCAGTGGACAGGTGAAGCGGGTGAAGGAGGAAGAGGCGTATATGCTTAATAAAGGCGGCTACCGGATGAAGGGCAATCAATATAACAGACTCTTAAAAGAACTGACCGGCAAAGCCGGTATCGATCATGAAGTGAGCCTGCACCATCTGCGCCATAGTATTGCCACGCATTTATTACAAGGCGGTATGTCCATGGAAAAGGTGCGTATTTTTTTAGGGCATAGCTGCATAGACACGACCCGTATTTATGCTAAACCGGACATGAATCAACTTAAATTATTATGACACTGAAAGAGTACTTACAACAGCATTACACGAAAGACACCACGAAAGTCTATCTGCTGGAAATTAATAACTACCTAACTAATTATCCGGCGGCTCCGGTGGCGGTCTATAAGGATGTGGTGCATTACGTAGGGATACTGCGAACGAGGTATAGTAATGCTTCTACCTTAAACCGGATCCTTTGCAGCATCAAGGCCTATTATGATTATGTATGCCACACCGGGCAGCGGGATGATAATCCCGCCCGGTCGATCCGGCTACGTGATCCCCGTAGCCGTGATATCCAATTACAGGATTTATTTACACCGGCAGAACTGGAAGAGCTGTTGCCCCGTAAAGAGCGCTATAACGGGCTTGCAGCGCGCAATAAAGTGTTAATCAGCTTACTGATCTACCAGGCACTTACCCCGTCAGAAATGGCTGCTATTACCATATGTTGCATTAACCTGGAAATGGGTATCATCACGGTGGGTAAACGCAATCTGTCGTTAAAGCCTAACCAGGTGTTGTTATTTTATGAGTACATCCGGGATATACGGCCAACCTTATTACAAGCTGCTAAAAGTGAAAAGCTGTTGATCGGTATCCGGGGAACGGCTATGCCAGCGGAAGATATTACCAAACATATCAAGCGCAGTTATAAAGGGCGGTATCCAGGCAGAACAGTCAGTGCGCAAACGATCCGCCAGAGTGTGATCGCTAATTTACTAAAGCAGGGCCATGACATCAGCCTGGTGCAGCACTTTGCAGGCCATGCGTATCCTTCCAGTACCGAGCGGTATAAGCAGGATGACGTAGATACCTTACAGGCCGCGGTGAATCGATATCATCCTTTTGGATAAGTAATTATATTTACAAAATAAACAACGGTCATGGCAAAGAAGGAATTACAGGCGTTGGTAGTAGAGCAAAAAATATTAAGCCGTATATATGTGGTACGGGGAGAGAAAGTACTATTGGATGCAGACCTGGCAGAAATGTATCAGGTAGAAACCAAACAGTTGAAAAGACAGGTAAAGCGCAATATAGACAGGTTCCCCAAAGATTTTATGTTTACACTTACCGCAAAAGAATATGAAAACTTGAGGAGCCAATTTGGTACCTCAAGTTGGGGAGGTACCCGATATATGCCGATGGCTTTTACCGAACAAGGAGTGGCTATGTTATCGAGTGTTTTAAATAGTAAGACAGCTATAGAGGTAAATATCAGGATCATACGGGTATTTACCAAGTTGAGGGAGTATGCGCTCACTCATAAAGAAATATTATTACAGTTATCCAAACTGGAAAAAGAGGTAAAGGGTAATAGTAAAGACATCGAGAATATCTTCCTGGTGTTAAAAGAACTGATTGAAAAACAAAGCACCCCTGTACCTCCCCGCAATAGAATAGGCTTTAAGCAGCATGATTAAAAGCCTGGCTTCCGTATAATCCTCCACAGAAGAATAGATCCGCGCCTGCTGCCTGAGTCCGGGCGTGGTTGTCTGTGCAGCACCCAGGCCCACGCACCGCGCGGCGAAGGCTTGCCACGCACAAAGCCAACGCACACCAGCCTTCCCAGTGGGGTGGTCTACATTAACATAATGTGCCCTTATGGTATTTTTTCTCCCCTGCTTATGCCCTGCGGGACATGCCCACGCACGAAAAAAATCCCATAAGCACATTATGTTAAGTATCCCACCCCACTGGGCGGCCACGGGCAAGCCCGCACACAGCACCCACGCCCTTGCCCGTACCCGCGCCGCGCTGCCCCGCCCACAGAGAAGCGGTGTGGCGAAGCCACGGGTCGGTTGATATGCTGTCCGCTTCGCTATACAGCCAAGCCTGCGGCAGCAAGGTATGCTTCGCATGAATATGTAGTGGGTAGGAATGCTTGTCCTTTTATATACCCCTTGCCGTATCGCAAATGGGCCATAGAACAGGCCTGCCGCAGCCGATCAGCAGTAGTGCAGGGCCGGGCAGTAGAACCGGCTTTGGCGCATCACTGCGGGTAGAGGTGATGCAGCAGCAGTAGTAGGGAACATGGGCAGTGGAATAAATCCCGGCATCGGGAAGTTAATCAGCAGCAGTAACATCACCTCTACCCGCAGTGATGTTTTAAATACAGTTCTGAGGTATAAAAGCAGCCGGGGGCTACCGCCCCCGCCCACTTTTTTCTTTCATCTGAAAAGTTCATTTGAAAAGAAAAAGGGATTATCTTGAGGCAGGTAGGAGCAGTTCTTTGAAGCGGGTAAAAAAGGGATGCGGGGGTCTATCGTTATGGGTTTAATGGGAAGGAAAACGACAATGACGTGAAAGGAGAGGGGAATCAGCAGGACTATGGAATGCGAATTTATGATCCAAGGTTAGGTAAATTTTTATCTGTGGATCCTATTACTAAAAAATTCCCTGAATTAACTCCTTATCAGTTCGCTAGTAATACTCCAATAAGAGCAATAGACTTAGATGGATTAGAAGCATTCTTTGTGGCAGGTGCAGGAAATGATCAAGACGGTTGGGACTATGTAGGCCGTTTTCAAAGCGCTTTTACAAAAGCAGGCATAAGTAATTTTACCAGACTTAATGTTAGTAGTGGAAAAATGGAAGACGTTTTATTTACCAATACGTATAGAAACAGGCCTACTATTGGTGTAGAATCAAAGTCAGGGCGTACTTACCATGCTCGAGATAATTCTATGGTTCAAAAGGCCGTTAGCGATGTTGTTAGCAACTTGAAAGAAGGAAAACAACTTAATTTAATAGGCTACAGTTACGGATCAGTAATTCAAGCATACACTGCAATTGAACTTATTAAGAAAGGATATACAATAACTAATTTGGTTTTAATAGGTAGCCCAATAAGTGATGGGTCGACGACAATGAATATCCTAAATAAATACCAAAGTGAGGGTAAAATCGGTAAAATTATTAGAGAAGATTTATTAGGAGATCATTTGAGTAATCCAGCAAATGATTTAGAATTTATAGTGGGTGGATTTCAAAATAGAAAAGATAGCGGGCCGCATTTTGATTTAGCCCGACCGGATGATCCAGCTACACCAAAGAAAGATGAAGGCAAAGAGGCAGATACCAAAATAAAAAAAGTGGCTGAAAAACTTAAAAAAGAAGGAGTTGAATAGTATGAAAACATCAAAAGCTAAATTATTTATCACTTTTTTCTCTTGTGTTTTGACAATTATTATGATTTCTATAAATTTAATTCCAAGAGGGAATTTTGTTGGAGGGCCTTTCATATTTTTATTTGTATATCTACCCTTATCATTTATTCAATTGTTTTTTCTTTTGCATATTTGGTTTAACAACAGTTCTGAAAAAAATAACCAGTATATCTTCTACAGTAACTTGTTACTAGTCATCGTCGCGTGTTATTTATTTTTTGATTATTTAGGCAATACAAGTTAGCAGTCTATAACATATGATAAGTATTAGAATATCGTTATGGGTTTAATGGGAAGGAAAACGACAATGACGTGAAAGGAGAGGGGAATCAGCAGGACTATGGAATGCGAATTTATGACCCAAGGTTAGGAAGATTTTTAAGTGTTGACCCATTGGCCGCAAGTTTTGCGTGGAACTCACCATATTGTTTTGCGGAGAACAGTCCAATTTGGGGTATAGATTTAGATGGTGGAGAATTTAGAACCTACTTAGATAAATTCAAAAAGGCTTCACAAGAGCTAAAAAAAGAAACATACAAGCAGGTAGAGCAAAAAACAAATGCTGCTGCATCTGCTGCTCTTATAAAAACCGCTCAGACAATTTATCCTGGAGTTGCTAAAGCAAATGAAACAATAAAGCAAGAGCAGTTTAAATCAGATCCCGAAAACTCTGTAGCAATTTTATTATATGAATTTGCAACAGGCACAGGAAAAGACGACAGAACCTTTAATTACGGTGAGAAAGGTTCTTTTGCAAACTCTTTTGTTCAAGGACGTGTATTAACCGAAGTTCAAAATGATTTTGGAGGAAAGATGAGTGAAATGACTGCCAGTGAATTTGCTAAAGACGGTGCAAAATTTGGATTAGAGTTTAGTCCCGACCACGCAGGTTTGCAAGAGTCTGTTGAAAAGCATATGGATTCTAATCTTCCTCAATTCTTTGTAGGAGGAGCCAATGTATCTGTTTCTGCTACAGATGATGCAAACTGGGTAGATGTTTCTATTATGAATCCAACCAGTCGTAGCTCATTGATGCTGCATCAGGGTGAAAATTATCCACGAGACGGAAAAGATGGCGGTACGGAAAAGCCTTTATCTACGATTACCCAAACCTTTACATTTAAAATGAAGATAGACCCTTCTAAGTTTAAACAAGAAGAAAAGAAAAAGTAATTGATTATGAAAGTTAGAATTTTATTATCATTGACAGTTATACTTCTGTTTGCTTGTAATAATGAAAAGAAAGACAATGTGATTGGGAGATACGTCAATACATATGAATCGGAAGCAAAGCATTATGTAGAGTTAGAGGCTGATAGTACGTTTTTGCATTATTACAGAAAGAACAATGAAACAGCAAAAGAAAACAAAGGAAACTGGAAATTGCTTATAGCTCCTGAAAAAACAGAGATTGTATTTAGAACTTGGAAAACCTTTGGTTATGGCGATTCAAGCGATTGTAATGGGTGTATAAGGTATGTTAAACTTAAAAAAGGCGAAATGATATTTGACTCTGATTTGCCCAAAGAAATGAACTTTAAAAAAGAAGAATAGCCTATTTACAAAATTCCTGAAAGGGTTCACTTGCTTTTTTAGAACCTAAATCAATGGCTTTTTTCAAATCTTGGGTCTGTAAAATGAACTGTGTCAAAATCTAATTTTGTTGTAGTTTAAAAGAGGCGGTGGTGGCTCCATTCACAGAGCAAGGCACCGCCTCTCTATTACGGTTGATGTACATGATATTCTTTTCAGGTTTTTGATAATCATGCAGATACGACTTGAATTTTAGTATTGCAGTAATGGGAATGTCGTATTCCCGGAGTGCAAACCGGCCTGGCTCCAAAAAAGCCATTTTCCATTCCTGATGCCAGTAAGGTATAGTTTCCTGTCTTAAGGAAATGTTTTTTAAAAACAAAATCTCGAGATCCTGGACAATGGTAATCCATTTAGGAAGTTTATAATCGAAAAGGTTCTCGAAATTTGTATGATACTAAAACGCGGCAGTGTTGATGCGGGTCTTTAAAATTTACTTTGAGAATAATGATTATTATCCATAATTTCAACGTAGCTCTTTTCACGTTTTACCGTCAGCAACTTAACCAGTAAATTTAAGTAGCCTGATTATAGGTAATTTACAAGTATATTTTGTTCAACAATATTTCGTAGTTGGTGGTGAGTTAAACAGTGAGTTCGAACTGTGGGACGCTGAAACACTCTTCCAGTAAGGAGTTCCATTATAGGTTCTCGTCCTGTCATCCCGACAAAAGCGATATCAAATCGTATCAAAAGCTTGTAAATCACCTGATTTTACAGGCTTTTTTGTTTTATTCCTGTCATATCGTATCAAACAATATCATACTTCTGGTGAATTAAACAGTGAGTTCATCGTGGCATAGCCTTTGAACTCACTGGGAATCGCTGCAATCCTTTACTATAAAGGGTTTTAGCTATTTATTTTGATGCTTTTTGATATGATTCGAACCAGGACGACAACTGGACGAGAACCTGCGGACTGACAAAAACGTGAAGCGTGGTCGATTCAAAATAAATCTACAATTAAGTTAAAGGCCGCCAGGGGCATTGCCATCCAGGAATATCCCATCGATGTCGGTCTTGCAGATTATGTACTTTTTGTGGAGGGGAAAACGGTTGGTATTATCGAAGCCATACGTGTGGAAGAAGGTGCTCATTTGACTTCACAGGAAAATCAAATTGTCGACTGTGCAAATGCCGCCCTTAAATATATTTGCAAAATCAGCTTACCGTTCTGTAAGATCAAAGACAAAATTGTTCAAGAAGTCGAAATTCGCCTCAGCGTAGCCGATAAAATGGAAAAAAACATAACCCAAAGCTTACAATAGGCAGAGACAGTACGTCAAGGTATTTTGAAACAGGCTTTTGAAGGCAATTTTATATAATAATTTTAGAAAATAACATGAACATCAGTTAACGATAGCACAGTTATTTGCCACACCCAATGAACAATTTGTTGTTCCATCATATCAAAGAAGATATGCCCGGACCTATAATCAATACCTTGCCCTTTATGAAGATATTGACATGCTAAAGGACAACGATGGGCATTTGTTTGGAAGGATTATCTTAAATACGACCTATCATACTGCAGGCAGTAATCAGCCTGAGTTAGTTGATGGTCAGCAACGATTGACAACCCTGATCATCCTTTTGAAATCTTTTGAAAACGCCTACCGAAAGAAACAGAAAATGGAAAAGGCCGATGAAATTAAGAAAGTGATTTTGTCTAAGTCCTTGGATGATGTGGAGTTGCCAAAAATTCAACTAGTTGATTTGGATAATGAGGACATTGAGCAGCTAATTTTGGATAATAAAACTGAATCCATAACTAATAAAAATATCAAAGCAGCTTACAGAGACTATCTAGAGTGGCTCATTGAGTTAGAAATTTCAGAATTAAATAAGTTCTTTTATAGCTCCGGTTATTAATCCAGAAGAAGCGGTACATGTGGATGGATTGCAGATACCTGAGATGAGGTAAAATTGACATTCATGTTAATTAGCTAGTTCTATATTATAACGTAGTTTTACAATATAAAAATATAATATAATTTGATTTTTATAAATTCCAAGCTTTCGGCAGAATAATTTTTCTTGCAAACGTCTCGATGGTAAATAGTTTAGTTGGATGCCAGTAGATTCAATGCGCAATCGGATGTTTTTACAATTCACTCTCTCTGCTAAGTTGTTGCAAATATGTTTATGAAAAATGTGCCACGCAAACTAAAGTTAAGCGCATATTTATTTTTATATAAATAATATATTCTATATTGTGGAGTCATTATATAAGAACTTAACGATTATGACCTCTAAGAACTACTCATTTGTTTTTAAAAGTATCCTACTATTTTCATTGCTTCAAGGCATATTGATGACCGCTTACTCCCAGGAGTTTCGTTATAAAGACTGCCTTGCTAAATGGAGCGGTGAGCAATTGACTATCGAAAACTCCTTTTTACGAAGAACCTGGCAAATTAAGAATGGTTTACCGGTAAATGTATCCCTTAAAGATTTGTCAACCGGAAAAGAAAAGCTAAGTGGCCCAAGTAATGGTTCTTCGCCAGCCCCTGAGTTTCTGAACAATCAAAAGTTCAGGTCAGTTAAAATCAGTGCGGATACAGTGAGGCCTGTCGTGGTCGAGATGACATCTTTACTTGTAACGGTTACGACAGAATACCCCACTTATACCCTGCATTTTTTCTATAAGATTTATCCTCAGACATCTGCAATAACCTCATGGATAAAGATTGAGCAAAAAACTTCGCCCGCAAGCCAGGCATCGGCGGGCATTGCTCCTGAAAACGGTGGTGATGAAACCAAGGGACGGTCGCAAACCAAGCAAACAGATGTGAATGAAAACTTTGTTCTGAATCATGTTCATCATCAGCTTCGTGTAGTTACTTTATACGATCAAACCGACTGGAACGATAACCTGGTTCAGGTACAGAGCTTTCTTCTGACAAACCCCATGTCTTATAACTTTCAGTCCAATCTGTTTATACTGGAAGATCAGTTATCCGGGGATGGGCTGATCTTCCTGAAGGAAGCACCTCTTCCGCAAGAAAGGCCGGTAAAATCGGAATTTGATTTACAGATTAACGCGAAAAACTTTTTGTTCACAGGATTAGGGGCTGGTACCGATTCAGTCAGAGAAAGCTATCCTTTTACTGTTGTTTTATATCAGCATGGAGAGAAGGGGAGTATAAAGGCACTCCAGCAATATCAGCGGAGGTTTCGTAATTACGATGCAGATCGGGATGAATTAATATGGCATTCGATCTGGGGGGACCGGAACCGGGACGGCCGGATGAGTGATAAGTTCTTATATAAGGAAATGGAACTTGATAATGATCTTGGTATTAATCATTTATACTTTATAGATGGATGGCAAAAAGGGGCCTCAAGCAACTCTGTGAATGCCAATAAGGGAGGTTTGTGGGAGAATCAATGGTCGCAAAAGGATTACTGGGCTCCCAACAACGAGCGGTTTCCTAAAGGTTTCGATTCTTTGATTGCAAAAGCGCACCGTAACGGCTTTAAGATAGGGATGTGGTATAATCCGGATCGTACGAACGATTACGCCAATTGGGAAAAAGATGTGGCTGTTTTGTTAAATTTTTACCGTTTGTATGGGGCGACTTACTTTAAGTTTGACGGCGTTAATTTCAATACAAAATTAGGGGAAAGTAATCTGGTTAAGGCAATGCATAGGATTGTGCAGGAGACCAATGGTAAAGCAGCGATAGAAATTGACATTTCTGCTGGAATCAGGACCGGTTACTTCAGTGCTATGCAGTATGGGGCACTTTTTATTGAAAATCGATATACCGATTTTCGCAGATATTATCCGCACACCACATTAAGGAACCTCTGGCAATTGTCACATTATGTGGATGCCAGAAGAATGCGGTTTGAATTTTTAAATAATGAACGGAATATTAAGCTGTATCCTAACGATCCTCTGGCTCCGGCCCTTTATTCGGCAGACTATTTATTTGCCATCACCATGTTCGCAAAGCCGATGGCATGGCTGGAGACATCGGGTCTTTCTGAACAATATAAAACGAATTTGAAAAAAATTATACCGGTCTATAAAAAGCATTGGTCAGCTATTCATCAGGGTACGATATATCCAATAGGAGAGGAGCCCACTGGCTTTTCGTGGTCGGGATTTCAATCTGAAGTGAGCGACCAAACGGGATATGTGGTAATGTTCAGAGATGTAAACGATGCTATGCGGTTTACTTGCCCGCTTTCCCTGGATAAGGGCTCATATCGCTTTGAACTATTATCGGGTGATGGAAAAAGTTTTTCAACTTCTGTTGGTTCGTCCGGTTCAGTGACTTTTTCATTGCCCCAGAAAAGGCAATATACTTTTTATAAGTATAAAAGGGTTAGTAAATGAACCGTCCATGGCCTAATGAGCAATTGAAGCGTTATTCAATAATCACAGCTAATATTTGGCAATTATTTATATTCGTGAAAAAAGGATCGATGATTCAGGTTATTGGAAGGGGCTTTGACATAATTGAGTATTTAGCAAAAGAGGGTAACAGAATTTGCACACTTACAGAAATTGCGGCAACTGCAGGTTTAAATGTAGGAACTTGCGCCAATATTATTAAGACTCTGGTTGAACGGGGCTATGACGAAAAGGTCGATGGAAAAGGATATCGGTTAGGGTATATGTTTGACAAGCTTTCATCAATAAACGCTCTAAAAAACAAACTGGTCGAGATCTCAAAAGTTGAGCTTGAAAAGCTTGCGGATAAATACAATGAAAATACATTACTAGCTGTCCTAAACGGCAATATAAGGCAGGCAATTTATTGATCTAAAAGATATCGTGTTCGTGGAAGCCAACGGTAATTATTCTGATCTTGTATTGCCTGACAAAAGGTAGATACTGATATCAAAGACACTGAAAGATATCCAGTACGTGCTGGAACAACAGCATTTCCTCCGCATCCACCGCCAGTATATCATTAACCTTAATGAAGTAAGGCATTTTAACCGTAACGAAAGCCTTCTTACAATGACCACGGGCGACGTGTTGCCCGTTTCCCGCCTGCAAAAAGATAAGCTGATAGAACAATATGGATGGCTGTAAAAAAGTATTTTGTTTTCTTTGAGTTATTACTAACTGGTATCACGTCACACGTACTATGACTATAACCCTTACCTGAAGATATTTCAATTTATCACCCCACATTTACAGCCAAAACCCCGCAAGGCAACCACTGTTTATCGGCTATCGTAGTCAACCCCGCCTTTTTCGCAGTCATAAAACTTAAACCCAGCGCAACAACGGTCAGCGATTTTGCCCGCTTTTTAAAAGGTAATTCTATTTCCTGCTCCTGTATTTCTCTATTATTAATGTAGGGCATTTCAATAGTTGCCTGAGCATTCCAGGTATCATTAGAATCAGTTAAAGAACAACCAGCTATGCAGAACTTCCAATACACTGTCTTGGTATGTGCCGGTGCCTTAACGGATTCGGAAGGATTCAGTGTAGGAATTTTGATAACAATTTTTCCGGGTTTCCAGGCAACCCCGGGTTTCAGCTTCAACCGTGCCGAGAGTTCAGATTCCTTATTAAACTCGAATGAGGTGATTGACAACGGATCGGCAGTAGTTAACGAAGGCGGTGGCATATCGGCCTGTAACCACCTGAATAATGTATTATTCAGCCGATACATTACATCCTTTTCGCGCGGATCCGGCAATACGGATTCCAGGCCTTCTCTTAATAAACGGGAAAGACGGGATGCTCTTCCAAACAAGTTTGCACTCGCTTTGGTTGCCTTCGATTGTCGTACGAAAGCTGGCTTGGCTCGCGCGCAAAGCGTTCCCCGGAACTCATACGTTATTACCGGCCCGATGGTTCCAGAGGAAAATACTTTAGTGATTCTTGCCATAAACTGAATTTGATCTTAAAGATACAATTATTTGACTAAGTCCGTACCAAGTCCGTTGATTTACAGACTTGGTACGGATTTAATACGCCCCGTTGTGGGTAATGAGCAACCTTGTCTCTGTAGGATAGCTGGAAAATTCTCGGTCATCTTGGCCAGCTGGCGGATATTACCAAACCTATCGTCTAAAACTTTATTTGTATTTACTCGGTTAATAATTTCCTGTACTGCACCTGCATTTAAAACTATATCGGTAGCTCCATCTAACATTTTGTTTAATAGTTGTATTTACAGAGCTAATTGTGGGCAAAGGATTTGCTGTACCATTTGCCCATCCAGTTTGAAGTTGTAAATAAAGCGTGCGCCATAATTTTTAGAACTTACTAAAATTTCATGTCGAAGCGACCGTCGGTTATCTTAATATCTGCACATCCATATTTAGTTAGTGATGCACTAAAAGTTCCAGATATTATGCCATTCGTTCTATCAAGTTTTGTTATTGTTAAAGTGCCGCTTCTGGTAATTTCACTATCAAAATAATCATATGTACAGGTGTTATTTGAGAAATATACACCAAACAAAGTGTTATTACCTAATTGAAATGTTTGGGGTGCAATAATAAAATTAACGCTGTCTTTAAGTGAAATTCCAAAATATTCCGTGTTTGCAGAAGTAATAATCCTATATGAGCTTAGACTAAATATACCACTAGCCACACTCATGGAAAAATCAGGACTTAGGTTTGCTGTTCCATTATAACCTTTTGGAGTCCATGGCTGACCATTTAACAAAAAGCCTATTATTCTTTTTCCGTCCCTTGTAGCAGGTGGCAAACCGTTGCTGTCCAATTTATTTTTTTTACATTCAGCAAAACAAAATACAGTGAGAATTAAAGTAACGGTGATTATTTTTTTCATAATAGAAGATTTATAGTATAAATAGATTTTGATTTCTCTTAGTTTTTGCTTGACCAGTTTAAAGTTGTTAGACTATTCCTTTAAACATCTTACATTAATACAATAGCGCCGCAAACCGACAGATATTAACCAAATTCTTACTTAGTCAGCTTCAACAAAAGTTTTAAAGTGGATTATAAGAAAGCTACATCTCTCCAAGTCATGCCTAATTATTCTAAAAAAAGTCGTCTGTCGTAGTAAATTCAAGAATTGTAACCTAAGTTAATTTCTTATGTTAAATACACGCAAACGTTTGCCATAAAAACAATCTTACTGTATCAAAAATCATTCTGATTAACTGAAAATGTAGGCAGCAATATAAACAGTGTTTTTACAATTATTTTTTTCATAATCTAATTTCTAGGAGTTATTAATATTTCATGTCGAAGCGACCGTCTGTTATTTTGATATCTTCACATCCAGCTTTAGTTAACGATGCAGTAAAAGTTGCGGATATTATTCGATTTGTTCTGTCAAGTTTCGTAACAAAGAGAGTTCCATTGACTTGTGTATCTAAATCGGTAGAAAAAAATGTACAATTGCCATTTGAGAAATAAAATAGGTACAAACTTGTATTTGTTAGAGAAACAGTAAACGGAGCAGTATAAAAATTTAAACTATCCTTAATACCAATTCCAAAGTACTCTCGATTATTATCTGAAAGTATTCGATACGCAGAAATACCCAATGAACCGTTAGCTACACCTGCATCAAAATCTATACTCAGGTTTGCTGTTCCATTATAACCGCGTGGAATCCAGGGCTGACCGCTTAACGAAAAGCCTATTTTATTTTTACCGTCCTGTGTAGCAGGTGGCAAACCGTTGCTATCCAATTTATTTTTTTTACATTCAGCAAAACAGAATATAGTAAGAATTAAAGTAACGGTGAACAATTTTTTGATAATAGAAGATTTATAGTATAAATAGATTTTGATTTTCCTTAGTTTTCGCTTAACCAGTTTGAGATTGTTAGACTATCCCTTTAAACATCTTACACTAATACAATAGCTCCACAAACCGACAGCTATTAACCCAATTCTTACTTAGTCCGCTTTAACAAAACTTTTAAAGTGGATTATAAGAAAGCCACATCTTTCCCAGTCATGCCTAATTATTCTAAAAAAAGTCGTCTGTCGTAGTAAATCAAGATTTGTAACTTAAGTTAATTTCTTATACTAAATACACGCAAACGTTTGCCATAAAAACAATCTTACTGTATCAAAAATTATTCTGATTAAGTGAAAATGTAAGCAGCAGTATAAATAGTGTTCTTATAATTATTATATTGTACATGGCAAGCAGTTCCGTTATAGGTTCTCTTCCTGTCATCCCGGCAAAAGCGATATCAAGTCGTATCAAAAGCCCGTAAATCACCTGATTTTACAGGCTTTTTTGTTTTATTTCTATCATATCTTATCAAACCATATCATACTTCTGGTGAGTTGAATAGTGCGTCCATTCCGGCATGGCCTTTGAACTCACTGGTAATGGGTCAAACCTTTGATGATAGAGGGTTTTAGTCCTTTTTTTGTGCCTTTTTGATACAATTCGTTAGATTCGATGCAAGGCGTTCAGGAGCTTTCTCTTTTATTGTTCCTATTATTTTGTTCAACTGGTACCGCTCAGGATAGCTGTGCGGCGTTGAAAAAACAACGTGTTGACGTCTGTTTGATTTATTATATACAAGTTGTTCTTTATGTTGATCATATGTATGAACATCTTAACCACGCAATATATGGTAATATTTGCCTGGTGTGTCAGAATTACGCTCGTTGCTCATCTCTGAGCGATGAGAATATACAAAAAGCGGGGTGTAATAGATTTTTATGCTTAAACAATGGAAACACTCGGTTAAGAATAATACTCCGATTAATACAACATGACTATTTTAAATTAATCGAATGCTGTTACGGCATCTTTAAGATTATTCAATCGTTTTGCCCATAACCTATATAATATGAATAGTTGAATCAGAAATATTAATATAATAATGGCAAACGAGATATATTTTTTTGTATTAAAACTTAATTCATAGGTAAAAAACAGTAACAATCCTATCATGAAGAACAACCGACAGATGATCGATACAGTAGCATAAATTTTAACCTTAGAAAGATAGTTTTTTAATGATTCCTTAATTGTAGCTCCATTCACAAGATACTTTGCAAACCTATAACCCATAAGGTTATGAATTAAAGGTAGCAACAACGAAACTATCAGTGTTATATTGATCCATATTGGTTTATGATTGCCATCAAACATCGTATAATAACATATTAGAAAAACTGACCAGCCAATAATCTCGATAGTTAGTTGCATCCTGATCTTCTTTAAAACGGGGTGCCTGTTTTCAGATAGCATTAATTTAATATCATCAGTTGATTTGATCGGGGTTTCTATCTTACCCCATGCATGTTTTAATTCATCGAGTTCCATATTATTTAGTTAAAAGTTTTTGAATTTTGTTCTTCATCCTGTTGAGCTTTACCCCAACGTAATTCTCATTGATACCTATTATTTCTGCAATTTGCTGATAGTTCATGTCTTCCAGATAGAGTGTAATAATGGCTTTTTCGTTGTCGTCAAGTAGTTTTAGCGCAGCAAACAATTGTTCCTGTCGCAAGGCAAGTTCTTCATTTTGTTCTTGTTCGGGCATTTCAGGTAAAACCGGCGTGTATTGAATATTGGGCTTATTTTTACGAAATACAGCTATTGCGGTGTTTAATGCTATCCGATATATCCAAGTGCTTATCTTGGCATCACCCTTAAAAGTGGGCCAGGCTTTCCAAAGCTGAAAAATAATTTCCTGAAACAAATCTTCACGATCCTCCTTGCTTTCTCGATATAGGCGGCATATCTTATGGATGATCCCCTGATGTTCCTTTATAAGTGCTAAGAACTGTGCTTCATCCATGCCTACTTCTATTAAAGGTTATAATTTTGCTCCTGCCATCTGCCAACCCATACCGATCATCATTTCTATTCATATTTGATGATTTCCCTATAAGTAGAGGAAATACTTTAAAACTTACAGATATACGTAATAATAAAATTTATTAAAGTGGAAGATATGAAATTAGCCCTCTTATTATTTTTGTCGATTATTTGTCGATAAAAACGCGTATTTGACAAAGAGCTATCTGGACTCTATTATTACAGAATTATTTTATAAAGGAAGGAAGTTTCTAAATTATGCTGCTTCTATCATAGGTTACTTTGTTCTGCTGTTCAGCTGAATGAAGTCTTATAATGTAAAGTGTATTTGCATGATTATGTTATCATGTAAACAAAATCACACTATCTTTATATTATTTTTCTGTATAAATTCTTCATATGATCAAATTAGAGCAGTTTCTTCCTGAATCTCTCTTTTAACTACACTTTTAATAAACCTTTATTATGAAAGTAATACAATATACCAGTTACGGCGACACGGATGTTATGCAGCTCACTAACATCGAAAAGCCAGTCCCAAAAGACAATGAAGTCTTGATTCGTATCGCCGCTACCACGGTTAACCCGTTGGATATGAAGATTCGCTCGGGTAAAATGCAACAAGTGATACCCGTAAAGCTGCCCTATACCCCCGGCCTGGATTTTGCTGGCACGGTTGAAGAAGCAGGTCGCAATGTTACCCGCTTGAAAGCCGGCGACCAGGTCTACGGCGGGACTATCGGCGGCACATATGCCGAATACATTGCGCTTGCGGCGGACCAGGTTGCCAGAATGCCGCAGAACTTGACGCTCAATGAGGCCGCTGCCTTGGCTATTCCCATCCACTCTGCCCATTTGTTCTTGGTTGAGCAGGCCCAGGTGCAAGCTGGCCAGCGGATACTGATTCAAGGAGCGGCAGGCAGCGTAGGACAGGTGTTCGTGCAAGTAGCCAAACTACTTGGTGCTCACGTAATTGGAACAGCATCCGGCGAAGGCATTGGCCTGCTGCAGTCATTAGGCGCGGACGAGACGATTGATTATAAGCAGCAAGATTTTACCCAAGTGGTAAAAGATGTCGATATCGTTATCGATCTGGTCGGGGGCGAAACACTGGAAAAATCTTTTGAAGTGCTCAAAAAAGGTGGCTTATTACTGAGTGCTTTTGCGCCTCCTTCGCAGGAGCTGGCCAGCAAGCATGGGGTCATAGCTCGGTTTGTCGAAGGCCTTCCAACTTTTCAACAATTGGAATTCGGGACCGACTTGATTGAACACGGAAAAGTTATTCCCACGATTGTTAAAGTGATGAAACTAGAAGAGGCCGCAGCTGCGCAACAACTGGTTGAAGCTGGCGGGTTAAATGGTAAAGTAGTTCTGACGATTGACTGATAGCTTTGTTGTATTCAGCGCATAATATGCGCGACCTTGTTAGCTATTTGTTCATTGCTTGCCACATAGCGTACATTCTTTCCGATGGCCTGTTTTTCAATTCTCCGGCAGCGGCATTCTTTTGGCCGGTAGTGCTAAGATTTCCCGCCTTCAGCCATACGGTTTTTTTGCTTAGCATAGACTTTTGCATTTCAACATAACCCTTTTACGGTATATACAGTTTTTACCCATCTACCTATATTTGCTGCGTTAATAAAATAAGGCATGCATACTTTTTCATCAGGAATTCAAACGCGCGAGGCGCGCGACAACCATCCGTATGGATTTATTATTGAATGGATCAACTGGGATAGTTACTTTCGTAATAGCAATCTGGAGCCGGGCGACATGATAACCGGACTAAATAATAAAAAATATACGAAGGAAATGTCGGAGCCCGACAGATCCAAAGCTATCGGTAATTTCCTGGAAAGCACTTATTGGGAAGAACATGGAGGAAAAGATGGAGATAACATTCTATTAGAGGTGTGGAGAGAAGGAAAGATGATAGAAGTACCAGGGAAAATAAGTAAACTACAGGTTTATCTGGACAAGGAGGAGCGCCTGGCACTTAGTCCGGATGGACCTACCCGCCTTAACAATGACGGATTCTCTTCTGCATGGTCCAACTGGTATGAAAAATTTCAGCGGCATGCGAGCCGTTATATCGCCGATTGGAAATGGGAGCGCTCGGCTATTGACAATCGCAGCATATTATCCGAGCATCTTGAATGGAAACCCCGCATCGATTATTTGGTGAAAAATTATCCCGGCAGGTTTGCGGACATGCTGTTGAAGGATTGGGAGAAAGTAAGACAGATATTGGAAGGCAGAACATATACGGATATTTCAGAAGAAACGCTGGAATACAGAAAGATAGGAAAGCAACGAGTAGCACTTGTGAGAGAAGCGGCGATTACAGGAAGATCTGCCTTTCTGGATAAATTATCTCTATCCATTATTCCGGCTTTTCCGGCACCTGATCCGGTGTACGCAAATCTTAAGGAAGCAGCAGGCAAAATAGTTGTTTTACCTGCACTGACTTTAGACAATTTTATCAACGATCTGGGCAAATCTTATGCAGTAGCCGGAAATAAAAATGATGGATACTATTTCATCTATCTAAACAGTAAGGAAGCAGATATTTTCTTTAAAACCTTGTTTTATTACCAGTCCCAGGTTACTCCGGACGTGAAAGAATCTTACCAGTTTATTGCAGAAATTATGGATCAGCCTACTATCTTAACCTACGAGGGAAGATCGGTCAAGGGATTAATGGTGAAAATACTAAGCGGCACTGCCGGAGAAGAAAATGTATTTATTGATATCAGCAAAACAGACATAACCGGGAAAGCAACTTTTGAAGGCCAGGAGAGCCTAAGCATTTTTTCTGGCTATCCGCTTGACGATACTGCTTCCCCCCAGCAGGTTATAGAAGCCATGATTGAATATATTAAATTAGGTGATATGCAATCATGGCGGAAACTTTTTGGCAACTGGAAGATTTATTCACAATGGGAAGGGCCAACTTATATGGATCTTGCTTACTGGTTTACGGATGAAAACTACCAGCACACATGGGAGAAATCGCGCCGTCAGATACTTAATGATATTTATGACGCGCGCATACTTTATGTTAGCCCTGTTATAAAAGTGACGGAAGAAAATAAAAGCATTGGCGTGCCAGGAGTGGAGCAGGTGAAAATTATCATCGACCATATCGGCAAACCAGACGGAGTCTACCGGAGTATCTCGAATCTGTATGTGCACAGGAACTGGACATTGCAACGGCTTAATACAGGCCCATGGAAAATTACAGAACTGCAGCCCTTGTAAAGTAATGTTTAAATCAACAACACATGTACGACAAAAGAAAACAGGAGGTGCATAGCAAGCTCGATGAAGCAGTGAAAATTATGCCTGCGCGTGAAACATCATCTCTAAAAGACCAGCAAGCCATAAGGGAAGCCATTACCAGGTATTTCATTCTCCGGCAAAAAACAATGGAAGAAGCCATCGGATTTCTCGGGAGCACAACTAAAACTCCCGAAGAACAGCGTAGTCGCTGGGATAATCATTTTCAAACAAGATCAGCGGAAGCAATCCAGATATTAAAAGAAGCATTGAAGGATAAACGGCAAACACTTTTTATGACCGTGATCACCGAAATGATATCGGAAGAATCCAGTTTTCTCTCTAATCTCGCCGATCTGCATTTGGCAGATATTATGCAAGCGCGAATAATAGCATATAAACAACAATTCGAATCGGAAAAGAAAAATCTGCTGGATAAATGGGACGATCTGCTGAGTACCAATAAGAATGTGAATGCCAATATCCGGAGTATATCAGAGGAACTTACAGTTATATACAAAAACGGGCTTGACCTACTGGAAGCAACGCATACAGGTCTTCGGGAAAATCTTTCAAAGGCACTGGCCCTCTGGGCCGCTATGGATGAAGCCACCCCTTCGCCTCCATCTATTTTTACACCGATCTCCATAATGGTAGACACACTAAATAGTTTTATGGTAAACGGAAAGGACGTCAGCTACCGTTTTGAACAACTATACCGAAGCGAGGAATCAGTGACAGTCATTATGTTCGGCAATACAAGAAAGAGTGTAAAGGAGTTTCTGGAAAATACTAACCTGGATAAGGCCCTGAAAGAATATACTGAAACAGAAAACAGGTCCATCGAAGTAGCAAATAACATGCTCACCAAAGGGCAGAGGGAAGATGCACAATTATTTGTGAGTAATGCTACCACAAATACAAAACCCGGCCTTCGTGCGTTTACCGATGAGTACAACAATTTTGTGAATGAATTTAAGGAAATTTTTATCGGACCTGTCGGAGACAGGACAGTGGAGGATCTGTTACAGAAAAAACAATGGGAGGAGCATAAAAATGAATGGCAAAGGTTGAATATACAGGACAAATTAAAGAAAATATACGACGACAGCCGTCATTGGATAAATCTTGACATTTACAAACTTGACCCTCCGGAAAGGAAATTGGTCGAAAACGCATTGGCCCTAGACCAAGATCGCTTGGAAAAAGCGTTGGCACTTGCTAGTGGCCCGACAGTAATGAATGCCCTGGAAACGTTTATGCTTGTTGTAAAAAATAATATTGCCGACAAAATAAAAGGAACATAAAACCTTAAAATTGGCAACCCTTAAATAATTTGAATCACGGATACAATATGACTTTCCCCAATTAAGCTCCAAAGTGGTAAAAGTTTTATTTGGAATTTCATTTCTTTTCCGATTGGACATTGCCAAAGTATAAAACATTTTGTGCTTCTGAGCGTGCAGCAGCGATGTCCGGTATTCCGTCTTCATTGAAATCTCCAACTGCAAAACCATATACCGTGCCTTTTGCATCACCAAAGGAAATTGATTTAAAATTGCGGCTTTTACCGTTATTAAAAAATATTGTTGAAGGCGCTTCCACATGGCCAATAATGATGTCCATTTTTTTGTCGTTATTCAGATCAGCTAATGTTAATGCATAAGGGACTAGCGTTGAATCCGCTAAGGAAATACCTGTAGAAAAAGTTTGATCGTTTTGTCCAAAATAAAGATTTACTCCTTTATTTTGGTCTATGGCTACAATGTCCGGTAAGCTATCTCCATTAAAGTCTGCTGCTGCTGCTGTACGAATGGCAGCGTCAGCAGGGCCAAATTTAATGCGGTGAGCATCTGAATAAGCCAAGTCAGAACTACCGAGGTACAGGTAACTCTGGCCACCTTCACGATGCGGTACAACGAGATCAATAAAACCATCTTTATTGATGTCTGCAGGTAATATGGTGGTAGCTGGGTATGGCGCGAATCGGATGCAATTACCATTAAACTGTCCTCTTCCGCTGTTTAAGCAAATATAATTGGATGTTTTTCCCGCTTCCCCCCTGTTCGCCAAAATGATATCCGGCAATCCATCGGCGTTGATATCAGCGATGGATAAATTCCTTGTCGGCCATTCCGGTACTCCGAATTCAGCACCGATTTTAAAATTTCCTTTCCCATCGTTAAAATACACCAGTTTGCGGTTCGGGTAATCATTGCTTACGGCAATATCAAGAAAACCATCCCCGTTAAAATCAGCCAAACCGCCGGTGTATGAACGGTCTGCTACCTCCGCAAGGTTATAAGCTTTCCGTATTTTACCCAACCCGTCTCCAATAAGAACCCGGTCAATAATAGGCCAGTGTCTGCCGTTCACTAATAGAATATCAGGATGGCCATCGCCATCAAAATCACCAAAACTTACATTCGCTGTTGTATCAGATTTTTCTTCAAGCATTAAACTGCGATTAAAGTCCGGAAAATCCTCAACAGCTGTTGAATTGTATTGCTTTTGATGCGATGCAGAAACAGCGCTCTGAGCAAATGCTGCCTGAGTTATGACAATTAGAAAGCACACAATCAAAAAGTAAAATTTCATAGCATTTTATTTAAATAATTTTTTTAGTGTTGCAATGTAAACAGAAATTTCGGGATTGTGTAGAACGGTCTGCATTACCAAAGTCAGATATTTGTTGCTAAACCTGCCGGAACCGCGCGTCGTTCAAATTACGAACAATGTAAAATAAAATATCTGCCTGAAGTAATGTTTGGGATAGATGTAATGTTCGTTATTTTCGGGTCTATTCCCCGTTTCTGGAATGCAATGATGGAGGCTTTACAATCAGCTGCTGTTAGGTCTTGCGATCTGTATTTTTTTGTTGTATACAGACTTTAATATGCTACAATAAAATCAGTAATTTTATTCACGTTTCATTGTTTTACGTTGCTCTTAAAAAAAAGGTAATGTTCGTTAGATTAGTCATATTTATCCAATTAGTTTTACTGTGAAATTGCCATTAACTGGAATTCACCGGCAGTGTATTTGCTGAATGCTATCGAAGCATTGCAAAAAGAGGCCGGGTATTTTAAAGAATAATAATAGAAGAAGTAATATATACGATAATAAATCTCTTTATGAATAAAATCAGGCTCGTCATACTATCCTTTTATTGTTTGTTGGTATTACCGTTGCAGGCACAACAAACTATTATTAAATATTTATCCGGTACTGATAAAGATAATACGGTGCAATGGGACTTTATGGTTACAAAAGGAATGAATAGTGGTAAATGGACAACCATCGGCGTTCCGTCCTGTTGGGAGCAACAGGGCTTTGGTACGTTTAACTATGGAGAAGATAAACTTAACCCCGACGAAACCGGAATGTATAAGTATGCGTTTAAAACTGAACCATCATGGAACAATAAAAAGATATTTATCGTATTTAATGGTTCCATGACGGATACGGAGGTGAAGATCGATGGTAATGCTGCGGGGCCAATCCACCAGGGAGCATTCTATCAATTCCGTTATGATATTACGGATGTTTTAAAACCCGGTAGCGAGCATTTATTAGAAGTAACGGTTAAAAAAAAATCAGCCAATAATTCAGTTAACCGCGCCGAAAGGCAATCGGACTTCTGGATATTCGGCGGCATATTTCGTCCCGTTTTTTTAGAAATAGTTCCGCAAACTTTTATTGAAAGGGTAGCGGTGGATGCAAAAGCAAATGGTGTATTTAGTATGCAGGTTTTTACAAAAAACGGCGGTAAAAATCAAACTGTAGAAATCCAGGTTCAGGAATTAAATGGTAAAAATGTTGGCCTGCCATTTAATGTAAGTGCCGCCGATAGTGCTTTTCTTAAAAAAAATTTTACAGGTATAAAAAAATGGAATGTTGAAGAACCTAATTTATACAATGCGCTTGTTTCTATTAAAGAAGGCACAAAAATAATTCATTTTGTTAAGCAACGGTTTGGCTTTAGAACAGTAGATTTCCGTGAGCAGGATGGGTTTTACGTGAATGATGTAAAAATTATAATGAAAGGCGTAAACCGTCACAGTCATTGGCCCGAGAGTGGAAGAACATTAAGCCGTGCTATTCATTTAATGGATATTGAAGCTATAAAAGACATGAACATGAATTCGGTTAGGATGAGCCATTATCCACCTGATATAGAATTCTTGGATCTATGTGATAGCCTTGGTTTGTTTGTGCTGGATGAATTAACGGGCTGGCAAAAAGCTTATGATACCGTCGTTGGTAGAAAGCTGGTCAAAGAATTGGTTACACGTGATGTGAACCATCCTTCCATTATTATTTGGGATAATGGGAATGAAGGTGGATGGAACCCTGCATTAGATGGTGATTACCACTGGTACGATCCGCAAAAACGTTTTGTGATGCATCCCTGGGAAAGATTTAATGGTACAGAAACAAAGCATTACCAGGACTTTAATTATGTAACCAATGCGGTATTGTATGGCACCGAAGTATATTATCCAACAGAATTTATGCATGGCTTATTTGACGGTGGCCATGGCGCAGGGCTGGATGATTTTTGGAATGAAATGATGAAGCACAAGGGTTTTGCAGGAGGTTTTCTATGGAGCCTGCATGATGAAGGTGTGGTACGTACCGACAAAGGAAATATTATTGATGTGGCGGGCAATGCAGCACCGGACGGCATAGTTGGACCGCACCGGGAAAAGGAGGCAAGTTATTATACCATCAAAGAAATATGGTCGCCCGTTTACGTCGGTACAAAAACGATTCCTCAACAATTTAATGGAAAAATTGAGATAGAGAACAGGTATCTCTACACAAATCTGAATAAATGCAGGTTTGAATGGAGGATAGTTGCATTGCCCAAAGCATCAGCAATAACCGGCAAAGAAAAAGTTTTACAAAAGGGAGTTGCAGTATCCCCATCACTTAAACCCGGCGAAAAAGGATGGCTGACAATTAAATATCCACCCACCAGCATTGCAGATGCACTTTATCTTACTGCTTATGACCCGGCTGGTAAAGTTATTTTTACCTGGAGCTGGGCATTAACACAGCCGGCAAAAATAACAAGACAAGCAATCGATATCACTTCATCATCATCAGTTATTGCGAATAAAAAAGCAGGCAGTGTAGAAATTAACTGCGATGGCATTGTGTATAGTTTTGATACTGCTACCGGCTTTCTTCAAAAAGTTTTTAATGGGGAAAATGACATTTCGGTTAAGGGTGGTCCGGCATTGGCCGGAGTTAAGTTGATACTGTCTGCAATAAAGCATTATAAAGAAGGCGATACCTATATTGTTCAACCTTTTTATGGAGAAACAAAATATCATGTGAAATGGATCTTTCAGCCAGGTAAGCTGCCAAAACTTGAATATAGTTATTCCCAAAGAGGCAATGTAGATTTTATGGGTATCACCTTTGATTTTCCGGAAGAAAAAATAAACGGTATGCAGTGGATGGGCCGTGGCCCTTACCGAGTTTGGAAAAACAGGTTGAAAGGCCAGCAGTTTGGTGTATGGCAGAAGGCATACAACAATACCGTTACCGGCGAAAGCTGGGACTACCCTGAGTTTAAAGGATGGCATGCTGAAATGTTTTGGGTAACGTTGCAAAATAAGGAAGCTGATTTTACAGTGTATATAGAACAGCCCAATATATTTTTAGAAATGCTGAAACCGGATAAACCCAGGGGACAAAAAAATGAAAACACCAGTCCACCTTTTCCTGAAGGTAATATTGGTTTTATGAATGCTATTTCAGCAATTGGTACCAAGTTTCAGGCCGCAGCATTATTAGGGCCGCAAAGTCAACAAAGTATGTTTATGAATTATACGCCCATTAATGGTTCATTGTATTTTGATTTCAGGCCGAAGAACCAAGTAAGCTCTGAATAATTTATTTACCTCCTTATTTTTAAACCAAATACAAGAGGTATTTTCTAACAGTAAAATAGATGATTCGATATTTGAAAGTTGGCGTTGTTTTGATTGTAATAATAATTATTTCAGTGTAAGTATTGAACGGATTATTCCTTTCAATGATCTTAAAAAAAAAATCAAGTATTCATTTCTATTTAAATCTAATTGCCTGACCCGAAAAGCCGAACCGGTTTTAAGGGGGGAGGTCAATATCCATTGTAGAAATGTACCAAATACATTTGCAAACAGATAATAGGTCAGCTTTTATATTAATATTTTAATCCTTTTTCATCCCTCACTAACCAGTCAAGAGATTTAATATTTGAATACAGAGATAAAGTCCTATAATTACAAAGGTGTAAAAATCATTATCAGTTAAATCTTAAAACAAATAATATGAAAATAGTGATATTCTCTTCACTAATATTATCATCATTATGTTCGCTCGCACAGGAAAAAACTCCCCAAAAAATGGTACAGGTGCTGGGCGGGTACAGTAAAACGGGTAGTGGGGATATGCCGGGTTTTGTATATGGCGCGGAATACGCTGAAAATTTTAAAAGGAAATTATCCTGGTCCGTTGGGTTTTCCGGGTTTATCTATAGTAAAGAGACTGCATTACTCTCTACTGATAATCCCTATTATCAACCCGACGGTGGCCTAAGGCATACCACAGCCGGGGTTCAGGTTACAGGACATTTGGGATTACGCATTGTTAGGACCCCAGTTCATGAGCTGGTATTCCGGCTGGGGCCGTTGGTTAAGTATCAATCCGCTTCAACTGATGGATACAGTATTACTAATCCCATTGCTTTCGGTTATGTTACCGGTTATGCGGGACCAATAATAAGCTTGATCAATTATTATCCTCAAAATACTATTGCTGCAGGCGGCTCCGTTCAAATTCTATACAGGTACACAATCAGGAATAAAATCAGTATCGGTATTCTTGCAGGGGGCCAGACAGACACGGAAGGTGATACGATGAGCCAATTGGCCTTAACCGTGGGCAGGAAGTTTTAACCAGGTGTAAATTGAACTCTTAATAATAGTAAAGCCGCTTCAAATAAATGAGGCGGCTTTAATTTTTTAATACTCGGGTTTTAACAACTTGGTTTTTCGTGTAAACCGGATATTGGATCGTTTAAATGGATGATGGGATCTGTATTGGTTTTTCGGATATTTAGATGTTGAACATCTTTGGATTTTTAAATCTCATCAATCAAATAACAATACAAATATAGCGACTGCCGACAAAGGGTGCAAGAGGAGAACTGCCCTATATTCATAGTTCGGAAAACCGGCCATGTTTCGTATTTCTACTAAAGATATTCAGACCGGCATTTAAAAGGTATTACTTCGTAGATTTGAGGGCATAAAAAAAGGTACACTTTACGCATACCTTTTCAATGATTAAAATATATAAAATTTAGATAACTGTTACGTTAACTGCATTTAAACCTTTTTTACCATTTTCAACCTCATAGGAAACATTGTCCTTATCACGTAATTCACCATTAATGCCTGATACGTGAACGAAAATGTCCTGACCTCCGTTTGAGGGTGTAATAAAACCAAATCCTTTGGTTTCATTGAAAAACTTAACTGTTCCTTGTTCCATTTAATTTATTTAATTAATGTAAAGATAGGCTTTACTATCTAAACCAACTAATAATAGATGCTATCTGAACGGGATCAGGTCTTTTTTTAGCGGATCCATTTACTTGTTTGTTGCTCCGCCCACCGCATATGATAGGCCTTTATTGCTGTAAACCCGAGCTTCCTGATCAAACGATAATTAACGATGGCCCCTACGGGAGCTCCTATCACGGGTATCAGTTGTGCCAGCTTGGCCAGGTCAATATAGTCCCTGTATTCCTGCTGAAAATTCCGCCAGTCGAACTGGTTGATATCTGCCGGTAGCCCCCTTGATTTTTCATTCCAGTTTTGCATATTAACAAACACGTTCCTGCGGTGTTTCGCACTGGAAAAAGCAAGTTGAAAAATATGTAGGATATACAGGCGTTCTTTGTAATCGTCAGTGGCATATCCATAGATGGAAGCGATCTCGAACAGCAGTTTCAGTTTAACAGCCAGCAAGAGTGGAAAATCTGCCAGCCCTAATAATATACCGCCTGCCCCGGTCACGGCACCTTCCACGGCGGCTGTATTACGGTACCATGCAATCTTTTCTTCGGCAGCCTTATCTGTTTCCTCCATGTTAGCCCGTTCCTTTTTATCTCTTGTTGTCCATTCGGCGCCAAACAATACACCCCGTATCATTTGCTTGATTGTTTCGGTAATACCTTTATGCACTTTTTCAGGGATCCAGCTGTTGATTTTATCCTGTACGGCCTTGGAAATTTTATTGAAATATCCTGGTTTACGAAGCATTTTTTGCTGCCAGGCGGTTAGGTCGCTCATTATCTGCTGTTCGTAGTAATTCATATCCTTAAAGATAGAACAGATGGTGCAATGATCGCTGAAATAGATGGAGCAGTTTGTAAGCGTTTACTTACATCCTCACACTTCTACCCAAAATGTCATTGATCTTTTCCCTGAATGTATCGCCTACCGGTATTTCGGTAGTGCCTAAGAAGATACTGTTTTTCCTGATGGCTGTTATCGATTTTTCGGCGACGATATAAGATTTATGTACCCGGTGAAACCTGCCTTGAGGCAATAGGTTCTCCGCCATTTTCAGGCTCATGCGCGTCAGGACAGGCTTTTTACCATTATTCCAGTAAATTTTTATGTAGTCCTTTAATGCTTCCATCATCATCACTTCGTCGTAGATCATCTTTATATATCCGTACTCTACATTTATATAGATAAATTCATTCTTATCATTACTTGTTTCCTTTTTAGCTGCGGCCTGTTTTAGATTGTACAGCGTAAGTGCTTTATTGGAAGCCAGTAGGAACCGATCGAACGATACCGGCTTAACAAGATAATCCACTACATCCGTTTCGTAGCTTTGCACGGCGAAGTTTTCGTAGGCGGTAATGAATATCACCATTGGTTTATGTGGAAGTGTCTGAATCAATTCCAGTCCGTTAAGGGAAGGCATCCGGATATCAGAAAAAATAAGATCGATTTCCTGTTCCTGCAGTAACTGGACGGCCTGCAGAGGGTTAGAGCAGGCAGCCACCAGGTGAAGATGGGGTATTTTCCTGATATTGTCTTCCAGCAGTTCCAGTGCCAGCAGTTCATCATCTATAGCAATACATCGTAGTTTCATCCCTTTAAATTTATTTCTAAATTAACCATAAAAAGCATCCCTTTCTCGTCTGCATGAATATCCAGTTGATGACGGCCGGAATACAATAATGCAAGGCGTCGTTTTACATTAACAAGACCTATCCCGGATGCCTTATCCTTTTGATAGCTCCCGTTTTTTTCATATTTATTAACGACATTAAAAAAAACGCGGCTTTCTTTAAAACTGAGGTCCACTTTTATAAATCCATCATTTACCAGGCTGGTTCCATGCTTAAAGGCATTTTCGATAAAAGGTATCAGCAACATGGGAGCGATCTGCAAAGCCTCTTTGGGGGCTTCCATAAAGGTATTGATACGAATATAATTCCTGTACCGGAGCTTCTGCAGATCGATGTAGTTTTCCAGGTAGAATATCTCTTTATCGAGCGGAACTTTGTCTTCGTTCGTATCATAGAGCATGTAACGCAGTAAAGAGGATAACTGTATTAAGGCAGGTTCCAGCGCATCCGACTTTTTACGGGCAAGGGAAACCATATTGTTCAATACATTAAAAACAAAATGTGGACTCACCTGCGATTTTAAAAAAAGGAGTTCCGATTTAAGTCCTTCTTTTTCTTTCTCGACAACCCATCTTTCTTTTTTTATATTGTCCGTTACATATCTATAGGTAGTACTAATTGCCAGATTAAATATATATGGCAATAAAAGCAAAGGAAGAGGAATCGTTAAATAGGAACCCTGGTCAGGAAAATCGGTATTACGGGTGAGATAATGAAACAATGCCTGTGCCAGTAAAATATAAATAAGCAGTATAGCCGACTGCATTGCAATATACTTTATAGTCTTTTTTTTATAAAGAAATTCAGGCACCAGAAAGGCCGCGTTCAGATAGAAATTAAATATGAGGAAGACATTACTGAAAATATTGAGGTACTGAAAATAAGTACTGAAGTTCCGGATAAGTTCTTGGTCGATCGAGGGAGGCTGCATGTATAAAAGAAATGCAAGCCAGCTCACCCAGCCAATAATATGTATAAGTACAACTTTATAGGAAGAAAACAGATACTTCATGATAGTCGGTAAAGTTTAGTAAATATAAAGGGAGATATACTATCGCTTTAGTATTTTCCTGACAATTTTATTATTCGTAAATAATGCATACACCATGTATATTCCGGAAGCATTACGGCTTAAATCAAAAGAATAATAGGTGGCTGGTACTATAATCTTCTGCTCCGCTATTTTCTGACCCAGCATATTAAAGATCATTATTGATTTTAAGCCGGCTGGATTGGGATAAAACTGCACAGATATCAGTCCTGTAGTGGGATTGGGTGTAACCATAAAACCCTGTTCTTTCAGATAGGGATTTATGGTGATTGTAGTCAGATTGATATCATCCAGGTATATATTATTTTCGTTATTACCGGTGTTACGGAAAGCAAGCAGGAAATCACCTGTATTTATATAAGAAGTAAGATCGACAGAATCTTTTCGCCACTCAGCGGCGGCGGGCACAAAGTAGCTGGTAGTAGCGGCAGGGCGTGTAACGAGGGTGCTTCCCCATTTTTTATACAAACTTTTATAAGTATAACCACAATCCCTGCTTAATAACACCTCCAGTGTGTCCCAGGTATTGTTACGGCTGGAAGTGGGTGTGTATGAGGCAGCAGCTACCTGGAAACGGAGATAGGCTGAGTCTGCATTAGCCAGTCGAATCAAAGGCATCCGGAGATCGTCTTTCGCACTTGCCGTAGTGTTATTATAATTATCGATCATCACCGAGGCGTTACCAGTTTTGCCGACTCCTGTTACCCGCTGCCAGGTGTTTTTGTCGTCAGGATTTACGCCATCCCAGCCACGGGGAGGAAATGACGTGTTTTCGAAGCCTTCGGAAATGGTGTTTACCGGCGGATAATACTGGAAAGAAATATGGAGGGTATCATCTTCCGGCTCTTCATCCGGTTGATTATTCGGATTACTGGTATAGATAATCAATGAATGCTGCCCTGCTGATACATTCTCAAATGAATCCAGCTTTACCTGTATAGCTGAAAGATAAGACAGGTTACCCGACCACTGGTAGGATACAACTCTGCCATCGTCGAGCATACTGCTTATCTGAAGCGTTGTTAACGGTAGATTACCATTATTTTTAATAGTCACCACCGGCGAGAAGCCATTTGTGCATATTCTCTTTTCCGGCTTATCGACAGATGCAATAACCGAATTATATTCTGTGATTCTCACAGGTTCGCAACCGGTGGAATTCAGGAGGGCGGGTCGGTAGGCCATCAGGGCTGCTTCCATACGCGTAACCTGGTTATAGGTGAACATCAGCAGGCAATTGTCATAGCTATAATCCATATAATTCTGATACATAATACCGTTACCGGTATTGGAGCAATTATCCGTTCTTATCCCGGAGTAGCATCCGGAGCTGGAATTGGCCTGGTTGGGGGTGTCGTCTACGTAGTCAGTTCCCGAACAGCTTCCGTTATCATCTCCCCAAATATGGTATAAATTAAAAAAATGTCCTGTCTCGTGCGTGAGTGTTTTTCCCGTATTGTAGTTGGCGGAAGACCCGCCCGGCAGACTGCGGGAGTCTATTACTATACCCTGTTCTTCCGGCGTGCCATCGTCAGGGAAAGTGGCGTATCCCAATATGCTATTGGACAAAGTACATATCCAGATATTCAGGTAGCTATCGGTGTTCCAGCTGTCAAGTCCACCCCTGTTACTATATTTCACTGCATCGTCCGTATAACTGAACGAAGTTCTTGACGCAGTTTTTCTCTCAATACCGCTGGTGGTATTACCTTCCGGGTTTCGCTGTGCCAGGCAGAACTGAATACCCGATTTACCGAAAAGAGATTTAAAATGGGCAGGTATTTTAACCGAATCTCCGTTCTTACCGGCAAAACTCTTATTGAGTGTATCGAGTTGTGCCCTTATCTGTGCGTCGGTAACCAGATTGGGATCAGTTAATACTATATGAAATACGACGGGAATGATGTAAACAGGTTCCCGGTTACCTGGAATCAAGTTTCCCGCTTTGCGATCCCGCAAATTATAATAACCTTCACTAACGGCTTTATTAAACTCCCTTAGTTGCGACTGGAAACGCGTTCTTACATCTGCATTCCCGGAAAGCTTATTTTCCAGTCTGTCAATAGTCGCGCACTGTTCCGGGATGCTCCGGCTCTTTTTTTCCTGCGCTATACAAATATGTATTTCACCTAAAAGACTAATTAAGACAACTGCTGCCACGCTGTATTTATACATAACAGATGTTTAGGTTAATCAAATCAATGCAATAATTCAATAAACACAAAAAGCAAGAGAGATATGACCCTGTTTTGCAGATGAACAGGGTTGTTTTACCAATTATTTCAGGAACCAACCTTTACCATCATTGCATGTAAGATTATATGATAACTGTAAAATTTCGTCTCGGAATCAGGCCGTTTAATCGCGTGAAAGGAAGGGATGAAGGCATTGCAGTAAAAGGATATGATCATAAAAATTAATTTCAGCCCTGCATCTTTTTTACCAGGAAATTCAACACACGCATGAAATATTTAGTTCCCCTTTTTATCTGGGTATCATTTTCGGCCAGGGCGCAGCAGCAGAAATGGCATTACGGACCTACTGCCGGTATCAATCTTTACCAGATTGCCGGGAAAGGCATCAGACCTTCATTAAACACAGGCGTACAAATAGGAGGGTTCGCACAAAGGATGCTGGGTACTGCATGGAGTATACAGGCGGAACTGCTTTATGCCAGGAATAATACGGAAAAAGCCCCCAATTTTCTTACTTATTATAATCTGAATGGAAGAAGCAATTCATTAAAAAATATCAGCCTTAATTATATTACCGTCCCCATATTAGCCCGGTATGAATTGTCACAAAAAATTTCTTTGCTTGCAGGACTTCAATATGGTTATCTTTTTTATACCAATGAAAACATGATAAGGAATAATAGGGAGGCCTTCCGGAAACAGGAATGGGGCGCAAATCTGGGTGCTCAATATAATATCGGCGGTTTTGCGTTTTGCCTGCGTGCCAGTAAGGGAATATCAGACATCAACAATGTCGATCAGCGTTATTCCTGGAGATCTTTCCATATTCAGGCAGGCTTTGCCATTGCTGTACATTAAGCCAGGTACTCCTTCCAGTCAAGCTGAACGAGTTCCTCCTCCAAAAAGCCCGTTTCCATACCGGTGGAAGTTACCATAAAGGTATCCGTCTGTCGGCCTCTTGCTGTTCTTCGTTCCCAGTCGTGTAAAAAAATATCCTGATAATATTGTGCAACGCCGGTATCGTATATGACGAGACTGGCGTCCCGGTTAAACTGCACTCCGGAACCTGACCAGTTATGGCTGCCTATAAGCATTGTTTTTCCGTCTACGATAATACCCTTGGTATGGGTATTATTCATGAATCTGATTTTGGACATATTGAACTCGTATGCCTGAAGATCGTTCATCATCTTCATTTTATCGGCGGTGGAGAAAGGCGTACGAAGGATGATCCGGCAATCTATGCGGTTATCATTTGTTACATCACGCAAGGCATATAGCAGTTCTTCATATTCGGGGGTTACATTAGCGGAGATTTTAATGTACTGATTCTGGAAATAGAGTGTTTCGGTGGCCAAACGGATAACGGACAATGCGTGTTCGATATAATTATCAGGGGTAAAAACGGGTTGAATACGCAAGGGTTTAGTGCGGGTAAAGACAAACTTGCGGGGAGGAAACAGCACCAGGCTGTTTATTTGTGCGTCTTCCAGCTCCGCTTTTTCAGTGTATAAGTCCGGAAGAGAAACAGACTCAAACAAAGCGGCTTCGGGTTTTTCCCCGCTTTTTTCGAAATCCCAGTCTATGAATGCATGAAATATCTTTGCAAGTTTTTCATTCGTCACCACTACGTTCCATTCCCTGTTATAATCTTTCGTCATTTTAGGATCTACTTCAAAATCTTTATCCGGCTGATTCGAACTCTGCCAGTTACCGCTTGAAAGCCAGAAGCTTTTTTTATCTTTAACAGCTACTTTAACATGATACGCATTGTTGCAAATGCCATCGTTGCCTTTCCAGGCGGGCATATACTCAAAACCATTCCCTGCTATCCGCTTAAAACTGGTGATGATTTTGGTCTCTTCCACATCATACAGTTTGGTTCCCTTGCCCACATTGGTAGCTTCTTTACTGTCGTACACGAGCTTAAGACTGATGCCCTGCTTTAAAATACTTTTTAATTTTTCAAAAAGATGAGGAGCGGAAAAGTCGTACATAGCTACCTGCAGTTGTTCATTGGTATCTTCCAGGAATGGTGCCAGTGTTTTCCAGCCTCCTTCAGGGCTCACATGGCAGATCAATGTCATGGCCGCTGTTACCTCTTCCAGTTGAACGTTCGGCGGCGGCACATATCCCGTTCTCATTTCGCCGGCTTCCGGTAAATTGGTTTCAGTATCTGTTCCATCTATTACCATCGATTCCAGTAGGGATGGTTCCATTAGTGGTAACACGGAAGCCAGCTCTTTATTATTTGGTAATTCTTTATACTTGATATAATCTTCCGGTGACGCTTCCACTACTTCCACATCGTAATTCTGAAACTTTTCCGGAAGTAACTGGCCCCTGTTTAAAGAGGCATAGTTTATCTTTTTATCCACGATAGCTAATATGGCAGGAATTTTCGTGATCTCTCCGTTAATATATTTATAACCGGGCCTGGCCGTCAGCAGGCCGTCCACAGAGGCGATATAAGCAGATGCAAATGCCCTGACAGCCTCTATCAACGGAGCCCATTGTTCCTTATTTAAACCGCGGAAACGATTTTGCGTGACAGGAGTAACTGTACGATACGGTATGGCATTGGTAATGGTATCTTCTACCTGTATCCCCTGAATTTTTATTCGTTGATCGAGCAATTGCCCTGTGGATACCGTCTCTTCCATTTCCACTTTAAATATGCCGCCTCCAAGCGTTTCAAAATAAAGCGCTTCATTTTGCCGGAATAGTCGGCCTTCGAATACAGCCGTTTCAAAATTTATAATAAGATCTGTATCATTCGTCGGAGGGTCTTGCGAAATGCCTGTACCATCTGAACCTTCTGCATAAAAATCTTTAAATATATCGGTAAGTGATCCGTTATTTTTATTGATGCTCATAGGTTAAATATTTTTCCAGGTTTTAAAATTGTTGAACACTTCTTCGGTAATGCGGGTACCGAAATTAGAAGTAGAATTGCCGGTGGTATGAATACCGATCGCTACGCGGTCGCCTTCTCCCAGGTTCATCCAGATAGCTGCACCGCTCTGTCCGCCATAGGTATCGATCTCATAGTAGATTCTCCGCGAAGAGGCGCGGATAATATTACGCGCATGGTAGTATTGCCTTGTAGCACGGTCTCTGTCTATCGGATAACCGCTGATATTGGCGATATTGCTTTTTAAATATTCGTCCGGGGCTGCGGCCACCGAGAACCATCCAATACTTTCGCTGATAGGCTGGTCTAGGATTATAACCCCGTAATCATAGTCAGAATTCCGGTCATTCACCCAGCCATTGCTGGACTCGAACCTGGTAGCAAACGCGGAGTTAAAAGGACGTTCCAGGCCATTTAGTGCAGGTATCACTTCTATCTGAAGTGGCCATCCTCCTTCATCATGCATAAACAGGCAGTGCCCTGCCGTAGCCAGTACCGTGGCACTAATAAACCACGCCGTACCTACGAATGTCTTCCCGTTTTTTGCCTGTATCCTTAACGCAGCTATCTTTTTCCAGGGACTTTCCAGCACGTTGGTAACCAGTTCCCTGTCATCGTCGGCAATTACAACCTCCAATAGTTTCGAATTGCCGAAAGAGCCAAATGCTGCATCATCCGGCATACCGGAAGCGGGAAAGGGGATGATCTTTCTGAGAGCTGGTTCCGGCCTTTCTGCTGTATTCGATACGCGTGTACCTGGCTCCGTAAAAGTAACCAGTTTGGGCATTTCGGCTTCCAGCAATTCCGTTTCATTGAGATTGCGCGAGGGTGTTTTTTTATCTCCATCTCCTTTGTTGGAAACCGGTTTATGAAGGTCATTGTTTGTAAGAACAGGCAAAGGCATAACTAAGAAGTTTAGAAATTTAATTTGAATACTATGTTTGAAGAAATTGGATAAAGGTTATCTGACAGGGTAGGAGAAACTAATTACGAAGCACGTGATAAATGTAAAGAAAGTTTTTTAAATTAATTTCATTACCATTATTAATTAATGATGTTCTTTTTGGAACGACTAAAGGGAAAATGTGAATTGTTTTTTATAGTCAGCCGGGGTAAGACCTGTATACTTTTTGAAAACATTTCTGAAATAGCTTTGGTCTTCATACCCTGTTTCGTAGCAGATTTCCTTCACGGCAATTTTATCTTTTTCAAGCAGGCTCTTTGCGAGTTCAACTTTTACCCGCTGAATATACTCTGAAGGGGTATTACCGGTAGCATTTTTAAACCTTCTTATAAAAGTCCGTTCTGCCATGGCTGCTTTGCCCGCCAGCTTCGAGACAACCAGTTTTTGAGATCCGTTTTCTTCTATAAATGCCTGAGAGTTCAGTATTTCATCATCTCCATGCGATTTTTGCGCACTGAAGATTGCATAAGTTAGTTGGGAATGTTTTCCTTTATCCACCAGGAACATCTTTGCGGCCAGGTTGCCTATCTGTTTGCCATAGTATTTTTCGATCAGGTAGATGCAAAGGTTCTGAAAGGAAAGGGTAGCACCCCCGGTAATTGTTTTACCATTGTCCACAATTATTTTTTCATCAATCAGCTTTACCAGGGGAAACATAGACCTGAAATCGGCCGCGGCAAACCAGGAAGTGGTGGCTTCTTTGCCATCGAGCCGGCCGGTTGCCGCAACAAAAAATGCTCCGTTGCAGGTACTGCACAATATGGTGCCTTTCCCTGCCTGTTGCTGCATCCAGGTAATGAAATGCTTATGCTCTTCAAGGAGAGAGGGCAGGTGCCCCACAATGGCAGGAACGATTATGATATCCGCTTTGTCGCAGTCTTTCAACAAAGTGTGGCAGGCAATGGCAAACCCATTGTTCTGTACTGTCCTGCTTTTGCCAAGCGATACCAATTCAACCTCAAACCAGTTCTGCTTTTTTCCCGGCAATAGCGCATAGAAGTTTCTTGTAAGCATCAGCATATCCATCATACCTATTACAGAAGCCGAAACACAGTCTTTAAATACGGGAATAATTACTTTCATACAATTCAATTACATGGCAAATTTAACATTTAAATTGGCAATTATGCCAATTGTCAGTATAAATGATATTTATTAAAATGCAGGTAGAAGTCTTTGATTGTGTAAAGCAGCATCCGCTTTTGAGGGAAGACGGGTATTATACGCCTAATGAATACCTAAAATAAGCCATAACTATGGGATAACAAGCCGATCGAATGGGGGAATTACGGGTATCTCAGCCTGACCAAAGCCGGAACTCAGGGAGAACGATGGGTCACCCAGCGATAAAAATATGATTTACAAGGGGAAAACGCATTTGTATACCTATTTGCCTGTTCCCGCGATCTAACAGGCGGGTATGTTTTAACGGGGTTATTTTTTTTCCAGATCTTCCCTGGTAAAGAACCCTTCGCTTTCAAATTCGGCGGGATCATCGTCTTGCAACATATCTTGCGTGGGATGGTTGATTTCCCTGATAGTGTAGTGAATGCCAAGTCTGACCAGTGTATTTAGAAGTTCCTGCCGGGAAGCGGGCTCCGCAATGTATTCAAAGTCTATAATGATTTCCATAGCTGTTCGTTAATTACATTTGTTCCTGCTTCAATAGGCGGCCAGGTCTGTATAGGGTTGATTTAAACTCTGGGGACGATTAATTTTTTGTGTAAACCTATGGCAAAGCAGCCAATTCGACAACAGGATGAAAGCAGATACGATAGCTATGATCATCTCGTTATTCAGTGATCCTAAAGAAAGTACTAATAAAAAAGAAATGGTATTAATGAGTAGTAAAATACCGGTGGACTGCATGTGTGACAGGCTGATATCTATCAGCCGGTGATGAATATGATTTCTATCTGCTGCGAAAGGTGATCGTCCTTTAAGAATCCGTAGAGAGAATACTCTGAACGTGTCGAAGACAGGAATTATCAAAAGAGAAAAAACAATAGCAGGTGCCAATTGAAAATGAGGCGAATGTATTTTTATGGCGTTTAGCCTGTTCAACTCCAGGAAGTGTATGGAAAAAACGGCGAGGATGAATCCCATAAACAGGGAACCGGTGTCGCCCATAAATATTTTGGCTGGAGTTTTATTAAACACAAGGAAACCTAAAAGGCATCCACTCATTGCTACGGCGAGAAATAAGAAGCCGGTATCCTGCATCCTCCAGAACAGGTATGCAAATACCAATGAGGCGAACAATCCAAGGCTGCCTGCCAGGCAATTGATACCGTCAATCAGATTGAATGCGTTTATTATAAGCATGATGAAGAATACAGATACAACCATACTGATTTCATAGCTAATATGGTCTATACCGAGTAATCCGTAAAAACTGGTGAAACGAAACTCCGCTGGTCCGGTAATAATAAGTGCTACTATTAACTGCGCAATTATCTTTTTAGTGGGGTTGGCTCCAACAAGATCGTCTGTGACACCTAATATAAATATAATAACCGAGGAGGCAATAATATAATTAAGATGAAGGATATTTGTAAATGGAAGGAATAAAAAGAAAGTAAACATGAATGAGGCGAAAATAGCCACTCCGCCCAGGTTGGGAGTTCTCACCAGGTGAATTTTACGATCCTCGGAAGGCTCGTCGAACAGATGTTTTTTATGGGCGATGTAAATAACTTTCTGAGTGGAATAGCAAACGAGTATGAATGCTAATAATAAGATAAGAATGCAATAGATAATCATAGTTTGTATATTTCTCGTTACTCTTCAAAGGTAAATATTCATTGTGCCTTAAATGCTATGGTAAAGTGATTTTAATATTAACATTATGCAGGTATTGTAATTAACATTATATGTCAACGCTCTTTATGTAAAACGTTTAACCAAGAAAGCAGGCAAGGTGGTTCATGTCTGATTATGTAAATGAGTATAAGGAGAGATGAGGGCTTTGTCCATAAGTTTAGATCTGACTGCTTCAGGCGAATGTGTAGAAGCTATATATTCGAATACACTGGTTTTTACTTTACTACGCAATGTGTCATCTGCTATAATGCTTGCGAGGAGTCGACTATCTTTCTTCAAATTACCCGATAAATAAAAACCGTTGCTACCTTCCTGGATCATTTCAGCAATACTATTTACTTTATTAGTCAGCACGATTTTACCTTTCTTCAAACTGTACAATATGCTTCCACTTACCGGCCAGTAAAAGCGGTAATCTTTAAAGGGAAATACGGCAAATTCAGACTTTTGAAAAACGGCATCCAGTTCTTTCTCGCCCAGGTACCCGTGATAGTGAACATTTGTCTTATAACGATCCTTCAATGAATTATAATAATGAATTTCCCTTCCAAGTGGCTGGCCCACTACATTGAACTGAAGGTCGGGATAATCAGGTAATAATTGCTCATGTAACTGAAGTGAATAGTCAATCCCTTTGTTTTGTCCTATAAAACCAAAGTAAATGAAATTTTTATTCGTGGAACTATTATATACAACTTCCGCAGTATCGATAATATGCGGCAGGTAGTGCACGCTATCGACATTGTATTTTTTTCTAACCGCTTCCACGCCTTTGTGCGTCAACACATAAATAGCTGCTATTTTACGAACTTGCGCGGTAGCGGCACCGAAGCCACCGGCATAACGCTCATATAACTTGGATAAACCATTAAGAAAATAATTATTAAATTCATAGTAAGGATACTTGATCAACGGAGCATCGTGCAAGGTAACAGACACGTTTTTGTAATTGGCTTTCAACATTAAAAATAAAAGCTCGATCTCCTTTTTCTGAAAAATACCTATTTCGATATGAACATGATCCCTGGAAGTTATCAGGGAAAGGATACTGCTTACCCGGTCGTTACTGTCTACAAATATATAGTCTTTATCTTTTAATACCAGCTCATAAAAATCCCTGGAGTACTTACAAATCCCTGAGGTTCCAGTTTTTGAACTTAGGTAAAATTTTTTCATTGGTGTTTTATTAACTAACCGGTAGATTTTAAAAGTTACGGACTAGTTTACATTACCATCTTTTTTATAGATATGTTTAGTTTCTACAATCCTCTTTCCCGTAATATTTCTAACAAAATTGCGTAGCTTACGGTCAACGGTAAGTGCTACACCTTTAAAAGCCTCTTCCGGTCTTCCATAAAAAGATGTGACATGAAAATAACTTTCTTTCTCAGCAGGTATCTTCGAGAAATAATAGTTGGATACGCAGCATCTTTTTTTATCTACTACCACTTTACTTACCGAATGGTAAGAAGATTTATTAGTGATCATTAGTATAAGACGATTAAACTGAGACACGAACGTGCGTGGTTTATTCTTTACACCTCCATCCCATAATTCAAGATTACCGCCGTTTTCGAGTTTCCAGTCAGGACTTACATAATAAAGCAGGTTCAGTACCCGGTAGTTTTCTCGGTCGTTATCATGGGAGTTATCAAGATGGGGATTGAGGAAATTACCATTTGCCATCAGACTTATCCCACCTGCGTATAGCAAATCATCGGGTTTCATTTCAAGGATGCCTGTTATATATTCAGATATCTTTACAATTCTTTCATCCTGAAATGCATAAACGATCTCTTCCAGTAAAGGATCGTACAGATCCATCTGTGCGGCAATCCGTTTGTTTTCTCTCATAGACTTATGAATAGCCATCTCTTCAGGACTTGGGTATGCATCATAAATAGTCTTCGCCATTTCTGCCGGAAGCAGGTTATCTATATAGCAGGCATTAATAATACCCGGTGCAGCAAAGTCTTTCTTTAATCTTTCTTTTTCTTCCTCAAGTCGCTCGACAATGATATCCGCCAGTTCAGTACGATTCCAAATGGCTTTTTTCCTTTGCATATAATTTTGATTTTAAGATGTTCTTGATACGTGAGATATTTTCGTTCAGCGCAGTGTAATTACTTCGGATGGCGAACAATTGCCTTATATAGGCTATGTTCCATCCAAAATAAAGACTCCTTCCATATTTTTTTGGCGGAATAACAAGGTACTTAAACAAGCGTATAATGCTAAGCATTAAATGAATGTTCCAGTTTTTTATCCGTTTATGAAAAGAACGTTCACTGATATGTGCATAATAGAGATTCCTTACAGGACCATCTACACCAAAAGCGGTAAATAATCTTTTAAAGTAATCAAGTTGAAGACGACCTGCAGGAAGGTAATGGAAAAAAGTGAGGTCTTTGGAATAGTGCAGTTTATAGCCCATTAAAACAAAAGCATAGGTTAATTCGGTATCTTCCGAAGAGGTAAGTTTTTTACCTACTCTTCCCTGCATGATCGGAACGAAGCCGGAGGCAAATAATTGATCCAGCGCAGTTTTCCGGATGGCCATACCTGCTCCATATAGGTTTAACAGCCGTCCGTCTTCCCTGTTAATTTCCTGCGAGCCGATGGCAAAAGCCTCGGCGTATTCATCGAACCAGTAAGGCTTCTCCGTTTCAAATACGGGAATACCTTTTCCTCCGGAAGCGGCAATATTTCTGTCAGCTTCAAAAATATCGTAGGTATCCTGCAGGTAATTAGGGCTTAGCCAATTATCATCATCACAAAACAAGAGAATGGAAAACAACGCCTCGCTGATTCCCTTGTTTCTGGCATTCCCCAAACCAGGCTTCGATTCTTTCACTATGCGTAGTTCAACGGGGTTATTCAGTTCATTCCATATTGAATTAGCTAAGATGGCGGTATTATCCGTAGATGCGTTATCTACCAATATAATTTCCCACCTTAAATCCGGCGATACCTCCTGCTTTGAGATAGCTAAAAGCGTTTCGGGCAATCGCTTTTCGCTATTATAACAGCATATAATGAGTGATACTCCCTTTCTGATTGCGACATTTTTCATGAGGCGGAAGTAAGCGTGCGTTTGGGTTTTAAAATAACTGTTTTGCGCACAGGTAATGTGTTACTAATGGCGGATTTGTTGATCAGTTCGCGTTTGCGGTCTTTAAACCACCCCCATTTATTGAAATACTTGATGGATGACCCTATATGGTACGTTAATAATTTAGGATTTTTATACGACGCTTTGCTATATGCGTGCACAATACTTACCAGGGGATAATATACGGTACGGTATTGCTCATTAATCCGTCTGCACAGGTCGGTATCTTCCAGGTACATGAAATATTGTTCGTCAAACGCTCCCACCTCCGCAAATACCGCTGTTCGTATAAACATGAAGCAACCCGACAGATTGGGTACTTCCATAATCGAATTATAGTCTTTGTGTTTAAGCTCATACCTTTCAAGATAATTTTTAAAAAGGAACTTTGCAGGGCCTGGAATAAATCTTCTGGCAAAAAGGTCGGAAGGAGAGGGAAGTGTTTTACATAAATACTGCATCTCCCCGCTCATGTAAAGTACTTTTGGCATCACCAGCCCGATGTCCTCATTTTGTTCCATATATTTAAAGAGCCGGCTCAGAATTTCAGGGTTAAATTCGACATCCGGGTTTAAGACCAGGTGATACTTTGAGTTTCCCCTAGCTTTTTCTATCGCCAGATTATGGCCCGACCCATAACCAATATTTCTACCTGAAAAAATATACTCTATCTGCGGAGAGTTGAATTCGAACCGCAATGAATCATCTGCAGAATTATCTACCAGGTATAATTTTACGCTTCTTGTACTGCTTAAGAAGCTTTCGATCGGTTTCCTGATCTCGTCAACCGAACTATGGTACAATACAATGGAACAACTTATATCGATCATAAGGGATGGTATTAGTTATTAGAAATTTGATTGTCTATTATTGTTTTAAGGGAGCGGGCTGATTGTTCCCAGGAAAATTTTCTGGCCTGTTCAAGACCTTTTTCCCTGAGCGCATTTCTAAGCCCCCCGTTAGTAAGTACATTATTAAGAGCTGAACATAGCTGCTGCTTATTGAGCGGATCAAAATAAAGCACCGCCTCACCCCCAACTTCCGGCATGGAAGAAGTATTGGATGTTATTACCGGGCAACCACTTGCCATCGCTTCCAGCACTGGTAACCCGAACCCTTCAAAAAGGCTGGGGAAAACGAGCACTGTAGCTTCTCTGTATAAAGAAGGCATCAGATCCATATCGACATAACCAAGAAAATGAACATCCGCCTCCAGGTTGAGTTCCTGCACCAGATTTTTCAAGTATTCTGTGTATTTCTTTTTTCCTCCGGGTATTACAAGCGGATGTTTTTTGCGCAATGGTTCTTCCAGATCCTTATATGCATAGAGCAGGGTCTCAAAATTTTTATGCGGAAGCGTAGGACCAACTGCGAGTATATAATTACTTACACGATATTTTTTCTCAATAAGAAATACATTTTCACCCCTGGTATTATAACGATTATGATCGTAGCCATTGTAAATAACCTCTATCTTATCTGCAGGACAATTTAAAAAATCAATCACATCCTGCTTGGTGGTTTCAGATACGGTTACAATTAGTTTTGATCGGGATACTATAAAGGGAAGAAGATATTTAAAGTAGAATGTTTGTTGGATATTGAGATTCTTGTACCTTAATGCAAGCAAGTCGTGGATAGTGATAATCTGATTTTTAAGTACAAAACTACCATGTGTCGTAGGGCTGAAAAGCAAATCAAAATTCCGGGCCTGAAAGGGGTAGTAAAATGTGTTCCAGAAAAAACGGCAAAAAGCCGCCAGTTTACCGTGCTTGGAAGATAGCAGAAAATCTGATAACTTAACAATCCTGAAATCTTTATTAAGGAGAGAACTCGTAGGAGTAAAAACAGTTATCTGCTTCCATGATTTATCCAGATCAAGATCGCCAAGATGATTTATAAGATTAAACGAATACACACCGGCACCCGTTGGATGTTCATCAAGCATTGAACCATTCATTCCAATTGCTATTTCAGTTCTGATCATTGCAGGTTATTAACTATTCGATTTTGAATAATAATTAGTTATATCTTTTTCACATGATCAGCATTCGACCTATTGGCACTACTACATAACAAATGAGTACAATGCATTCAGGTTGGCTTTAGTTTAAAAAGCCGGTTTCTTACGATCAACGGGGAGGGGGGATTTTTATAGTGATATCTGATTTCCAGAGATGAAGGTCAAATATTTGCTTTACTTAATTGTTACCTAAATGTTACCTTAATATTTTTATTTCAACATGAGGCTTCTAAATGTGGATAAAGACTTTAATTGCAGCTTTATTGATAATAATTAACACTTTTGGGATATGTATGAGGGAAATGGCCTTTTCAACTGCCTGATGAAAATGCTCCAGGTAATGGCGGTTTGGGCGTTAATTATACTTTCACAGCCCGTTTTTGGCCAGGAAATACCGGATAAGGACATCAACCAATGGTTGCTAAAGGCCCAGATATTTGCGCAGCAGGTTCGGGTGATTGATAATAAATTTTCTTCAATCCCCCTGCTGGGAACTATACCAGGAGGAGAACTCTCCACCTCTCTCACAAAAAAAAATACACAGCACGAGCTTGGTTTTGCCTATTCTCAAGGCAATCCTGATTTTTCTGGAATAGCGGGATCTGGAGTAAAACTGGCATATTTCAACGCCGATTATACTTTTATGTATCTGCTCAAACACCCGGCATCCTCTCCTTTACGGTACAAAGCCGGAGCCGGGATAAACGTTTTATATTCGAAACGAGACTACAACAACTTTATTAATTCCGATGTATCGTTCGAATTAGTCACGTCCCTTAGCAGCAATATAGAAGTAGTTTATTTAGCAAAAGGCAAATTGACAGGTATCTCCGTTTCTAACAGGATACAATTACCATTCATCTCAATACTGCAGCAACCTGCGTATGCTACCGACGGGCCTGAAGGTAGTCCCGACCAGAAAGGTCTGACCGTTAATACATTGTTTAAAGGCAGCGAACTGGTAAGTTTTTCATCCTTCTTTCGCGCGACCAATCATTTGACTATAGCAAAAAAACTGACCGAACGGAACGGGCTTTCGCTGGTGTATATCTGGAATTATTACCATATTAAAACCATGAGGCAGGTAAAATCTGCCAGTCACCGGTTGGGATTCACTTATTATCACATACTTTAACGCTGACCATCACCTATGCAACAACAAATTTTTTCTTTCAGGCTGATCGTTTTTGGGTTATTGTTATATGGGTTAACATCCTGCGAAAAAGCAATTAATTTAAAAAACCCGGATTCCACCCCGGTAGCGGTGTTTGACGAAGCCTGGAAAGTAATGGATGAACGATATGCCATGTTCTCCTTCAAAGAAGTAGACTGGAAAAGCGTATACACTACTTACAGGCAGCAGGTGACGGATGATATGACTGATAAAGCGCTTTTTGACGTACTCGCCCGAATGCTTGAAACATTGAAGGATGGGCATGTAGCGTTGTTGTCAGACACCGATACGGCCGTGTACCAGAACTTTTATGCAACTTTTCCTGCTAATTTTAATTACCCTAATCTTCTTAAAAATTATTTGGGAAATGATTATAAAAAAGTGGGGCCTGTAATATATAAGGTCCTTAATAATATAGGTTACTTATATTATGATGCGTTTGCAAATGATATATCCGATAGCCAGTTGAACAGTATATTTACAGATATAGCGCCCACAGAAGGATTGATTGTAGATGTTAGAAATAATACGGGCGGTAATGTCGACAATGCTAACAGGTTATTTGCGCGTTTCATTTCCGGGAAATTCCTTTTAAAATACAACGTAAATAAAGCTGGTCCCGGCCATGACGACTTTACGGCTCATCGCCCAATTTATCTTGAACCGGCGGGATCGTATTATAATAATTCCGTGATTGTTTTAACGAATCGCAGGTGCTTCAGCGCATGTAACGATTTCGTAATGTATATGTCAGGATTAGCCAATGTTCAGCTTATGGGCGACCAGACCGGGGGCGGTGGTGGCGTGCCTCATAACTATCTGATGGCAAATGGATGGAAGCTGCAATACTCCTCCTCAGCAACGCTTTCGCCGGAAAAAAGGAATATTGAAAATGGTATAACGCCTGATGTATCTATTAACATTACACCAATAGAAGAAACAGCCGGAAGAGATCCGATCATCGAAAAAGCGTATGAGTCTCTTCAGTAATAATGTACATCATACTTTTATCGAATAATACTGTTTTTTTTCCGAATGTTACAAATCATAATAAAAACGTAATACTTTCTTAACATTGATATGCTTTACAAACAATAGTTTTGCGGCTTCTTACAGATAAAAAATTCAATCCATCAGAAGCAGCAAATATGTCTTATAAAACTATGTCGGTTCCATTAAACCTGTATATTAAAGGTATCGTTCTTTTTACAGGAATGTTATTTCTTGCATACGGTCAAAGTACAGCACAGACTTATAAAGGAATTTTAAAGGGGCAGTTGATGGATGCTTCTACCCGAAGGCCGCTTTACGGTGCTACGGTTTCAAAAGACAGTACCTCATTGGATTCCACCACTTACTTTAATGGTCATTACGTGATTTCACTGGCCAAGGGTAACCATACGGTTTATTTTAGCATGCCGGGTTATCACACAAAAGCCATAAGGGGAGTAAAAATACAAAGGAACGAAACTACCACGCTCGATATATTGCTTTTTCCAGATTCCATTAACGGGCAGTCGCGGCAACCTGTTACATTTAGTCAGGAGTCAAAAAAAAGTATTTATAATTTTTTGAACAGCTCCACTTTATACAGCGATAAAATTGCAAGTGCCAATATACAGCCGGGTACGGATAAAAACGGCATGCAGCTTTTAAAAAGATTGGGCGGCGTGATCGTAATGGATCATCGGGCAAGGGGCGATCTGCAATCTCTGAACATATCAGGTATGGGTGAACGCTATAATCAGGTGCTTTTGAACGGACTGGTTTTTAACAGTCTAGACGCTACCAGCAAGGCTTACCCGCTAAGTCTTCTTCCTTCAGAAGCTATCGAGGCGGTAAGTGTTCAGACGTATACAAATGGTTCTATACCGGCAGATTTCGGAGGGGGCACTGTAAATATCAGGATGAAGGAT
>JANNOM010000009.1:0-72986 GCA_031399065.1 Chitinophagaceae bacterium
GCCTAATATATAGCTACGGCATGTTGGGCCTTAGCAGGTTTGGGATGAAATAATTTCTTACTGACCCAATGACTCAGCAAACTACTGCCCGCTCCTACCACAGCGCCGGCTAATACATCGGAGGGATAATGCTTTCCCATATACATCCTGGAATAACCGATGCAACCAGCCCAAGCATAGGCTGGAACGGTGATATACCATTTTTTATGTGTAAGCGCCAATGAAGTGGCGGTTGCGCCAGCGCCCCGCCCAGTACATCGCTGTGCCCTCCTATGTACTTGGTAGTAGAATGCATCACTATATCTGCGCCCAGCAGCAGCGGATTTTGCAATACGGGAGAAGCAAATGTGCTGTCGCATACAAGCGTGATGTGGTGATGCTTTGCCATAATGGCTATGGCTGCTATATCCGTCACTTTCATCAGCGGGTTGGAGGGTGTTTCCATCCATATCAGCGCTGTGTTCGGTTTTATAAACAACTGGATGGTATCCAGGTTGGTCTGGTCCGCAAAATCGATCTCCAGTATGGCTCCAAAAATACTTTCGAGCTGTTTTTTAAAACCCCAGTACATATCGTCGGGAGCTATAATATGCGTTCCGGGTTTCAGGGCCTGGAATATGGCCATACCGGCGGTGTTACCGGATGAGAAAGCACAGGCATCCTGTCCATATTCAAGAGCCGTGAGCACCTGCTCCAGTGCCGCCCTGCCCGGACTACCGGCCCTGCTGTAGATATACCCGCCAGGGTAACCGCCGTCTTCGCCCCGCCGGAAAGTGGTGGACACGCTGATAGGTGGAGTAACGTCGCCGGTAGCATTTGTATGTATATTGGACGAATGAATGGCCAGTGTTTCGGTTTTCATGAAAGGTGTTTAGATTAAAATTAAAACTAATTATGATAAGGTTAAGAATAAGGAGATTTTACTGCAATAACAGTAGTGCGCCCCATCTGCTTCGTTTTTCAAAAAATGTGACGGTGTCCTATCAAACGTGTGAGGGAGTAGTATCAAACACGTGATGAATAACACTTTGACCCCGGGAGTACCCCGATGCTTCCTCATTGCCTCCTCTTTGCCTCCTCATTGGTACCTCGGAAACTGCCTGAAACCCCTGCAAATACTGGCCGGCCCGGGGAGAAGTGGAGGACAGTGGTGCAAGTAACCCGATTACGGGCATGTTCGCGGCCCGGGGTAGCAATAGAGCCGCATCCCGGATTGAAACCGGTCGAATACCTGAAACAGGGTTTCATTTTCGGAATTCTACGGCTACACATTACCAAAGCCGCCGAGGCCCGAACAATAAAGCAGTCTGGCGAATTAACTGTAAATGTTTAAATTCAGGAATTTTATTTATTTTAGCAATCCGATTGATAAAAAACTACTGCTTTGTGCTAAATACTAATGCCGGCTATATGGATGAGGAAGCGTTTCAGTCTCTTTTCGAAACGTATAAGAACCGGGTTTATGGATACGTACTTGCCATTTCCCATTCGGATTATGCAGCCGAAGAGCTTACGCAGGAAATATTCATTAAGTTATGGCTGTGCAGAGACATTCTTATCCACGTGGATAATCTGGAAGGTTATATTTTTGCCGTAGCCCGTAATAAAACATTGAACCATCTTCGCAAAGCAACCAATGACGCACAAATGTTGCAGGAACTGCAAAGTTTTATGAAACCCCTGCCCAACAATAATACCGATGATAAAATTCTAAGCGCGGAAAATGAAAAGCTGCTCCGGGAAGCCGTCACCATGCTATCGCCCCAGCGCCGCCTCGTGTACGACCTTAGCCGTGGGCAAGGCCTGAATCACGAACAGATCGCCAATCATCTAAAGCTTTCCCGGAATACGGTTAAAAATCACCTGGTAGAAGCACTCCGCTTCATCAGGGAATACCTTGGCCAGCGAGGTGCTGTTACCATCCTGCTGATTCTGTTCATAGTCTGCTAAAATAAATTTACCTGCCGGTTAGTCCTTCCCCACTTTTCAGGTGTCTTGCCTGGGAACAAAACAACGATTGCCAAACATATATTACTGCTCAGAGCATGGATCACCCCTACCGGTTACCCTTTCTTTTCGATAAATACCTGCAAAAACAATGTACTTCCGAAGAAGTAGCAGAATTGGCAAACTTGCTACAGACTGCAGAAGCGGAATCGCTGCTTACAGAGCCTATGCTCGCAGTATGGCAGCATATAAAAGATGCTGGTACAGAGTACCCCGTTGACTGGAACACGATGTATAACGTGATAAGTAGTACACAGGCAAAGCCTGGGGCCTACGTTCATTCCCGGAAATTTTATGCCACACCCTTTTTTTTAAAGTCAGTAGCCGCCCTGCTCATCTTATTTGCAGGAATCGGTATATATTGGTATGTCGATAAGTACGCAGGCCCGGGTAGCAAAGTGCCATCTTTTGCGGTGGCGAAAGATGATAACAAAACTGACAGACAGCAAACCATTCATTTATCCGACGGAAGCACGGTTATTCTTCACGGTGATAGCCGGCTGGATTACCCCTCCGTGTTTACGGGCAATACCAGGGAAGTATATTTGAAAGGGGAGGGCTATTTCGATATCCGGCCCGACGCGCGGGCACCTTTTATGGTTCGCACCGGTCGGTTTATTACCAAAGTACTTGGAACATCCTTCAATATTAAAGTATTTAATTCCGAAGAGGAGCTGGAAGTTACAGTATCCACAGGAAGAGTACAGCTATTAAACGGTAAACAAAGTATCGGGCTGATCAGTGCCAACGAACAGTTATCATTCTTTAAAAATTCCGGTGTCTTAAAAAGAAAAATAGAGGACATAACCTCGGTTATCGCATGGAGGCCCGGAGAAATGGAATTTAACGATATCACCATGATGGAAGCCGCTGTCAATATAGGGCAGCGCTTTAACATGCTGGTAGTATTCGATAATCCCGCTATTGAAAATTGCCGGGTTACTGCTACTTTTTCAGCCAATGAAGATATGGAGGAAATATTATCCGTTGTCTGCGGAGTATCCCAGGCTACTTATACCATTCAGGAAGGCAAAATTATAATATATGGTAAAGGTTGTAAATAATAACGCGCCGGGTGTGCTAAACCGGATATTCACTAATGGCGTGGGTTTCGATGGAGGGCCTCCGTAATAGCGGTGTAAAAATACATCCCGGGTGGAGCCGGGATGTATAACTTTTTAAACAATCATGTGGTAACTATTTAAAACATTGTAAAGTTATGAAATTATTTACGGCTGTTGAGAAATTAACAGGCAACTGTCACTCCGTTTGTTTTAATAATTACAAAGGATGGATTATGAAGCTAAACTGTCTTATTATCTCTTTATGTTTTACCGGATTCCAATTGCTTAAAGCCAGCGACCTGACAGGGCAGGAGCTGGATGAAGTGGAGGTAGTGCTGGAGCTCAGGAACGAGAGCCTTAAAGCCGCTTTTTCCAGAATTGAGAAACAGACTTATTTCCGCTTTGCCTATAACAAGCAGCAGGTAGAAAATTACAGGAATATAACCGTTCCCAAAGCAAGCTATACACTCCGGAAAGCACTTGACCTGCTGCTGGAAAATACCCATTTGGTATACCGGTTGTCCAACAGTAATATCATCATTTTCAAGCAGGATGAAAAGGAAAATTCCGTTAAGGCGGATGTACCTGCTGCACTTATACAAGATCTTATAATAACCGGAACCGTTACTAATAACCGGGGAGAACCGGTAGAAGGTGCCACTGTTACGGAAAAGGAACAGGTAAACTCTACCAGTACCGATGCAAAAGGATTTTTCCGGCTAAAGGTTAAAAGCAATAGCTCTGTGCTAGTGATCACTAATATCGGGTACGAAACGCAGGAGATATCCGTAGGCGCAGTCCGGTCTTTCAACCTGGTATTAAAACCAGGTGTATCGAGTGATCTGAATGATATAGTGGTAGTGGGTTACGGAACGCAGAAAAAGGCGACCAATACCGGTTCGCAGTCTTCTATGTCGGGTAAATTACTGGTGCAATCCCCTGCCGCCAATATCAGTAATTCTTTAGTTGGCCGCCTTCCGGGCTTATTTGCTTCCCAGGCCAGTGGCGAACCAGGCAACGATCAGTCGACCCTTCGCATCCGGGGGGTAGGTACGTTTAACGGAAGCCAGGAGCCGCTGATACTGGTTGATGGTATCCAGGTAAGCAACTATAATAATATAGACCCGAACGAAATTGAGAATGTAACTATACTGAAAGATGCTTCTGCCACGGCGGTATATGGCATCAGGGGGGCAAACGGTGTTTTAATCATTACCACCAAGCGAGGTAAAGAGGGGCCTGCAAGGGTTTCCTATACGTTTAACAATGCCATCAATAGTTTTACCGCCTTAAGGTCGCAAATGAATAGTTACGACTGGACGCGGTCGTTTAATGAAGCACGAAGGTTAGATGCTTACACGCTTCAGGGGCCCGGAGCCGTTGTAACGCCAACCTATTCCGACGCAGCTATCGAAAAGTACAGAACCGGGGAAGATCCTATCTTTTTCCCCAATACAAACTGGTATGATGTTATGCTCAAAAAAACATCCTCCCAGCAGCAGCATAATTTAAATGTAAGCGGAGGTACCGATAAAGTGCGTTATGCCATATCCGCCGGGTATTTTAATCAGGAAGGACTTTTTAATAATACGGATCTGGCCGATGGGTACGATGGAAATATACGTTTCAAAAGGTATAATTTCCGATCTAACTTAAACTTTGATATTACTAAACGTTTCAGGGCAGCGTTAGATATGGCTTCTCAGACTGAGCAGCGGTCAGGTAACGCAGGTGTTACGGCAAATGTGATAGAAAATATAGCCAGGGCTAATCCTACCGTATCTCCTGGTTTAGTCGACGGAAAGCTTATCAACCTTTCCGCGGTAGGCGGTAATCCAATAGGTAGCCTGTACCAAGCCGGTTTTCAACAGGAATATCGTAACTATTTAAATGGATCGGTCAGGCTGGATCACGATCTTGATTTTATTACACCAGGGCTTACAACGCATGGCATAATATCTTACCAGAATTTTAACAGACAGCGTTTTTTAAACAGGAAGGGATCGTTTACCATTATAAATTATATTCCCCAGCGAATGGCAGATAGTACGGTGGTATTTCTGCCGCAAAATCCCGATGAGCAGTTTCAGTTTTCCCAAACGACTGGTAAAAACAGAAGAACAACAACCGAATTCGCATTCGACTATAGAAGAAAATTCGGTGATCATAATGTGAGCGGATTATTATTGTACAATCAGCAAAAAAGTATCGACCCCCTTTATACTTTTTTAGTACCGGCAGGCTATCAGAGTTATGTGGGCAGGGCTACTTACGACTATCGGGGCAAATACCTGGCTGAACTAAGTGTGGCGTATAACGGTACGGAGAATTTCGCACCTGGTAACCGTTTTGGTGTTTTTCCTGCTTACTCCGTTGGTTGGGTAGCGTCCGAAGAAAAGTTTTTTCCTGAAACTGATTTCATAAATTTTTTGAAGATAAGGGCATCTTACGGCGAAGTGGGAAATGACCAGATTGGATCATTGTTCCTGGAATCGGATAACAGGTTTTTGTTCAGGCCAACAGCATGGACGCAAACAGGTGGATCGCGGTTTGGCGAAGTGGCTACCGGGTATAATTTACTTCCGGGTTACAGGGAGGGAAGAGCGAGTAATCCTGATCTAACCTGGGAAAGAGCGATAAAATCTAACCTGGGTGTTGAAATGTCTTTCTGGAACAAGAAGATTTCTATGTCTGTTGACATATTTAAGGAAACAAGAGACAATATACTGGCTAACAGGCAAACAGTTTCTGGTATCATCGGAATAGGCGTTCCCCCGGAAAACCTGGGAAAAATGCAGAACAGGGGATATGAAATTGATCTTACGTTAAATCATGATATAGGAGAATTTAATTTCCAGGTAAAGGCCAATTATTCGTTCGCACGTAATAAAATACTTTTCCAGGATGAGGTTCCGCCCTTATTTGCCTACCAGGCGCGCACCGGACAGCGATTCGGCCAGATATTCGGCTTAAGAGACCTGGGATTACTGAACACCTGGGAAGAAGTAAACGATCCGAAAAGGGTGCCAACCCAGTGGGATAATAACCGGCTGCAGCCGGGCGATATTAGTTTTGAGGACGTAAACGGAGACGGATTAATCGATGGTTTCGACCAGGTACCTATCGGCTATTCAAACATTCCGGAGAAAACCTATGGCTTTTCACTTGTTGGACAATATAAAGGGTTTAGCTTCTCTGTACTTTTTCAGGGTACGGGTAATGTGTCTCTGGGATACACCAGAAGGTTTATTTCGGGATTTTTTGACACACCTGCGGCCGGAGCGGTGGATTATCTGTTAAATAGCTGGAGTCAGGAGCGATACGATGCAGGACTTCCCATTCAGTTTCCTAGGTTGTCATTAGGTGTTAATGGTGGGTTGTTAAATAATTACCAGTCCTCCACCTTCTTTCTGGCAGATGCCAGTTATTTAAGATTAAAAAATGTGGAGATAGGTTATACGTTCAGCGGCAGCACATTAAAGAAAATAGGGCTTAGTTCTGCACGGATTTTTGCAAATGCCAACAATCTTTATACCTGGAGTAAAGTCTATCCCGGCGTTGATCCGGAAAGTCCGCCTACCGCTACCAATACAGAACCTTACCCATTGGTACGGACCATTAACACAGGTATAAATATTAATTTCTAAAAGTGAACCGTATGAAAAATAGGATTGAAATAATCATAATTATTAGTTGCTTACTGACAGGCATATCTGCCTGCAACAAATCAATCGACGAATTTCTGGATAAAGCACCGGGTGTAGATCTGGTAGAAGATAATATATTTTCACAGCGAGCGAATGTGGAAGGCTATGTGTCTACATTGTATCAATATGGAATGTTTTCTATAATGACCAGCAGGGATAACGTGATAAACAGCAACCCTACCGGTTCTTCAGCGACCGCCGCATTGATAGGCACCCTATCCGGCGCAACGGATGAAAGTGAAAGTCAGGAAACCTTCGCATCTGCCCAGGTCTGGAATATAGCGAATGTGCAAAATAATACCATTATTAGCAATGAGGACGTCCGCTATTTTGCCCGCTGGAAAGCAATCAGAATTGCCAATATTTTACTGGAGCGTATAGATGAGGTACCGGATGCTGATGCCGCTTATAGAAACCAAGTGAAAGGGGAAGCATTGTTTATACGTGCTTTGCAGAATTTTGAGTTGTTAAAGCGGTATGGTGGTTTCCCGATTGTGAACGTACGGTTTTTAGAGGCATCGGAAGCGGAGGTCCCACGCAGTACTTTTGAGGAATGCGTAAACACAATAATAAAGGATTGCGAGGATGCTGCCGTTAATCTACAAGGGATAACATACAGTGCGTCTCAAACAGGCCGTACTACCAGACTTGCGGTACTGGCCCTTAAGTCGAGAACGCTGTTATATGCTGCCAGCCCGCTATTTAATACGGCTACGCCTTATCTGAATATGACGGATCCTGCTAATAATAATCTTATCTGCTATGGTAACTATGATGCCAACAGATGGAAACTGGCCGCAGATGCTGCGATGGCAGTATTGGTGGAAGCCGGACCTTCCGGAGTATCATTGATTGACGTGCCGGATAACAGGAATCCGACGGCGGCTAACAGAAGTCAGGGAAATTACTGGGTAGCGTGGGAGCTACGGGATAATGACGAAATCATTATTGCAGATAAGACATTTGCACCATCCCCTTCCACCGGTTTCCCCTGGATGCATTTGGTACCTGGCGGGTTAAATGCTTTTGCCAGTGGCAATTCCGTTACGCATAATTTTGTAAGCAAGTATGAAGATACGCTCGGGAATGTTCCATTCTGGGATCCCGCCGGCGGAAACGACCTGGTGGCAAAGTATGGCACACTGGACCCCCGCTTTAAACAAACTGTGGCTTATAATGGCGCAAGATGGAATGCGCAATACCCGGTTATTGAAACTTTTGTGGGCGCCACTCAAACCAGAAATAATCCGGGTGGAGCATGGATGATTAAACACGTGCCCGAAGCACTGGCAAATGGTGGCAGCGTGGCACCTTCCATTGCGCTCTACCGGCTTAATGAGTTTTACCTTAATTATGCGGAAGCGATGAATGAGTTTCAGGGCCCCGGCCTTCCCTCGGCTTCTTCAACTCCCCTCGTTAAGCTCCCGAATCAGCCGGTTATTCCTACTTCGCCCTACGACGCCGTCAATAAAATCAGGTTGCGTTCAGGCATGCCCACTTTCCCTGCGGGTCTTTCCCAGGAGCAATTCAGACAAAGAGTGCATAAAGAACGAGATATTGAATTAGCCTTTGAAGATCATCGCTTATGGGACATCAGAAGGTGGTTGATAGCGGAAAATCAAGGCGTGATGACCGGCCCTATTTATGGATTGAGAATTAACAGGATTAATGCCGCTACATTTAATTACGTCCCCTACATTATCGAAAACCGCGCGTTTGTAAAGCGTATGTATTTGCATCCATATCTTTTAAGCGAAGTGTTAAAAGGAGACCTGATTCAAAATCCGGGATGGTAAGTGTTCCGGATTGCAGGCATTCAATTTTATATACCCATTTAAGCATATTCAAATGCAACCAAAATATAACAACGTATTTATCTTCCTTCTCTTAATGGCAGCGGGTGCAGGTAATTACGCAACCGCGCAGATTGCTCCGGATACCATTACTGTCGATATAAACCATCAATCCATCTTAAATATCGGTTTTGGGCAGCAGCCACGGCGACTGGTAACCAGTTCTATCTCCACAGTAAAAGGAAGTGTTTTGGAGAAAGCCTTTAATACCAATATCGGGAATGCATTGTATGGCAGGATAGCCGGACTTACCGTAAATCAGGGAGGCAATGAAGCGGGTGCCAATGCTCCCGGGATAAGGGCCCGCGGAATCAATACGTATGGACGAGGTCCGGATGTGCTGGTGATAGTTGATGGATTTCTGGGTGATTTTAGTCAGCTGGTTCCCGAGGAAGTGGAAGAAATCTCTTTGCTAAAAGATGCTTCGGCCACGGCGATTTACGGAAGCCGCGCGGCCAATGGTGTGTTATTGGTTACCACTAAAAGAGGCAGGGAAACTCCCCTGCAGGCTAACTTCAGTACACAGCAGGGATTTTCTCAGGCAGCAGGATTGCCGGAGTTTCTCGACTCGTATGGTTATGCTGTGCTGTATAATGAAGCGTTGGCGAATGACGGGAAAGCACCTATATATACTCAGACAGACCTGGATCAGTATAGGGACGGGAGTAATCCCTTCTTCCGGCCGAATGTAAATTGGTACGACGAAGTGTTGCGTAAGGCAGCACCTGTTTCTAATTATAACCTTAGTTTCAGAGGAGGTAATAAGACCGCGAAATATTTCGTGCTGCTTAATAATATATCCAGCCAGGGTTTATACAAAAAATTTGGAGACCTGGACGATGAAAGTATTAACGCACGCTACAATCGTTTTAATTTCAGAGCCAATATTGACGTAAAACTAACCGGCAGGTTATCTGCCACGCTATTGCTGGGTGGAACAGTAGAGGATCGTTCAAACCCCGCAGATCTTAACTCGGGAGGCATATTTAATTCACTTTCACTACTTCCCCCCAACGCATTCCCGGTATTAAACCCAAACGGTAGTTTTGGTGGAAACGCCAATTTTACCAATCCTTATGCCAACCTGTTAAAAACAGGCTTCGCAGAATCCAACGGAAGAACGTTACAGTCTTCGTTCCGGCTTAATCATGATTTGGGAATGATAACAAAGGGGTTAAGTATTTCGGGTGCCGTAAGCTTTAATAACTATTTTGCCTCCGGCTCTAATCGCGCAAAAGGTATCCAGCGATTTGCCATTTCAAGAAACACAGCAGGAGATACAGTATATACCGGTTTTGGACAAACGACTCCTATAGTTGGAACCGAACCGGATCTTGGTGAATATCGTAATTATGCCATTCAGGGTTTTCTAAACTACCACCGGGTGTTTAAGAAACATGATATAGCTGCCCTTGTAATGTTTAATGCTGATAACTCAAATGCTGATAAGAGCGCATTATATGCAGGTACGGACGTGGCAAACCAGAGTCTGACGTATAAAAATAATAGCGGGGCTACCCGAATAACTTACGTAAATAACGATAAATATATTGCAGAATTTTCAATGGCCTATATGGGTTCTGAAAATTATGCCCCCGGAAACAGATATGGCGCTTTTCCGGCAGGTTCCATAGGATGGATAATATCTAATGAAAATTTTCTTAAAAAAAACCACCTCGTTACGTTCCTGAAAATAAGGGGGTCTTTTGGTCTGGTTGGTAACGACGAAATTGGCGGTACCCGTTTTATGTTCGATCAGCGTTATCCTTTTACGGCCTCGTATAATCTCGGTACCAATAATGCCCAGGCTAACGCAATTGCAGAAGGAAGAATCGCCAATCCTGCCGTAACCTGGGAAAAAGAAAGAAAGGCAAATATTGGTGTAGACGCGACTTTTTTTAACCAGCTTACCGTTTCATTGGACGTATTTAATCAGGACAGGTACGATATCCTGGCAGAAGCAAACCGCACTTCGCCTGCTTATCTTGGCTACACCGCTTTGCCCAGTCTAAATCAGGGAAAAGTTAATAATAAAGGGTTTGAAGCGATTCTTCGTTATAATAACAAGGAAAAAAGCAGGCTTCGCTTTTTTGCGGAAGCAAATGTTTTTTATGCACGTAACAAAATTGTTTTTAACGCGGAGCCTGTTCAGTTAAACTCCGGGATTCTTAATGAAGGCAGGCGGATCGGTCAGCCATACGGCCTTCGCGCTTTAGGCTTGTTTCAAACCGAGGCGGAAGTAGCTTCCAGCGCAAAACCTTTAGGTGTTGCAGTTAGGGCGGGTGATGTAAAATACGAAGATGTTGGCGGCCCTGCGGGTATTCCGGATGGAATTATAGATGGAAATGACAACCAGCCCATCGGTAATCCCGGATTACCTGATCTGACCGTGGGAATGCACACAGGGCTTCAATATAAAGGGTTCGACCTCGACCTGGTGTTTCAGGGCGTAAGCGGCAATACGGTAAGCTTAAACGGAAATCAGTTCAGGCCTTTTCAGAATTTCGGTAAGGCCGGTGTAATAGCATTGGAAAGATGGACACCTGAAACGGCAGCCACCGCCAACTTCCCCAGATTGTCCACGGAGAATAATCTTAACAATTACCGGTTCTCTTCCTTTTACCAAAGAGATGGCGGTTTCGTAAAGTTAAGAAGTGCAGAAATCGGATATGCTTTATCTGGCAAATTTATAAGCAAGATTAATTTGCAGCAGGCACGTCTTTTTATTAACGGAACCAATCTTTTTTCCTTTGATCATATAAAATACGGCATCCCCGATGCGCTGGGTACTGGTTATCCCAATTTAAGGACATTGACACTTGGCGCAAGATTGCAATTTTAGTTGACGTAAAAATATAAACGATGAAAAATAAATTATTTGTAGCAGGTATAGTTAGCCTGTTATTTTTATCTGCCTGCGAAAAATTGGATCGCGAGATTATTACAGATCTAAGCAAAGAACAGCTCGAAAGCGGTTATGATAATGTACGCAACCTGTTGAATTCAGTATATAGTGAATTACCGGAAGGTTTTGTCCCCATCGATGGTTCTGCAATGATTGCTTCCGCAACAGATGAAGCGGAACATACCAATGCAACCAATGCTGTCCAGAATTTTAATAATGGAAGCTGGAACGCTATTAATAATCCCAACAATGTGTGGACAGCTCATTTCAGGGCAATTCGAAAAGCAAATGTATTCCTGCTGTCTACTGACAGCGTAGATTTTGACCGGTATAAATTAGATACGTCCAGCTCCGCTCAAAGTGTGTATACCACACAGCTGGCCGATATTAAACGCTTCAAGTATGAAGCCCGTTTTTTGAGAGCTTTTTTTTATTTTGAACTAGTTAAACGTTATGGAGGCGTTCCCATTTTTACCGCTCCGCTTTCCGAGGCGGATGTTCCCGACGTACGGCGCAATACTTTACAGGAGTGCGTAACGTTCATTTCAAATGAATGTGATTCAGCTGCGGCTAATTTGCCCGCTAACTATTCTGCCGATCTGATAGGTCAAAATACCCAGGCAGGCAATTTGGGAAGGGCTACCAGGGGAGCCGCATTGGCTCTGAAAGCAAGGCTTTTGCTTTATGCGGCCAGCGACCTGTTCAACGATCCGTCCTGGGCCGGTGGTTATGCAGAGCCTTTGTTGATTTCCCTGCCATCGGGCGACAGAACTGCGCGATGGAGGGCTGCTGCGGATGCGGCGAAAGCAGTGATCGATTTGCCAGGAACGGGCTATGCTATTTCAAATAATTATTCGACATTATTCAGGAGTTTTAATAATACGGAAATTATTTTTACAAGGAGAAATGCCGTCTCCAGTTCGTTTGAAATAGCTAATCTTTCAGTAGGGTTCGGCGGAGAAAGCGGTACTACTCCGTCACAGGATCTGGTAGATGCCTATGAGATAAAGGAGAGTGCCACCAGCAGCATTGCCTTCGATTGGAACAACCCGGCTCATGCTGCCGCTCCGTATGCTACCACCGGTGCGCTGGCAAGAGACCCTCGTTTATTCTTCAGTATCCTGGTTAACAATACAGCATATTCTATTCCCGGGATAGTACGAACCGGGCGTGCAAGGGCAGAAATGTTTCCTGGCGGAAGAGATGGATTGCCTATTCCCAATGCTACCAGAACAGGCTATTATCTTCGCAAGTATGTGAACGAAACCCTTAACCGTGCGAATAATCAAACCGCGGTGCATAGCTGGATATTTTTCCGGTTGCCCGAAATGTATCTGAATTACGCTGAAGCTCTAAACGAATATAATCCGGGAAATGCTGACATTAAATTGAATGTTGACCGCGTGCGGAATAGGCCGGGAGTGGTAATGCCCCCTTTGGCGACAGGATTAACTCAAGCTGAAATGCGCCAGCGAATACGCAATGAAAGACGAGTTGAATTCGCTTTTGAAGATCACAGGGCCTGGGATGTCCGTCGCTGGATGATTGCTCCCTCAACGCTAGGCGCACCGCTTAGGGGAGTAGGCATTACCTCCATCAATGATACCACGTTTACATATGCGCCTGTGATCGTAGAAAATCGTGTTTTTCAACCCAAAATGTATCTGTATCCCATTCCTCAGGGAGATCTGAATATTTCCGAAGGACTTGTTCAGAATCCCTTGTGGTAGTTTGTTGTGTATCTGTGCCGGCGTACAATTGTTGATCCTTTTTATTACATACCGTATCGGCAGCTGTGATGACAAAATTTATATTAATATAAGATTCATGAAAAAAATTAGTCTTATCATTCTGCTTTTGCTGGCAGTACTTGCAGAAAGCTATGCCATGGAGTACTACGTTGACAGTATTGCCGGCAGTGATGCCAATAGCGGTACCAGTATCCTGGCTCCCTGGAAAACTTTAACACCGGTAAAAAATGCTGTTTTCCAACCGGGCGATTTCGTCAACTTCGCAAGAGGTTGTTCCTGGTCGGCCGCCGCTTTCGAATTTTTATGGATCATTGATAACAGTGGTGCCGCAGGCAATCCTATCACGTTCAGGGCTTACGGTACCGGCAATAAACCAACATTTAAAAACGGCGGTAACCGTTTCAACAGTGCTATCAGTATTGCCGCCAGTTATATAGTTATAGAAGACTTCCTTATCCAGAATACGGGTAGTAATGGCTTTTACCTGGCTACCGGTAGCAGTTATAATATCATCCGTAACTGTGAGGTAACCACTACGGGCGTTGCCTTCTACGTAAATGACAATAGCTCTTATAACCTGTTTACCAATAATTATATTCACGATCTGATCATGGTGGTAGATGATACCGGTCCCAACTGCACCCTACCCCGTACGGATCCTTTGTGGAACCGTAATCCATGCGACAACGATTTCGGCTGCGTATCGTTTTGGTTACGCGCCCCATATAACGAAATTTCCTACAATACATCTGTTAATAACGTCGGTCACAGTTTCGATTATGGCGCAGACGGGGGCTTTATAGAAATGTATATCAATTGCACCGGCACCTACGCCCATCATAATTTCGTAGATCGTGGAGTCGGTGTTGTAGAAGCAAGTAGCGGTTCGGGTACCACCACCACCGACGTTACCCTGGCCTATAATGTATTTATTGAACATAAAGGGTTGTTTGCTATAAAGCCATCATTCCCGGTGTCTAATTTTAAAATAGAAAATAATACCTTTATTACGGCGGAAGGTACTTTGTCGAACAATATGCTTGGAGAAGTTACCGGTACTACTGTACGCAATAACATTTTTGTATTGAGCGGTAATGGCGAACGAGTCGGAACCAGTAATGTATTTACGCATACCAATAACATTTATCAGTTATTGAATGGTGCCCTCCTGGGTTCAGTCATATTGGGAGAAGGAGAATCGATAGCGGATCCGCTTTTCCTGGATTATGCAGGCAAAGATTACCGGCTGCAACCGACCAGTCCGGCCGTTAATGCCGGGGCTGACCTTGGTTATACTGCGGATTTCCTGAATATGCCGGTGCCTTTTGGTCCGGCACCCGATATTGGTGCTTATGAATCATCGGCACTGGTACCCGAAATAAATATTAGACAGGCTGCTACCGGTATAAACGATAATACAGGCAGCTATTCATTTGACCTGGTCGATTATGCCACTCCGAAAACAGTCACATTCACTATCGAAAATCCGGGAGGGGCTACACTTAATCTTTCCGGTTCACCAAGAGTGTCTGTAACCGGTACCGGTTTTTCCCTGGCAGCCGATGCGCCTGCGACTATAGCGGCGGGCAGTTCGGCAACCTTTGATGTAACGCTTACTACTGCGTCGTTTATTAATTATACCGGTACAGTGAGTATAACAAGTGACGATGCGAATGAAACCCCTTACAATTTTTCGATATCGGGTAAAGGATACGATGCCACCAAGGCACTACAAACCATTACTTTCAATGCGATACCTACACAAACCTTAGGTGCCGCCGACTTTGATCCAGGTGCTTCCGCAAGCTCCGCGCTGCCCGTAACCTACGTTAGCTCCAACACGGCAGTAGCTATTATCGTAAATGAAAAAATACAGTTGGTAGCGGAAGGCATTACTACCATTACAGCTTCGCAGGCCGGCGATGCCGCTTACAATCCGGCAGAGAGCGTTGCACAGAGCCTAACAGTAATCGGTACTAATTTTACGGCGGGCAATATCGTCGTATCGAGGTTGGGTGACGGAACTACCGCTCTGGGGGCAACCACCACTACGGTTAGATTACTTGAGTTTACTCCTTCGACTGCTAACCAGACCGAGCCGGTAAAAACACTTACCATAGCCAGTACCAATCCCGGCAACCGGCTCACGATAGTAGGTAATACCGCTTACGAGAGCCAGTTAAGCCGCTCTTCCGATGGGCAGTACATATGTATGATAGGATACGACCAGGCACCGGGCAGTACATCAGTTGTTGCCACTAACGGAAACAAAGTGATAGGAAGAGTTAGCATTGATGGGTCAGTGGATTATAGCACCAGTTTCCCTACAACGGCATCGGGTAGTGCAAAAATCGCCGTATCCGACAATGGTTCCCGTTTTTGGACGAGCATTAATAATATAGGTTATGTAACGTTCGGACAAACTATCACCGCTGTGTCGGTCAATAGCGCTTCACAAAGAAGCCTGGGCGTTTTTAATAATCAGTTATATGGCTTGCAGGGATTCAGTAGTTTGTTTTATACCAATGTGCCCTTGCCTTCCGGTGCGTCCGCACTTACCACGGCGGTGCCGGTACCTGGAGGTCAGAGTTATGAAGGCTTTGCCTTTTTAGACCTTGACCCCGGAGTAAGCTGGAACAATACCGGTTTTGACTTAGTATACGCGGCCAATGTATTTGCCGGGCTTGAAAAGTTTTATTATGATGGCAGTACATGGATACGTGCCAACAGTAACGCCAATACTCCCGCCAATCAATATTCACCGGCAGGTACCGGATTCTCGGCCCTGGCGGCAACCGTAAACGGCCTGGGGCAGCCGGTAATATATGCAACTACCGGTAACGGGTCGCTCATTAATAATAGATTGTATGCCATTACCGATGGCAGTGGCCGTACGGGTACGATGGTAGGAGGGGCTTCAGCCAACACTACCGCCATAATTCTTGCAACGGCAGGTGCCAATTATGCTTTTCGTGGTGTCGCGCTCACTCCGTTTCAAACCGTATTGCCCGTTAGTCTTGTTTCATTCAAAGGTTCTTTGATAGATAACAAAGCGGCTTTGCGATGGCTGACCGCATCTGAAAATAACGCGAAAGAATACATCGTTGAAAGAAGTCACAGCGGTAATGACTATCTGCCAATAGGCAAGGTAGCGGCTTTGAACAGGGCTACTACCAGCAGTTATGCTTTCGACGATGCCAACCTTAAAAAAGGCATGAACTTCTACCGGCTTAAGATGGTGGATGAGGACGGAAGCTATCAATACAGCAATGTGGTGCCGATAAAATATGGCGGCGACCTGGTTGCCGGTATGAGCGTTTTCCCAAATCCTGTGATCGGCCAGCTGACGGCCACGCATGAAAAAGCTCAATACGGCGCAACGCTTAAGATAACGGCTCCCGACGGAAGAATGATCGGCATTTATCCTGTATCGAATAACTCCGTACAAACAACGATCAATACCTCCCAGCTCAGGCCTGGCCTGTATCTGTTGACTTATGTAAATGATGGCAAATCACTAACGAAAACTTTTGTAAAATAATGCTGAATAATTAGTTCTATAAAAAGTAAAGCGCCCGGGTACGGGAATAAACCGCCATATACACGATTGATTGCCAATAATCGGTAAATCCTATTGTTGGTTAATACTTACTGAGTAAATTATTATCAACCTAAAATATCGATTATGAAAAAAGGACTATTATTATTCTCGTTGTTTTTAACAGGGATGAGGCTTTTCGCCACACCCTATTATGTAAACAGCAAAACCGGAGATGATACGAAAGACGGAAAAACACCGGCGACAGCATGGCTGACCTTAACCAGGGTAAACAATACCCCCTTTAATCCGGGCGACATCATCCACTTTGCAAAAGGGTCGTCGTGGACTTCCAGCTCAGACTGGAGCGAGGCACCTACATTATACATAAAAAGAAGTGGAACGAGCGGTAACCCGATTATTTTTCGTTCGTATGTACCTGCGGGAGAAACTTCCACGGTGAGACCCAGTTTCAGTAATGTGTATACGGCAACAAATTTTGCGAATTGCATCAGAGTTGCTGCCGATTATATTATTATAGAAGATTTATTTGTGACCGCCGCGGGTAGTAACGCTTTTATATTCGACTCCGGTGAAGGCAATAGTTCGGATAACAATATTGTACGTGACTGCGAGATCACTGGATGCGGTGTTGCTTTTCTGGTAAAGGGCAGAAATAATTTTTTTACAAAAAATTATATTCACGACCTGATAATGGTGGTGTCTGATACCGGCCCTTTTTGTACGTTGCCCCGCGAGGATCCCCGGTGGAGCCGTAACCCCTGCGACAACGATTTTGGCTGTACGTCATTTTGGTTTTATGGACCCAATAATGAAGTGTCATACAACAGAGTTATAAATAATGTAGGTGCAAGTCCCGATTACGGGGGCTTTGACGGCGGTTTCCTGGAGCTGTACGAGGGTGCCGATAATATATATGCCCATCATAACTGGGTAGAAAACGGAGTCGGCATCGTAGAAGGTTCCAATGCAAACGGAGATGGTAATTTTACCAATTTAAAAATAGTATACAATGTTTTTATCGAAAACCAGGGTATGTTCGCCGCTCCAAAAGCAAGCGGTTTATTGAAAAATTTTCTTTTTGCCCATAATACTTGCATAACTAAGCAAGGAACGGTTTATAAAAACATGTTCCAGTGGTTTTCTAATACGAATCCTCCGACTCCTATAAATACTACAGATATAAAAGTGCGTAACAACATATTCGTGTTAAGTGGCGCGGGCGAGGAGGTAACGAAGAACAACAATTTCTCGCATACCAATAATATATATTACCTCACCAACGGTGCCTCCCTGGGTGCCCTGGTGCTGGGAGCCGGCGAGAAAACAATGAACCCGCTCTTCGAAAATGAACCAGCAAAGGATTACCGGCTTAAAGCGGGCAGCCCGGCCATCGATGCCGGCGCCGATCTTGGTTTCACCCTGGAATCCGATGAGAAAGATTTTGAAAATAAACCCGCCCCCTTCGAAGATGGCCCGGATATGGGAGCGTATGAATCTCCCAATAATAAACTGAAGAATGCGAATATGGAAATAAGCACGGACTGGACGATTCAGTTAAAGAATGGTGCAGCATCCACATTGGCTTTCATCGCTTCCAGACCCGGTTTTGCCGGCAGGGTATTGAAGTTTACCACTACCAATGCGGGAACCGATCCTTTTTCCATACAGGTAACGCAGCCGCTGGCTATTGCAAGCGGGAAAACATATACTATTTCCTTTAAAGCCAGTGCGGAAGCTAACCGTGCCATCGGCGTTACTATTCAGCAAAATGTAGTTCCTTACGCGTTACGGTTTTTACAAACACTTAACCTGACAACCACACCTACCATTTTTACGTATACTTTTAACAGCACGGTTACAGATGTAACCAGCCTTATTAAATTTTTAATAGGTAAGCCTGCCACAGCCTCCACCGCATCGGTGTATATAGATGATGTAACCGTAAGGGAGGTGAACAGCGGTGCATTGCGCATAGGTGAAGAAACACCGTTAGCGGCAACTACGGAAGAAGATAGATCCGGCAACTGCGATCTGCTTTCTTTATACCCGAATCCGGTGTTTAGTGCATTAAGTATAAATGCCTACGCCAGGATATCGGATAAACTTACCATAACAGTATACGATATGCAGGGTAAAGTTGCTTTACTAAAAACTTTCCTTGCACAAAATAACGGGTTGAATACTATTAAAGTGAACCTGGAATCTCTCACAAACGGCACTTACTCGGTTAGCGTAGTTAGTGCCCGGTGTTCTAAATCCGGATTGGTTGTGGTACAAAAGTAAAATGACCTGTGCAAAAAGCCCCGCATCCGAACAGATGCGGGGCTTTTTTATGTATCTTGCCCGTGGCTTATATGGTATGTATAAATTAACGATCAATAACAAGTTGCCCATTCAAAAAATGAAAACAATATTTTTATTTTCAGCTTTATTCGTTTCCCTCAGCGTATTTGGACAAAGCGGCGTTATCCAGGAAACCACTCAACCTAAGGGTTGGATAATACAAACCGACGCATCGGTATACCAGTTGATAGTAAACAGGCAGGGGGAAGTAACCCCGGTGTATTATGGCCCCAAAGAGCAATTCAATCACCGAAAACCAAATGCTTTATGGAACACTGATAACATACCGGAAATTCCTTACCGCGGTGGAGGGTCAGATTTATTTAAAATGCCCAGAACCCCTTTGCTGGAAGTTGTTTTTGATGATAACGTGCGGGATTGTGAGCTGGTTTTTTCTTCGGCGCAGATTAACGAACTGGAGGGAAGGCCGGTATTGAAAATGATATGGAAAGACTCGTTTTACCCGCTGGAAGTAACATCGTACATTAAAGTGTTCGCTGAATTTGATATAATGGAAAAATGGACGGAAGTTAAAAACACCGGTAAGAAGGGTAATATGCGCATCGAAAACCTCCAGTCGGCATCACTGGCTTTACCAACCAATGACTATATGCTAAGGCATATGGGAGGTTACTGGGGGAATGAATATGTACAATACGATACCAAACTAACTCCGGGTATCAAAACGATGGAAACGAAGGATATGCGTTCTTATAATAATCCATCCTGGTTTGCCGTGTACCCGGGTGCAGAAGCAGGTGAAGAAAATAGTAGGCAGGTATGGTTCGGACAACTGAGTTATAGCGGTAACTGGCGGATGGATTTTAATAAATCCCCAATGGGCGGTTTACAAATATCGGGTGGTATTAACTTTTGGGACACACACTGGCAACTGAAAGCGGGAGAATCATTTAAAACTCCCGTGATGGCCCTGGGCTTTACCGCTTCAGGACTGGAGAATGCGTCTGTATTAATGTCATCTTATATAAAAAAGAATGTTTTGCCGGCTGCAAGAAAAGGAAAAATAAGACCAGTCCTATATAATAGCTGGTATGCCACGGAGTTTAACGTAAACGAAGAAGAACAGTTGAAACTGGCTAGAATCGCAAAAGCCGTTGGAGTGGAAATGTTCGTAGTGGATGATGGCTGGTTTAAAGGAAGGAACAACGATAAAGCAGGACTGGGCGATTGGACGGTTGACCCGGTAAAATTTCCGAATGGATTAAATCCGATGATCAAACAAATCAATGAAATGGGAATGGGGTTTGGTATCTGGATAGAACCCGAAATGGTAAGTGCTAACAGCGACTTATATAAAAAACATCCCGACTGGATACTTCATTTCCCCAACAGGAAGCGAAATGAAGAACGCAACCAGTTAGTACTAAACCTGGCAAGAGAAGATGTATACCAGTACCTGCTTGCTACGTTTACGGGCCTTTTAAAGAATCACCCTATTGCATTCATCAAATGGGATCGTTGCCGCGCAGTATCCGAAGCGGGCTGGCCATCGGCCAATGTTGAAAATCAGCGGGAGGTACGTATCCGGTTTATCATGAACTTTTATAAGCTGATAGATGAACTGCGTAACCGGTTTCCGGATGTTCTTTTCGAATCCTGTTCCGGAGGTGGAGGCCGGGCAGATATGGGCATGCTGGAACGTATGGACCAGGTATGGATAAGTGATAATACCGATCCCGTGGACAGGCTTTTTATTCAATACGGGTACCTCAATGCCTTTCCGGCCAATACGATGGTTTGCTGGACGACCGACGAGGACCTGCACAATAAGCAGCAATTGCCCCTTGACTTTAAGTTCGATGTAGCCATGCTCGGCGTGCTGGGTATCGGCAACAACCTGAACAAATGGTCGGTGAATGATATTGATGTAGCAAAACAAAAAATTGCATTGTATAAAGAGATTCGGGACGAAGTGCAGAATGGAAAAGCTTACCGCTTAAAATCACCTTATACATCCAACCGGATGGCAGTGGAATATGTGTCCCCAGACCGAAGCAGTGTGGTGCTTTGCTGCTATAACCTGGCTTCGTACATGACAGGTGTAAGTGCCGAAAAAAGGCAATCGGATAATATATTATTCCAGGATTTAAATCCTGCCGCTGTATACATAATCAAAGGGACGAAGGAAAGTTATACTGGTAGCTTTTTAATGTCAGTCGGAATTAAATGGCCGTTAAAAGATGCATTTAAAAGTAATATTATTCAAATGGAAACAGTCAGGTAAAACGAATAGCCAAGGTGAAACTCTTTAAAATTGCATAGTTAAGTACACAGTCTATAAGTATAAACAGGAGAAAACCATAACAGATTTTTTATATTGAAGCTAATATTTAGTAAGTTTAGCGAACCAACCTGTTAAATATGACTATACCGTCCAAACTTGACCGTTCGCTGGGCCTGAGATATGTTGTAGTAGTGGTGATCGGTAATATTATCGGCTCCGGCGTATACAAGAAGGTGGCTCCAATGGCATCGGAACTGCATTCTTCCGGCTGGGTGCTGGTGGCATGGGTACTGGGAGGTATCATTACACTGTTCGGCGCACTGAGCAATGCCGAAGTGGCCGGTTTACTGGCCGACACCGGTGGTGAGTACAATTATTACAAGAAGATATACAACCGCTTCTTTGCATTTATATTCGGGTGGTCGCTTTTTACCGTGATACAGACGGCTTCCATTTCTTCGCTTGCTTATGTGTTTGCCCAGTCACTCGTTAATATACTTGCCGTTCCGCCCCTGCTGGCATCCTTAAACGATTTCAATATAGGCGGTATCTTTTTCCCCTTTGCCGATTTCTCAGTAAAGCTGATTGCCATCCTGCTGATCGTGCTGCTTACCTGGATCAATACCAAGGGGGTAAAAAAAGGAGCAGGCATCAGCAATATCATCCTGCTGATGGTATTCCTGGGCATTTTTGTAATTATAGCGTTCGGACTGAGCAGCGATACTTCTTCCCTTGCCAGGAGTTTGGATTTTGCTACCACGGGTAATGTTCCGGTAACGGCCAGTGCACTGATGACCGCCATGCTATCCGCCTTCTGGGCCTACCAGGGATGGGCGGCCATCGGTTACCTGGGGGGAGAAATCAAAAACCCGACAGTAACTATCCCCAAGGGCATCATGATAGGTGTATTTATCGTTATAGCCATTTACCTGTGCGTAAACGTTACCTATCTTTCGCTGTTGCCCATTCCCGTGCTGGAGCAGATCAACGCTTCCGGCAACCAGATTGCCGCCGTAGAAGCGGTGAAAGCTTTCTGGGGAAATAACGGTGCTTTGTTTATATCCCTGCTGATACTGCTTACCACCCTGGGGTGTACCCATGCCACTATCATGGCGAGTGCGCGACCCTATTTTGCGATGGCAGGCGAAGGGTTCTTTTTTAAAAGAGCTGCCAGGCTTAATAAAGCGCAGGTGCCGCAGAATTCGCTTATACTGCAAGGCATTTGGGCCTGTGTATTGATACTATCCGGCACGTTTGATCAGCTTACTGATATGATCATATTTGCGGTATTTATTTATTACGGGGCCACTACACTGGGAGTATTTATTTTAAGAAAAAAGATGCCGGATGCTCCGCGACCCTACAAAGTATGGGGATATCCTATAGTGCCGGCCATCGTTATTTTATTCTGCGCAGCATTGTTCATCAACACGATCATCACTCGTCCCAGGGAAGCAGCTATCGGGGTGGTACTGATGCTTACAGGCGTGCCGATGTACTGGTGGTTTAAACGGCGAAATAAAACAGAGGACTGATCTTTCAGGCCAATACCCGCAGCAGTTCTTCGGTGGCGTATTCCAGTGCTTCCACGGGTGACTGGAACAGCTTAGGAGTTTCATCCGCTTCCTTGAACATTTTTCCTCCTGCCAGTCCCGGTTCCTGAAAAGTATAATAGGCTATAAAATATTCCTCCGGATGTTCGCCGGGTTCTACACTTTCGAGAATGTGCGGCTCTACCATTATCCACGCATCCTTTCCGTTAATATTCATTTTTTCAATCATTGCAGGGATTTTTAAAGGGAGTATAAAAACGTATGCCAGCCCTTTAAACGATAAAATCCGGTATTCCCTTTTGAATGGAAAAACCGGATTTCATTTGTCAGCCGCGCGCAGGCAACGATATGCCTTATCAATTTTTAACGATCGACCGGGCTGCCGTAAGCAACTGAATAAATTCCCGACGGTACCCGTTCACGTCTTTGCCTTTGGAACTGGTAGCCAGCGATAATGTTTGATCGTAAGATGCCTGTTGTTTAAAAGCGGAGTTCCTGAGCAGCATTCCAAACGATGCCACCGCGGCGGAAAACCTGAAGTTATCCGATGTTTGTAACAGGGGAACCTGTCTATCATCAATTGGGTGCGTTACCAGGCTGCTGATGGTTTCCTGCGGTTTCTTATACCGGAGTTTGATGGTCATTATCTCCCGGTTTTGGGAGATACTATTTTTATTGGTGGCAGGTTGATATTTAAGCGGATCGATCGTTTGTATAAACCCGCTTTTAACACCGGCAGGAATTATTTCATATAAGGCGGTTACAGTATGACCGGAGCCCAGTTCGCCCGCATCTTTTTTGTCGTTGTTGAAATCCTGTGCGGCCATCATACGGTTTTCGTACCCGATAAGGCGGTATGCCTGTACCCTGGCCGGGTTAAACTCCACCTGTATTTTTACATCTTTGGCAATGGTAAAAAGCGTACTTCCGAATTCGTTGACCAATACTTTTTTTGCTTCGTTGATATTGTCTATATACGAATGATTACCATTGCCTTTGTCGGCCAGTTGCTGCATCTTATTGTCTTTGTAGTTACCCATACCATAACCCAGCACACTTAAAAAAACACCCGATCCCCTTTCTTTCTCCACCATACGCACAAGGTCGTCATCGCTGCTGGCACCTACGTTAAAATCGCCATCAGTGGCAAGAATGATGCGGTTATTGCCGCCGGGAATAAAATTTTCCCTGGCTGTTTTATACGCCAGTTGTATGCCTTCTCCACCGGCAGTGGAGCCGCCCGCTTCCAGGTTTTCGATGGCTTCTTTAATCTTTACTTTATTGCCACCGCCGGTAGATGGCAGTACGAGGCCCGCATTACCTGCATATACGACGATGGCTACTTTATCATTCTCCCTTAATTGGTCTGTAAGCATTTTGAGAGACGACTTTACGAGTGGTAACTTGTTCTGGTCTTCCATCGATCCGGATACGTCTATCAGGAATACGAGATTTGTATTGGGAAGATTATTTAACGGGATTTCCCTGCCCTGCAGGCCTACATGTACCAGGCGGTGCTGCGGGTTCCAGGGACAATCAGATATCTCGGTGTTTAGACTAAAGGGGTCTTCGTTTACTGGTTGGGGATACTGGTAGTCGAAATAGTTGATCATTTCTTCTATCCTTACCGCACCGGCAGGCGGCAGGGAACCGTTCATCAGGTAGCGGCGTACATTGCTGTACGATGCTTCATCCACATCTATCGAAAAAGTAGACAGCGGATGATCGGTGGCTTTCATAAAATCGTTTTCGATGATGTTGTCATAGTCTTCGGTATTGTATACCTGCTTGTCCTGCTCCGGCTCCCGGGCAATATCGCGGGTAATATGCATGCCCTCCACCCGGTGGGCTTTGGTGGTCACCATTCTTTTATGCTGCGTACCGTAACCGATAACTACCACCTCATCTAACTTTTGCACGGGAGCAGGGAGTATATCGGCCTGTTCCTGTGTTTCGGGAATCGTGGTGTTGTTTATAGCAGCAGTTTGTGCCTTCTGTCCTTTACGGGCGTTGCAGGCAATAAGAAATACCAGCAGCAGTGCTGCAAAAATTTGTATCAGCCGTTTCATAATAGTGTTATTTTGTGTATCTATTCAGATGCAGCGATGAGAAAAATTGCATAAATATGGTAGAAATAGCGGAGAATGATCAAAGCCGGCATTAATAAATCAACCTTCGTCGTCATGAAAAAAGCGGGATTATATATACAGGCGGGGTTATACATAATGGCGGGTATCAATCATTTTATTAACCCTGCATTTTACCAGCTTATCATGCCACCCTGGATGCCCTGGCATTATCCGTTGATCTATATCAGCGGCCTAGCGGAATTGCTGTGCGGAATTTTTTTTATACCTGTTAGAACACGAAGAGTTGCGGCATGGGCAATTATCATGTTGCTGATTGCTATATATCCTGCAAACATACAGATGGCTATTAATTATTTCCAGGACAATAACCCAAAACTGTGGATCGCTTTGTTACGCCTTCCTTTGCAGGTATTGCTGGTATGGTGGGCCTGGATTTATACGAGGCGTGATAAAAAGCTATGATATTTAAAAACTGTTTATGTTCAAAGAATACAGGTAAGGGTTAATACCTTATAATTTTATAAATAGGTATCAGCGGGTCCAGGGTCTGTTCATATTCAGGTTGCTCCTGTATCCTGTAAACAATATCAAGTCCTTTTATTACTTTACCGAATGCCGCATATCCCTGGCCGTCGGGGTTATTGGTTCCTCCATAATCGAGGCCTGGCTGATCTCCGATAACGATAAAGAACTCCGCTTTTGCCGTTCCCGGTTCCTGCCGGGCAAAAGACAGGGTGCCATCCTTATGTTTGAGGTTCGTATGCTGCGTACTTTCGTGCGGGATGCCGGGCAAACGTTCGGCTGTTTTATACCTGCTTTTCCACATACCTCCCTGTATTAATGCTGCTTTGCCGGCATTGCTGGGTTGGTTACCATCGTTGAGTACCCGGTAAAAGGAACTGTTCTCATAATATCCTGCATCTATATTGGATAAAAAACGGGCTGCCGATAGGGGAGCCTGACCAGGGTATAATTCAACAAGGATATCTCCCAGCCTGGTTTGTATCTCTACCAGGGGATTGCCCGTCTGCCGGGGGCCGCAGGCTGACAAACATAAGACTGAAAAAATAAATGATATAGTATATTTCATATGTATCTAAAACAGTAAAGATACAGCGTTACATGATGCAGGGCCGAGATGCTGCCGGAGAAATCTGCCAGGTGTTCATAAGGTTCGTACATACTTCTAAACAATATGACAAACACAGTCGTTCTTTGAACATAAACCGTATTGAATAAAAGGCAGACGCTTGACCCTGATGAAGGGATTTTGTATGCAAAACATGTATTTATACGGGTAAATCTTTATAAAAACAAAATGGAATCACATCAGATAAGCGATAAAAGAATAAGTTATGTACTTTTACCCAAAATTACACCAATATGAACCTTTTTGTAGCCGGCCTTCCTAGTGATCTGGATGATGCAGAACTAATGGAATTCTTCGAAAAATTCGGTATTGTAAATTCCGCCAAAGTGGCCTACGATAAGGAAACCGGTAAAAGCCGCGGATTCGCGTTCGTGGATATGCCCAATGATGATGAAGCAAGAGAAGCAATTGAAGGACTGAACGATATATATCTGGGTAAAAAAGCAATAGTTGTAAAAGAGGCAGAACAGCGAAGCAGCGGCGGCGGTGGCGGCTTCCGCGGAGGAAGCGGCGGAGGCAACAGGGGTGGGGGCTCGAACAGGGGCGGAGGTGGTTTTAACAGGGACAATAATAATAACCGGGACCGTAACCGGTTTTAATGGCGCTACACCGGTAACAATGTACTCGGTTATTTCTCCAACAAACTAATCTTTTTATTTAATTCAGGCATACGCTTCGGAAGTGCATAATTTACAGGTTTGACTACCGGGCGAACTGTTATGCCTGGAGGATTATCTTCAGCAGACTTCTTTTTGGCAGCTTTATTGCGTGCAGGTGCTATGGGCTCCGTCTTTACGTGCCTCCGACAAATCAATAGCAATAGCCTGCTTGTGCTTATTACCTTTTTCTACTGCCCTATCTAAGCGTTCCTTTTTTTTCGGCATTAATTCCTCTACTTTCCCCTGCGATTATTCTGTGTACCTGTTCATATTGATCGTTTACCACAGCTACAATACATATAGTGCCATCACTTCCTCATTGTCATGAAGCCTTAATACAAAGTGGTTTGAAGTACACCAATAAGGCAACTACTGGGTACAAAAATAATTTTTAAAATAATTTATGAAAAAATACCGGCGTAAATAAAACCTCATTATATTTGCCTACTAAAAAGATAGACTATAAGGTAGACTGTCTATTGATCCATTGTTAACCACCAGCAATAGATCAGGCGATTTTAATTTATTTTTTAAAAGATGCCCGTAATGAAAGCATTAAAAAGGTACAAAGCCAACTGCACCATGGTGGTTCATTCAGCTTATTGTAGTTCCCCGTACAGCTGTCGTTAGAATAACAGTGTATACGGTTGCGTAGACAGGCTTTATCCTGCGATATGGCCTGATATCCATTAAACCATATAAACATTTGCCTGGGCGACAGCCGTATCAGGATCTGTTGAACAACCGGTGGTTGGCTGTTCACAGATTACCGGCTGTTGCCCAGGTAACCAACATATAATATATCAACAGGAAATCAAGACTTTTTATGAGAAACGCTTATTTGAACAAGCCTTTAACGGTATGGGTTTTTACCCTTATTTTACTCTCGTTCACCCAGTCCCGTTCGTTTGCACAGGAAATAAATCTCACACTGGATGGTAAGGTAACCGATGCAAAGGATAAGTCGCCGCTTGGCGGTGCCACTGTCCACATTAAAGGTACGACCCATGAAGTGGTAACGGACGGTAAAGGAAAATTTTCATTCAGAACAGGGCAGCTGGTGCCTGTCGTGCTCACTATCAGTTTCGTGGGATATGAAACAAAGGAAGTAGAAGTAACCCAGGCGGGCTTTGTAGACGTGCAGCTTACAGAAACATCCTCACAGTTAAATGATGTGGTGATAGTAGGTTATGCCACCCAGAGCCGTAAAAGTCTGGTAGGTTCCATCTTCAAAATAAAAACATCCGAAACCAAACAGATACCCGTTGCCAGTTTTGATGCGCAACTGCAGGGTAAAGCACCGGGCGTGCAAATAAACACCTATTCAGGTACACCAGGCGAAGGGGTTAAGGTACAGGTAAGGGGAACGGCTTCCATCAACGCCAGTAATGATCCCTTATACGTCATCGACGGCGTATTGATCAATAACAATTCACTGGCTACTATCGAACTGGGAGGTAAAAAAACATCTCCTCTGGCTGATATTAACCCGTCCGACATTGAAAGCATGGAAGTGTTGAAAGATGCCAGTGCCATTGCCATCTACGGATCCAGGGGATCGAATGGTGTAATATTGGTAACCACTAAAAGAGGTTCCTATAATACCGCTAAAACGAAAGTAAGGCTGGATGTAACGGAGGGAAGACAGAAAGCCGACCCGGGCAGGATGTGGGAACTGACTACTGGTCCGGAACACGCTTCCATGGTAAATGAACAATGGATCAACTCTGGCAAGGATAACCCGGCACTTAACCAAACCATTGCCAACAGGCCTTTTCGCCCCGCAGGTGAAGTGGTCAACGGAGTGGCAGGCAGAGGCAACCCGGAAGACCAGCAGACATACGACCGGCTGAATCGTGTGTTCAGAACGGCGAAGCTAAGAAGTTACGACCTCAATGTAGTGGGTGGCAGCAGCAAGGTACGTTATAACATAGGTGCCGGCTATACCAGCCAGGAGGGGATACTGAAGCCGGCGAAGTTCGAGCGATCCAGTGCTAAATTCAATTTCGATGCACGGCTTACGGACAAGATAACATTCAGTTCGAGTAACGGTGTATACCGTTCCTTTCGCCAGCAGGTTAGGGGCGGGGCGGGACAGCAGGCCGGTCATTTGCTGGCCGCACTCCACCATCCTACCTACCTGCCGCTCTATAATGCCGACGGCACGCCGGCCAGGGGATCTTTGTATGAAAATATAGATAATCTTACCAATACAGATATAACGAACATCTCTACCCGCAGCCTGCGGTATATTGGTAACCAGTATCTGGAGTTTGATATTTTACCCGGACTTAAATTTAAAACATCTGTAGGTCTCGATTACAATAACTATAACGAGCGGGAATTCTTTAATGACCAGACCATTATCGGGGGAGCCCCTAACCCACCGGGTTATAAGAATGAAGTGATCACTAATTATACGGTTTTTCAAAACGAGCAGATACTGACCTACAACCGCGACATCGGCAAGCGTCAGGACATCACGATACTGCTGGGTAACAGTCTTCAATCCACTAAAGTAAACGTTGTGGCAGCCACCGGCCAGGGTTTTCCCAATAATTCTTTCCAGCAAATATCTGCGGCATCAGTAAGAACATCCGGTCAATCGCAATCAGAGTCGACCATTGCTTCCTTTTTTGGACGGGTGAATTATAGTTACGATGAAAAATACTTCCTGGAAGCGTCTTTGAGAGCCGATGGATCATCCAAATTCGGAACAAACAATAGCTGGGGATATTTCCCGGCTGTGGGTGCTTCCTGGAGAATCAAGCAGGAGCCTTTCCTTAAAAACGCGGAGAATATATCGGAGTTTAAATTCAGGGCCAGTGTTGGCCTGGCCGGCAACCAGAACGGCATCAATGATTACGCGGCCCGCGGCTTATGGACCGGTAATGTACAATACCCCGATAGTTTGACCAGCGGACCGAAACCCGCTATAGCACCCTTTCAACTGGAGAACCCCGATTTGAAATGGGAAAAAACGACTACCTATAACGCGGGAGTGGATATAGGACTTTATGGCGACCGGCTTTTCATTAATCTTGATGCTTATTATAAGTATACTACAGATGCTTTACTATACCTGCCTATTCCCTCTGCCACCGGCTATAGCAGTACACTCGCCAATGCGGGGGAAGTGAGCAACAAAGGCATAGAGTTGAACATATCGACAGTTAATATCCGTAACAAAAATTTTGAATGGACATCCAATTTTAATTTTTCCCGGAATGTAAACCGTGCCGAAAAGCTGGTTAGTCCTATCACCTTCGAAGCAAGAGAATACCGCAGAACGGAAGTAGGCCAGCCTTTGGCAAGCTACTGGCTGTACAGGCAACTATACGTGGATCCGCAAACGGGAAACGCGGTTTTCGACGATGTGGACAAGGATGGTAAGTTAACCCAGGCCGACCGCCAGATTTTCGGCAACCTGATCCCTGATTTCTTTGGAGGCCTTACGAATAACATTACTTACAAAGGCTTTGAACTGAACGTGCTGTTTACTTACCAGTACGGTAACTATGTATACAACTTTAACCGGTACATACTGGAAGGTGGCGGCACCAGGGATGCTTCCCGCTCTTTGCTTAAAAGCCAGTTGGACAGGTGGCAGAAGCCCGGCGACATCACTAATACGCCTCGCGTAACCAGCGTGGGTAATAACTATAATATAGAGCAGAACAGCCGATACCTGGAAGATGGATCGTTTGTACGACTGAAAGCAGTGACCCTGGGATATAACATACCCTCCCGCATAACCGAAAAAGCAGGATTGTCGAAAGTGCGCATTTATGCGCTGGGTACCAACCTTTGGCTGCTTACCAAATACACCGGCGCCGATCCTGAATCTTCCGGAAGCGCGGGTCAGAACCTGGACGGACTAGACACGGCTACCCCGCCACAACCGATAGGTATACAAGTGGGGGCCAGCATTTCATTTTAACGATATCATCAAGCAATAAAAGATCATGCAACAGCTAACAAAACTTTTACTTTTCATATCCCTGGTCGCGACTTCATCCTGCAAAAAATACCTGGAAGTAGAATCCTACGACAGGGTATCGGACGAAAACACCATATTCGACCGAGCATCTTCCGAAACGGCGGTACGGGGTGCTTACCGTTCGCTGATCAGCTCCAATTACAGCAGCGGTTTTCAGAATACTATCCTGCAATCGGGCGGCGACGTACGTTCGCTCAATAATGCACAGACGGATCTGAATGTGATTAATTACGACCTGCGTTCCGATATCGGGTTCCTGTCCACGTTCTGGGCTAACTTCTATAACACTATTAACCGGACGAATCATATAATAGAGAAAGTGCCCCTGGTTACCGATGCGCGGTTAACAACCGAACTTCGCAACCAGCTCCTGGGTGAAGCTTATTTTATCAGGGCACTGTCCTATTTCGACCTGGCGAGGGTATTCGGCAATGTGCAGATATTCCTTACACCTACTAAACAGGTGTCTGACAAGCTGGGCGTTAAACAAAGTACCCAGAGCGAGGTATATGCCCAGGTGCTCGAAGACCTTAACCGGGCAGAAGCATTATTACCCGCCACCATTGTACGGAACAGGGCGCGTAAATCGACAGTATATGCGCTCAGATCCCGGTTACGCCTTTACCAGGGTAAATACGAAGAAGCGGAAGCAGATGCTTCCCTCGTCATAAATAACAGCGGCTATAGACTAATAAAACCGTTCAACCTTGCAGGGGGCACTGCCGAATCCATACTGGAAGGTTCTTTTAGTGTGGATGCGACCAATGGTGGTTTTGCACTATGGAATACTACTAACCGGGCACTGGAACCCAAGGCTACCCTGCACACATTATTGAATGACGTCAACATAGGAGGAGGCAGGAAGATACTTTCGGTTGTCAATGCCAGGGGCCAGTTCATCGGTGGCATTTATCCAGCTAATACCTCCCCAAGCTATATCATCCGAACGGCGGAAGTTTACCTTATAAGAGCTGAGGCAAGAGCCCGGAAGGAATTGGCGGATCTGAACGGTTCCATCAGCGATCTGAATGAAGTAAGGATACGGTCAGCCATACCCGTTACTACTGCAACTACACGTGCGGATATACTGCTGGCAATAGAAAATGAGCGAAGGGTTGAATTTGCACTGGAGCCAGACAGGTGGTTCGATCTGGTAAGAACAGGCCGGGCAAAAGATGTGTTGAATATCCAGAATCCCAATAAATACATTTTCCCTATTCCTGCAGGAGAAATCATTGCTGACCCCTCCCTGCAGCAAAACAAGGATTATTAATAACATCAGCTAAACAAACCACGGGCGTTATGAGTGATGCGTTCAATCTTAAAGCACCTTCCCGCACAGGGAGCAATCGGCAATCGTTACAGGGCTGGTTAAGCAGCATTGCCGCACCAGGACAGGTATTTAAAGAATGGAAAGGCTGGGAGATATCGCTGTTCCGTTTCTTCTTCCTGTTTTTTCTTCTTCTCATTTTACCCATCGACTGGAAATTTTACCGCCAGCTTTTTTCTATCAACTGGGTACACCTGCATTTTCATGACCTGTTCGATCTTGCCAAATACCAGGTACAGTTTATCCCCGCGGGCAGGCTTCCGCAATGGGGCATTGGTGCATTTGCCAACTGGGGTATTGCTATACTTATAGCCCTAACCGGTGCATTAATATGGGGCAGATTCGATAAGGACCGGAAAGAATATACTGTACTTTATTACTGGCTGAGAGTGATCATACGTTACAGGCTGGCAGTGACACTGATCGCTTACGGGTTCATTAAACTCTTTCCATTGCAGATGCCCTATCCTTCTCTCAGCAACCTGCTTACCAACTACGGCGATTATTTTGCCTGGAAGATATATTTTCAAACAGTAGGCATAGCACCCAAATACGAATCCTTCCTTGGCTTCGTGGAAATACTTTCGGGCTTTTTATTGTTTAACAGGAAAACGGTCACTTTCGGGGTTGGACTTATCTTCGGTTTCATAGGAAATGTAGCGGTGGTGAATGGGTTTTACGATATTGGCGAACTGACGACCAGCTCTTTTATCGTGCTGCTGGCCTCTTTTCTTTTTATTTATGATATCCCCCGGCTGTACACAATGCTCATTAAAGAAGCCCCTGCCTATGCCAACCGGCTGATACCTGTTTTTTCCAATGAACGCATGCGGAAAACACGTTACTTTCTAAGGGGTGCTTTCCTTTTCTTCGTTCTCCTGTTTGCGTATAAAACATTTGATAATTTTATAAATGATCCGTACAAAATACCCCGTACCCCGGGGTTGAGTAATGCGTTTGGATATTATAACGTAAAACAGTTTATACTAAATAAAGATACCATTGCTTATTCCAAAACAGACCCCGACAGGTGGCAGGATGTAGTCTTCGAAAAGTGGTCGACCCTTACCATTAAGGTGAACCGGCCGGTAAAAATAGACTTCTCGAGTGCTGAAGTGGCGGCTGAAAAAGACATTGACCGCAATTACGAACTGGCAGGCTTTGCAGGAAGGCATTATTTTTATTACGAGGCAGATACTGTTAAGCATACCCTTGCCCTGCAAAACAAAAACATAAACCACCGCAACGAAAAGCTGTTCCTGACCTATAGCCGTCCCAATGATTCTACGCTCGCTTTGTCGGGTATCAATGAAAACAACGATTCCATACAGGTAGTGCTGAGCAGGATCAACAAAAAGTACTTAATGCAGGAAGGCAGGCGCAGGCCGGTTAAAATATAATACGATACTATCATCCTAAAAAATAAGACTATGGCAACAACAGGTATACATCCCACACCTCCCGCCAGGGAATATTCCAATAACCAGGATGGAAAGGATAAAACAAAAGCTGCCTTAAAAAACAGGGAGTGGACGTACTACCAGAAGCTGGCCTTCAGGATTGCTTTCCTGTATATGGTATTCCTGTGCATACCCACTTATCCCAGTTTTTATAAGCACCTGTTTGGGCTGGAGTTCTCCAAGATAACCTATCACGACTTCCAGTCCATCGTAGCGTTCTGGCCCCCCCAGATCGTGCTGATCGAATCGGAAGAGGGAGTATTCGGTATTCTTAACTACATTAACCTGATCCTGCTGCTGGTGATATCGGTAGCGGGAGGTATTATATGGTCCCTGCTGGATAAAAAAACCAAAGCATACGATAAGCTTTATTACTGGGTGCGTGTGCTGGTACGTTACCGGCTGGCGTACGGCATGATCGGGTGGGGGCTGAAAAAAGCGTTCCCGATGCAAATGGTATATCCTACCGTAGGTATGCTCAATACCCCGTTTATCGACTTCGCGGAAAAAAAGTTATACTGGTCGCATGTAGGTGTTTCTTTCGGATACACGGTTTTCCTGGGCTTTGCTGAAATTATACCTGGAATACTGCTGCTTAACCGGAAAACCTCCGTATTGGGCGCGGCACTGGCCGCCGTAGTTACTTTTAATATCTGTATCGCCAACCATGCCTATGATGCCGGCGTTGCGGTGCCCGCAGCCTACTTCGCTATACTGGGTGTTTTTGTTGCCTGGTACGATTTACCCAAAATATGGAAACTGGTGGTTAATGAAAAAGACGTTTTACAACCATACCGGTACAATCCCGTGTTTCCTGAAAAATGGCAACATAATTTGGTAAAAGGTATCAAGTACTTCTTTAATTTTATTTTTGTGCCCCTGGCAGCAGCAGCATGGGCGTATGGATTTTTTAACGGTAATAACTATAATATTCCCAGTTCGCCCGGACTGGCTGATACCAAAGGATACTATAACGTCACCGAATTCAGACTTAATAACCAGGTGATACCTTATTCGCCCGATGATTCCATCCGATGGCAGGATGCCCTGTTCGAAGACTGGTCGTCGCTCAGTTATAAAACCAACCGGCCGGCGATTGCCGATCGTATGATCGGCTATTCGCCGCTGCGGGTGAAGAACAATAAGAACAATACCAGGCTGAATCAGGTGAACACACAGGATTCCGACAGACTGGCCAAAGGAAAAAGGAACCGTGACCTAGGAGTTACCCGTTGGGAAGTAGGAGGGATGGCGGGTGAAAGGCGTTATTTTTTCTACACCGCCGATCCGGCGAAGCAACTGCTCTTTCTGCAAAATAAGAACCGCAATCATGCAGAAGAAACCCAGGTATTGCATTACAACAGGGTGAGTGCGGACAGGATCATCCTGAATGGTGTGAATGAATACAATGATTCCATTTACGTGGTACTGGACAGGTCGAATAAAAAGTATCCACTGGTAGAAGGCAGGCAAACATCCATAACGGCTTTTTGACCGGTAATGATAGTGTTACGCGAAAACAACCCTTATTGCAGTTCGCGCCTTGTTGAATAAGCATAGGGAAGCACTTCGCAGTAAAAATTTTGTATTTCCATATATCCGCATCGGACCGGTACTGAATAATTTAGTACATTGAATAGCAGAAACGTTTAACGAAGAAGAACAGGCAGGCAAGGAGAAACCAGACTTTATATGAGCAGAAAAGATTTTGATGCCGTAGTGGTTGGTTCGGGCCCTAACGGGCTGGCGGCGGCGATTGCATTACAACAGAAGGGTCTTTCCGTTATTATTATCGAAGGCAGCACTGTAACGGGTGGCGGTCTGCGCACCAAAGAATTGACGCTTCCCGGTTTCCATCACGATGTATGCTCCGCCGTGCATCCTATGGCGCTGGCTTCTCCTTTCTTCTCCTCGCTGCCTTTGGAGCAGTTCGGGTTACAATATATCCATCCGCCGGTAGCGGCGGCACATCCCTTCGATGGTGGAGAAGCGGCACTCCTTAAAGGCTCCGTGGAAGATACGGCGGCTCTCCTGGGTGCAGACAGGCAGGCTTATATAGACCTGATGGCACCCATTGTTAAAGACTGGCCATTGATCCGGAACGATATGCTGGCTCCCTTGCATTTCCCCGAACATCCGATCGCTTTCGCAAAATTCGGATTAAAAGCACTGCCTTCCGCCATGTTCCAGGCGCGCCGCTTTCGTACTAAGCAGGCACGTGGCCTCTGGGCCGGCGTAGCCGCTCACTCTGTACAGCCACTTACTAATTTAACTACATCGGCTGTTACACTGGTACTAATGGCCGCTGCGCATCGCCATGGCTGGCCAATTCCCAAAGGAGGCAGCCATTATATTGCGGATGCGCTGACAGCCTATTTTATTTCGCTGGGCGGAAAGATACAGACGGGCACTTATATTACATCGCTGGAGCAACTACCCTCTTCTGATGCGGTGCTGTTCGATATAACGCCCAGGCAGTTATTGCAGATAGCCGGGCACCGCTTTAGTTCCATTTATAAATGGCAGTTGAACCGGTACCGCTATGGCCCGGGAGTTTATAAAATGGATTTCGCTTTAGACGGGCCCGTTCCCTTCGCGGCCCCCGGGTGCCGCGAAGCAGGTACCGTTCATATCGGCAACACGCTGGAGGAAATTGCCGCCAGCGAAAAAGCCGCCTGGCAGGGTCAGCACTCCGAGAACCCATATGTACTGCTGGCACAGCAAAGTATCTTCGACGCTTCCAGGGCACCGGAGGGTAATCATACCGTATGGGCTTATTGCCATGTACCCAATGGATCTACGAAAGATATGTCGCCCATTATTGAACGACAGATTGAACGGTTCGCGCCCGGGTTCCGGGAACGCATACTGGCAAAGCATACGATGAATACGGCTGAAATAGAGCAGTATAATCCCAATTATATCGGTGGTGATATTGGTGGGGGAGCGATCGATATCAGCCAGTTGTTTACCCGGCCGGCTTTACGCTGGTCGCCTTACCGCAGTTCGGCGAAAGGACTATATATTTGCTCGTCCTCCACGCCGCCGGGAGGGGGGGTACATGGCATGTGCGGTTATCATGCGGCGCAACGCGCATTAAAAGATGTATTCAGCGATAAAATAACTATTCACGAAAAACAATAATTAAGTGCAGGAAAATAAATTCAGCATTCATGAGGACTGGGCCGTGGTAATTCTTGGCTTCCTGATCATCATTGCCGCTATCGCAGGTTTTACCTTTACCATACCTGTTTACAATTGGAGCAATGGTAACGAGCTTTTCACGAAGGTATTGTCGTTGCCTAATATCCGCATCATCCTGATACAACTGCTGATAGTTATGCTGATAGCGGCGGCAGGTGCCTGGCTAACGGGAAAATCGGTAAAACTGTTCCTGGTAGGTTTCCCGGTACTGTACCTGCTTACGATCATCGCACTCGTTATTGCGGGCAGCAAAGGCGTGCGGGACCTTAACCTGGAAGCAGTGATCGTGAGTTTAACCATTGGACTGCTTATCGGGAACCTGACTACGATACCCGCCTGGTTGCGGGCCTCGCTATCCACCGAGTTGTATGTAAAGATCGGCCTGGTGCTGCTCGGTACCGGTGTTATTTTTGGAGATATATTAAAAGCAGGTACGCTGGGTCTTATACAGGCATTGCTGGTAGTGGTATCCGTATGGTATTTTGCCTATTGGGTAAGTAAAAAGCTGAAGGTAGATGATGAACTCACTATGATGCTTGCCAGTGCCGTTTCCATCTGTGGGGTATCGGCGGCCATCGCCACGGCAGGCGCTATCAAGGGAGATAGTAAAAAACTATCCTATGTAATATCGCTCGTACTCATAACGGCTATACCCATGATGATCGCCATGCCTTATATGGCCCGCGCTATGGGTCTTTCGCAGGAAGTAACCGGTGCATGGCTGGGTGGTACTATCGACACTACGGGTGCCGTTGCCGCTTCCGGTACTTTAGTGGGCGAGACTGCTCTCAAGATTAGCACGATCGTAAAGTTTTCGCAGAACGTATTGCTTGGTATAGCGGCCTTCGCTATTTCCCTTTACTGGACATATACAAAACGACCAGCCATAGATGGTATTCCGGAACGTCCTACCCTCAGCGTTATCTGGGAGCGTTTTCCAAAGTTCGTTCTGGGCTTTATCGCTGCTTCGCTGTTGTTTTCTTTTCTTATAGACCCGGAAACAACCGGCCGCATTAAAGGCAGTCTCAAGGGATTGCAGTCACTCTGGTTTACGCTGGCTTTTACTAGTATAGGCCTGGAGACTAAATTCAGCGACCTCTTTAAAAATGAAAACCGGAGGCCGCTGTATGCATTCCTTATCGCGCAGGCATTTAATATCGTTATTACCCTGGTAATCGCCTATTTCCTGTTCCGGTAGGCCATCGCCCATCGGCTTTTGTTTACCAGATGGAATAGGATATATGTAATATCCCTTAATCGGAGATGTGTATCTGACCGCATAAAACAAATGTGAAAACAATACATAAACATTTGTTTTGTTACTATTATTTGCGCCTCCGTTTACTTGCGCTTATTATTCTTTTTTACTTTTAATCGTTAATCTTCCCCACCTTTATGGTGAAATATGAATACTAAATTAGTTAACTGGATCTTTTTCGTTCTGTTGAGTTTTATATGGGGAAGCTCATTCATCTTAATGAAAATGAGCAGGCAGGCACTCACCGCACCGCAGATCGCGGGCCTGCGTATTTTTTCCGCCGGCCTTGTCTTTTTACCCCTGGGTATGCTTTACCTCCGAAAAATTCCCCGAAGTAAATTAGGAATCGTTATTCTCACTGGGTTGCTGGGTAATCTTTTTCCTGCTTTCCTGTTTGCCGCCGCCATTATGAAAATAGATAGCTCTCTGGCGGGTATACTCAATTCGCTTACACCTATCTGCGTAGTTACGATAGGGGCGGTATTTTTCGGAAACCGGATTAAAAAACAGAAGCTAACAGGTGTGCTCATAGGCTTTGCCGGTCTGTGCCTGCTCACCCTTACGCAAAAGGATATCAGTCTCAATAACCTGAGCTATTCGCTGCTGGTAATACTGGCCACCGTTTCTTATGGCCTTAATGTAAATATTGTAGGCCATTATCTCAAAGAGGTAAGCCCCCTGCATGCCACGGCCGTTTCCCTTAGCTTTATGCTGATACCTTCCGGGCTGGCTTTATGGTCGCAACATCTTTTTCGGCTCAACTTCTCTGATCCTGTTATCTATCATGCCGTTTTTTATACGCTATTACTGGGCATAATAGGAAGTGCCCTGGCTACCTGGCTTTTCTATTCGCTGGTACAGCGGGCGGGTGGGCTGTTTGCATCGCTGGTTACCTATGGTATTCCGTTCGTCGCTCTGTTCTGGGGATTTACGGATGGTGAAGATATCACTGTTATTTCGCTGGCATGTCTCCTGTTGATACTGGGTGGGGTTTTCCTGGCTAACCGTCCGGATACCTCTTCGGGATAAATTATTAATCAGGTCCGACAAACAGGAAATACGTTATATTTATGTAAACAAATCAACATGGAACCAATCAATCCCCGGTCTTACATGGGTACGGAAGAGCCTTCTCTTTATATGCCAACTCCCGACGAAAAAACCCTGGCTATTCTGGCGCATATACTTACTATCATTTCTTCGTTTTTAGCTCCGCTTATTATCTATCTTATTAAAAAAGACGATTCACCCTACGTGGCAGCGCATGCCAAAGAGTCGCTTAATTTCCAGATCACGGTATTTATCTGTTACGTTGTTAGTGCCTTATTGATATTAGTGCTGATAGGTTTGATAATGATCTGGGCGATCGGCATAGCAACGCTGATACTCGTTATAATTGCCACCATCAAAGCCAGTGAAAATAAAATGTACAGGTATCCGTTTAATTTCAGGCTCATAAAGTAACCCAGCTTTTATCGGTTAGCGGCATCAGAAGTAAAAACTTATATTTGTATATCAGCCAACTGCCGATTGCACATATATGTTTATGATAGCCATGCCCTACAATTGTACATTAAGCTTTGTTATTTTTAAGATACCTGTATCACTGATTGCCGGAATACTCTGGATTTCGTCCGCAGTGGGCCAGCAACCTGCTTTCAGCTTCGATCATTTCACGGTTGAAAATGGCCTTTCTCAAAACGGCGTTCTATCTATCGCACAGGACAAAACAGGCTTCATGTGGTTTGGTACCCGCGATGGTTTAAACAAGTTCGATGGGGTAAACTTCAGGGTTTACAGGAACAGTCCCTCGTCTCCTGACCTTCTGACTTCTCACTATGAAGTGAACGCCCTTTTTTGCGACAGCAAGGGAAGGATGTGGGCTGGTACAGAAAATGGCGTCAATTTATACCGGCCGGATGCAGATTCTTTTATTCATTACCTGAACAACCCGTTCCGTAGAAATGGTATAGGCGGCTCCACCATCCGTTGCATTTACGAAGACAGGGAAGGGGTGATGTGGTTCGGTACAGATAGCGGGCTGAACAGAATGACCGTTTCCGGTAGGTTCGAGCATTACAATATGATAGCCGTGAGGGAGCAGGTGTATGGAAATAACCGGATAAAAGCTATTTGCCAGGATAGCCAGGGATATATATGGGTGGGTACCGGTAAGGGTTTATTCCGGATGTATTTTTCGAACGGCCGCTACCGGGTAAAGTCGTATTTATCGGTTAAAAATGATCCTGCCAGTTTGCCCGACAACGATATCACCACTATTGCGGAAGACCGCAATCATAATATATGGATCGGTACCCACCTGGGTGGTATTGCCATGCTCGATAAGGCAAAGGGTACCTTCAGGAGTTTTGCTGCCAATGGCACGGCCAATAGCCTGGGAAGTAATGTGGTGCGAAAAATAATTGTGCATCGGGACGGAAATTTATGGATCGCAACGTTGAAAGGTATCAGCATTTATAATACTGTAACCCGCAGTTTTCAGAACCTGAAATATGATCCTGCCGATCCGGCCGGTCTTAATCAAAACTCCATATATAATCTTTTCCAGGATTCGGCCGGGTCGGTATGGGCAGGCACTTATTTTGGGGGCATTAACGTAGCGTATGCCAGTACCACCAGGTTCCGGGTGTTCAAAAGCAGCTCTGTAACGAATAGTATCAGCGGAAATATCATCAGGCCTATCGCTGAAGACGGTGAAGGCAATATCTGGATAGGTACAGAAGGGGAGGGATTAAACCGTTATAACCGGGAAACAGGCAGCTTTACTTCTTTTAAACATAAAGCCAACGATCAGCGCACGCTTAGTTCCAATCTCGTAAAAGCCCTGGCTGTAGGCAAAAACGGCGATATATGGGTGGGCACGCATGAAGGAGGTATCGATCTTTACAATCCCTCGGTTGGCATCTTTAAACATTATCCGCTGGCATCTTTCAGCGTCATGCCTTTTGTAGTGGCGAGTGTAAGCTGCCTGCTCTTCGACAGCCAGCAACGTTTGTGGGCGGGAATAGTAGGCCAGGGCTTATTTACATACGATAAATCATCCGGCTCATTTATTTCCGTTAACGGAAATAACGGCAGCGGCCAGTCCATAGCCATGAATGTAAAATACCTGTTCGAGGACAGGCAGGGAAATTTATGGATAGTAGCGGAAGAAGGTTTGTTTTGCCGCCGCAACGGGCAATCATCATTTATACGTTTCACCCGTAAAGACTATCCTGAGCTTGTTTCGGAAAATATTAATTGCGTGCAACAGGATGCCTCCGGTAATATATGGCTGGGTACGTATGACGCAGGACTTTTAAAATACGAACCAGCCAGCGGTCATTTTACGGCGTTTGGAATAAAAGAGGGACTGCCGGGAAATAATATCGTCGGCATCCTGGAAGATGAGGAAGGATACCTCTGGCTATCCACCGCCTACGGTCTCTGCAGGTTCAACGTTAAGACCGCTAACACATACACTAAGCTCGACGGACTTCCGGGAAATACATTCAACTATAACTCATTTTTCAGGGACAGTAAAGGAATCATGTATTTCGGCGGCTACAACGGGCTGGTCAGTTTTTATCCTGGTGAAATACGGAAGAACAACATATCGCCCCGTATCGTGTTTACCGGCCTCCGTCTCCTGAATGAACCGGTACGCATACAAGATGATACGAAACTGCTTACTAAAAACATCCATATAACCGATGAAATCAATTTCCGGTATAACCAGAATATTTTTACCATCGACTTTGCAGCATTGAATTATATCAAATCGAGGAAAAACCGCTATGCTTACAAGCTGGAAGGTGCCGAGCGGGAATGGAACTATTCCAGCAGGCCTTCCGCTACGTACACCAACCTGCCCCCGGGTGACTATGTATTGCTGGTAAAAGCAGCCAATAATGATGGTGTCTGGAACCATGAAGCAGCCAGGATGTCGCTTATCATTCATCCTCCTTTCTGGAAAACCTGGTGGGCTTATTCGCTTTATACACTCTTACTGGCGGGGTTGCTTTATTACCTGTTTCAGTTTATACTGATGCGGGCTTCACTTAAAAGAGAACTCGAACTGGATAAACTGAAGCTGGAATTCTTTACGTACGTATCGCACGAAATCCGCACCCCGCTTACGCTGATCGTGGGGCCTCTGGAAGAACTGGTGCGTTACACTCAGGGAAACGTTTTTCTTCATCAGAAACTGATGCTGGTAAAAAATAACGCAGGCAGGATGGACCGCCTCGTAAATGAACTGCTGGATTTCCGTAAAGTGGAATCCGGCAAAATGAACCTTAGGGTATCAGGAAGTGATATCGTTTCGTTTCTTCAGGATATTTACCTGTCTTTCCAATACCTGGCCAACGGCCGCGGGATCGATTACCGCCTGATCTGTCGCGAAGAAAATATTCATTTATTCTTCGACAAAGTGCAAATGGAAAAAGTGATATATAACCTTTTGTCGAATGCCTTTAAAGCGGTTCCCGACAAGGGGTACGTATACCTGGCAGTGGAAAGAAAAGGACCAGGCAAAGTGCGTATCAGCGTTACGGATAATGGAAAAGGTATTCCGGAAGAATACCGGAGTAAATTATTCACTGACTTCTTCCAGGTGGAGGATGGCAAAAACCGGGACCAGGGAACCGGTATCGGGCTGGCATTAGCCAAAAAAATAGTGCAGCTTCATCATGGTGAAATATGCCTGGAAACTGCTCCGGCCGCAAACGGACAGCCGGGAAATACCTGCTTCAGCGTATACCTGGATACCGGGAATGAACATTTTGAAAGTACTGAAATACTTATCGGCAGCCCGGATACTCCGGATGAAACACTTGAAACTGCACCGGCGGAAGCAAACCCGGATGAGCTGGTTATGTCTGAAGAAGCTGGAGTGCTTTCCGAAAGTAAGCCACTCGTATTGGTTGCGGAGGACAATCCGGAGCTTCGGAGCTTTATAATGCAATCTCTCAAGCCCTTTTACCTGGTGATGGAGGCCCGGAACGGTCTCGAAGCCTGGGAACTGGCCATCGAACACATACCCGACCTGATGATAAGTGATGTGATGATGCCGGAAATGGACGGACTGGAGCTTTGCCGCCTTATAAAAGCCGATGATAGAACCAGCCATGTCCCCTTCGTCATGCTTACCGCCCGGGCGGGGTTTGTGCATGAAGTGGACGGACTTACAACAGGGGCCGATTTGTACCTTACCAAACCATTCAGTCCCCGCATTCTTCAGCTGAATATAGCCAACCTGCTGGCACTCCGTGAAAAGATGCGCCTGAAATTCAGCCGGCAGTTGATGCTCGAATCCTCTGGCATATCGCTGGACTCTTCCGAGGAGGATTTTGTGCAAAGGCTGCTGAAAATAATTGAAACCCACCTCAACCACCCGGAATTCGGGGTACACGAATTGGCCGCGCAGGTATATATGAGTACTCCAATACTCTATAAAAAAGTAAAAGCCCTTACGGGGATGTCGGTCAACAATTTCATAAAATCAATCCGTTTAAAAAAGGCAGCACAGCTTCTTTCCCGGAAAAATCTTACTGTAAGTGAGGTGGCATTTGAAGTGGGTTTTAACGATACCCGGTACTTCAGCCAGGAATTCCGGAAACAATTTGGCATGGTACCTTCTGCATATAAGGGGTAGTCAAAATAAAATTCATTGATAATCAGCTACTTATGTAGATGTTTACAATTTTCCAACGTATCGTTTAAGATTCTCACGGTGCCTTTACCTGCTTAACTCCGATTTTTGTTTCAACGATTCGTAAGTCATTTAACAGGAATAATGACGATGCTTTTATAACCATTGCAAGAGCTCGTTAGAAAATGATGATTCGATGGTTTGAATGTTTGTCAACTAAAATCAACTGGCTGTATGAAAAAATTTGTAAGTCTTGCGTTCGTAAGGCCATTCATCTGCAGAATGTGCTGTTTTCTCCTTTTTTCTTTTGTTAATTCCAGTGCGTTACAATTACTTGCACAACCGGCACCGAAAGGACCTATCGTAGTTTCCGGTGTTGTGCAATCTCCGCAGGGAGATGCCCTTGAGGGGGTATCCGTTACGCTTAAGGGCACCAAAACGGCTACGCTTACCAACAAGGAAGGGCGTTACAATATCAGGGTACCTTCTAGGTCATCCGTCCTGGTATTTTCGTCGGTAGGCTTTACAGAGCAGCAAAAAACAGTGGGTTCGGAAACTTCCATCACAATCATTCTTTCATCGACTACTTCCGACCTGGACGATGTGGTGGTAATCGGGTATGGTACTGCCATCAGAAAGGATCTTACAGGATCCGTAGGTAAAGTATCCGTGGCCGATCTGCAGAAGGCTCCGGTTCGTTCTTTTGAAGAAGCACTGGCAGGAAGGGTAGCCGGTGTACAGGTCAGTTCCGGCGATGGTCAGCCCGGAGACCCGCTGAACATAGTTATACGCGGTAACAGTTCTCTCACCAACAGCAATGCTCCATTGTATGTGATCGATGGATTTCCCATTGAAAACCCTGATAACAATGCATTGAACCCGGCCGATATAGAATCCATCGATGTACTGAGAGATGCTTCTGCCACAGCTATTTACGGTTCACGTGGATCCAACGGCGTAGTAATTATTACAACGAAAAAGGGAAGAATAGGCGAACCTGTGGTGACCTACAATGGCTACTATGCCAATTCTATTGTTACCAGCAGGGTGAAATTGATGGATACCTATGAATTCCTGAGACTGCAAAGGGAGATCAATCCTGCTTTTGTAGATACAACGTACCTGAAGGGCGGAAAAGACTTGGAAAGCTTTCGGGGTGCACCCGGGCTCGATTTCCAGGACCAGCTTTTCCAGACGGCACCTTTCTGGAACCATTATATCTCGGTTAGCGGCGGAACAGATAAAACCAAATATAGTATCTCAGGTTCACTTACCGACCAGGACGGTATCATCGTTGCGAGCGGGTTCGACCGCAGGCAGGGAAGAATCAGTCTGGAACAGAAAGTAAATAATAAACTAAAGATATTTGTCAACGCTAATTACGCGGATACCCGTCAGTTTGGAACAACTCCCCGTGAACAGACTTCTACTACGGGAGGGAATGATATACAGTTCAATCTTTTGCAGAATGTATGGACCTATCGCCCAGTCAATAGTTCGGGTGTTTTGGACGATATTCTTGATCAGTTCCTCGACCAGGAAGATGGCAATGCTCCCGGTAACCGGGTAAATCCGCTTTCTTCCGCCAGAAATGAGTACAACGTCAGCGCCAGGGGTAATTTCAGTGCCAATGGTTATGCGGACTATGCTTTCGACAAATATCTTTCCCTACGCGTAACCGGCGGTGTGGTAGTAGACAGGAGAAGAAATGAAAACTTCAACAATACCGGAACCAGGGCGGGGAGTCCGCTCACGCAGCAGGGCCGAGACAATGGCCCCAACGGAAGGGTGGATAATTCCATCAGCAATAACTTTTCACTGGAGGGCATTCTTACTTATAAAAGGAAATTCAATAAGCACGAGCTAACGGCACAGGGTATCTATTCACAGCAGGACTTCCGGTCAAGTGCCACTGGTATTAGTGCTAACCGGGTACCCAATGAAAAGCTGGGTATTTCTGGCCTGGATGAAGGGCAGATAACTGGTTACAGAAGCAGCTCGTCGCAGAACTCGCTATTAAGTTATGGCGGCAGGATAAACTATATATTTGACAACAGATATGTATTTAATTCGAATTTCAGGGCCGATGGTTCTTCCAAGTTTCCTACTGGCGGAAAATGGGGTTATTTCCCCTCCGCAGGGTTTGCATGGAAGCTGAGCGAGGAGCGCTTTATGAAGAAAGTACAGTTTGTATCCGATGTTAAACTCTCCTTGGCTGCCGGAACATCCGGAAACAACAGAATCGGGGATTTTGCCTACCTGCCAAATATCGTTACCAATAACAGCGGTGCTTATGCGACTTTTGGAAATACGCTGGTTCAGGGGTTTTTCCCTAGTTCTGTGGGAAATGATAAATTGAAATGGGAAAAAACCACTTCATACAATGCAGGGCTCGAATTCTCTTTACTCAACGGAAAGATATATACCACGCTGGAATATTATCAGAAGAACACGAGCGATCTTCTACTCAGCGCACCTTTCCCTACCAGCAGCGGGTTTAGCAGCGGGGTGATCAATATCGGAAAAACACAGAATTCCGGAGTGGAGCTTTCCATATCAGCCAATACATTTAAGTCAAGAAATTTTAGCTGGAACAGCAGTTTCAATATTTCTTTTAATCGAAACAAGCTGGTTGGTTTGGTAGACGGTACAGACAACATCGGCAGTTTCCCCGGTTTCACAGATGCCTTTCGCTTCAATGGTTATATCGCACGTATCGATTATCCTATAGCCCAGTTCTATGGATTTATCTTTGACGGCAATTATCAGTATGCCGATTTCGATCGGTTACCCAGTGGCGGCTACGCACTTAAAAATGAAATAGCTGCACCTAATGGGGGACTGGTTAACCTTTTACGCACAAATGTGCAGCCCGGTGATCCGAAATACAGAGATATTAATGGCGATGGATTAATAGATGATAACGATCAGACGGTGATCGGAAACCCTAATCCCGTGCATACCGGTGGCCTGAACAATAATTTTACTTATAAGAATTTCGATCTGAATGTATTCTTTCAATGGTCTGTTGGCAATGAAGCTCTTAATGCCAACCGCCTGTTCCTGGAGCGCGTAACGGGGCTAGGTGTTAACCAGTTTGCTTCTTATGCAGACAGGTGGACACCCGACAACCCAAGCAATTATGCTTCGAGGGTATTAGCGGGAGGAACGAATGTATGGAGCAGCCGTATAATTGAAGATGCTTCTTACCTGCGCCTGAAAACGGTGGCTATCGGATATAACATTCCCAACAAGTATTTGAGAAAGATCGGATTGAAATCGTGCCGGGTATATTCTTCCGCGCAAAACCTGATCACCTGGACCAAATATTCGGGGCCAGATCCGGAAGTGTCTACTAAAGGATTCGGGCTTACTCCCGCATTCGACTTTTCTCCATATCCCCGATCGCTTACTTATACGTTCGGATTGAATCTAACACTTTAAAAAAGAAAGTATGAAACTCAATATATTTTTTGCCATCCTGTTATTGTCAACTGCTTTTTCATGTGAAAAGAAGTTAGACCTTGTACCCACTGATTTCCTGGCTCCTGCAAATTATTATGAAACCCGTGTGCAAATGGAAGCGGCACTGGCGGGGGTATACGATGCGCTGCTGAACCGGTTTACTTATTCAGAAGAGTATCAATATGCATTCACCAGCGGCACGGATGAAAATGCCACTAACCAGCGCATCAACAATTTTGACATACCGGCCCATTATAATGCCACCAGTGCCAGCGTTTATATAGGAGGCTTCTGGCAGCAATTGTATGTGGGTGTAAACAGGGCAAACCTGTTGTTGCAGAATATCGATAAGCCTACGGATTTAACGGCCGAACAACGCAATTTTATCCGTGGAGAAGCCATGTTTTTACGCGCTTATTATTATTTTATGCTTACGCAGTGGTTTGGTGATGTACCCTTATCTACCACACCTACTACTTCCCTTCAAACTGCGCAACTGGCAAGAACTCCATCCATACAGGTATACGATTTCATCATAAAAGAAATGACTACCGCCGACAGCCTTCTTGCCAATCAGAAAGCGACGGCTTTCGCTTATAGCGAAAAAGTGACGCAAACAGTGGTTGAAGGAATGCTGGCCCGTGTTTGCCTGTATGCGGCAGGGCACCCGGTAAACGACACAAAGAGGTATTTAGAAGCCGCGCAATGGGCCACCAAAGTAATGAGTTCCGGACTTCATTCTCTGAACCCCGATTTTCAACAGGTATTCATTAACCATACCGCAGACCAGTACGATAATATGCACCGGGAAAGTATGTGGGAAGTAGGTGCCACTTTTCTACCAGGAGCTACCCAGTTAAGAGAAGGGTCGCATACAAGGGTCGGTATAAGTAATGCCCTCAGCATTAACAACTTATATGGAAGATCGTATGGTTGGGACAGAGCCACTGCCCGTTTGTATTACACGTACGAAAATGGAGATCTCCGCCGCGATTGGTCTATTTCTCCTTTTACGTACACAGGCGGAACGCTCAGCACAGCCCCTACGGAAAACTATTATGCTGCAACGGCCACTAAATGGGCTCGCTTCCCCGGAAAGTGGCGTAGGCAATATGAAATTGCCCGGCCTGCCGATAACAATATAAGCCCTAAGAACATACCTGTTCTTCGTTATGCCGATGTACTGCTGATGTTTGCAGAAGCTGAAAATGAGGTAAATGGTCCCACACCGGCAGCAATAGAAGCAGTTAATCTCGTAAGAAGAAGAGCTTTTGGTATCACCAAAGGTTCTAAGGGAATAAGTAATATTGTTATCGACAATGGCGGAACGGGTTATTCTTCTACCGCACCTACTATTACTTTCACCGGAGGTACAAGGGTAGTAAGGCCTGCCGGCCCCTACGGTACGGTGGCAAATGCGGAACCCCGCGCGGTCGTTACAGTCTCAGTAGGAGCAATTACCAGCGTAACGATCGTTACTACCGGGGATGGATATACTACCGCACCAACGGTAACGCTCTCAGGTACTAATACAAGTGCTAAATTAACCGCCGTACTGGCTACCAGTGCAGACCTTAAACCTGCGGAGTACGCATCAAAAGAATTATTCCGCAAGCTGATACAGGATGAACGTATGCGCGAACTTTCTTTTGAGTACCTGAGAAGGCAGGACCTTAAACGCTGGAACCTATTACAGGAAAAAGTACTCCAGTTAGCCGATGAAGCCGTGAACGGAAGTCAGACCCAGCTTCCCGACGGAACCCAGTTGTTTCCCGCTGCTGCTACAGGCGACAGACCACAGTATGTTACAGGAGCTACCTATTATTCTCCGAAATGGGTATATTTCCCTATTCCCATTCAGGAGATTGTTAACAATAAACTTGCTACGCAGAACGAAGGCTTTTGATTGCTTACTATAAAAACTATTTATATGAAATTATTATCGACAGTGCTGGCAGTACCTGCTTTGCTTGGCATGTTATCCTGTAACAAGGTAAACGTGGAATCACCAGATGACTTTAATGTGGCGTTGCAGGGAACAACTTTTTCAGTAAACGATTCTGTCCGGTTTACGCTTCAGGGAAATCCTGATAACATACTGTTTTATTCCGGGGAAAAAGGATTCGAATATGAAAAGAGGAACGTTTTTACTGCTGACGGAGGAATTCCCCAAATGCAATTTATCGGAAACGTAAACTTCGGTGACCTTTCGATTGCTAACCGTAATCTAAGTGTTCTGGTATCTACCGATTTCAATGGTAACTACAATGCAGCCGGCGTTCAGTCTGCTACCTGGACGGATATTACCAGTAGGGCCATTCTACCGGCGGCCGTCAACACCAATACTGCATCCGGTATTATAAATCTTTCAGACCTGAAAGTGGATCAAAAGCCTATTTACGTAGCGTTCCGGTATGTTTCGCAAAGTCCGGCAACGCTTAAACAGCGGCAATGGACTATCAGCGGCTTCCAGTTTAATACGCAGTTCCCGGATGGAAGGACGTTTGCCAATGCGAACAGTATGTATACAGGCGGTTTTGGTACGGTTGATCTGGCAGGTGCTGCAGATACCTGGACGAGACCTACTTCAGTTACTTCTACGAATATTCAAAAAAAAGGGCTCGACCCGGGTGTTGAAGCCGATGATGACTGGTCCATCACGAAAGCGTTTGATATCAGCAAAGCCAACAGGAGTACCGGTGAGGTGCTGAAACATATTTCTTACCTCACACCGCCGGCGTATGCATATAAGTATGCAGCACCGGGAACATATAAAGTAGTATTTGTTGCTCAAAACAGTATTAAGGGTACTACTAAGGAAGTGGTACGCGAATTCAACATTACCGTCACACCTTAATCATACCTGTGCACAATATTTGTAAAACGACACTGCTGTATGCAGGTGTATATTGTTTCTTTCTGTCGGGAAGCATAACACATGCCGAGGCTCAAACCTTCAGTCAGTCGTCACCAGACGGCAAAACGGTCGCAGTGGTGGAACTGGACGTCAGCAAGGCGTTGCGATATAGTATGCTTCGTTACAATGTGCCGTTAGTAAATGCTTCCACGTTAGGGTTGTCTTTTACGGGAGGAAGCTCTATCGGAAAAAAAGTAATTATAACTTCTTCTAAAAAGAAAAACCACCGGGAAACCTTTGCCTGGCCTTTTGGGGAAAGGGACTCCATTACCAATCATTTTAATGAACTGGCACTGTACTGCAAGGAGGCGGACGGTGCCGGTTTCGTTGTGCGTTTCCGTGTATTCAACGATTGTATAGGTTTCAGATACGAGTATAATCCGGTATCAGACACCCCGTTGAATATAGTGGATGAACACACCAGCTTCCAGCTCGCCCGGTCGTACCTGCTGTACCAGTACAACCAGGAAACAGAGTTCTCTGCCCTGCCGGTAGATACCTCTTTGAAAAAAACCTGCGACCTGCCCGCTACGCTGGCATCAGAAAGCGGCTATATAAGTATAGGAGAAGCTTTTAATATGGATTATACGAAGGCGGTTTTGAAAGGCGGTACAACAACCAACATGCTTTCCATTTCGTTGGGAAAAGATCCCGTAATAGTGAAAAAAGAATTCATTTCGCCCTGGCGCACCATTGCTTTTTCCGCTACAGCCATAGGCCTTCATGCTTTCAGCGATCTTCCGTTCCGGCTCACCGATCCCGGCACACAGGACGCTTCACGGTTCCGGCCAGGGAAACTGATAAGAGCCAAGCTTACCACAAAAGATGGAAAAGCCTGTATTGATTTCGCCAAAAAAAACAATCTTCAATATATCTTGTTTGACGCCGGATGGTATGGAAAGGAATTCAATTCCTCCTCCGATCCGCTTACGGTGATTCCTGCAATCGATATGCAGGAAGTGGTTGCTTATGGAAAGAAAAAGAATATCGGCGTAATTCTGTATGTAAATTATGTAGGTTTAAAACAGAAGCTGGATAGCATACTGTTACAATACCAGTCATGGGGAATTGCTGGTATGAAATTCGGATTCGTGGATGGCATCCGGCAACAGGGTATCACCTGGCTAATGGAGGCAGTAAAAAAGGCGACCGACAAAGGATTTATAGTAGATGTTCATGACAACTACAAACCCACCGGCATTAGCAGGAAGTATCCGGGCTGGTTTACGCAGGAAGGTATCCGGGGAAATGAACATGCTTCGGAAGCCTTACATAACAACATACTGCCTTATACCCGTTTTCTGGCAGGCGCCGCCGATTATACGTTCTGTTACCCCAATGCGAATGAATCGTTTAACCGCAGCAGGATGTCAAAGAATGTACTGGTAAGCAAAGCGCATCAACTGGCATTGACGGTTATTTATTACAGTCCTTTACAGGCGGTGTTCTGGTATGGTGCCCCCGAGGATTATCGTAATGAAACCGAAATCGAGTTTTTTAAACTCGTACCTACCGTTTGGAACCAGTCCATTTACCTGAAGGGAAAGATAGGCACCTATACCTCTGTAGCCAGGAAGAATGGACGGAACTGGTTTATAGGCAGCATTGCAGGGCTCGAAGACTGGAACGACAGCATTCCTCTTTCTTTCCTTGACAAAGGCAGTCAATACAAGGCAGTCGTATTCGAAGATGACGGCGAAGGCAGCATTATCCGGAAAGAAATGACGGTAAAAAAAGACGGTAAAATAAAAATTCAAATTAAATCAAAAGGCGGACAGGCTATTTATCTTACTCCTATGTGATGGCTTAATGGATAGTCCGTAGAAGTGAATTAAATCTTCATAATGAAAAATAGCTTTTTAATAGTAATGATATTTATTATAGCTTCTCCGGGTATATCCTACACCCAATGGAAGTCCGAATGGGTGAGATACGGCCGCAACGGAAAGCTGGTTTACAAGCAAGACGAAAGAGGAAACCGTATACCCGATTTCTCCATGGTGGGGTACAAAACCGGTAATACACCATTTCCTCAGTATGCTATTGTAAAAACGCTTGTTCCTTCTGGTAAGGACGATACCCGCCAGATACAGGATGCTATTAACGAGCTGGGGGAAATGCCCCTGGTAAATGAACAGCGGGGTTGCATAGTGTTGAAAAAAGGCGATTATATTGTAAGCAAGCCCATTTATATTGTGCATAGCGGCATTCAGCTGAAAGGGGAGGGTGATGGTGAAATAGAAACGGTGATACGGTATATAGCATCCAGCCAAAGCGATTTATTTATCATTGGAAGTAAGGATTCATTAACCCGGACACCGGGTACCATGCAGTATATTACAGACGAATATATACCTGTTGGTGCGAACACTTTTAACGTAGCCACTACCGGGTCGCTAAACAAGGGTGATCATATACTGGTATCCAGGCCGGCAACCGCAGAATGGATACACGAAATAGGAATGGATAGCATTCGCAAATTACCACCGAATGGAAGGCAGTGGACACCGGCAGAATATGGTTTGCATTATGAACGGGTAATTACCTCCATAGATAGGAATAAAAACCTGGTTACAGTGCATGCCCCCATAGTGATGCCAATCGACAAAAAATACGGTGGGGCAACCATATACAAATACCGGTATAACGAACGCGTGAGCAATACCGGTATCGAACATATAAGAATGGTATCTTCTTTTACTTCCGATACGGCTGAAGATCATGGCTGGAATGCAATACTGATAAGAAATGCCGAGCATTGCTGGGTAGATAAGGTTACGGCTGTTCATTTTGGCTATAGTTGTACAAATATTGCAGCTACATCCCGCAATATTACGGTCAGTAATTCCTCCTGCCTGGATCCCGTATCCCGGATTCACGGCGGCAGAAGGTATTCGTTTAACTGCGACGGACAGTTGAATCTGATAAAAAACTGCATTACACGTAACGGCCGTCACGATTATGTTACCGGGGGTAGAACCTGCGGCCCTAACGTGTTTGTACATTCATCATCCACAAAAGCACATGCCGACATCGGACCCCATAACAGATGGGCTACGGGTTGCCTGTTCGATAATATCGTTACGGATGGCGAAATAAGGGTTCAGGACCGTGGGCCTTCAGGCACTGGCCATGGGTGGTCGGGTGCTTACCAGGTTTTCTGGAACTGTAAAGCAAAAGATATGGTTTGTCAGCAACCGCCTATGTCACTCAACTGGAACATAGGAGCAAAATCCATAAAGGGTAAGCCCTGGAATAAAAGGCCGGATGGTATCTGGGAAGGAACAGGGGAAAGCAATATGGAAATCACTTCCTTGTATGACGCACAGATGAAAGAAAGAAATGATGCAAAAAAATAATATAATGAGCATAACTCAATGTAAGCTATTGATGATCTTATTGCTGGCACATACTTTATCGCCCGCTCAGAAAGGGATTTCTAAACCTAATATCGTTTTCATTTATACAGACGATCAGCGTTTCGATGCAATGAGCATCGTACAAATGGAGCAAGGTAAAAAAGCCCGGTTCCCTTACCTGAAAACTCCTAATATGGACCGGATAGCAAAGGAAGGAGTGCGCTTCAGGAATGCCTTCGTCACGCTCTCATTATGTTCTCCCAGCCGGGCAGCGATATTAACCGGAAGGTATAATCATTTGAACGGCATTATCGATAATTATCATCCTTTCAGGGATTCTGTCACGACTTTCCCCTCAATGCTGAAAAAAGCGGGCTATACTACCGGGTATATCGGTAAGTGGCACATGGGCAGTCAGAGCGGTAAGCGGCCCGGGTTCGACTATTCAGCCAGTTACCTGGGTCACGGACGATATAATGACTGTCCTTTTGAAGTTAATGGCAACAATGAGCCGACCATCGGATGGGTAGATGATAAAGCTACTGACTATGCACTTGATTTTATAAAGCAGCATAAAGACGGCCCCTTCCTTGTAATGATCGGTTATAAATCCCCTCATGCCACGCCATTACCACCCGCTCGGTATACCGGTCTGTATAATTCTGATCTTTTGACCAAACCAGTGAACGAACGTTCGAAGTCGGCCTATGTTTCTTTCGATAAGCCGGGTTATGCAGGCACCGATAAAGAGCTTTATTCATGGACGGACAGTAATGCCAGTAGGGTAAAACCATATTTCCGAACGGTTGCCGGGGTAGATGATAATGTGGGCCGAGTGCTTGATCTGCTGAAAGAGCTGAAACTGGATAACAATACCATCGTGGTATTCACCAGCGATAACGGTTATTTCCAAGGCGAACACGGTTTATACGATAAACGAGCGGCATATGAAGAGAGTATGCGTGTTCCGTTGCTGATAAAATATCCTGCCATATTTCCCAAAGGAGCATTGGTAGATGAAATGGTACTGAACATAGACTTGCCGTCTACATTGCTCGACCTAGCCGGTGTTCAGCCGCCGGAAGTATATCAGGGTAAAAGTATAACAGGTATTATCGGTAAAAATAAAAAGAAATGGCGTACCTCCTTTTTCTATGAATATTTCTACGAGAGTAATGCAGCTGTACCTACTATACTGGCCGTTCGCACCGATGATTACAAACTGATTAAGTATCCCGGCCAGGAAGATTGGACGGAATTATTCGATCTGAAAAGGGATCCTTATGAAATGACAAATCTGTACAACAATAAAGCATACGTTGATTTAAAAAATAAGATGGAGGCCGAATTAAAAAAACTTGAGGAAGAAACTATGTATTCCATGCCTCGGAATGCCCAGAAAAGACCTTTAGATGAAAACGGTAGATACCTACCTTATTCATCTATCAAAAAAAACAGCAAATAACATTATTACGAATCTGTAAATCTATGAAATGAAAATGATAAAAAGTGCATACAGCAATGAGAGGATCGCCGGAAGCACCCTGCTATGTTTATTAGTGATTGTGGCAATCAGTGCTTTTTCGAAAAAGGATGAGGAAATTAATGTCGACAAAATAATAACACTTGCCGAGAGGCAGTATTCCATGGCGATCAACGCTAATAATGAACCGCTGAAGTTTGCCCGGTCTGTTAATGAAAGCGGACTTACCGTATATTCAAAGGCGGCTGATTGGACGAGTGGTTTCTTTGCGGGAAATCTCTGGCAATTATATCGATTCACCAAAAAGGATCAATGGAAGAAGTATGCTCAAAAATGGACGGTAAGCCTCGCAGAACAGCAATACAATGCTACTACGCACGATCTTGGTTTTATGGTTAATGATTCCTACGGTCTGGGTTATGAGCTTACCAGAGACGATTCCTATAAGAATGTAATTATTCAGGCGTCCAAAAGTCTAAGTTCACGCTATCATCCAAAAGTGGGTGCCATCAAGTCCTGGGATAATAAAATATGGTCTTACCCGGTGATCGTGGATAACCTCATGAACCTGGAAATGTTATTCTGGGCTACCAAAGTGACCGGTGATTCTTCTTATTATAAGATTGCGGTGCAACATGCAGATACCGATCTTAAATACCGGTTCAGAAAAGATAACAGCAGTTACCATGTACTCGACTTCGACCTTAGCACGGGAAAGCTGCTGGCAAAAAAGACACACCAGGGTTTCGCGGATAGTTCCTGCTGGTCGCGCGGCCAGGCATGGGCCATATATGGTTACACTACATTGTACAGGGAGACCAATAACCCAAAATACCTTCAGCAGGCGATCGGGGCGGCGGATTATTTTCTCGTGCAAACGGCCAGAGTAAAAGATCATATACCTTACTGGGATTTCCAGGATACTGCCATACCGAATGCCCCCAGAGATGCGTCTGCGGCGGCCATTGCTGCCAGCGGATTGCTGGAACTCAGTAAGTACGATAAGCAGCATAAAGAAAGATTCTATGGTGCTGCGGTAAATATGCTTCAAAGCCTTTCTTCTCCAGAATACCTGGCGAGCGAAGGAACCAACGGCTACTTTTTATTAAAGCACAGTGTGGGTAATAAGCCAAAGAATAGTGAAGTAGATGTGCCATTGATCTATGCAGATTATTATTTCCTGGAAGCGTTGTACCGTTATCAGCATTACAATTAAACTTTTGCCTGTTATATAATAATAAAACGATTGCCATGCCAACAAACAATTATCAGCTTAAGCTGAACACACATCTTTTTACCGGAACCCTGACAGCACTATTATTTACATGTTTTGCATATTCTGGCCGGTGCCAGACATTCGTTCATCCCGGCGTACTCCATAAGCGATCTGACCTCGACAGGATGAAGTACATGGCTTTGCAAAGCAATACCGAGCCTTATAAAACTTCTTATCAAAAACTAAAAGCAGAATCTAAAGCCCAATGGAGTTATGCAGTAAGGGGGAAGACGTCTTTTACTGAATTAAAAAGAGAGTTTTCACCATCCATCAATCGTAGTGAAATGGAATCAGATTGCCGGGCCGCTTACCTGAATGCACTGATGTGGTATATCACCAATGACCCACGGCACGCCAGGAAAACAATTGAAATACTGAATGCCTGGACAGGCTTGCGAAAGTTTAGCGGTAACGCAGTTCCGTTAATGGCCGGCCTGTATGGTTATTTACTCGTAAATGCCGCGGAAATAATTAAACACACTTATAATGGCTGGTCACAACCCGACCAGGATGCTTTTAATTATATGCTTACGTATCGAAACGGGAACGATAAAACTTTTTTGTATTCGGTATATGATTTTGCTGCAAGAACCTGGGGTAACCAGGAAATAGAGGCTCTTAAAACGATGATGGCCATCGGCATTTACCTGGATAATGATACCATCTACAAAAGGGCATTGAACTATTATAAAAATCTGCCACCGTTAGCAGGAGATAGTCCTTATCCCGGTGGTAAATACAATCGTACCAGTAATACGCCCAACTCGGGCAGTACACCTTACATGGATAGATATGATATTACCAGTACCATTGATAATACAATCCCCACCAACTATTTTTATAACGGAACCCTGCAAAACTATATATTCTCCAATGGGCAGTGCCAGGAATCGCACAGGGACCAGGCACATGCCATGCTGGGACTAGGGGCCCTTTGCGAAGTATCTGAAATGGTATACAACCAGGGGGAAGATCTTTATGGATTACTGAATGACAGGCTTTTGCTTGGATTGGAATATACCTCCCGTTACAATATACCCAGCCTGGGATGGAACAACCCTCCTTTTACACCTTTTTGGGATAGGCAAAATGCAAATTATGGCAAGGGTATTACCCCCGACGAAAGAGGCACTTACGAAGAGCACGCCATATTTGAAATGCCGGTGGCGCACTACCAGGTGAGGGCAAAAAAAGCACCTTCCGCATTTACTTATACGAAAGCCGCCCGCGATAGTTCTATTATTAAACTGGGACGGTATGAAAATAGCGGTTTTGCCACCGATGTTCCCGGATGGGGCGGACTTACCTATCACCGCGAAAACTCATTTACAGGAGACCCTTGTTCCGCGGGCGGTAACTCCTTTGCCGTTAAAAAAATACCCGGAACCATCGAAGCGGAAGACTTTGATTTTTCCCCGCTGGATGGAGAAGGCAGAACCTACCACGATGTATCGGCCGGTAATAACGGGAGCCAGTACAGAACTGCCGAAGACGTGGATATAGAAGTTTGTACGGAAGGCGGGTACGATGTGAAATCAAACGACCTGGGGGAATGGCTTACCTACTCCGTATATATTCCGGCAGATGGTAAGTATAATCTGAACATCCGTTATGCAGCTACCAGCAGCAGCGGTCAGATCAGGTTTGAATTTGGCGGAGCAGATAAAACGGGAAATGTAACGCTTAACTCCACTTCCGGCGGACAAACCTGGGCTACCAAAACCATATCCGGTATCATTCTCGATGCGGGTATGCAGATCATGAAAGTATATATTACCGGTACTGCAAAAGCCTATAACCTGAATAAATTTTCTTTTACCTCCGGCAATACCGCGCACGCCACATTAAACATACCAGGAACCATCGATGCAGAAGATTTTGATAATGGCGGACAAAATGCGGCTTATTATGATAACACCGATGGTAATCCCGGCTCGGCAAGAACCACCGAAGATGTTGATATCGTAACGATCAGCGGCAGCGATTATGCAGTGGGTTCCATTATTGCAGGCGAATGGTTAAAGTATACGGTAAACGTTAATAATAATGCATCTTACCCAGGCACTTACGGAATGGAAATAAACACTTCTTCACCGTACAGCAATAAACGAATAGTGGTGGAGATGGATGGACTTATAGTTGACACTATCCTGTTTAACACTACGGGTTCGTATTCCACCTACCAGTCACACAAAGGCGCAGACCTGACATTAACCAACGGCACGCACCTAATCAGGCTCCTTTTCCTTGATGCCAGTTTTAATGTAAATTATATTCGCTTTACCGAAAAGCAGTCACCCGTTCAAAATACTGCATTAGGCACCAGCGCGCGTACCATACAGGCGGAAGATTTTGATATGGGCGGCGAAGGTATTGCCTATCATGAAACCACTACAGGGAACCAGGGCAATAAATACCGGATAGAAGATGATGTTGACATACAGGTATGCGGAGATGCAAATGGAGGTTATAACGCCGGCTGGCTGATAGCCGGTGAGTGGATGGAGTATACATTCACTGTCTCCGGAGCTGCAGCGGGCAACTATCATATTACCTCCAGGGTTTCCAGCACCAGTACCGCCGGCCGGTTCCGCATTTATATAGACGATGAGGACGTGACAGGGCAGTTGAGTGTGCCCAATACCGGTAGTTATCAGTCGTATGCCGATGTTACCAGGAATAATATTCCTATTACATCGGGAACACACGTAATGCGGTTTAAGGTGGATGTAGCTGGCTTTAATGTAAATTATTTTGCGTTCAGTGCCAAAGTAAGTGGCCTCCGGCAGGTTCTGACTGTGGCCGATTCCTCGATTAACATCCAGGAGGATAGAATCATGAAAGTGTCGGTATTTCCCAATCCTGCTTCAGAACAGGTAACGGTGAGTATACCGCAAACAGTCACCGGGCTTGCATCCGTAACATTGATTGATTTAAACGGAAAGGTTGTCCGGTCGATTTATACTGCCAATCACAAAGCCAACATTGACGTATCAGGTCTTAAAGCATCTGTTTACATTATAATCGTAAAGGCAAACGGATTAAACGAAACAGTAAAATTCATCAAACAATAAAAAATGTTTCACATACATGAGAGCAAACAGGCATATAGCTATACTTGTATTTTTTCTTCAGCAGTTGAATGCACCGGGGGCTTTTTCACAAAAAATGCCCGGCGCAAAGCTGGAAGAACTTCGCTGCGAATATGCTGTTAATCCGATAGGTATAGGTGAAGAGAGTCCCCGTTTAAGCTGGGTAATCAACGCCGCAACGAGAAACTGGAAGCAGTCAGCCTACAGAATACTGGTAGCTTCCAGCAGGGGCCTGCTGGAAAAAGATAAAGGCGATCTATGGGATAGTGAAAGAGTATTATCCGGCCAGAGTAATCAGGTAGCTTATGAAGGATCGAAACTCAGCTCCCATAAAATCTGTTATTGGAAAGTAATGGTTTGGGATCAGAATAGCGGAGCCATTCCCTGGAGCGACCCGGCGATATGGGAAATGGGTTTGATGTCTGAAAAAGACTGGAAGGCTAAATGGATCGGCCGCCATAATAACGAGCTGAAGAAAGTGGCTATAGATACTGTCAGGAAAGAGAAACCACGTCCCCCATCGGAGCCCGCCCCTTATTTAAGAAAACAGTTTGTATTAAAAAATAATGTCAAGAGGGCGCGTTTATATATGAGTGCTCCGGGATGGGCACAATTGCACCTGAACCAGGATAGGGTAGGAGGTAACCGGGAAAGAGATCCCGGATTCACTAGGTTCGACAAAACGCTTTTGTACGCTACTTACGATGTAACCAACCTCGTTCATAAAGGTAATAACGTGATGGGTGCCGTTTTGGGGACCGGATGGTACGACACGCACGACCTGGCCGTATGGTTTCTTGAAAAAGCCCCCTGGAGAGGCCGGCCAAGAATAAAGCTGCAACTGTTCGTTGAATACACAAACGGCAGTTCGGAACGGATTGTTTCCGACGAATCGTGGAAAGTAACCACAGGCCCGGTTTTGTCGGATGGGATTTATACCGGAGAAGTATATGATGCAAATAAAGAATTAACGGGCTGGATGGGTAATGCGTATACCGATACCTCCTGGAAGACTTGTGTTATTATGCCGGAACCCGGGGGCAGGCTGATGGCTTCCAGCAGTCCTCCTGTTGGCATATCAAGAACTATCAGGCCGGTTGCCATCAGTGAGCCAAAGCCCGGTGTATACATAGTGGACATGGGTGAAAATTTCTCAGGTCATGCCCTTGTGCATATGAAAGCCCCAAAAGATACTAAACTTGTCATGCGATATGCTGAAACACTGGATAAAGGAATGATTGAACGAAATAATATCGAATCTTTTATGGCAATTACGGAGCCCAGGCAACTGTTCCAGACGGATATATACATATTCAAAGGTGAAGGTATGGAAACCTGGGAAGGACAGTTTACGTATCATGGTTTCCGTTATATAGAAGTAACAGGGCTGCCGTTCAAGCCTACGCCGGATGATTTCTCAGGAAGGTTTACCCATACGCTGCTGGAACAGACAAGCTCATTTAAATCTTCGAGCCAGCTGTTGAATGATATTCAGAAAATTGTTTTGCAATCCTACCTGAGCAATGCGCAGGATATACCTACAGATTGTCCGCAGCGGGAAAAGAATGGCTGGTCGGCAGATGCCCACCTGGCGGCGGAAACAGGTATGATGAATTATAACGCAGCAGGGTTCTATAATAAATGGCTGAATGATAATGCTGATGCACAACTAAAGAATGGATTGCTACCGGTAATTATTCCCAGTGCCGACTGGGGTTTGCACTGGGATCCGGAATGGAATACTGCTTATCATATGATCGCCTGGGACCTGTACCGGTTTTATAACGACAAACGGGTATTGGAAAAGCATTATGATAATTTGCGCTTATATGTCGACAGTCTGGCCACAAAACGAAAAGAAGGTTTGCTGCCAGGGTTTTACTATGGCGACTGGGCATTTTACCTAACACAGACATCTAAAAAATTAACTTCTAATGCCTACCTGTTCCAGGCTGTTCAGATCCTCGCAAAATCGGCGGTGCTACTGGATAAAACAACGGATGCCGGGAAATATTCCGCCATGTCGGATACTATCAGGCAGGCTTTTAATAATTTATTTTTTAAGGATATGATATACGATAAAGGGAGCCAAAGCGCTTTAGCCGTGCCGCTAAATTTTGGAATGGTTCCCCCAGGGTCGGAAAGTGGTGTTCTCGGAAATTTAATCTATAACCTGGATACAACAGGCCATATAGATGCCGGCATATTAGGTACCCGTAACTTATTGCGCACCTTATCCGAAAACGGCAGAACCGATATTGCGTATAAGTTAATAAATACCCGAAGCCATCCGGGTTGGGGCTATTGGCTATCGCAGGGAGCCACTTCTCTGTGGGGAGGCTGGGGCCGTAAAGGTAAACGGAACAGCGGCTCGCTGAATCATATCATGTTCGGCGACATTAGTGCCTGGATGTACGAATACCTGGCGGGAATTAAACCGGATGAAAAGCATCCGGGATTCAGGCATTTTTTTGTGGCTCCTTTTATACCGGACGATCTTTCTTACCTGGATGCGGTCTACCTATCAGCATCGGGTAAAATAACGGTATCCTGGAAAAAGCAAAAAGAGCAACTTGATTTACGGATCGTTATCCCTGCAAACACCAGTGCCACTATCACCTTGCCCGTTACGGATATTGCTTTAGTTCAGGAAGGCGGAAAGCCACTCTATGAATTGCAGGAGTTTAAAAAGCAGCAGGATCAAAGAGGACAGGTGTTTTTTACTGCCGGATCAGGAGATTACCGGTTTGTTATAAATAAAAAATAAAAAAATGAACCTACTTTTAAAAACGGCATTTCTAATCGTTTCCATTGTCTATTGCCATTCACTTTATGCCCAGGTTAAACCGGCAACACCCGGTAATGAGTATGAAGAATTTGAAGACCCCACTAAAACCTTAAAATTACCGGGTGATAAAACAGCCGTGAACAGGGCATTGGCCAAAGATAGCTGGTGGAGAAAATCTATGGAAACACATAAAGAACGGATTAAATGGTATGAAGAAGCCAGGTTCGGAATGTTCATTCACTGGGGCGTTTATTCCCGCCTGAATGGTATATGGGAAGGCAAGCCGGTAGGTGGTTATGCAGAGCAGATACTACGCACAAAAAAGATACCAGCGGATGTGTATAAACGCGAAGCGATCGATAAATTTAACCCCGTATATTTTAATGCCGATGAATGGATCAGGACGGCAAAAGAAACCGGCATGAAATATATGATCATTACTGCCAAACACCATGACGGCTTTGCCATGTATCCGTCAGATGCCTATCCGTATAATATTCGTTTAACTCCCTTCAGGCGCGACCCGATGATGGAACTCCGTACGGCTGCCAGGAAGTACGGTATTAAATTCGGCTTTTATTACTCACATGCTAACGACTGGGAACATCCGGATGCCTCGGGTAAAGACTGGGATACCAGCGGGATCAGTGTCAGCAGTATAATGAAAGGCATCACTGATTATAGTAAATACCCGGAACTGGTTCCGCGCGTGGCGAAATATGTAGATAATAAAGCCATTCCGCAATTAAGAGAATTGGTAGCCAAATACGATCCGGATATTTTCTGGTTCGATACCAATCAACATCTGCCGGTTTCGGAGAATTTACGGATGTTGGAAACACTCCGAACGTTTGCACCTGATGTGGTGGTAAATGGCAGGATGGTCAGCTTACCCAATTTCAACTTTGGCGATTATTTAAATACTACCGATAAGCCGGCTTATTTCCGCCCTCAAAAGCAAGTGTGGGAAGGCATACCTACCACCAATGAATCGTATGGTTACAGCGAACTGGATACCAAACATAAGCCGGCATCGCACTTCATTGGTCTTTTAGCAGGTGCTGCTAATAAAGGCGGGAATATATTGATGAACGTTGGACCAATGGGTAACGGAAAAATGGATCCGAGAGATATAGCTATTTTAAATGGAATAGGCGATTGGATGAGGGTAAACGGGGAAAGTATTTACGGAACCACTACAAGTCCGCTGAATCCCCAGTCATGGGGCGAAACCACTTATAAAAACGGCACCGTTTGTTTAATGGTAAAACAGTGGCCCAAAGACGGTAAACTGGTAGTGGGTGGATTTAACGTAACCGTTCAGAAGGCCTACCTGCTTGCCGATAAAAAGCAGTCTGCTTTAAAAACCAGCCCTTTAAATTCAACGGATCTATTAGTTACCGTTCCCAAAAAAGCACCGGACAGCAGCATTAGTGTTATAGTACTGAAAACATCCGGCAAAGCGGTGATCGATTCTACTTACCTGGTGAACCCGGAAAACCTTAACACGTTGCAGGCATTTGATGCAAAATTAAATGGTAACGGATTGTCGTATGGCGGTGGTAAGCTGCATCAGCAATTTGTTCATCACTGGCAAAATGCGGATCAATCGTTAGCCTGGAAATTGAGACTGAATGAAGCGGCTAAATTTAGTGTTAAAATGGAGTACAATACGCAAAGTGAAGATGAGCAGGGAACGGTTTTTATTGAAGTCGACGGACAAAAGTTCCCTGTCAATTATAAACCTACCAGTTCCAAAAGCAGGGTATCACGGATACTGGATGTAGGTATAATAACCCTTGCTGCCGGAATCCATGAATTAACGATGAAGGCAGGCGATCATGAAGGGAAATATCTGCTAAGGCCTTTGAATATTTCATTGATACCTGTTAAATGATATTAAAAGCAAGGGTTAAAGCAGAATGTGCATTTAAAATGGGAGAAAACCTTCGCCCCCTGGAGTGTATCATGACTAAGTAATTATAATGGCGAAAAGAAAAGACACTAATGAACATAAAATGGTTTACTACTATTATTGCCGTACTGATTGCTTGTATGTCAATAGCTCAGTCAAAGCCCGTGACAGATAAATCAGCCAAAGACTGGAATATCCAGAAGGTAACCATTGATTATGCCGTTCAGCCAATTAATGTAGCTACCGACAAACCAGGTATTAGCTGGGTGCTTACTTCTGCAAAAAACAATGATAGGCAAGTGGCCTACCAGGTAAAAATTGCCAGCAGCAGAAAGTTGATAGACGAGGACAAAGCAGATATCTGGAGCAGCGACAAGATCAAATCCGGCCAATCATCTCATATTTTTCCGGATACGAAAAAGATTAAAAGCAATAGCGATTACTGGGTAAAAGTCACCAGCATGAACCAAAACGGGAGTGAGGCCACCTTTATTACTTCATTCAGCACGGCTTATTTCGGACAAAATGAATGGAAGGCCCAATGGATAGGGCATACGACAGAGTATCCTTATAAACCATTAACGGCCACGGGAGCGGAAAAAGAGCAATTCATGGCGGATACACTGGTTGCCAACCGATCGCAACTTTTACGAAAAGAAATTACTGTGCAAAAAACGATTGTACGGGCTAGAGCTTTTGTAACGGGTGTCGGGTTTTATGAATTATACATCAATGGAAAGAAAGTGGGCGACCATGTGCTGGCTCCTGCTAAAACCAGGTATGTAGACAGGATTTTGTACGATGTGTTTGATATAAAAGATTTTTTAATCAACGGCAGTAATGCTATCGGGTTTCATTTGGGCAATGGATGGTTCAATCCTGACAAGAAATACCAGGACTGGCGCATGCCGTTATGGGGTTTTCCCAGGGCCATTATGCAGTTGCAGTTGGATTATACCGATGGCAGCAGTGAAATGGTATTAACTGATAAAACTTGGAAAGCGGCTTTCGGGCCAATCACTTTTAACTCGATATATGATGGAGAACACTACGATGCTTCATATCCGGCCAACGGTTGCCGGTTACGGGCGTTTCGCCATAAAACCGTATTTCCCCGAAAACGGATTGCAGGAGGTGGACGCCTCGATTAATACGGTCAAAGGACTTATTAAAGTGAAATGGCAACGAAAAAACGACGATGTAGTGCTGGATATCCAGGTACCTTTTAATACGGAAGCTACCGTCACATTACCGGTAGCAAATAATAACCTTACAACCGATTTCCCGAATCAATCTATTACTTTGCCGGATGGCGATAGCGAGTGGCAGTTAGGTGGGGGAAAATATATGATTAGATTTAAAATGAGAAAATCAAAATGAGCACACGATCCATACTCTTATTATTTTTACCTCTCCTGTTTTCTTCCAGCCTCTTATCGCAGCCGGGCGGTACATTCAACCATCCGGGTATCCTGCATTCCGATTCGGCACTAAGGAGAATGAAGGAAAAGTGTGGCGAAAAGCTGGAACCATGGATGCAAGGTTATAAAGCGCTACAAAATAATCCACGCGCTTCGTTCCGGTATAAAACGCAGGGCCCTTTTGATAAGATCAGCAGGGACCCGTCCAGGCACCTGAATGATAAACCGTTCAATAATGATTGTACTGCCGCTTATTATAATGCACTGATGTGGAATATAACCGGGGATAAAAGACATGCCCGGAAAACGATCGATATATTAAACGCATGGAGTATCACACTAAAAGCCATTATACCAAGAGACGCCGAATTACTCGCTGGTCTTAACGGAGCCTTATTCGTAAATGCTGCCGAGATCATTCGCTATTCTCCGGCAGGCTGGGCACAGGAGGATATAGAACGATGCGAGATGATGCTAAAGCATGTAATATACCCTGTTATAAAAGATTTCGCCGGCTTTGCCAACGGTAACTGGGGAAATGCCTGCATGAAAACGGTAATGGCTATCGGCGTATTTTGTAACGATACCGCTATTTTCAACAGCGGAGTGCGGTATTATTATTATGGTGAAAAAAATGCCAGTCTTCCCAATTATATCGTTACCGAAGAAGGGCAATGCCAGGAAAGCGGTCGTGACCAGGCACATAGTCAGTTGGGCCTCGGAAACCTGGCAGAATGCGCCGAAACGGGTTACAACCAGGGACTGGATATGTATGGTGCGATGGATAATAAACTGCTAAAGGGTTTTGAATACACGGCTGCTTATAACCTCGGTAAAGAAGTGCCTTACCAGCCGATGTGGGATAAAAATAATAAATACCGTTTTAAAACCATTTCGGAAGAGGGCCGAGGCAACTTCCGGCCTGTATTCGAAATGATATATAATCACTACGTAATCAGGAAAGGATTAACGGCACCGCACACTACAGAAGTAATTAAGCAGATGAGGCCGGAAACGGATGGTCCCAGGCCTGCGGACCAGCCTGGTTTTGGTACCCTGACTTTTTCCATCCGGCCGGACTAGCTTTCTTGTTAAGTTTTTATCTCCCAGTTAAACAGGAATACTGATCTTCGCAGCATAAAATAAGATCCGTTCATTATTTAAAAATTCCTGATGCCATTAAAACATTTCAACTCGGGCGATATAGCATCTATGGAGCAGCGTTACAGGGCTTCCTTTATTAATTCACTGGGTGGTTTTAAAAGTGCCGTGATGGTAGGCACCATCAACAGCACGGCTAATACCAATCTAACCATCTTCAATTCGCTGTTTCATATAGGTGCGAACCCTCCCTTGTGCGGTCTTATCTTCCGGCCCGATACCGTTTTCCGGCATACGCTCGAAAACATCATGGAAACCGGCGAGTATACGATCAATCATTTTAATCAAACGATCTATCAGCAGGCACATCAGACATCCGCCCGCTACGAAAGGTCAGTCTCTGAGTTTGAAGCTACTGGGCTTTCCCCGGAATTTCACGATCTGCTCAAAGCACCTTATGTGCAGCAAAGCCATCTTAAATTCGGTATGCGAATGGAAGAACGTATAGATCTGAAAATAAACGGAACCATCCTTATGATTGGCCGCATAGCGGAAACCTTCGTTCCGGAAGAATGTATAGGGCAGGACGGGTTCGTGGATATCGAAAAAGCCGGAACGGTTACCGTGTCCGGGCTGGATAGTTATCATACCACCCGTAAGCTGTCAAGACTCAGCTACGCCAAACCGGACCGGCCCCCGGAACTGTTAAAATGATTTTACCAAATCTACCCCAGGAATGCTTTGCCGATGTTCTTCCTGAACACTTCATCACCTGCCTCTAACCGTTGTTCGTACAATGCTTTTGCATCTTTACCGGCTACATACCGCAACCGGTCCTTCCCATCCGTAGCTGCTTCATATACTACATCAGCTATTTCTTCTGCGCTGGAATAGGAAGATGCGCGTTCAGGATCCATGAAAACCTGCCACACTTTATTGGTTAATTCGGTGTAGGCAGGGTGTTGGGCCAGTGCGAGCGAGCGACCGGCAAAATCGGTGGTAATGCCGCCCGGAGATACCGTTTTAATGCCAATGCCGAAGCGGCCAAGTTCAAACGCCATGCTTTCACTCCATCCTTCAAGGGCCCATTTGGTAGCGTGGTACACAGAGTTGAAAGGGAAAGTCACCAGTCCGCCTATGGAAGTAGTACTGATAAACAAGCCCGCTCCCTTTTCCCGGAAATGGGGGATAAAAGCTTTAGTCACCCGGAGTACACCCAGGAGGTTAGTATCGATCTGCCGGGTGAGCTGGTCGTCGCTGCTTCCTTCCAAAGGGCCTACCAGTCCGTAACCGGCGTTGTTAAATACTACATCTACCGGACCGATGGCAAGGGCCTGCTTTACCGTTTCTTCGATCTGACCGGCGTATGTAACATCCAGTTTCAGCAGTGAAATACCGGGAACGGAAGCAAGCTCCGTTTCCTTATCGGGCGAGCGCATGGTAGCGAGCACCTTCCATCCTTTAGACGCAAACAGTTTCGCGGTGGCTTTACCCAGGCCCGCGGAAGCACCGGTAATGAAAATACATTTGGACATATATATAATTTTTTAATTAAAAATCAACGATTCATATTTAAAACTAACAAGTATAGGCCATACAGCATAAAATAATTTATACTCTTTAACCGGGTGACCAGCACACACCCTTTTAGGGGATTGCCTGCCATTTCCCGATCACTCAAATTTGCCTGTATTTCAACGATCCTCTTATTTCCTCATTTAAACGATTCAAAATGAAAAAAAACGACCTCCGTACAGCTATTCTCTTTGTTTTTGTGCTACTCACGTTTTACTGTTATGGAGCAGGCATGATGGATTATTTCGCCATCTATGAACCCTGGAAAATGATAGATGATAAAATGTTTGCGGCTTTTCATCGGTATCAGGGTGAACGGATCGTAAGCATCTTTGTGATTCCTTCCGCGGTAATGACTTTATTCAACATACTCGCCTTAATTTTTCCCGTACAGTACGTGCATGTTAAGTGGTTATGGTTTTCCCTTCTGGCATACTCCTTCGACTGGATATTCAGTTTTACTATGCAGATACCCATTCAGCTCAAACTGGAAGAGGCAAAAGATATGGCATTGATCGAAGAACTGCTGCGAACTAACTGGTATCGTTTCGCCGCAGACACGCTGCAGTTTATAACAGTTTGTATAATGTTGTGGAAACTTTTAAAGGAAGCGCAGCGCAATACGCAAACAGCGGTAAACCGGTATTGATTTTCGTACTGACCGCCCCTTACCTGTTACGTGGTGCTGTTTTATTCGGGTCAGGACTGTATCGGGTAAAATAGTAGAACGGGCCTTGCGCACATTCAATATATTTGAGGTATAAATACGATTGCAGAATGCATTATAAGGGGAAACGGATCCTTACCATTGCCGGAATAATGGTAGCCTTAGGGTTGTTATTATTTTCCGTAAAGTATATAATAGATGCGCCCTATAGAAATCAGTTGCCCGCTTCTCACGACTTAAATACGTTACCGGATCCTATCCGCGAGCAGGTGTCCGCAGCCTTAAAGATGGCCAGGTTAAATACCACCGCCGGTAACCTTGGTCACCTTGGAATGGTGTATTATTCCTTCGCCGACTATGAGAAGGCCGCGCTTTATTACCAGCTCGCCATAAAGAAAGATCCTGCTAAATGGCGATGGAATTATTACCTGGGTTATTTAAACCTCGAACAGGGCGATTCCCGGTTGGCCAGCACGCAGTTCCGGCAGGTTACGGAAAAAGACGGTTCCAATTACAGGGCTTATTATTATTGGGGCGAAGCCTGTCAGAAGCTGGGATTAACGGACAGCGCCGAACAACTGTTTACCAAAATTACCCGCGCTTACGAGGATGGAGCAAGTGATAACATAAAGAACAGGAATGTTTATTTTCCGTTGAACACGTACGCCTCGTATCAACTCGCACGCATATATATGAACTCCGGGCGTACAGATAGTGCCGGAACAATATTAAAAAACATTATAAACGAACAAATCAAATTCGGACCGGCTTACCGCCTGCTTGGAAACTTCTATAGCATTAAAGGCGACTCGGTGCTGGCTTCGGGATATACCATACAGGCCAGTGATCTGGCCGATTATACCCCGCCGCCGGACGACCTCGTAGACGAGATTTCGCTGCTTTCCCGCTCAGATGAATACCTGCTTAAGCAGATCGATAATGCCAGCCGGAGCGGGAATCATCTATGGGCACTGGAATTGTGCAACAATGGGTTGAAGTATTTTGCAGGTAACAAGTATCTTATATCTAATATTCTTTTTGCGAACTTTAGCCTGGGCCGCGATAAAAAAGCATTGTCTTATGCAGACCAGCATTTTACCTATTTTATGAATGATGCCGGGGAACTGATGGATGCTACCGATCTTTTATATAACAAGGGTTATGGGGAACTTTCATTAAAATATCTTACGCAGGTAAGGAAGCTGCTGCCTAAGAGTTCGGGCCTCGCCGTATGGCTTTATGAGAGGGGCAAAAAAGAAGAAGCCATACGAATAATAAACGGGCAGGTGGAGAAAAACCCGGATGACCCGGAGATACTGGCAGATGCCGTACGGCTTATGGTGAACAGCCATTACGACGATTTGGCCAAAAGGTATTTCAGTAATCTGCGGCGGATATCGCCCGATGGTGCAGAGACATGGAAAGTAACCGGCTTTATGGCGGAAAAAAAGGGAGACAGGCAAAAAGCGTTGGCCGCTTATGAAGAAGCGATAAAGAGAGACCCTAAAGACCTGATTCTTTGGAAAGATATGATCGCTAAATATGTGGAAGCAAAAAACTGGTCCCAATCGGTCAGTCATTCCCTGCAGGCACTAACGTTGTTCCCCAACGATCCGATGCTGCTGGAAGGCCATGGAAGATTGCTTATCTCCTGTCCTGACCACCAGTACAGGAACATACCAGAGGGTGCCTGGTATTCGGAGAGAGCGTTTATCCATGCCGGTAGCTCGTACGATACCCGCTTGTCGGCCGGCAAGAGCCTGGCTACGCTGTACGTTTCCATGGGGGATAAAAAGAAAGCCGTTAAATACATTAATATGACATTGGACCTGGCTAAGGAAATAAACAAGTCAGATCAGTATACTTCTTATTTTAAAGAACTGATTTCTAAAAAGTAGATCCACCGGCCGGCATTGGCTATCTTATTTTTATTCTTTCAGTTTGCCGTTGTTCATCCACAGCGTTACCCTGCCCATGCGGTCGTAGGGAGGGTAAAGATACATACCTCCGGTAATCATATCCATTTGCCCGTTTCGATCGAAGTCGCCCGTTTCAAGGGTGATCAGGTGAGTGGGCTTACGTGCAATAGTGTGTTTGGTAAACTGCCCGTTGCCTGTGTTTTCGAGCCATATAAAGCTTTGTGCTTCCGGTTTGTCCCAGGTGTTAAATCCGCTTACGGCAAAAAGATCCGTATCTCCGTCACCGTCAATATCGGCTGGCCGGCAGTTATAAGCCCCGGGGAAATCGGCGATACGATGATACCCAAAATTAAAATCGCCTTTATTTTCCAGCCATTGAATGCCATGCCAGGGCCTTCGTACCGGCGAAGAGTAGTTGAACGAATCCCCGTTGGTATACAAAACGTCATCGTCCCCGTCCCTGTCAAGATCGGTGCAGAATATACTACTGGAACCATAATCCTCATTGTTGGAGCCCCATAGCAGTTTGGGTGTAAACTGCCCTTTGCCCTGGTTGATAAAACAATAAATTTCCTCCCACTCCTGGCTTACCAGGGAAATGATGTCCATATCTCCGTCCTTATCCATATCGGTTATAATTACGTTGATAGGCCCTGAAAGCCGTTGCAGTATATGGCTTTCAAATTTCCATTTACCCCGGTTCTCGATCCACCGCGTTTCGCCGTCGCTGTATCCGAACTGCGCCACCGCAAGGTCCATATCGCCATCGCCATCGAGGTCGCCGGCTCTTACATCGGATACACGTGCTATCTTTTCGATTATCACATGTTTCCTGAAATGATGGCTGCCATCGTTCTCCAGAATTACCACGGAACCTATTTTGTCGTTGGTAGGAAACAGCAGTCCCAACACGGCCACCACCAGGTCCGTATCGCCATCGTTATCGAAATCAGCCGCTTCTACATGGGCAGGGGCTGGTAGTCCGTTGGCCAGTACGGATTCCGTATATTTTCCCAAAGGGTAGTGACGTATCCAGGAAACGGTATTGCTTTTAGTGTCGCATACGATCACATCGGGCAGTCCATCCTTATCGAGATCGGTGACCGCGAGGTGAGCCACCTGGGGGGGCTGGGTGTAATTGTTACCTATCGGCGACGGGTTTAAAAATTCAACACTGTCTCCCCGCCATTTTTTAAGTGAAGTATCGTTGTTATTTACATTTTGCGGTAAAATTTTATTGGCTGCGGAATGGCTGCCATCTCCTGCGTACTTCCAGAATACAACTGCGATAACAGCCAGCAGTATGCCCGAAACAACGACGATCATATTCTTTTTGCTCCCTGGGGAGTTTTTTTCCGGGTCGGTATCCTTTTCCATTAGCGCAGCAGGTTAGTTTGTAAAGACAAATTTATACAAAATCCAAATAGTCGGTACAATGAAACGTAATGCCGGTAATTATTGCTAAATTGTCGTATGACAAGAATCAAAAAAAGAAGAACCGGTAAAAAACGGACTTCAGACGAAAAGAAGGCTGCTGCAGGCAGACGGGCTAAAACGGTAAAAAAGAATAAACCCGCGAAGGAATAGTGCGCTCGCCCGGTAACTGATACCAACCCCGGAATAATTTATCATTTGTTAATGCGTATCTGATAGGAATTTATTAACTTAGGTACTATTATTCACACTCTAAAATTTTTACATCATGGAAGAAATTAAAACCACTTCTGAAGCCCCTAAGGCGGCTGACTGGAAAGAAGAATTAACCAACAAGGCAGAAGACCTGAAAGAAAAAGCGGAAGAAGTATGGGACAAGGTAGAAGATAAGGCGGAAGACGCCTGGGAAGATGTGAAAGTGAAAGCCGCAGAATGGAAAGATGTAGCCGAAGACAAATTCGAAGATCTGAAGGAAGGCGCTAAAGGCCTTTGGGATAAGATTGCAGACAAATTTGACGGGGACGATGCTCCGGCCGAAAAAAAGCCATAGCGGTTATTCTTAACATTACTAACGTGATTCTCATATTTACATTAAGCACTTGTTTAATGAAAGTATGAGATTTTTGTTTCTGTTATGCGATGATTTTTAGGAAAGTTAATCGTAGTGTGGCAGGACCTACGTAATACTCTTTACGGTACCTAACCGGGCTGGCCGTTTATTTGCATCAACCCATTTATGAAAGCACTCATCTTACTAGGAACCCTCAAAAAAGAAGGTCA
>JANNOM010000037.1:0-13544 GCA_031399065.1 Chitinophagaceae bacterium
GTAGCCATGATGATATCGTTGCGGGAAGCGATCGCGGCTTCGTACTCGATTTCCGGGTCGGGATTAGCCATGGCGAATACGATCGGTTTTTTGGCCATGCTTTTTATCATGGCAGGTGTTACCACATTACCGATACTTAGACCCAGGAATACGTCGGCATCCTTCATGGCTTTTTCGAGGTTCAGGTCGCTGGTTGTAACCGCGAACTGTTTTTTGTCCTCATCCAGGTCGGTACGTCCTTCGTGCAGCACGCCGTCTTTATCGAACATGATGAAGTTGGCCGGCTTTGCTCCCAGCGACACATACAGCTTTACGCAGGCCATGGCCGCCGCACCGGCTCCGTTTACCACGAATTTTACCTTCTCTATCTTTTTATGCTGCAGCAATAGCGCATTCAGCAGGGCCGCGCTGCTGATGATGGCGGTGCCGTGCTGGTCGTCGTGCATAATGGGTATACGCAGCTCTTCCCGCAGGCGGCGCTCTATGTAAAAACATTCCGGGCTCTTGATATCTTCCAGGTTGATGCCGCCGAACGTGGGTTCCAGCGCCTTCACTACCTGTACGAATTTCTCCGGGTCTTTTTCGTTCACTTCTATATCGAATACGTCGATGTCGGCAAATATCTTGAACAGCACGCCTTTGCCTTCCATTACCGGTTTACTGGCTTCGGGACCGATATCTCCCAGTCCCAGTACAGCCGTTCCATTCGTAATCACGCCTACCAGGTTGCCCTTGGCGGTGTATTTGTATACTTCTTCCACGTTTTTGAATATCTCTTTACAGGGCTCGGCAACGCCCGGGGAATAAGCCAGCGAAAGATCCCGCTGCGATTTCGCTTCTTTGGTAGGAACTACTTCTATCTTGCCCGGTCGTCCTTTAGCGTGGTATTCCAGGGCCTGTTCTTTTCTAAGGTCTTTTTGCATAGTGTGATCATCTGGTTATTGAATAAAAGCCCCCATCGATGCCATGATGCCTATTCCGGTTTCTATGGCAGATTCATCGATATTGAATACGGGAGTATGCACGCCGGCAGTGATGCCTTTGGCTTTGTTGGCCGTACCGAGACGGAAAAAACAACCCGGTACATGAAGGCCATAATAGCCGAAGTCTTCCGCACCCATGCGCATTTCAGTGGTTTCCACTTTTTCTGCTCCCATATATTCTTCGCCTATTTTACGGGCTTTTATATACAGTTCTTCGTTGTTGAATACGGAGGGATAGCCTATATCGATCAAAATATCCGCTTCAGCCCCCATAGCATGAACCAGTTCGAGGGTCTGCTTACGTATAAGGTCATGCGCTTTAAACCGCCATTCTTCGTTCATCGCGCGAAAGGTACCCATCAGCTTTACTTCCGTAGGTATTACGTTAGTAGTAAATCCTCCGTGGATAGAACTGATAGATAACACCGAAGGAGAAAACGGGTTGTTGTTGCGGCTGATGATCTGTTGCAGGCTTACGATCAGATGAGCGGCTATAAGTATAGTATCCGTGGTAAGGTGCGGTGCCGCGGCATGACCGCCCTTTCCTTTTATAGTGATATACAGTTCATCGGCACTGGCCATGGCCTGTCCCGGACGGAAGCTGAGCAGCCCGGCTTCCAGTTGCGGGTTTACGTGCAGTGCGCAGATGGCCTGGGGCTTCGGATTTTCCAGCACGCCTTCTTTGATCATCAGACTGGCACCGCCGGGATTTTTTTCTTCGCCCGGCTGAAAGATCAGCTTCACCGTTCCTTCCCATTCGTGTTTCAGTTCGTTCAGTATTTTGGCTGCTCCCAGCAGACAGGTAGTATGTACATCATGACCGCAGGCATGCATGATGCCCGGGCGGGTCGATTTATAAGGCAGTTCATTTTCTTCCTGTATGGGTAGGGCATCCATATCGCCGCGCAGGGCGACCACTCTCTTGCCGGGGTTCCGGCCTTCTATCAATGCCACCACCCCGGTAGCGGCCATTACGGAAAAGGGTATCCCGAACTCGGTTAATTTGGACTGTACGAACCGGGATGTTTCAAATTCCTGGTAACTCAATTCCGGGTGGGCATGAAGGTGATGGCGCACCGCGGTAAACTCCTCCCTGTACTTACTGGCTGATTCTTTAATTTTCTGTAACAGCATAAAAAAAATTTCCAGGGCGAAGGTACGGAATCCGGTTTTGATTGGCTCTGCGTGCGTTATTTACTGATAATCAAGGGGTTTTAGGTTTTGTATCTTTAAGTAAGGGTAAGATGTTAAAGGGTGTCGTTTTTATTTTGAAATAGCATATTTGTATTATCGACTTACGCGTTGCTTCGGCAACGCCTAACGACAAAGATCTGGATATTGTTAAACAACTTTGTTCTGTGCAGGGCTACACTGATACCCCCTGTATAATCCAGAAAATAATTTGGAAAAATAGTTATCTAAAAAAACAAAGCCGCCTCCCTTTCAGGAAGACGGCTCGTTGTAAACCGGAGATAGTGATGGTAACGGTTATGATTAAGCTACAGTTATCTCGCCCGTAAACAGGCTTGAAGCAATGTCTTTACCATTGTCCGTCCGGAAGCTGATCCAGGTTTGAACTATCTGGCCAGAGAAGGCCGGTATGTTCAATACGCCTGTTGATGCATTTCGAAGCGGTTCGATAATGAACACTGCCTGCTTTAGCGCTTCGCAATAAGCTACCAGCAAAGCTTTATCCGAAGCCCTTGCTTTACCGGTACCGCTGTTGTCCGTCCAATTAAATCGGATGATCCCCGTCGCTTCCGCAACCGCGGCAGGAGCTGCTGCGTTGGGCAGGTTTCCCCGGGTTACCAGTACCTGCGGGTATGCAATTTTGAAATCAGGATAAGTACCGGTAATCGCGTTTTTAAGCGTATAACCGAGAGCACTGTTTACTTCCGTCATTCTGATTCCCTGTCCCCTGAATCCGATCGTCAGCAGGTCTTTCATGTTTTGCAGGAAGCGTGATGCTACCGCAAACTTTAGCCGTTGATCCGTTTGTAACGATGAATTGGACGATTTACGTGAAGTGGAGCGGCCGCGCATATAGTCGATGCCCCTCCAGCGGCCGCCTACTACCGTACCCACGGTGCCGGCGAAGCCTCCTAATATTCCATTTTGAATAATTGCCATAAAATTGTTTTTAAGTTAAAAATGATTGTTGCGTTGTACACCAGCTTCATAAGAATGAAGATTCACGGGGTCGCTCCTCCCGCTTCTCTAAGCGACGGCATTCTTCGCTGCTGATGTACTTTGCAATATTACAAAGGCCCCTTACCCATTTTTGTTCCGGTGGTACGAACGTCTATTTGAATGGTACGAACGGGCATAATAATGGTACGAACGCCTGTTTAGCGCGGATGAACTTCGTTATCGTCAAAGGTTATATGCGCGTACGTTATCGCATTGCTTACATAAAAATCCATGCGTTGACAGAACGATTTTAGGACTAACTATGTGACATTTTTTGCAAGGCAGGTCCGGGTATTCTCCGGGTCTTCTGCGACTTTCTGCGACTCGCACTCGGAGAAAGTCGCAGAAGACCCGGAGAATACCCGCAGCATTCCCGGAGAAATTTCATCTGACAAATACCTGTTTTTTCCGGAAACAACTTGTTGCCTAGTACTACAATAGTGCTTAAACGAAGATCATGTGTATCTTCATTTAAGCACTAAAGAATGAAACATCGGTATTCAATATCCTTCATTCTGAGCGATCTTAGAAACCTGCTCTTCTCTTAACGGGATAGGTAATACCAGCTTGTTGATATCATTAAAATTGTTGCCGGTAGATCTTCGCACGGCAGCCATGGCTACTTCACTTCCATATCGCAGCAAATCGTACCACCGCAGCCCTTCGAGTGCAAATTCTCTTCTTCTTTCGTCTCTTATAATTTGTCGGAACAATTCTTTGGTTGCAGGTAACGCAATGGGAGGCAGGCCAGGATAAGTCACATTATCGATAACCCCTTTTGCCCTCATTCTTAGCTGGTTTACATAGCTGAGCGATGTATTGCCGGGCCCCTGTAATTCGTTCTGGGCTTCTGCGTTTATCATCAGCGTTTCTGCATAGCGGAAAATGATATAGTTATCAGGGTCTGCATCACCAAAAAACTTCCGGTATTTAACGCTATAGTACGGGCCGCCGGCAGGTCCTACCGTCCATACACGCCGGATATCTCTATCTGCATTGCCGTTGGTAGTGTCGAAACCATTAAACCATAAATCTTCAGTAACTCCAAAGGGCGGCGGGAAAGCTCCTAGGTGGAGGTACACAAAACCACCCTGGTCGATTTCATTCTGTATATTTTGTACCTCAAGTATAGATTCTTCGGTATTTTGATCGCCATTAAAAATTCTTTGGTAATTATTATCCCTTGTCGAATCATCTGATAATGAAAATATATTTGCGGCGATAATCTCCTGCGATTTGGCCGCCGCCTTCGCCCAGTCCTGCTGATCCAGGTAAACCCTGCACAGCAGCATTTTGGCGGCCCAAGTGGTTGCCCTTCCTTTAGTATTTTTAAGATTATCACCCGGTAAGGCTGTAGGCTCATTATAGTTAGAGGGAAGCACTGATTCTGCCTCTTGAAGATCTTTTATTATCTGGGCATATGTTTCTTCCCTGCTGCTTCTTTGGACAGTGTTAGCGCTGACGCCCGTGGTTTTGGGAAACTGTAATACCAGCGGAACGCCCCCGAAATGATGCAGAAGGTGCCAATACACATAAGCCCGCAGGAATTTTGCTTCACCGGTTATTTCCTGTTTCCGGCCCGCTTTGGTAAACGATATATCCGGTACGGAAGGTGTTCTTTCCAGCAACAGGTTTATATTGGCAATGGCATTATAACCTACCGACCAGATACCTTCGCCCGGATTATTGAATTTGGTGATTTCTGTACGGGTATCAAAGGGAGATCCGAACATATAGCCTCTTTCATCATCCGAACTAAGGTCATTATTTATGATAAGGTTAGTATTGAAATCACTGCCGAACGTTCTGTTATAACATCCCAGAAGGGCAATTTCTGCATCGGAGGAAGATTTGTAAAAAGCATCGATATCTGTAGTTCCTACGGGAACTCTTTCCAGTTCTTTTTTGCAACTGGCAGTTACGATGATGATAAAAAGCAATAGTATTACAATAATATTTTTCATACGCTGATTTTAAAAGTTAAGATTCAGTCCTGCTACAAATGTTTTGGCCTGCGGGTAGGTACCAAAATCTTCTCCCGCACCAATACTGGTACCGGTTCCCCGGCCGGTGGTGCCGCTTACCTCGGGGTCGTAGCCTTTATACCTGGTAAAAGTGAGCAGGTTTTGAGCAGTTACATAGAACTTAACCCCCTGGATCTTTATTTTCTGTAATGCCTTTGCATTAAGGCGATATCCGAGCTGTACGTTCTTTAACCTTAGGTAAGAACCATCTTCCAAAAAGCGGCTGGAGGGATAACCGGTGTTTCTTCCATCCCAGGATACGACCGGTACGCTGGTGACATCTCCGGCTTTTTGCCAACGGTTTAAAACGACTGCCGATTGATTGTTGCCCCTTCCCATTTCTTCTATGAATGCGCGGGTACTGTTGTAAATTTTATTACCATAGCTCCACTGGAAAAAAACACTTAGATCAAAATTTTTATAAGTGAAATCATTATTGAAACCACCGGTATACTTGGGAAAAGGGCTGCCAAGGTATACCCGGTCGGAATCGTTGATGGCCCCGCTTTTGTTGTGGTCGATAATAACCAGGTTGCCGGTTTGCGGATCCACGTTCCGGTCTATTTCAAACATATAGTATCCAATATCTTTGCCGACATCGGCCCTGATGGATGTGCCGTAAGGACCTGCCTGGATATCATCTATATTGGGCTCTTTTCTTAACAGCGAGATCTTATTAAAGCCAATGTTGAAATTACTTATCCATGAAAAGTCTTTGGTCCTGATATTGACGCTGGAAAGTGCAAACTCGAATCCCCTGTTTTGTAGATCGCCTGCGTTAGATTTTGAAGAGGAGAAACCGGTGGTCTGGGGAATGCGTGACTCAAAAAGGAAATCCGTCGTTTTGCGCACGTAATAGTCCGCCACAACTGTAAAACGGTCTCTAAAGAAAGTTCCGTTTATACCTATGTTCACCTGCTCGACATTCTCCCATGAATAAGTAAGATTAGCAAAATTGACAACTGTTACACCAGTGCCGCCCAGGTAAGCTCTTAATGGTCTAAGCCTGGCCCTCCAATCGTAGTTGCCTATTTCAGCATTACCCACTCTTCCATAGCTTCCCCTGATCCTTACATCGGAAAAGAAATCCTGGTTCTTCATGAAGCCTTCATTAGAGATCCTCCATGCTGCGGAAACGGCAGGGAAAAAGCCATACTTTCTATCCGGGCCAAAACGGGATGACCCATCTCTGCGCATACTCACCTGCAGCAGGTATTTGTCGGCATATTCATAATTTATCCTTCCATATATGGATGCAAAAGCATAGTCGTCGATGGTATTTCTGGCGAACAGATCCCGGTTACCCGCTTCTAAAGTTCGTATTCCGGGCAGGCTTACACCGCTTATTCCTGAAATATAGTTTTGAAATTTACTATACTGATAGCTTTGTCCGGCTACTGCTGACAGGCTGTTCCGTCCAAACGTTTTGTTGTAGGTGAGATAATTTTCCAGCACATAGTTTCTTTCATTGTAACCTCCCACAGTTACCCTTCCGGCACCGAAAGTGTTTGGTATGGGAGGGAAATAGAAATTCTCTTCTTCCGTCCTGAAATCATAGCCGCCATTAAAGCGGTATTTGAGACCCTTAAAAATTTCCAGTTCTATATATGTGTTGGCAATACCGCGAAAATTATTGGAGCGTAAATCAGCTTCTTTGGCGAGGCTTACCGGATTTTGTGTGTTGGTACCGATATCGGTAGTGTCTGCGGCATAAGTGCCGTCGGGGTTGAAAACTGCATACAAGGGACTCGCCACCAGCGCGGATGATAGAACATTAGGTCCATATTGATTATTGCCATTGTAACTATCCTGAAAATTAGCGGAACCATTATTCCTGATCCTGTTATTTACCCCTGCACCTGCATAAATATTTATCCCGAATTTCAGGTGTTTGTTTACAACCTGGTCGATATTACTGCGCAGCGTCGCCCGGTTATAACCGGAGCCGATTACTACCCCCGTTTGCCTGTAATAACTTCCGGAAACAAAGTACCTTGTCTTATCTACGCCTCCCTGTAAAGAAATATTGGTGCTGTGAGTGATTCCTGTCTGGAAAATCTCATCCTGCCAATCGGTATTGATGCCTGAGTTTAATTTGGTGGTATCCACATCTAAGTTGGGATAGCGGCGTGCTGCATCCCTTACCAGGTCGGCAAACTGGTTACCATTGAGCAAATCATATCTTTTATTGAACGTTTGTACGCCGGTAAATGTGGAAACGTTGATGCTTGACTTACCTGTTTTTCCTTTTTTGGTCGAAATCAGTATTACCCCATTGGCTCCTCTGGAACCATAGATGGCCTGGGCAGCGGCATCTTTTAAAATTTCTATAGATTCGATATCACTCGGGTTGATGCCGGCCAGGCCATTGATCCGGTCCTGCCCGCCCTGGTCGGAACCCGTTTGTTCATTATTTATCGGGAACCCGTCGATCACGTACAGCGGTTCGTTGCCCCCTAATATGGAACCTGTTCCCCTGATCCTTATCTGGATACCACTGCCAGGCTGGCCACTATTGCTTACTACCTGAACACCGGGTGCCCTGCCTTGTATGGCTTGCTCGATGCCCACGCTGGTACTTTTTTCTATCTCGGCGCTCGATACGGAACTGATGGAACTGGTAATGTTTTTTCTGGTCTGCGTTCCATAACCAACCACTATCACCTGGTCAAGGGCCCTGTCCGACTGTTTTAACACAATATTCATTTCTTCCGTTCCATTGGCACTCACTTCCTGGGTTATATACCCGATATACGATATTATCAGTATCGAATTTTCAGGGGCGGCAAGGGTAAAGCGCCCATTGGCATCTGTTGTGGTACCAGTGGTAGAACCTTTTACATTGACACTAACATTACCCAATGGAGCACCGTCGGGGCCGGTGATCCTGCCTTTGACCTGTAGCTGCGCAGCAATAAACTTCTGCGTACCGATCACGATTAAATTAGAGCCGAACATTTTATAGGAAAGGGCAGAGCCTTTAAACAAGTCATCCAGAAAATTAGTAAGCGGCTTTTCGTTCACATTTATGTCGAATTTCTTTTCACCGGGTAAAAGGTCGTCATTGTATAAAAAGGTAAACCCTGTTGCTTTCTTTATCTCCGAAAATATCCGGGGCAAATCCGCTTTTTGTAATTTGAGCGTCACCTTTGGCTGACTGTATCCTCCTGCATAAGCATGCATAAGAGTTGTTAGAAGAAAAAAGGTAGTCCATTTCATAATGCGCAGCAATTTGGTAAACCTGCGGGCAGCAGGGTGTATCAAATGACGGTTGTCATTTTTTTTCATATTTTTATGATTGAGAGTTGTTAAATGGGATGGCTTCCCGGCTAAAGTTGGCCATCTTTTTCCGTCTTTCAGGGAGATGCTTAGTGCGTCTCCTTTTTAATTCATCTATTTAGCTCATAATTAATATTTATGGGTGAAGCAATCGGTTTTATTTTGGCAGAATAATCACTTTATTTTTGTCGAAACTATAACTGAATTTATAATTGCAGCTAAATGCCAGTGCATCTAATGCCTGCACAATATTCTGGTTGTCAAACTCCCCTGTAAACTTTATTTTAGCGCAGGTTTCATCCCGGAATGCAAAGTTGACACCGTACCAGCGTTCCATTCTCTTTGCCAGTTGAGCAAAAAGCTCCCCCTTAAAAATGAGCCGGTCTTTCATCCATGCAATGTCCTGCAATACGCTATCTTTCCGATCTATTTCCATGCGACTGATCGAATACAATTCTTCTTGTTTATATGAGCTTTTAACGGAAGCGCTATTCCTTGTAACAGAGTCAGTAATATTCTTATTTTTAAAAATGGCAATTTTTTCATTCGGGCGCAATAATATTTTTCGCTCGGGGTCGTCATTGGTCGTCAATTCAACTGATCCGCGTACCAGGGCTGTTTCCACCTGGTCATCTTCTTCATAGGCTTTAACGTTAAAGGCGGTACCTAGTACTTTAATATTTACGTTCGCGGCATGAATGATAAAAGGACTTTCAGTTTGGTGAGTAACATCAAAATACGCCTCCCCGGTCAGGTAAACTTCTCTCCTGTTTATAAAATCATTATCGTAATAAATTTTACTCCCTGCATTCAGCCGAACCTTCGTTCCGTCCGGAAGATCGACACTGGTTTTAGATCCATTTTTAGTGAAAACCTGGTTGGGCGCTCCCCCTTCTTTTTTAACAGATAATTTACTTGCCGGGCCGGTTAGAAGATAGGTGCCCATCGTGAAAGAAATGACTATAAAAATCAGAGATGCCGCATAGAGCCAGGCTTTTTTATGGCTGGGTTTAACCTTGCGGCCATCGTCAATGGGGGCAAGGTAAAAATGACTTTTTTCCGGAAAGATGGAATGAGATAAATTATGCCAATTCTGATCAATATCGATAGAGGGGGTTCCGGAGCTTTTAAGGGGTGTTTTCCAAAGCCTGTTCAACAGTTCCTCATCGGCAGGCTGAATATGGAGGCGGCTGATTAGTTCACCCAGCTCGTTCAATTCCGCAGCAGTTGCTTCACCGGCTATTTTTTTAGCCATCAATACCCATAAACGAGTTTCCTTGTTTTCCATTAACGCAAGCAATTATGTATGGTAGACAGTAGAATAGACCGCTTACCCTGAAGCCTGGCGAAAATAAATAGCTCCCTATTTTGCGGACAGATGAAATTGCACTACGAAGGAGAGTCTTTTGAGTGAAATACTCATTTGGGTCTCCACTGTTTTGATGGAAATATTAAGAATTTCCGCTACTTCCCTGTATTTGAGCTGGTCTTCTTTAACCAGCAAAAAAATCAGTTTGCGCTTCGGCGGCATTTCTTTTATAGCCTTATTGATGTGAGCTACCATCTGGTCAGAAATCATTAGCTCCTCCGGTGTCCGGTAATCATAGATTAATTCTATGGCAGACAGATCCGGGCCTGATAAGGATTGGAGGGGATATCTTTTTCTGTAATTAATAGCAGTATTTTTAACTGAACTGTATAAGTATATCTTTAAATTATTTACCAGCGGCAATTTTTCTCTTTGCAACCATACCCTGGTAAACACATCCTGCAATACCTCTTCAGCCAATTCTTTTCCCGGTAAAAATATGGTAGCAAATCGAAACAGTTCTTTGTAAAGTAAGTAATACAGTTCTTTAAAAGCGGCCTGATCGCCATTTACGGCAATGCGGGTTTGTAAATCTTTGATATGGCAGTGAGCTGTCAACTTAATATTTGCAATCTGGTAAGATTATGTAAATGTAGGATTTCTTCTTTTCCTGCGTAAAAATAGCGGGTTGCCGGCAACGGAGTCATATCAATTGCAAATACTATTTTTGCGGAATGCAGCAACCGGTTTTAGTTATTAAGTTAGGAACGGCGGTGATCACCAAAGATGGCATAATCGCGCAGCCTATTATTAAAAAAGTAGCTGCCGGTATAGCGGCACTTTTTACCCGTTATCGCGTAGTGCTGGTATCGAGCGGTGCCGTGGGGGCGGGTAAGGCGTTTATCAAAGAGTATAAAGGAACGCTTACCGAGCGCAAGGCCGCTGCCGCTATCGGTAATCCCGTACTGATACGACTGTACCAGAAACATTTTTCCGCTTACGATATACCCGTTGCGCAGGCACTTTGCGAGCGGCATCATTTCTCCAACCGCGCACAGTTCCTGCAACTGAAAGAGACGTTCGCGGAATTCTGGAAGAACGGCATCCTGCCGGTTGTTAATGAAAACGACCTGGTCAGCAATGTGGAACTGAAGTTTTCCGACAACGACGAACTGGCTACCCTCACCGCTATCGGGTTCGATGCGGAAGCGATGATCATTTGTACATCGGCCGGGGGCTTTATGGACGATGCGCAGCAGGTGATACCGCTGGTGGAGAAGATAGACCAATCGATCCTGGGTTTTGTAAAACCGGATAAAAGCAGTCTGGGGTTGGGCGGCATGACGTCCAAGCTGACTTTTACCCGGCTGGCCAGTTCCCTGGGCATACGGGTAATGATCTGCGGACTCAGTGGCAGCAACCCGTTTGAAGCGGCACTGGCCGGTGAATACGGTACTACTTTTCTTCCACGACCCTCGAACCTGAAAGCCCGGCAGAAATGGCTGGCAGGGGGGTCCATTACCCTCGGCAGCATTACCGTGGATAAGGGAGCCGCTAGGGCCCTGGATCTTCGCAGGAGCCTGCTAACTGTAGGCATCAGTAAAGTGCAGGGTAAGTTCGCTGCCGGTGAAGTGGTGCAGTTGATGGACGAGGAGAGAAATATAATAGGCGTGGCCAAGGTTAAGATGAATGCCACCGACAGTATGAAAGCTATTTCTCAAAAAAACATAATAGCCGCGCACGCGGATGATATCGTACTTTTTTAAACAGGCATCATGAGCAAGGTAACCGCACAAATCATCCGCACATATAAGGCCGCTGTTAGTCTTCGCAACCTGGACGACAAAACCATTCGCGCAACGCTGAAGATGCTGGCCCGCGAGCTAGAAACAAATGCCGCCACGATAGTAAAAGCGAATGCGAAAGACCTTGCCCGCCAGGACCCCGACAACCCGCGTACGGACAGACTGATGCTGAACATAAAGCGGATCGGCCATATCGCCGGCAGCATCCGCAAGATCAGTACCCTGCCTAACCCTGGTGGAAAAACATTGGAAAAACGCCGCCTGCCTAATGGACTGCAGTTACAGAAGCGAACCGTACCCCTTGGCGTGGTAGCAGCGGTATATGAATCGCGACCCAATGTAACGTTTGATATAGCAGCTCTTTGTTTGCGCAGCCAGAACGGCTGCGTACTGAAAGGCAGCAGCGAGGCGGAAGATACCAACCGCGCAGCCATTGGCCTGATAAGGAAAGTACTGAAGGCAAACGGTATAGACCCGGATGTGGTATGCCTGCTGCCCTCCGCCCGGGAAAGCGTGCAGGAATTGTTTGCCGCTACCCGTTATGTGGATGTATTGATACCCCGTGGATCGGATTCGCTGATACAGTATGTAAGGAAAAACAGCCTGGTGCCGGTGATCGAAACGGGTGCAGGGGTGTGCCATGTATATGTGGAGCAGGAAGCCGGTATGGCAATGGCGCTGGACATAGTGTTGAACGCCAAAGTGTCCCGCCCTTCCGTATGTAATGCGGTGGATACGGTGCTGGTCGACAGGGCAGTGGCGGGTAAATTTCTGAAGGGACTGCAGCCGCTGTTCCAGGCTTATGAGGTAGAAGTATTGGCAGATAAAGAAGCGCATGCAATACTGAAAGGATACCCGTTCCTTAAAAAAGCGGTGCCCGGCGATTTCGGGAAAGAGTTTCTCAGCCTTCGATGTGCAGTGAAAGTGGTAAAAGATATGGAGGAAGCATTGGTGCATATCAGTACGCATTCCACCCGGCATTCCGAGGCGATCGTTACGGGCAATAAAAAAAAGGGGGAACGTTTTTTGCGGGAAGTGGATGCCGCTGCGGTGTATGTAAATGCTTCTACCCGGTTTACGGACGGGGAAGAGTTCGGGTTGGGTGCGGAAATCGGCATCTCCACGCAGAAGCTGCATGCCCGCGGACCTTTCGCACTGGAAAAACTGATCACGGAAAAATGGATATTGAGAGGCAACGGCCAGGTACGGGAATAATCAGGGGTTATCTGCAATATGCAGGGCCGCATCCAGTAGTGAAGCCGCTACGAAAGACGGTCGGTTATGGCTGCCCGTTACCTGCGTATCCTGTTCGCTTCCTTCTACCAGTATAGTGCGGCAACCCGCTGTATTACCCGCTTCCACATCTTTGAGCATATCGCCTATCATCCAGGAAGCCTGCAGGTCTATATTAAAATCCCTGGCTGCATTGGTAAGCATGCCGGCCTTTGGCTTGCGGCATTCGCAATCTATCATATACTCCGACAGTTTGCCATTCATAAAATGCGGACAATAATAAAAGCCCGCCAGCGGAATGTCCTGTTCGCCCAATATGCTTTTCATGGCTTCTCCCAGTGCTACCAGGTCCTGCTCCGTAAAGAGACCCCGGGCTACGCCCGACTGGTTGGTAACAACGATCAGCAGGTAACCCCTGGTGGCCAGCAGCCGGAGTGCTTCAAAACTATCTTCTTTCCAGGTGATTAATGCAGGATTTATATTGTAAGGAAGATCGTACAGAAGAGTGCCGTCCTTATCGAGGAATACCGCTTTATTCATGCCGGCGAAAATAAGTCATTAAAGTGTAACGCTGAACATACCGGTGGCTGTTGGGGAGAAGCGGGTATGAAGGACTTGCCCGAAAACAACAAGCAGTGCACCCAAACATACTATAAAGCCGGTGCGCGGGTATTGATAAAGGAAGCTATTTCTTGTACGTCCAGCACATAGTCAATCTGCA
>JANNOM010000046.1:0-101449 GCA_031399065.1 Chitinophagaceae bacterium
GAGGTCGTAAAGCGGCTCCATCGCCATCGCGTCGCCTTCGATCGGGTCGATGAGGACGGCCTCACCGGCGCCGGGCAGCGCCATCTGAATCAGGCAAAGCTTGGACCAGTAAGTGCGCAACCCCTCTAAGAGCCAGCGGAATCAATGCCGGAATAATAAGGGCATTAAAGATTACTGCGGAAAGAATAGCGCTCTCCGGACTGTTAAGACGCATGATATTCAAGCCCTGTAAAGACGGAATAGATGTTATAAACAAAGCCGGGACTATCGCAAAATATTTAGCCACGTCATTGGCGATAGAGAAAGTAGTTAATGTACCTCTTGTCATGAGCAACTGCTTGCCTATTTCCACTATTTCTATAAGTTTGGTGGGGTCATTATCAAGATCCACCATATTGCCTGCCTCTTTGGCGGCCTGGGTACCACTGTTCATGGCAACGCCTACATCGGCCTGGGCAAGCGCGGGCGCGTCATTAGTACCGTCTCCCATCATAGCCACCAGTTTACCGCTTTCCTGCTCTTTGCGGATATAGAGCATCTTATCTTCCGGCCTGGCTTCCGCTATAAAGTCGTCCACGCCTGCTTTACCGGCAATGTATTTCGCCGTTAGCGGGTTATCGCCCGTAACCATTACAGTTTTAACGCCCATTTTGCGCAAGCGCTCAAAACGCTCGTGTATACCGGGCTTAATAATATCCTGCAGTTCAATAACGCCGATCACTTTTTCATCGCGACTTACCACCAGCGGCGTACCGCCATTGGAAGAAATAGCCTTCACTCTCTCCTGCGTTTCCACCGGAAACTCATTACCTTCTTTAGTCACCAGGTTTTTGATGGAGTCGAAAGCACCCTTACGGATCCTAACCCCATTTACATTAATACCGCTGCTCCTTGTTTCCGCAGTAAATTTTATAAACGTGGCGGAATCCTTATTTATGACAGGGGCTTTTATCCCTTTATCATAAGCCAGTTCAATGATGGATTTGCCCTCGGGCGTTTCATCTGCAAGTGACGACAGCACGCAGGATACAACAAAGTCGGTATTATCAGTACCCTGTACAGGCCAGAAATGAGTGGCTTTGCGATTACCGATGGTGATGGTACCCGTCTTATCGAGAAGCAAGGTATCCAGGTCACCGGCGGTTTCTACTGCCTTACCACTTTTAGTAATTACATTGGCTCGCAGCGCCCTGTCCATTCCCGCGATACCAATGGCACTTAAAAGTCCGCCTATAGTTGTAGGTATAAGACAAACAAACAATGAAACGAAAGCTGCGATGGTAATGGGCGTCTGTGCATAGTCACCAAAAGGCTTCAGCGTAACGCATACTATTATAAATACCAGGGTAAAACTGGCCAGCAAAATGGTGAGTGCTATTTCGTTAGGTGTTTTCTGGCGACTTGCCCCTTCTACCAGTGCAATCATTTTATCCAGGAAACTCTCCCCCGGATCAGTAGTTACTTTCACTTTGATCTGGTCGCTTAGTACTTTGGTACCGCCGGTAACGGACGATTTATCGCCACCCGCTTCACGTATCACGGGAGCGGACTCCCCTGTTATAGCGGATTCATCTATAGTAGCCAGTCCTTCGATGATTTCACCGTCCATCGGTATCATATCACCTGCTTCGCATATAAAAACATCGCCTTTGCGAAGCTGTGAGGAAGGCACCACTTTTACTTCCCCTACATATATTTCCCCTACCGCAAATACTTTTTTGGCAGGAGTGTCTTCCCTGGTTTTACGCAGACTTTCCGCCTGGGCCTTTCCGCGCGCTTCGGCGATCGCTTCCGCGAAATTGGCGAACAGCAGCGTCAACAGCAAAACGATGAATACGGTAAGATTATAGCCCGTAGAACCCTGCGAAGCATCATCACTAAATGCAGTGTATAAAGTAACCAACAACATAACAAACGTACCTATCTCCACCGTAAACATCACAGGATTGCGGAACATGATGCGGGGATCGAGTTTAACGAACGATTGCTTTAGCGCATCGTTCACCAGGGAAGGTTCAAACAATTTATTTTTTTCTATATTCTTTGACATGATTAGTTATTTAAACTCATTGAAGAGATTAGTACAGATTAAAATATTCTGCGATAGGGCCCAATGTAAGTGCGGGGAAAAAGGCCAGCGCCGCGAGGATCATGATAACCGCGTAAGTCATTATGCCAAACGTGGCCGTATCTGTCTGTAGAGTACCCGCCGCTTCCGGAATATACTTTTTGCGGGCAAGCAGGCCAGCTATGGCAACAGGGCCGATGATCGGAATAAATCTTCCCACCGCCATTATAATGCCTGTACTAACGTTCCAGAATATATTATTATCACCCAGTCCCTCAAACCCCGACCCGTTATTGGCCGATGAGGAAGTGAACTCGTACAACATTTCCGAGAAACCATGATTACCAGGATTGTTTAGCCAGGCTCCCGGCTTTACCGCCCAATCCATTTCCGGATGATGGGTAGCGAAGTAAGCGGACAAGGCCGTTCCTACCAATATAAGGAAAGGATGTAACAAGGCAATTATCGCAGCTATCTTTACTTCACGGGCTTCTACCTTTCTCCCGAGAAATTCGGGTGTACGGCCAACCATTAATCCGGAAATAAAAACAGCAATGATAAGAAACACGAAGTAGTTTAAAAGTCCAACCCCTTTACCACCATAGAAACAGTTCGTCATCATTCCAAGCAGTTGCATGGCACCGGACATAGGCATAGAACTGTCATGCATAGAATTAACTGATCCGGTGGAAATGATAGTGGTCATTACCTGCCAGTAAGCCGAAGCGGGAACGCCCAATCTAACCTCCTTACCCTCCATGGCGGTTGCATCGGCAATACCCATTTTTGCAAAAGCCGGGTTACCTCCCAATTCAGAAATCATATTGGGTATCATGAGCGTAAGCATTCCCGCCGTCATAACACCAAAAATCACATATCCCAGCTTTCGTCTTTTTATAAAAAACCCAAAGGCAAATATCAGGGCCATTGGTAGTATTACCTGTGCAATGATCTCCACCATGTTAGTAAGGTAATTGGGGTTTTCCAGGGGGTGTGCGGAATTAACACCAAACCAGCCACCCCCATTGGTGCCTAAGTGTTTTATCGCTATCATACCTGCGGCAGGCCCACGGGAAACCTGCACGGAATCTCCCTGTAATGTGACAATACTGTCCTTCCCGTCAAAGCTGGAAGGAGTACCATTAAATACGAGTATGGTAGACACTATAATACAAAGAGGCAACAATATCCGGGTAATCGTCTTTGTAAAAAACACGAAGAAATTACCCAGTTTTTCCGTCGTCTTTTCAGCAAATGCCCTGAATAATACGGCGACTGCCGCGACACCCGTTGCTGCAGATACGAACTGGAGAAAAGTGATAACGGCCAACTGACTTAGGTAAGTAAGTCCGCTTTCACCGGAATAGTGCTGCAGGTTACAGTTTACCAAAAAGCTGATAGCTGTATTGAACGAAAGATCCGGCGTCATATTCGGGTTACCATCGGGATTCAGCGGTAGTACTCCCTGGAACAGCAAAACAAAAAACGCGTATATCAGCCAGATAAGATTAATGGATAAGAGAGCGGCCATGTGCTGCTTCCAGTTCATCTCTTTGTTAGGGTCGATACCACTGAACCGGTAAAAGAACCGCTCGACAGGGTTCAGAAAATCGGTAAACGTTTTTTCTCCTTTAAATACCCGGGCTATATATTTACCCAGGGGGAATGCTATCAGAAGCGTAATAATAAAACTAATCAGTACGCCCATCATTTCTGTATTCATAAATGTGAATATTTTGTGGGTTTAAAATTTTTCAGGTCGTAGCAGAACATATACCAGGTATATAAAAACCATTACGGACAAAATAAAAAGAAAAGTCATCATATCATGTATGTTTAAATGTTATCAAAGAAATGGATACTCTTATAAAAAATATAAAAGCATAACAAGTTGACGATGAAAAGAACGGCTGCTAACATAATAATGAATTTATAATAATGATAAATGAATTAATAACCCGGTCTTGTTACCTGATGTATATAAACGGTATAAAGCGATGGTGGAATATTAGCCTGTAACATTCTCCACTCCACTTTATTACAAGATATCCTCATAATTGAAAAAGAATAAATAAATATATTCTCTACCGCATTTTTTACTATGCCGTTTCCTTTTTTATATATTTTATCGGCAAGCTGCATACATTTACTTACCTGGTAGAATTTATGAGACAGCACCATTTTTTTGGTATAGTCGGTCAATATCTTTATCGCATCATTAACGTTACCGAGGGTGGAAAGAAAATGTAACTCTTTTTCAACTTCGGGTAGTTCATCAGCAATTAAAGCGGGCACTTCGTACTGGTTCATAAAATTATTTTTATTATTTGTAGTACTATATACTGCCAATAGATATGCCCATTAGCAGCATTGTGTAGCCATGGAGTCTGTAATGCTTTGCTGGCGCGATATCGGTAAGTATTCACCTGGAGCAGCGCAATATTGAAGTCAAAAAAAAACCTTCTCATAATGAGAAGGTTTATCAAAATGGAGTTTTTTATGAAATTCCATACTCCTCTATTTTGCGATATAAGGTGGCAAGCCCAATGTTCAGCAGACGGGCCGCTTCTGCTTTATTATGCTTTGTATGGTTTAGCACCCTTTGAATGTGGAGTTTTTCCATACTGGTAAGATCAAATGCGGAAAGTACTTTCGAGCCGGGGTCTATAGTTTCAAATTCAAAAGGCAGGTGCGCTGTTTTCAATTCTCCCCCTTCGGAAAGTATTACTCCGCGTTCGATGATATTCTTCAGTTCCCGGATATTGCCTTTCCATGGATGCTTCTCCAGGTTTTGTAAAAAGCCCGGACTCATTTCCGCTTCCTTTACATTGCTTTTAGCAGCAAATACCTGCACAAAATATTTTGCCAGCAGGGGGATATCTTTTTTCCGGTCTCGCAGAGCGGGCAATGTGATGGTAAACACATTTAACCGGTAAAACAAGTCTTCCCGGAACCGGCCTTCGTTCACATCTGCCTGAAGGCTCCGGTTGGTAGCGGCAATAATCCGTACATTGACGCGGGTTGTTTTGGTATCGCCCAGTTTTATGAACTCGCTTGACTCCAGCACCCGGAGCAGTTTGCTTTGCAGGTCGAGGGGCATTTCACCGATTTCATCGAGAAACAGCGTTCCCGTATCTGCTTCCTCTATTAATCCCTTTTTATCTTTATTGGCATTGGTAAAAGCACCTGCTTTATATCCGAATATTTCGCTTTCCAGTAACTCTTTCGTAAAGGAGCTGCAATTGATGGCCACGAAAGGCTTCGCGAACCTTTTGCTGGCGTTATGAATAGACTGGGCGAATACTTCTTTGCCCGTACCGGTTTCTCCAAGAAGGAGCACGGTAGTATCATTCGGTGCTACTTTCTTAGCCAGTTCAATAGCTTCTTTAATCAGCGGAGACACACCCAGTATATTGCTGAAATCATATTTTTTTCCCACCTGCTTTTCCAGTTGGGCGATCCGCTTTTGAAAAGTGGTTTTTTCGATGGCGCGATTGAGCAGGGGAATAATTCTCTCATTATCGTCGCCTTTGGTAAGATAGTCGAATGCACCGTTCCTGATGGCCTGCACTCCGTCCGGGATATTGCCGTAGGCAGTCAGTAAAATAACTTCTACCAGCGGAAACCGGCTTTTCAGTTCCGTAACAAAGGTTACACCGCTTCCATCTGGTAGTTTTACATCGCAAAGCACAGCATCCATGTCGTACTGATCCATTTTTTTCATACCGCTTTTCAGATCACCTGCCTCCAGCACTTCAAATCCTTCTGCGGCAATAATCCTGGAAAGCAGGCTCCGGAGTTTCTCTTCATCATCAATGATCAATACCCTTTTCATGTACGTACTATTTCGGGGTGCAAATTAGCAAACAAAACCGATTACTTCTTTTTTGAGCTTATTACATTAAAGAGCAGGTATTCTGCCCGGATCATGAATCCATTGGGAGCAGTGCGAATCATATTGCCATAGAGTTGCTTCCTGTATCCAATATCTACCCTTAACTGGCTGTTGAATATGAACTGCACTGCAGGAGCTATATCTATAAACATTTTACCGGAACCAGTGAGGTTTTGTCCCAGCATTTCCAGCATGATATTAAAATTCGTTTGCCCGTAACTGGTATATTTCTTTGGTAAAATCAACCTGCCGACCGATACACTATAATTAACAGCGTGTACTTCCTGTGCTGCCGGAATTTTATTATTTTTCCCGTTATCCAGTGCGCGTTCATAACTCACAGACGCGGAAAGTGCGTCTTTATGCAGGAGACCTGTTGTGATTAGTCCCAGCTCATAACCGGAATTATTACCGTTCGTTTCAACGGCTTCCTGGTCTATAACACCGTTATTTACTGCGGCCCTTCCATAAGCGGCCATGCGAAAGTGCCGGTTCTTCGCATCTTGCGTGAAGAACCGGTACTTGGCGTATACTCCTGCGCCTTGTACATTTCTGTTATTAAAGAATCCTTCTGCATGCAACATCAGGTTCCGGTTAACACCCCACATAATTTCCGGGATAAACTGGTAGTTGACAGAAGGCTCCGTTTTGTCGTTCATCAACCAGTTGCTTACACGAATACCCACTGATTTTGCCGGCATATTACTGGCGGGCTCGGTATACACAAAAAGCTCCTGCGAGTAGACGGTACCAGTAAACAGAAAGGAAAATATGCAGATACTTCTCAGGATCGGTTTCATATTTCTTTTCTTTTGGGCGCCGTATTTATTTTTATAGATTCAACCGAAAAGCCGGCATCTTCCACTGCCTCTTCCAAGGCTTTTTTATTTACAGGTTGATCTTTCTTATAATAAATTGTAAACCCCGAATTCTCGATATCGGGATCCACTTTGCTTACGCCTGGTACTTTCATCAGTGATTTATAGATGGCTTTGCTGCACATGCTGCAGGTAAGGCCTCCGGCTGTTAATGAAACCGATTCTATTGATTGGTTCGCTTTAGACGTATCTTTCTGAGCCATTAGGGAAAAACTGAAAAGAGATAATACTATTATTAATAATGCTTTCATCGTAATTATTTGATATTTGAATGGAATAAATGCCACTAACCCTGCAAGAGGGTTACTATACTAAAACAGGTATTCCGTCAAATCCGGAAATTACAATAGCGAAGAAAAAGAGGTGTGTTGTTTAAGGGGGGCGGTGGGGCATGGGCTGGATTATTAACAGCCGCTGCCATAGGATACGATATAGCATAAAAGGAATCAGGGGAAGTAAACAACTCCTCCAACACAGGTGAAGGCATATCGAACGCGGCGTTTTGCTGGCCCTGTTCCGCTTTTATAAATCGGTGCTTATCCTGGCAGCATCCTTTGCCTGACTTTTTTTTGCTCATGCCGCACTTGCCACATTTATCCTTTTTTTCACTGGTAAGTTTGGAATTTACCAGTTCGCCCATACAGTAATGCAAATGAACAGTAGCCCCACTGGTGGAAGCAAGGTAAAGAATGGATAGTATGGCTACTATAAGTTTTCTCATTACGTGTTCAGATACGAGATCAGACGTTTTTTATATTATATAAGTTGCATTTTTGCCACTTTAGGGTCAACAGTAGCCATATCGTGTTCAAAGTCCAGTTTTATCCGCCACTTCTGCATTGTAGCGGCACCGATGATAGCTTCTTCACTAAGACCCGGAACTACCAGGAATTCGTCGCTTAATAGAACATCATCCATGTAAAAATCCAGCGAAACCCTTTCCTTAATTTCAATATAGTGACCTTCCGCAGCTGTACTGATTAACCGGGTACGTCCCAGCGAAACCGGCAGTTCCAATCCTTCGATAAAGGATGGATTGATACAACTCAGGTTCGCACCTGAATCAAATAATGTATAAAGATGCTTTTCTCCTTTACTGCCCACAAATAACAACGTGTTCTTCATGATACTCATAATGTAAGTTTCCTTTTGTGAAATTAGTTTTTTATCCCGATACGGTAGGTGAAATTAACGGTTTTTACGATGGGCGCACGGGGGGGGAAACACCCTTTTTTTCCGTTTAAATCACCCTTGCCACCTGGATGCAGTATAAAACCACCGGCAAATACAGGAATTTTAAATTATCTTTACATAAATAATAAAGCAGCTATCTGCACAAACTAATTCATTTTGCATTTTACAGAGTTTAATTTCCATCCGCAATTATTAGAAGGTATTGATGCTTCGGGATATGTAACCGCCACCCCGGTTCAGGAACAGGTGATTCCGCACATTATGAAGGGAAAAGACATTATCGCTTCGGCTCAGACGGGTACCGGCAAAACGGCTGCTTTCCTGCTTCCCCTGATGAACTTTCTCATTGATCACAAACACGATGATAAAGTGAGTGCCCTGATCGTGGTGCCGACCAGGGAACTGGCCATACAGATTTCGCAGCATATCGAAGGACTTTCGTATTTCACCAATATCAGCTCCATAGCCATCTATGGCGGAAACGACGGGCAGAGCTTCGTGGCCGAAAAAAAGGGACTTCAAATGGGGGCTGACATCGTAGTATGCACGCCAGGGCGCCTGATCGCGCACCTCAATATGAGTTATACCTCACTGAAAAACGTGCAATGCCTGATACTCGACGAGGCGGATCGTATGCTGGACATGGGTTTCAGCGAAGACCTGGAAAAGATTATACAGTCGCTGCCGGTAAAGCGGCAAACACTACTATTTTCGGCCACTATGCCGGAAAAAATACGCCTCCTGGCACGCAAGATTCTTAATAACCCAACGGAGATCAATATCGCTATTTCCAAGCCGCCGGAAAAAATTGTGCAAAGAGCTTTCGTGGTCTTCGAAAACCAGAAGTTACCTGTTGTGAAACACCTGCTCAAAACGACTCCCTTTAAAAGTGCACTTATCTTTTGCAGCCGCAAGGTAAGCGTAAAACAACTGGCGAGGGAACTGCAGCAGGGTGGTTTCTCTATCGGAGAGATACATAGCGACCTGGAGCAGAAGCAACGCGAAGAAATGCTGCTGGGATTCAGCAGCGGGCGTGTACCCATACTGGTAGCTACCGATATTTTAAGCCGTGGAATAGATATTGATACGATCGACCTGGTAATTAATTATGATGTACCGGGCGACGGGGAAGATTATGTGCACCGCATAGGTCGTACCGCACGCGCAGAAGCCGAAGGCATGGCTTTTACGTTAATAGGTGATCGGGAACAGAACAAATTTGCGATTATAGAAGAGTTGCTGGGTAAGCCGGTGGAAAAAGCGGAGTTGCCTAAACAACTGGGACCCGTACCTCCCTATCAGCCGCGTTCACGGTCCGCTCATAAAGGCGGTGGCCGCAAGTTCCATCCGCACAAACCTGCCCGCCGTTAAATAAACCATTGCTTTATACTACTTTTACCGGAATGCAGCATACTATGTACTCCCTGGAACAAGTGCTTTCGAATCTTCAGATAGAAAAGCTTAATGATATGCAGCTCGCCGCTATAAAGGCTAATGAGCAGCATGATGATGTGATCCTTTTATCTGCCACAGGCTCCGGCAAAACCCTCGCGTTCCTGATACCCGTGCTTGCATTGCTGGATGAAAAAAGTAAAAAATCCCAGGCACTTATTATAGTACCCTCCCGCGAACTGGCCTTACAGATAGAAAAAGTATTCAAACAAATGGGTACTTCATTTAAAGTGACCTGTTGTTATGGAGGCCATCTAAGGGAAACGGAAGAAAATAACCTGATACAGCCACCCGCCTTACTGATAGGAACCCCTGGCCGGCTGGCAGATCATATAAGAAGAGGTAATATTACGGTAGACACCATACAGACACTTGTACTGGATGAATTCGATAAATCGCTGGAATTAGGTTTCCGGGAAGAAATGTCGTTCATCATTAGTTCACTACCTGCGCTTAAAAAACGAATACTTACTTCCGCCACGGAGGCGGTGGAAATACCTTCCTTCGCCGGCTTGCGGCAACCTGAACGACTGGATTTTTTAATATCAACCGATCAATTGCCGGAAGGTTTGGCCATACAAACGCTGCAGAGCGATGGTAAGGACAAACTGGACACCCTCTTCCGACTGATCTGCCTGTTGGGCAACCGTTCGGCAGTGGTTTTCTGTAACCACCGCGAAGCGGTGGAGCGAACCAGCATCCTGCTTACGGAAAAAGGCATTGTCAACGTATTCTATCACGGAGCCATGGAACAGCAGGAAAGAGACAGCGCGCTTTGCAAGTTCAGGAACGGCACAGCGAACGTGCTTGTAACCACCGACCTGGCATCGCGGGGACTTGATATTCCGAACATCCGTTATATTATTCATTATCACCTTCCCGACAAGGAAGAAACATTTATACACCGCAACGGCCGCACCGCCCGTATGGATGCCAGCGGAACCGCCATCCTTATTCTCTCCCCTGAAGAAAAAGCCCCTGGTTATATACCGGTCGATGCAGAACAGCTCACACTTCCGGAAGTTGCCGAACTGCCGGAAAAGCCGAAATGGAGCACGTTGTTTATTGCCGCGGGGAAAAAAGACAAAGTAAATAAAATAGATATTGTAGGTTTTCTATCCAATAAAGGCGAGTTAAAAAAAGAAGATATCGGTCTCATAGAAGTCAAAGATTTTTTCTCGTTCGTCGCTATCCGGAAGGTTAAAATGGGAAATGTATTACAGCTTATAAAGAGTGAGAAAATCAAAAACAAGAAAGTTAAGATGGAAATCGCCCGTTAACACGCTAATAAGCATTTAAGTGGAATTCCTGTTTGCCTGTCTTCTTACCGTTCACCTGTATTTCTATAAAATGAGTGCCGGGGAAATGTTTACGTGTAGTGAAATCCCTGATCAATTGTTTTTTAATAATACGAATCTTTTGATCAGCACCCAGAATAAACTCTTTTAGCTTAAATACTTTGGGTGACAGCTCACCGGATTTCTTGCGATAATGTATAATATAGTCTACCACCAATTTCTGAGGCCGGGTCCTGGCAGAGGCAATGGTAAATTCGAAGTGAAGCAGGTCCCCCAATATTATTTTGTTAGTGTGAACGATAAAATTCTCCACTTTAATACGTACATTCTTTTCGAAGTCAAACACCGATAAGGAGACGCTATTTCCTTTTTTTATAAGTGAGCGGCTGGCATGGCGGATGATCCACGAAGTATACGGATGGGATCTATCCCACTGATGAATAAGATCCAGCATATAATCCGGATTATCTTTAGAGATATCATTCAGGTGATTGGCTACAGACTTGCGCACAAACAATTCCTGGTCTGCATTTAAAGCGGTGAGTATCGGCGTGGTAACAGCTGGTGACTTTATCACTTCATCGAGCTTGAACGACCAGGGTAACCGGGGCCGGCTGCCTTCGGAAGCCAGCCGGCGTACATGGTAGTTGTTGTCTTCTGCCCAGCGGTACATCACATGTATGGTTTTCTTAAAATCTCTTTTTAAGAATTCACGGATGGCAAATTCGGAAGAACCGAACTGGGTAAAGTAATGAAGGGCTTCCATTGAATCGTCGAAGTGACGGTGTCCATACAAACCGACATAATCAGGGAATAGGAGATTGGTATATCCCTTTGGGGAATTCCGGATTACGTTATACATTATTTTCAACGCCTTCTTAAAATCGCCCGGCAAATGATTTTTCAGGGTTATGGACGTATTCCGCATGCGGGCATTCAGCGATAAAGATTCGAAATCAAATGTTACTTCTTTTACAAACGCAGAGGGATTAAAACGATTATACGCGTTATGAAATCCGGCTGCCAGTTCTTCATAAAATCTCCTGTTAAACATTTCTTTCAGCGGTTCCATAAGCGCAATATGATTCGTTTGCTCTAAATATCTTAGTCTACTTCTTAATCCCCGGATATTGCATATCCAACCCTTTCAGGGTATCCCTGATTTTTTCCGCAATGATGAATTCCTTATACCAGTTTTGATCGGATGGTACAATGATCCATGGCACTTCGTTACAATTGCTGAAGCAGTCCTCGTACATTTTCATGTATTCGTCCCATAGTTCAGACTCTTTAAAGTCATTTTCGTTATACTTCCATTGTTTGGCGGGGTCCTTAATACGCTCCTGTAACCGTTCATGCTGCTCCTCTTTTGAAATATGCAGGTAGAATTTGAGAATATGCGTATCGTTGTGCGTTTCCAGCAAACGTTCAAAGTCGTTGATGGCGTGCATACGACTGACTGCTGTTTTGTCGTTGCACCATTTATGTACGCGGGTTACGAGTATATCTTCGTAATGAGAACGATTAAACACTTCTATCATTCCTTTTGGCGGGGTTACCTGGTGGATGCGCCATAAAAAATCATGACTTAGTTCTTTTTCAGTAGGTACTTTGAATGAGTCTACTCTTACACCCTGGGGATTGACGGCACCGAACACATCTCTTATCAGTCCGTCTTTACCGCTGGCATCCATTCCTTGTAGTATAACCAGCAAAGAGTGTTTACTCTCCGCGTACAGCAGGTTCTGCAATTCGTTCAGTTCCTCCAGTATCCTGCCGGTTTTAATCTTTGTATCCTGTTTATCATGGTCTTTTGGTGCTCGGGTGCTTATCTCTTTAAGAATGATTTTTGACATGGAGGCATTTTCAGCGGAAATTACAGCTTTGTTGGCTTATTTCGTCCACGCTCTATAATTATACGGACTTCATTACACCTATCTGCTTACCTTCCCAATCGGGAAACAATGATTTATTGTCCCTGATCTTTAAATGCCTTCCGGCTACTTCGCTGAACACCGCCCTAAAATCGGTCGTCACTGCGAGATCCCGCTTATCTTCCAGGTTCTCGATAGAAAGGGGACTCATTGTACCATGTACCTTGCCCCCATTTACATCATTACCCAGGATAAAGTTACAGGATGCCCGTCCATGATCGGTACCGCCGGTGCCGTTTTGTTTTACGGTGCGACCGAACTCCGTCATAGACATTACCGTAATATCATCCTGGTAATTTCCAAGATCAGTATAGAAAGCAACGATACTGTTAGTCAGGTCGGCCACGTTACGCGCAAATATGCCGTTTTCTTTGCCCTGGTTAAAATGGGTATCCCATCCGCCCGACTCAGCGAAAGCCACTTCAAGTCCCACATCTAATTTGATAAGCTGTGCTATCTGTTTCAGCGAATTACCCAGCGGTGAAGTGGGATATACTGCGGCATTTTCGGGTTTATAATTTTTCGTATCCGCTTTTTCCAACATTTTGATCGCATCGAAACTCTCTTTGCCGGTCTCTTTCAAAAGAGAAACGGATGCTTTATCATACAGTTCTTCAAAGCTTTTTGCCGTCATATTAGCCGATAGCGGATTGCCGCGATTTTGCAAAGCGAAACTTTGCAGATCTTTTATGGCGACAGTAGCATTTTCTCCATAAAAAGACCTGGGTAAAGAGGATGTAAGACTCACCGCCTGAAAAGGTGTTGCGCCTTCATGACCTAACAAGCCGACCGCCCTGTTAAGCCAGCCGGTAGCGGTGCCTTTATTGAAGGGTGTTCCTGATTCCATATAATCCTGCGCATCAAAATGCGACCTGGTATTATTGGGGGAACCAATGCCGTGCACGATGGCCAGTCGCTTTTCCCGGAAAAAGGGTTCGAAAGCTGCCATGGCAGGATGCAGACCAAAGCGCCCATCAAGATCGATCAGGGGTTTATCTGAAGCACCCTTCGCAGCCGTCATAAATAAGTTGGGCCTTGCCGCCTGCAGGTAGGCATCGGTGAAGGGAGTTACCGCCATCAGTCCATCCATTGCCCCGCGCTGGAAGATACAGATCATCACCTTTTTTCTTTTATAAGGAAGTAATATTTTACTGCTATTGGCGGCACGTGCCATAAAAGAAGGCATGCCTCCTACACCTATCCCGAAAAGTGCCACACCTCCATATTTCAAAAATGCTCTTCTGTTAGTCATATCGTTATTTTAATATACTTCAATAATAAAATCCCTATCTCCGCTGGAATTCAGGAGAGCCTATAATGATGCCTACCACCTGGGTCAGCATATATTTATCGTTTTTAGCCAGGGCCAACTGCCTGCTGACGGACGCTCTTTCTTTTTCAGCAGTGTCTGTCATCATATCATTATTGTCCATCATCGCCTGCGAAGCATTCCCTTCCATCTGCATGTCCCGTTTCTCCCTCGGTTCATCCGATTTGCCTGCGGCGGCGTTGATCTTTTTTTCCAGTTCAGGATCGTTGAGTAACGGTGTAAGCCTTTTGATAGTTTCCGTGAGGTCGCGCTCCGGCATTAGAAGAGCGGAATAAGTAGCCAGTGCCGCTTGCGTACTCTCTGGTTCATGCCCTTCATTCAACGCTATCAGGTTCACTTTTACACCGGGTATTCGTTGCTGCGCCAGCGCAAGTCCGAAGTTCATACGGTTTAATAAAGAGCCTGTATTGATCCAGTAAGTTCCTTTATCCGGGAAACCGGTAGGTGCCTGGTAAAAGTACATTTTCTGACCCATCTTGTCGAGCCAGGTGAACAGTTGATATGGTTGTACAATGGTTGCACGCAGACTGCGCACGGCACTCATAGTAAGTTCGAAAGGAGATTTTGTTTTCTCTCTTAAAGCTTCTTTACTCCAGAACTCCGGAGAAGACACCATGGTAATTAATACCTCCTTGATATCGCCGTTTTTATTTAAAAATGTAGTGGCCATCTTGTTGATCAGCGACGCCGGAGGATTGTCGCTTACAAAACGGACGGCCAGTTTCCCAGAAATGAATTTCGCCGTAGAAGCATGGTGAGCCAGCATCTTAAGCAGTTCCACCCCTTCCTGGTATCCCCCGCTTCCCTTGAAGGTTTTACCCAGCACTACCTTATCGCTGTTATCATGACGATTGGGAGTAAATAAAAAATCTCCTTCACGCACAAAGCCCCTTTCCGCCAGTTTATCTTCCCCTACCCTATCCAGTAGCTTCTGGATGGCCCCCGTACGTCCATATTCTCCCATAGGGTAAATAGTCCAGCCGGTTAATACCCCCGCAGCCTGTGTTACATCCTGCTGTGTATAACCCCCATCCACGCCCAGCGTGTGCAGTTCCATTACTTCGCGGGCATAGTTCTCGTTAAGTCCCTGCCCCTTTTTTTTCTGCGCCACCCTTTTTTTAAATGGTCCCCCGTTGTTATCCATATCGCTGTTAACACCGCTGCTGCTAAAATTATCGAGGTATAGCAGCATGGCAGGCGACTTCGCCGTAGCCAGCAATAGTTCTTCAAACTTGCCCAATGCATTAGGCCTTATAACATCCCTTTCATATGCCGGTATAAACCGGGCACAATCATTTTTAGTGATGGAGACGTTAAAATGATTAAACCAGAAGTCTGTAAGTACTTCCTGCAACTGGTTTTCGGTATATGCGGCCCTGTATATTTTCTGGTTGATGAACTGGCGGAAGAGTTCCCGTTCGGGCTTCATTCCTTTGGCACTCATAAAAGAATCCAGCTTGCTCCTATACTCTTTATTATTTTGTTTGTTGACAGAATCTTTATTTATCACCCCCTCCGCGATGGCCATACGTACCAGTTGTCCCCCCCTGGGGAATGTTTCACTCACCTTCTGATTGGAATAACCAAGCAGGTCGTAGCCTGCAAGCAGTTGCTTCAGCGAATCATCGCCTGCACGGCTCTCTAACTGTTTTTTAAACCATTTCAACAGGCCTGTTTTAGTCACTTCATCTACCTGGCCGGGAGTAGCCCCGTAAGTAAACCTGCCTAACAGGTGCGCCGCTGCCTGCTTTTCCGTTAATCCCGCTGCTTTATAAGGCATACTGACGGGTTTTTGAACGGCTATATCCTCATACAGGAATGATGATAACGGTAGCCCCATTGCGGCCAACAGAAGAAGTAACAGATATTTTTTAAGATTGATTTTCATCTTGTCAGTTTATTAATGGCCGTTTAAGTGAATGATAATTTAAAACAACTTTTATTCCCGATGTATTATGACGCTGATTCATTATTTAAGTTTAACAGCCGGAGCGTTTTTTCACTATTTTTACCAATAATAATCAATGATATGGCTAAGACAAAACTTACGGTAAACAATAACGGCTCCCTTAAAATTGAAGGTGAATTCGAGATAGTGGATAAAAATGGCAATGTGTATGGACTGGCTGGCAGGGAAATAGTGTCTATATGCCGCTGCGGTCTTTCCCAGAACAAACCTTTTTGCGATGGGGCTCACAAGGGTCATTTCGAGCACGAAGCAGAGGCATTCGACCTGCCTCCCAAAAAATAATTAATTTTCGGAACTGTTAGTGTTGTCTGCTGCCGGAAGAATAGCCGGGGAGTACCAGGAACTTTACCACGGCATGGGCAATAAGAGACAATGCAAACGCTACCAGCACAGGAAGTATCTTTTTAAAAGGGGTATCGAATACATCTGCCATGGACGACACGCCTTTACCTGAATAATTAAACAGCAGGATACTTACCAGGATACCCGCCAGCCACAAGGTACCGTGCGACCAGAAATATTTATAGGGGTGGTACCCTCTTTTTCCGAACGAAGTAAAGATGAGTATTAGGTGCGCAACAAAAAATAAAACGGCTGCAAATAATAACGTCAGCATCATAAAGTAAAAAGGTTTATGCGGCTAAGATAACAAAAACTTTAAAGATAAAAATACGGATTTCGCTGTTGTGCTATAGCATTGTTGATCGGTTTATCAACTTGTTTTCTTTATTCCTCCCATCATAGTTGAAATATTTGATCGGCCACCATCCATTTTTCACCATTGCCGGCAAAAGGCATAGACTGCTGGTATTTCCACATCAGTTGTTCCCATTCCTGCACTTTAGCATTAGCCAGGTCCATAGACGCTTTTCTCTCAAAGCTAAAATCATCCTCTGTTTCCATCAGCATAATCAGGCGGTTGCCGATCCTGTATATATCCATGCGGGTAATACCAGCGTCCCGGATGCTTTTTGTTATTTCCGGCCAGGTATTACCTGGCTGGTGCCATTGTTCATATTCCTTTATTAATTCCGGGTTATCCACCAGGTCAACGGCCAGGCAATATCTTTTCATATGATTATGTAATTAACTGTTGGTAGGTATTTTTATTTTATACCCCGAATAACCATAATAGGCCACTACTGCAAAACATAAAAGCGGCACTATATAACCATATTGAATGTTGTTGGTACTATCGGAAATATATCCCAGTAGGGGTGGCAAAACGGCTCCCCCTACTATAGACATGATAATGAGGCTGGAAGCCGACTTGGTATCGGGGCCCAGGTCCTTAATACCTAATGCAAAGATGGTAGGAAACATGATGGACATAAAAAACGAGATGCCTATTACTGCGTATAAGGTAACGATTCCATGCCCGAAAATGGTAACCAGCGACAGGGCCATACATAGAACCGAATAAATGGTCAGCAGCCTGGGTGGCGCAATGAACTTCATAAGAAAAGTACCCGCGAATCTCCCGATCATGAACGCGAGCCCGGCTGCACCTGAATAATATGAGGCATCTTTTTCAGTTATATTCGCCGCCTCAGTGGCAAAGAGGATCAGAAAGCTCAATACACATACCTGGGCACCAACATAAAAGAACTGGGCAACCACCGCCCATGTTAAATGCCGGTGCCTGAACGCATGAAGAAACCCTTCTTTCTCCTGTTCGTCTTTTTCTTTTTTATCGGGCAGCCTGGTGAAATAAAAAATAGCTGCTGCCATCATTATGGCACAACCTAATAGGATATAAGGCATTTTTACGGTGGATGTTTCGGACAGCAGGTAGGCGTTTCTTGCCTGTTCGCTCATGCCGTTTAGTTCCGATTCCTGCACCGGGTTTTCGGCCAGTATAAACTGGCCTCCTGCAATGGGTGCCAGAAAAGCCGCCAGCCCGTTAAAGGATTGGGCAAAATTAAGCCGCTGCGTAGAACTCTGTGCAGAACCCAAAATAGTAACATAAGGATTAGCCGCTGTTTCAAGAATAGTTAGACCGCAGGCTACAATAAATAATGCGCCCAGGAAAAAAGCATATTGCATAGTATTGGCTGCGGGAACAAACAGGAAACAGCCTGTTGCAAACAAGAGCAAACCAACCAGAATACCCGTTTTATAACCATATTTTTTCATGATCAGCCCGGCAGGTATAGCCATAGCGAAATAAGCAATAAATACTGCGGAGTCTACCAATGATGCCTGAACGGTGCTTAGGCTAAACGCTCTTCTTAAATGCGGGATCAAAATAGGATCGAGATTATGAACAAATCCCCAGAAGAAGAAAAGGCTGGTAACCATTATAAAGGGAAAGAGATACGATCCGCCGGGTTTTCCGGGGGAAGGTGTTTCATCTCTGGAAACTGTTTGTGCGGGCAATGCCATTCGCTAGTTGTTTAATTATGATCGTCAATTATACGTTTTTATTTCTAAACCCGGAATCTTTGCAACTAATTTTTGCCAGGCCGGTTTAGGTATAATAAAAATGAGTCGTTGATTACCTGGTTAACCATTGCTCTTTTTTGAGCTGTTTAAATGGGATGTCCATAACGGGGTAGTTCTTCCATCCGGCATAATCAAAATGCCACCATTCATCGGGGTAAATCATAAAACCATGTTTAAGCATTAGCTGCTGTAGAAGTTCCCGATTTTTTATAATACTATCCGGTAGATCCGGGAATGCGGCATGTGCCTGTTTGGTAAAACTGTCGTAACTCGTAGGCATGGGCAGCTCTTTGCCTGTACGCAGATCTACAAGCGTAAGATCGACTGCACAGCCGCGGTTATGACGGGAGCCCCGGTAAGGAGAAGCGACAAAAACGGAGTCAAGAAATTTTTCGTAAAAAGCAACCGTCACATGATAGGGCCGGTAACCGTCAAAAATTTTTAAGCCATAACCCATTGGTTTCAACTCCTCCTGTATAGCTTTCAGCGAACGGGCCGCGGGCAGGCGCAGGTAAGCGGCGGCAAATTTGTATACCGGCTTTTTCATTAGGTTATCATGCGTGGCATAGCGGATATCGAGTTGTAGTCCAGGTATAAATATGTTTAAATCCACCAGTTGCTGAAGAGAATCCTGTATTACCTGCTGCCGGTATTCTTTTATAGAAGACACGGTGCGCAGTCCATATTTACTTTTGTAATCCCGCTGAGCGGCAACTTGTGCCAGCGGGCTGGTTAGTGTGAGCAACAAAAAACAAAAAAGATATACTTTTTTTCTGCTGTAACGAGGAATCTTCATACCCGCCGTTTTGGCTATGAAGATAGCTAACGGGAAGTGATTCCGTTAAAGATTTATTGTGACGCCCACGCTATTGCCCGTTACCCGGATATTATTTAGAACTGGGAGCAGGGCTTTGCCATGCCGGTTATGCAGCAGGTACATGATGCCATCGAACACCAATAATGCACTTCCCTGCATCAGCAGGCTTTTACCATACCCTTTATACTTTTCGGGATTAGCATTACTGTTACCCTTTTCTATCAGGTAGAAACCTCCTGCCAGGTAGGCTACATCGAACCCCGCATTAAAAAGAAATATTTTTTCCACAGAAGACTGTTCTTTAAAAGTAGCGGCAAAAGAGCTTGTATTCGTTTTCCGGTTAAGGCTCAGCAAAGCAACCCCGGACAGTGCAAGGTTGACCGAACCAAAAATGGTATTCATACGGTGAAAGTACTTTGTTTCTCCGTTAGTGGAAGACTGAGCGACGGCCCCTGTTATCACATTGGCACCAGCCCAGGAGGCCAGTACCAGCATTCCCTTCCGGTTAATGGACAGTCTTTCCTTATTAAAACGGTCAATATCAGGCTGGCAAAAGCCTGCAGTACCTGTTAACAGGCAGATCGACCATAACGCAATTTTTTTCATAACTCAAGGTACGGAAAAGCCCATCCGGCGGTTTAAATAACGGTAATAAATATGGAGGTCCACTTTAACCAGCCTTTAACAAACTTTAGGTAGCGTACAGCATCCAATCTGTATAAAACAATAATAAAATGAAAAAGCTCTATTTACTACTAACAATCAGTGTTTTAATGCTGGCCGGTTGTACCAAAGAAGTAATAGTTCCGGTAGAAGGAGATGCCTATCAATGGATGCGCACGCACGAAAAGGGAACAGTTGCCTATGTCGATTATTATACGGGTAATTACATCGTTCAAACATCCAGGGGTTATGCAGTAGTAGAACCGTGGGCCGGCATTACCCCCCGCGAGTACGACATCGAATATGCCAATTTCAGTAACAGGGGTATCCAGTCGGCTTATAACTATAGCGGCGACTATTTTACCCGGATCAATGTGGTAGATTCATGGCTTAGCTGGTCGCAGGCCCTTTACTTAATCGATGACCTCAGTTACTAACGTATCTATTTACCCCGGTTTTTTACCGTTCATATAATCCAGTGCCAGGTTACACAATGCTTTCACTCCAAGTGTGAGCCCGCTTTCATCGATAAAAAAATCCGGTGTATGATGCGATGGTGCTTTTAACGGGTCAGCTCCTTTGGGCATACCTCCGAGAAAGAAGAAAAGTCCGGGCACTTTCTCTGTATAAAAGCTAAAATCCTCCGCACCCGGAACAGGCGGTTTCAGCGCCACGTTTTCCGCTCCTGCACTCGCTTGCAGCGAAGGCAGCATCCGGGCGGTGAGTGCTGAATCGTTAAATGTAACAGGATAATGATTGCTGTAAGGTATCTTCACTTCGGCGGTGGCTCCCCCTGCCTCCGCCGTTTTTTCGGCTATCTGTTTTACTCTTTTAATAAGAAGTGCTTCATCCCGCTGGCTCATGGCCCTCAATGTACCGAGCATCTCCACCGATTCAGGAATAATGTTGGAGCGATTGCCGCCTTTAATGGCACCGATAGTAACCACTGCAGGATTTTCTGTAACATTCACATTGCGGCTTACCACGGTCTGCAGACCTGTAATGATTTGCGCCGCTATCACTACAGGATCTACACTGCTCCAGGGGTAGGCTCCGTGGGCCGACTGACCCTTTACAATGATTTGCATATCGTTTACCGCTGCCATAGTGCCGCCGGGCCGGTAGGTTATTTTACCCGTTTCCGTTTGCGAATTGATGTGCAGTCCGAATATTACATCCACCGATGGGTTTGTCAATACACCCTGAGCCACCATTTCCTGTGCTCCGCCTTTTTCGCCAGGCGAAACGCCTTCTTCCGCAGGTTGAAAGATAAACTTAACAGTGCCCTTCAGGTCGTTTTTCATCGAGGAAAGTATGTTGGCCACCGCCATCAGTATGGCTACATGCGTATCGTGCCCGCAGGCATGCATAACACCCGTTTCCTGTCCGTTATACGTCGTTCTTACTTTGGAAGCAAAGGGTACGGAAGTACGTTCAGTAACGGGCAATCCGTCCATATCGGCGCGCAGCGCCACTACCGGTCCGGGCCTGCCTCCTTTCAAAATACCTACCACCCCTGTAGTGGCAACGCCAGTTTTTACTTCTATGCCCAGCGATTCCAGATATTTTGCCACAACGCCGGCTGTGCGCAGTTCATAATTGCCCAGTTCAGGATTCTGATGAAAATCTCTTCGCCAGGTAATTAACTGCTGTTCCAGTGCGGCTGCTTTCTGGCTCACCATTTTGTTCTGGCCCGACTGGCCGCTGGCCAGAAAAGGGGTTAATGTTAAAAGAAAGACGAGCGTCCTGTACATAAGCGGAAAGTATTTATTGGTATAAATATAATGATGTTTTACCGCCTCATGTGATAAACGCTACAGGAAAAATCGATTTATAAAAATTATTGACGAGGTTGATAAAAAAGGAAATTCTATAAAACCTACAGCGCAACTTTTGCTATGGGGCTGTGCAATAGCGAAACATCAGAGCACGCGTAAAAAGTTCTTAACACATGTGGAAATCCAATAAGGGTATATTTATCGTATACTTATTACCTTTACCACATAAAATAAAATCCCTGTTCTATGACAGACTCCGCAAATATAATCCCCATAAAAGTTGCCATTGCAGACGATCACGCGCGCTACCGGGGTGGAATAAAAGACGTACTTTCCTCACATTCAGATATTAATTTAATGGTAGAGGCAGAGAATGGACGCGATCTACTGGAAAGAATAGGGATCGAGATGCCGGACGTGATATTACTGGACATACAGATGCCTATCATGGATGGTATAGCCACACTTCCCCTGATACGAAAAAGATATCCCCAGATAAAAGTGATCATGCTCTCCATGCACAATGATCCAGGCATGACGCGTCACCTCATGGAAAGAGGCGCGGATGCTTATCTTACGAAAAATGCCGAAGTAAGCATCATTTATGAAACCATTTACGCCTGCCATCATCAGCAGCGTTTTACCGCCTAAAGCGGTCATCTGTCTGGCCCGACGCTTTTTTACTAGTAGATATACTATTTATTCCTGAAGAAAATAAGGGTAACTTTAATGATAGTTGTATTAGTAGTATGCTATCGTTCCACTTAAAGAAAATATTATCCTTATTCATAATACTTTTTACCCTCAATTGTGCACTGGTGGCGCAAGAGCAGCGCATCCAGTACCATGTTTTTCACAATGGTAACAGGGTGGGATTGGTAAATCTTTACCAGAAGCGGTCTGGAGAAGCATTGTTTCTGAAGATGATCAGTGATATAAAAGTAAAAATGCTTCTTGATATCAGTGTATTGATTACCGAAGAATCGCATTTTTTACAGGGGAAGCTCCAGTATTCCAGGCTACACCGGTCGGTAAACGGGAAAGATAAGGCCAAACGTCAGACAAGTGCCGTTGGCAATGCTTATCATACCCTGGCAGATGGAAAAAAAGGTATCATTAATCAGTCCGCCATCGACTACAATCTTATACAGCTTTACTGCTTTGAACCGATAAATAAAAGCCGGGTTTACTCTGATAATTTTCAACGCTTCTTACCCATCAAGGTAACGGGGAAAAACGTTTACCGGATAGATCTGCCCGACGGAAACTACAATGAATTTACTTATAAGAGCGGTCTATGCACGGATGTTTCCATTCATTCAGCCCTTTACACCATCCATCTTAAACGTGCATAATACGGGGTTTACAATATATTCACTCCTTTCTCTTCCAGAAAGTGTTCCACCTTATCGCATAACTGGTTACGGATATTTTCCGATTTTGCTACATCGTTACACCAAAAGAATATTTTTATTTCAGCTGAAGTGGTATTGCCCGATTGTAAAAATATTTCAGCTTCCTTGCCGGGGGGCTTCAAGGGGATGGCATCAACCAATTCCTGGATGCCGGCCCTTTTCTCCGCCCCGTTAAAAGGCTTTTCTATTTTGAAAGAACAGTTCAACCGGATATTATTATTGCTCAGCGTCCAGTTAACGATATTATGCGAGAGTACGTCACCATTAGGAATAATAACTTCTGCCCCGTCCGGAGTAAGTAATGTACTGGATCGTACACCTATTTCTTTTACCCTTCCTTTTTTATCCCCTATTTCCACCACATCCCCGATCCGCAGGGGCCTGTCGAATATGAGGATGATACCCGACACAAAATTGTTTACGATACCTTGAAGCCCCAGCCCGATCCCCACGCTTAACGCACCCAATATCACGGTTATTTTATCGATAGCCAGCCCGGATGCCGCAACGGCTATCAGAAAGCCGGCGGTTAAAAGAATGAGCCGTGTAATCAGCAGGCGCGATCGCTGGCTCTTATTATCAAAAGCAGCTTCGTCGCCTGTGTCTCCAAAAAAATATGCAATATACTTCTGAAGAAAATTAGCTGCCCATATTATACCCAGGAAAAGTATAAGGCCGCTGAGCGTAAATGAGAAATTACCGATACTTCGCACAGCGGTGAGAAACCCGATGATATAATCAGATAACGTAGTATATACATTAAGGCTGGTGGTAAAAACAACCAGCCATATTATGATGGCGAGTAATGTTACAAATTGTTTAATTCCTTTTCGTATATTATCTGAATCGAAGTATGGCGGATAGCCTCTTCTTATACGGCTGCTTTGTATCTGTAAGATGGATGCTTCGGTAACGGATTGGATAAAAAGAATCAGTGCCGCCGTTTGTACAAAGGCATAATTAGCCGTTGCGCCAAATAATTGCATAAACGTAACACGGCCCGACAAGTTGCAGATAATCGCCAGGAAATTAAACAATACATAGATCCAAACAGCCGCACCCATAACCCTGTATTCCTGGTATTTTGATCTAAACCTGGCGATGGTAAACAGTCCCAGGAGAAATGCAGCGCTGTTGATTAGCATCGTCCAGTAACGCTGCAGGTAAAAAGGCAGTCCCAGTAACCGGCTAAAAGAAAGCAGTAGAAAAAGAATTACGAAGCAGGCCCATAAGTAAAAAATCTTTCTGTCAAGCCTTGCCCAAAAGAAAACAGTAAGCGTTAGCATAAGTGCCAGGCCAATAGATTCTACATATATCGCCGGTGCATTCAGGTCGAACAGTGGTGCCAGGCAAAGCATAAATACCAGTGCGGCTGTTACCGGCAAAGGATGGATATACTTAAAATGAAATGAATCCAGCGCACTCATCATCTGCCGGGTTTTCATGCTCCTGAAATTAAACGCTATCCAAAAAAAGAAAACAAGCCCGATAAAAATCAGCAGGTACCGCTGCCCCCTGGTATTGGAAAAATAATAGGAAGCGATATCACTTTCTGCAGCAATGGATCTTTTAAAGCCGCCTGCCAAAGCAGGCCTCCTTCTGGTGGACGAAGACTCCCACAAGTATCGTCTTTCTTTGGTGAACGCTTTGGTACTCACTGCTTTTAATTGTGCGTCCGCTTCATATTGCAGCTCTTCGATGTTGATAGCATGTGATGATGCCTGCGCCTTCAGGTGCACGATTACTGCCGTAGTAGCTTTAATAACGCTATCCGCCAGTTTCCATTTAACTTTCAACTGCTGCAACTGGGGCTTATAGGTGGCCCTGAGTAAAGAATCCCTGAAAACCGAACGCATCACAGTATCCTTCCTCAGGTAACGGATATCTTTTTTTACAGTATCCAGTTTATTTTCGTATTTATCCAGTTCTTTATAATAATAGCGGGTATTATCTCCGAGCCGCTCCAGCAAAACAGCGAACATGTGGAGGTTGCGCAGGTTCAGGGTGCGGTCACCTGAAGTCAGCCGTTCCCGGATAATAGATATGGCTGCATCGTCTTCTCCCATTTTCTGGGTTATGATATTAATCCTGCCGAAAGAGGCCGTTACCAGGGGAGCCCTGTTAAAGGCATCAAATGCCTTGTCGAGGGAACCGAGGTAATCGCTGCGGGTAAGAGCGTTATTTTCCGAAAACAGGGAAGAGTCAAACGAACGGCGCGGTTGCCTTACCGAATCCTGGGCGGTTAATACAGAAGCGCAAAGAAGGCAGGTAATAAGCAGCAAAAAAGGTCTCATATTTCTTTAATGATATTGGAAAATAAAAGAAATATAGCGAAAAAAATTAAAATGGAGAATACAGGTATTAAAACGGTGGTGAACTATGTGATTACAATGGACGCTCGCTTTTGACGTATTAGCTGCTTAAGACAGATACTTTTTACTGGCAAGGAAGAAAACATAGTCAAAGCTATCTCAATAGAGTATAAACGAAGGAATATTTGTCAGATGATTTCCGCTATCTTTTTTAGCAGTATATACATATCAAATGGTTTTTCTATAAATGCGTCGGCCCCGGCTTCCCTGGCCAGTTGATCAATATCGCCACTTGCGGAAAGAATAAATACCGAGATATGATTTGTCTGAATATTGTTTTTAAGGTTTTTACATATAGCCAATCCATCCGAGTCCACCATCCACCTGTCCAGCAGCAGCACGTCCGGCATATGTTTCTTTACATCCTCAAGCGTATGCTGATTACCGGTTTTAATAACGCGGTATCCTTCCTGGCTGATCATGCATTGAAGTACTTCAACAATATCAGGATCGTCATCCGCTATCATTACTAACTTTTCACTTTTTCGCGACATGATTGGTTAAGATATATTGTACTAACAGTGATAATCAGGTTAAGTGCTGAAAAGATCATACCATCGCAATATGTTAGTTCATTGGGGAAATACAAGGTTGGGATGCCTCATTTAGTACCATACGTATAGCTGGTTAAAACACAAGAGGGGTCCTGTAGAAACAAGTCCCCGTAAGCTCGTGAGAGCCTAACCTTAGTTTATAATAACTGAAGCAACAATCGCTATTTGATTTTAAAGGGGGGATAAACGTATGATTCACAAACCTACATCATCTTCCGGTAAAAAAAACAGAGCCTGTACGAAGTTGTAAAATATCAATTTCCGTCTAAATAATACCATGTTTTAGTAATAGACCACTTTCAGGTTGTCAATAGTTACCTTTTATAAAAATTAAATATTTTTTCTCCTTATAATACCGGCTCATCTCCCAGGTGTATATACTAACAACACGATAACCGATAAAGCTGGAATATGGCAACAGATATGGAGTTAATGGCCGATAAATACCTGAAGAACCGGTGCACGCCTGAAGAAGCAGGGGAAGTGCTCGAGTGGCTCGATACGGAACCGGGGAAAACCTACCTGCAAAACCAGTTGAATAAAGATCTACAGTTACTGGAAAACGACAACCTTTATATTTCTCCGGCAAACGTGCCCGGTGCTGATATGTTTAATAGCATCCTTTATCAAATTAGGGAAAACGAACAGGCTCTTCAGCCTAAAGAACCTGCAAAAGTAATAGACCCCGCTCTTAAAATAGTACCCGTGCGGAGGTCAGGGTTCGTGAACTGGTATAAAGCAGCGGCCCTGGTTGCCGGACTATCACTGGGAGCGGTAGCAGCCTACCAGTATTTTGCGGAACGCACCATAAGCCGGAGTACCCGGTATGGCGAAACGGCCCGGGTTATACTCCCTGACAGCTCCGCCGTTACGCTTAATGGCAACAGTAGTATAGAATATGCGGCCAATTGGAACAGTAACGAAACCAGGAAAGTAAATCTGGAAGGAGAAGCTTTTTTCTCTGTAAAACACAAAAACAACAACCAGAAATTTATCGTTACAACCGCCGATACCATACAGGTGGAAGTACTGGGTACGGAGTTCAACATTTCTGACCGTAAGAATCAAACACAGGTAGTGCTGGTTTCCGGAAAGATCCGGCTGGATATGCAATGGGGTCATCAGCAAAAGTCTTCCGTAACCATGAACCCCGGTGAATCGGTAGAGATACGGTTAAATAATAACGGGTTGCACAAGCACCAGGTCGACCCTTCGGTAGTTACGTCCTGGACAGGCAACAAACTGATCTTTGATAATACCAGTGTCCGTGATATATGTATCCGCCTGAAAGAAACATACGGGTACGATATCAGCGTACCCGATCAGAAAATAATGAACCAGCACATTACCGGCTCCGTTCCCAACCAGAGTATCGATATGGTGCTGGAAGGACTGGAAGCTATTATGGATATAAAATTTAAAAAACGATCAACGACAGATAAATAAAACCGGGTTCTTTATACTAAAATACGCTATATGAGACAAACGATTGCTTGCGCCGCCCTGTTTGGAGCTCTTTTCGTCCAGCAGGTCTACTCCATGCCCCTCGCGGGCTCGATATTACTTAGCCGGGAATTCCAGGAAGGCCGGAAAGAAAATACCAGGTTACTGAAAAGTGTTCTTCTGGAACTGGAAACCAGGTATAAGGTTTCTTTTATGTACAAGTCGGACCTAATAAGTGAAACGCTGGAAGTACCCGTATGCGTAAACTGTCAGTCGATCGAATCCGAACTTGGTTATAGCCTGAAACCTATTGGCTTTAAGTATGAAAAAATAAGCAGTAACTTTTACGTTATTACACCTAAAAATTATAAAAAAGAAAAACCGGCAGATAAATCAACCAGCAGTCTTAATTCTATCCAGCCCGGCATGGATTTCCCCGCCGTATCCGGAAATCAGAAAACATTATCTACAGAAAACGCCGCATCAGCGATAGTGGATCTCCAGGTATCCGGCACGGTAGCCGATAGCGAGGGCGGACCGTTACCAGGAGTAACGGTGCAGGTAAAAGGCACAACCGCTGGCACTTCCACCGATAAGGACGGTAAATATTCCATTAACGTACCGGAGGCCAGTAATACGCTGGTGTTTTCCTTTATAGGATACCTGGGTAAAGAAGTAGCAGTAAATAAGCAGGCGAGGATAGACGTACAGTTGGTTAAAGACAATAAATCGCTGGAAGATGTGGTGATAGTGGGTTATGGAGCGCAGACTAAAAAAATGGTTACGGGCTCTATTTCTTCCATCAAATCGGCAGCAATTTCAAAAAACATAAATGCAGACCCTACCACGGCTTTACAGGGGGCAGTAGCGGGTGTACAGATTACCCAGCAGGGCGGAACGCCCGGAGGCGCCATCAGGGTAAGGGTGAGGGGAACAGCATCTATGTTGTCCGGTGCTAACCCGCTGATAATAGTAGATGGGTTTCCAGCGATCGCCACCGCTTATGGAAACAACAGTGCCGATGGCATCTCCGGTCTTTCGCAGATTAACCCGGAAGATATAGAGTCTATCGAAGTACTCAAAGACGCAGCAGCATCCGCTATTTATGGCTCCAGGGCAGCAAACGGAGTCATATTGGTAACTACCAAAAAAGGTAAAGCAGGTCAAAGCTCACTAAATGTAAATTTCAGTAAAGGCGTAACCAGTGCTACCAACCGGGTAAAATTATTGAATGGTACAGATTACCTGACCGTAGTACAGAAAGCAGCCGATAACCGGCTAAACTCCGGGCTTAACTCTGTCGCATTTAATCTGATTCCTCCTTTTGTTAATAACCTGTTGGGATATAACCTTCAGGTAGCACAGCAAACCAGTACAGATTGGATAGACCAGGTATTGCAGGACGGCATGTATAACGACGTGAATATTTCCGGTAGTACAGGAACGGAAAAAACACAGGTATATGCCAGCGGCTCTTACCGTAAAGAAACCGGTATTGAAATAGGACGGGAGTTCACCAGGGCTTCCGGACGGTTGAGCGTTCAGCATAATGCCCTGAGTAACCTTTTTACCATGGGACTTAATATATCCACGAACTACCTGGAAAATGAAAATAACGGTAGCCAGTTCGGCACAGCGCAAAGCAGGGCTCTGCCCATTTATCCCGTGCTGGCACCTAATGGTGCAGGGTATTTTAATAACGGGTTCCTACCGCTAAACCAGGGTGCTGGAACAAACACCGTGTTTACCCGGATCAATACGGAAAATATGACCAAAACCTTTCGTAACAACGCCATTGCTTTTGTGGAAGCAAGACCATTGAAGGGTTTATCCATCAGGTCGGAATGGGGATACGATCTGCAGAATAATAACGATGACGCTCTGTTGAAACCCGATATCTTTCCAGCTACTGCAAAGAACAACCCGGGTGCGGCCAGAGGCGGAGGCAACGGGCAAACGTCTACCCGCCGCTTTTATTCACTCGCCTGGAATACTAATAATACCATTACCTATAATAAAGTTTTTAATTCAGACCATAGCATTACCCTGCTGGCTGGTGCTTCTTTGCTTAGCCAGCGTAACAGTGGCCGCACGTATACTTTCGATGGTATCCCCATCCTTTCATTGGATGTGGCGGGTACGCAGTTCTCCGTTCAGAGCAATACAGAGTCGTCATTCCGTTTCGCTTCCATCTTTTCCAGGGCTAATTACAGTTATAAAGAAAAATACCTGCTGGAAGGATCCGTACGCCGGGACGGATCGAGCCGGTTCGGGCCGGGCAAAAGAGAGGGAACATTCGGCGGAGGTTCGCTGGGATGGATCGTAAGCGAGGAAGACTTCTTTCGCGACAATGCATCCTTTATCAACTTTCTGAAAATAAGGGGTAGTTATGGTATCATCGGCAATGCCGAACTGCCAGGCGATTTCTTTTATATTTCGCTGGCCTCTTCCACCGATTCGGAATCTTCTCACGGCGGCAACAGCGGACTTTCATTCTATACTATCGGCAACAAGGATCTTAAATGGGAATCCACTACAGAATCGAATATTGCTATGGACATCGAGTTTTTTAAAGGCAGAATACGAGCCAGCGTCGACTTCTATAACAAAGAATCCGAGAACCTGCTATTAGGTTCCACGCTGGCAAACAGCAGCGGTTACCTTGACAGAAACTACACGTTTAATGTAGGAAGCTTACGTAACCGGGGATTCGAAATTGATATCAACACGAGGAATATCAGCAATAAAGATTTTACCTGGACAACCAACTTTAATATTTCCAGGAACACAGCGAAAGTACTCAAACTGCAGCCCGTAATAAGCGGCTCTACCAGAATCAATTCTGTGGATGGAGGCAGCAACCGGTTAGTGGAAGGTGGAGTATTCGGGGCTTTCTTTTTACCTGTGTATGCAGGCGTAGATACCAAGACAGGTAATGAACTGATTTACGAAGTAGATCAACCCTATCTTTCCCAGACAGGCATTTCGAGGCTGTCCGGCAATGTACTGGACGCAACACTTGGCACCAACCTGAATAATCACCGAATGCTGATAACAGATAAAACGCCGCTGCCCGATTTTTACGGAGGCTTATCCAATTCTTTTACCTACAAAGGCCTGGAATTGACAGCATTGTTTTATTACCAGTATGGCAACTACATACTCGATGAAGGCGAACGTAACCAGAGTTATCCGGGCGAGCAGCAAAGCCTGCGGGAAAATGTAAAAGAAGCACTTACCAATAATACCCTGCCTCTGGTATATGCTTCTCCGGCGGCAGGTTTGAATACTACCCGTTTCCTGCGCGATGGTTCATTTATCCGGCTAAGAAATCTGCAGCTTGGTTATTCAATACCCACACAATTCTCCCGCAGGTACGGCATTAAAAGTATGCGACTGTTCGTGGCAGGGCAGAATCTCTGGACTATCACCAAATTTCCCGGCTGGGATCCGGAAGTGTTTACAACCGGAGGCCTCAACCAGACAGCGAATATAGGTTCCGGCAATACCAATTACAATCTGCCCCAGGTAAAGACATTGCTTGCAGGTATCAATATTAATTTTTAAATCGTAACGTTTACCGATATGCAAACGAAATATCTAAAATTAACGACACTTTTATCAGCCCTCATTATTATACAATCCGGTTGCAGCAAATGGCTCGACGATCCCAAACCGGAATCCACCGTGCCTATCGATGAAATCGGCAGTGGTACCGGAGGACTTGATGCTGCGCTCACAGGTGCCTGGGCCTACTGGACCTTTAACACCGGACCTACCGGCAATATATTCATATACCCCGAAGCACTCGGCGATTACGTGGTAGGCACTAATGCGGTTACGTCCACCAACCGCGTTTTCAGGGCTTACCAGCGTCAGCTTAATTCCGAAGGATATGATATGATCGGCGAAACGCTGCAAAGATCCAGCAGGGCAGAGAACCTGACGAACTATGTAATCCAGTCCATACGCGAAGCACCCCCGGCGGATGCCGCATGGGCCACAAACGGTAATAGAGTAACCGGGGAAGCCTATTTTTTAAGGGCATGGATACATTTTGAATATTTACGTATGGAAAGCGACCCGTGGAATACAAAAAATCCTGCTGCCAATGCCACTGCCAGGGGTCCGCTACTGCGATTTAAACCACAGCTTACCCTGCAGGACCTTCCGCAGGCAAGAACCCCGGTAGCTGCGGCGTACGACTCCATCATAGCAGACCTTAAGCGGGCAGAGCAGTTGATCCCCGATGCATACAACGGTGCCATACATGATGTATCATTCCAGGCAAGGGCCAATAAGGCGGCGGCTTCTGCTTTATTGGCTAAAGTGTACTGGCAACAGAACGACTTCGCCAATACGCTCGTGCAAATAGAAAAAGTGATCGGCACCACTGCAGGTGTTTCCGCATTTCCCTTGGCTTCCAGTTTCGACCAGGTGTACAAACGCAGCGGTATTACCAACACTACTAACACCGCTACAAAAAGTGAAGTAATTCTGGAATACGTGGCCGTTCCTCCCAGCAAAGTGTATACGCTGGCCGGACTGCAAATGGACAATGCATGGACCAGAGGAACTACCACTGCTCTGCCCGTTAACTGGTTTTATTTCAGCAATTATTTTAAGAATCTTACATCATTCGATCTTACCAGGGACAGAAGATACCTGGAACTGATTAATGGAAATTATTCCCGCACCTTCGGAGGTAAAACCTTTACGGGATGGAGCAGCAAAAAATTCACTGTCGCAGCTAACCTCGTCTTCATCCGCTCTGCGGAGCTGATACTGATGCGTGCAGAAATCAATGCCCGCAGAAATCAGTTGCAGCCCGCACTGGACGATCTGAATATGATAAGAGTAAGAGCCGGGCTAACCCCGCTAACGCTCGTTGGAATCGGCAATCAAACCGCCCTCATCAATGAAATAATCAGGGAAAGAGTAAGGGAAATGTTTGCAGAAGGCTACCGCTCACACGAATTAAAAAGACTTGGATCATTAACGGATGGTCAACCGGACGAAGTATTTTTTGTAACCGGCGACCGCGAAAGCATCGACTACGGTCTTGAGGGATTAGGCGGGCCCAATCCCGTAAAGTGGAATAACAGGGGGCTGGTATGGAATATTACTAACGATGAGATGGCTGTAAACCCGCTAGTGAACAACAATTAATCATTACTATAAGCCATATAAAAATGAAAAAGATCTTAATAAACAGTATTATACTTCCTGTCTTTTTTGCGGTAGTCATCATGGCCACGGGTTGTGAAGAAGACCCTTTACCCCTTACCGAAACCATCTCGTCTGGCAATTACCTGGGCGAATGGGCTGGTGCAACTATTACTACCCGGGCATTAACTGCCGGCACAATTTCCGAAACTACCGTACCCCTGGCCGAAATCATGAGTCTTCGCCAGGAAAACGGTGTAGATACATTTAATTTTAAAGATCCCATAACGGGAAACAATATTGCAGGCAGACAGGGCACCTGGTACGTAACACAGATAAACGACAGCGAAGATCCGGCATTGAACGGCGCCAAAATACTCCGCTTAAGAGTAGTCGCGTCTGCCACCCGTATTATCTACACTACGCTTACCATTAAACAATTGGAGAGCAAGCAACTGGTGTTGAATGACGGTGCCAATAAAACATTAGTGTACTTGAAATAAAAGCACGACAATAGTATGATGCATTTGTAAGAACAGATTACTTCCATGCTTGTATAAAGAGTATGTATCATAAAAAAGTAAAGAAAAATCAGTAACTTTCCATACGGCGTTGTAAATAAATAATAATGCTGTTCATTCATAAATAAAACGAGTTGCCAGCTCTCCAGACGATTGATGAAAAGTTATTGGTCACCCATTTAAAATCGGGTGACAGGCATGCGTTTGCCAGTATTTATGAAAAATACCACCGGCAGATACACATGATTGCCATAAAATACCTGAAGGATGAAGCACTGGCAAAAGATATCGTTCAAGAGATATTCATCAAACTGTGGACATATCGTGAAAACCTGAAAGAAGAACTTTCACTTAAGGGCTTTCTTATCCGTTCCGTTCATAACCTGGTATTGAACACCATCAGGAATAAAAAAACGGAAGTGCTAAAGTATATTGAATTGAGTTATCAGTCGGAGGATAATAACGGCACCGGAGATGAGGAACTGCTCTTATCAGAGTATGCCAGTATCGCTGAAAAAGGCATCAGCAAACTTTCTCCCGCGAAGCAGGCTATATTCCGTATGCGTTCAGACCAGTGCCTGAGTAACCAGGAAGTGGCTGTACGACTTGGCATTTCCATCAATACGGTCAAGTTCCAGTTTTCACAGGCATCCCTGTTTCTTCGCAAGTATCTTAAAGACAAAGCGGGTATCTAACCATTTTTTTTCCACTAAAGCGCATTACAAGAAAAGTATTACTTTTCGTACATCGTTTCTATGCCGTCCAGTGTAAAGGAAAAAATACTGCCATGGCCTTCGGTACTTTCTATGGCGAGGTGACTGCCATTCTTTTCAAGAAATTCTTTGCAGAGCATAAGTCCTAGGCCGGTACCCGATTCGCTGGCCGTGCCGCGTGTAGAATAATAATCATTTTTATTAAGCTTCTGCAGAGCGGCTTCAGACATGCCGATGCCGTTATCCTGTACGAACAAATGTATGCCTCCCTGCTTTTTTTCCGCTCCTATGCAGATGATGCCGCCGTTACACGTAAATTTAATGGAATTGGATAAAAGATTACGTAATACGAGGTTAATCATTTCCCGGTCACCCATGGCATACAACTCCTCCTCCACCATTATTTCTACCGTTATCTCTTTTGCCTCCGACTGCAATCGCAGCAGCTTTACCACACCCGATATCATCTGGTTTATTTCCAGTTGCTGAAGGCGTACCAGATTGGATTCCATCTGGCTTTTAGCCCATTGAAGCAGGTTTTCCATCAGTCCGGTAGTGTAGTTAAGATCGTTCAGTACATCCGGTATCATCTGCTTCACTTCTTCCGCAGGAAGGTTGTACTTTTTCATGTTGAGAAAGAGGTTCTGCAATGCATACATGGGCGACTTAAGGTCGTGGGCTATAACAGAGAAGAGTTTATTCTTAAGTGCGTTCAGTTCCGTGAGTTCAGCGGTTTGCCGTTTCAAAAGGCCCGCTTTCTCCGCAATCTCTCTTTTTTGCTTTCTGATCTCGGTATTCTTATTCTGTAAGGCTTCGCTTTTTGCGAGTATACGGCTTTGGTATACCGCATTTTCTTTTTTTATAAGAAAGAGCCCGTAAAAAATAAAAAGTACCGCAATGGCCTGGTTCCAGAAATATAAAAATATATTCTCCGAATGCAATTGGTACCGGTAATCATCCAGCACCACCGACAATACAAAGTAACTGATCATCGACAGCGCCAGTGAAAAAAGCATATGACTTATTTCCTGGATAAAGAAAACGGAAAGGATGCCATATAGTATAAAATTAAGTTCGCTGCCCAGGTTCATACCGCCCATATAAACAATACTTGTAAAAACAGGATATAGCAGAAAATAAGCGAGCAGTGCTTCTTCATATCTCCGGGCGGAGTTGAGTGCCAGCACCAGTATGCTTATGAACGTAGGCAGACTGGAAATATACCAGGAAAAAAGAGTGAGCTTATCATCGGTAAAAGCACCGGCCAGGGGAACGATAAGGCCTGTGATCAGTTGAAAAAAATTCAGCAGGTTAAAGATTCCGAGTTTGCGTTTATCATAATCATCCATTGCCTCCGTAAAGCCCAGGGAGGTGATAGTCTTCAGGAAAATCAATGCTTTTCCGTGCAGAAGTATTCCTTTTTTCAGTACCGGCAGGGCCGCTATATTTGCCGGAATACGCTGAAAGAAATTTTTCGGGAATATATTTTCTAATTCACCGGGCGACGATATTTCGCTCCGGAACCGGATGCGTATGAATATCTTATAAAAAAAATCCCGCGCAGCAGTACCTGTCACAAAAAAAGACCGGAACTGGAAATGGGAGATCCTTTGTAAAAGTAATTTCATGTTGAACCGATTATACAGACACGCCAGGGCAAAACAAAATAGGAATTTTATTTCATAAACGCAAATCCTGTTAATCGGTGGGTCATTCTATTTTATATTATTCCTCTTCTTTATTTTTAAGACTCATTAGCAAGGTATAAGCGCCCTTTAACACTACTTCGCCGGGTTTGATTTTTTCTCCTGACAATACCTCCACCCAGCCATCCGCAGACATACCTGTTTGCAGCTCAGTCATTTCATATTCATTGGCCGCTTTTTGTATAAATATAAAGTGTTTGTTTTCGAAATTCACGATTGCCTCTTCAGGCAATACCAGGGCATTTTTATTTTTGATCCTTATTTCGGCATTCATATACGTACCCGGGAAGAGTGTCTTATCGTATTCTTCGAAATGGCAGTGCACTTCTGTATTGCCGTCGGCAGAAAGATCTTTACCTACCAGCAATATTTCGCAGCGGTATTTTTTCTCTGGTTGGTTATTGGTATAAGCAGTGAGTGCCTGACCGATGAAAAGTTTGCCGAGGTCTTTTTCATATACTTTTAATGCCAGGTGAATATCTTCGGGGTTAATCAGCTCGAACAATACTTCCGTAGGAGAAACGTATTTGCCGGTATTAACATTCACTTTAGATACATACCCATTAATGGGCGAATGAATATAGATACTTCCGGAGAGGGTCGATTCATTTAACCGATCCGTGTTAATGCCGGCCATCCGTAATTTTTCCGCCAGCGAAGCTATCACGATCTTCTCCCGTTTGTAATCCGATTCTGCCTGCTGGTATACTTTGTCGCTGGCCGATTTGCTTTCATTCAGCTCTTTCTGACGGAGATACTCGTTTTCCAGGAAGCCGATCCTGGCTTTTGCGGTCAGATATTCCTGCTGCATCTGCACGTATTGCTGGTCTTCCACCGCGGCTATCACTTCTCCTTTTTTCACATGCATTCCCGGCAGCAGCCTGGTCGTTTTCAGATAGCCACCCATAGGCACGCTTACCGATACCAGGTTTTGAGGTGGCACATCTATTTTGCCATTCACTTTTAGAACGCTGGCAATATCCCTTCGTTCGATGCTGCCCGTTACAATGCCGGCGTTCCTGGCCTGCGCTTCCGTAAGCACTACGCTATTGCCGGTTTCGGCGGCCTGGCCCGGCTCCTCCTGCGTCGGCTTTCCTCCACAGGAGGAAAGTATCCATAACATTACCGGTATAAATGAAAGTGTTTTCATGTTAAGTTCCTGTTTAGTACTTGTAATAATTGAGCCGGATGATGGTTTCGTTCAGGCTGTTGACAGCTTCGATATAGTCGCTTTTTACAGTAGTGGCCTGGTTGATCAGTTGTGCCCATTCCAGATAATTGATACCCCCGTTAAACAACTGGCTGTTAGCTGCGGCAGTGATGATCTCTGCATTTTTCAATGCCTCCTGTTCGAAGTAACGCACTGCTTCCAGGCTTTTATTATATTGAACCAGGGCATCCTGTAAAGAGGACTGAAAACGCTGGAGACCGGAAGCATAATTGTTCTCCGCCACCAGCCTGTTAAACCGGGCACTGTTGATGCGCGCTCTTTGCGCCCCACTTATCAGCGGTACGCCTATACCCACCTGGAAAGAGCTAAACCTCCTGGTGCTGCCATAAATCTTATTATCGGCACCGGTTCCCCGTATGCTCCCGTTGTTATATGCGACCGACAGTTCTGGCAACAGCCTGCTTTTTTCCCATTGAATGCCGGCATCTGCTACGCGGCCCTGTTGCTCTATAATCTTTATTTCCGGGTGAAGGCTTGCTGTGGATGTATCGGGAAGCCGGGTTAGTTCCATTTTAAACGGCGATTCGGCCGGTACGAGGGGAATGCGGGCATTCAATAACAACCAGAACTGGAGTTGCAGTACCTGCATATCATGGTTCAACTGATCAAGCTGAAGTTTTATTTGTCCTAGTTGCGTTTGGGCACTTAGCTTTTCCAGTACATTCGTTTCTCCTTTTGCCAGCCGCAATGCGGCTTTCTTATATACATCGCTGTAAAGCGTATCTGCCATTTGCAACAACCGCTTTTTTTCTCCTGTATATAGAATGGTGTAAAACACTTCCGTTACCTCTTTTTTCAGCGAAGCCTCTTTTACCTCTACCTCCGCCAGGCTGCTTTTCCATTCTTCTTTTAGCAATTCCCTTTGGCGGGTATATAGCTTAGGAAAATGGAAGGACTGGCCGACACTGAATTTGGTATCCATATAGGCGCTGTTTATCTGACCGAACTCTCCCGTAACACTGGCAGGAGGCACAATGGCAGCCGTTTTAATCTGTAACTGGTGGTATTGCGCCATTAACTGCGCATTCCTCACCTGCAGGTTATTTTTCAATGCGGTATCAATGGCAGCCTGTAGGGAAACGGGGGACTGTGCACTGGCACTGCTTTGTATAATGGATATAAAGATGATAAGCAAAGGTATTATCCTGTTCATTTGTTTTCTTTTATTAAATGCTTTATCAAAACTTACATAGAGCACCGGTAGTACAAACAGCGTCAGCAATGTAGCGATCAGCAACCCTCCTATTACCACCGTAGCAAGAGGCCTCTGTACATCTGCCCCCGCACCAGTGCTTACCGACATAGGTAAAAAACCCAGCGATGCTACCAGGGCCGTTAAGAGAACAGGTCGCAGCCGACGTGCGGAACCGGTCCGCACAACCTGCCGGAGATCGGTAATACCCGTTGCTCTTATGCTGTTGAATTCCGCTATCAGAACCAGTCCGTTCAATACGGCCACACCAAACAAAGCAATAAATCCCACCCCGGCACTTATGCTGAATGGCATTTGCCTTATGGCTAAAAAAAGGATACCGCCTATTGCGGATAATGGGATGGCGGAATAAATCAGCAATCCTTGCTTCACCGAATTAAATGCGAAATACAATAGTATGAAAATAAGTAAGAGTGAGATGGGTACTGCAATCATCAGCCGCTCTTTGGCTGCACGTAAATTTTCGAATGCACCTCCATAGGTGATATAATAACCGGGGGGTAGTTTCAATTGCTTATCCGCTTTTTCCTGCAATTCATTTACGATACTTTCCACATCCCTGTCCCTAACATTGAACCCCGCTATTATTCTTCGTTTAGCATCTTCCCGCTGCACTTGGTTGGGACCTGTCTTTATCTGCACCTCTGCCAGTTGCCGCAGGGGAATCTGCCCTCCTGCGGGCGTGGGCACCAATAAGTTCTGAACATCCTCCAGGTCTTTCCGCTGTTCGCCTCCCAGCTTAACGACAATGTCGAATCGCTTTTCCCCTTCGAACAACATACCACTGCTTTGCCCGGCAAAAGCGGTATTGATCACTCTATTGACGTCCTCGATATTGAGATGATACTGCGCTATAGCATTACGGTTAAAAGTGATAATGATCTGGGGCATACCCGCTATTGCCTCCACATACAGGTTGCGGGAGCCTTCCACCGTATTGATGATAGTACCCAGCCTGCGCGCGAAATGTGCCAGCGTATCCAGGTCTTCGCCGAATATCTTGCAAACCACATCCTGACGTGCACCCGTCATCAGTTCATTGAAACGCATCTGCACGGGATACTGGAAACTGGCCGTAATGCCCGGTATATCTTCCAGTGCAAGGCCCATTTTATCACTCAGCTCGTTGAACGAATTGGCGGAAGTCCACTCATGTTTAGGTTTCAGGATCACCATCATATCACCGGCTTCCAGGGGCATGGGGTCGGTAGGTACTTCGCCGCTTCCTATTTTGGTGACTACTTTTTCCACCTCCGGGAAGCGTGTTTTCAGTATATGCGCGGCCTTTAGGGTGCTGGCGATGGTGGTGTTCAAATTACTGCCGGCGAGTACCCTGGTATCTACCGCAAAATCACCTTCTTCCAGTGCGGGTATAAATTCACCGCCAAGGGTAGATAACAGCAGTAAAGACATGATGAACAATCCTGTCACGGACATTAGCACCGTTTTAGGATAACGGAGCACCCGCTTCAAAGCCCGCTGGTATGCGTTTTCAAGTTTTGCCATAATGCGGTCGGACATATTAGGCGCCTGCTTTATTTTTTTACTCAGGAATAGCGCGCTCATCATCGGGACATACGTGAGAGAAAGCAGGAAAGCACCTAGCAACGCAAATGCTACCGTTTGTGCCATGGGTTTAAACATTTTTCCCTCTATTCCCTGTAATGTAAAAATGGGCAGATAAACAACCAGGATAATGATTTGCCCGAACACCGCGCTGTTCATCATTTTACCGGCCGACCGGTTTACTTCCCTGTCCATCTGCGCAGCCGTTAATCTTCCCGTAGCGGACAGTTCCGCATTGTTATAAAGCCGGTGCATCACCGCTTCCACAATGATCACCGCACCGTCCACGATTAATCCGAAGTCGAGTGCCCCAAGGCTCATAAGGCTTCCACTCACATTAAACAGGTTCATCATGATAACGGCAAACAACATAGACAGAGGGATAACAGAAGCTACCAGCAGGCCTGCCCTGAAATTGCCGAGCAGCAGCACCAATACAAATACAACGATCAAAGCCCCTTCCAGCAGGTTTGTTTTAACCGTGCCGATGGCGTTGTTCACCATCTTCGTACGATCCAGGAACGATTCTATCATCACTCCTTCGGGCAGTGTTTTCTGTATCTGGGCGATGCGCTCCTTTATATTTCCTATCACTTCATTGCTATTGGCACCTTTCAGCATCATTACCACGGCCCCGGACACTTCCCCTTCGTCGTTATAACACATGGCTCCGTAACGGGTGGCGCTTCCGATCTTTATCTCCGCCACATCTCTTATAAATAAAGGCGTACGGCCGTTTCTGCCCGGCAGGGCAATGTTTTTAATATCCTCTTCATTACCAAGCAGTCCTTCACTTCGTATATAGAGAACGGTGGCGCCTTTTTCTATATAAGCCCCTCCCGTATTCTGGTTATTACTTTCCAGCGCTTTAAAAACATCGCTGATGGTGATACTATGAGAAGATAATTTGGCAGGATCCACTTCTACGGAATACTGTTTAAGCCGGCCTCCGAAGCTGCTCACTTCCGCCACGCCCTTTACACCAAGTAACTGCCGCCTGATAATCCAGTCCTGTATGGTTCGTAATTCGGTATCGTTATACTTTGCCTCGTATCCTTTCCGGGGCCTTACCACATATTGATATATCTCCCCCAGTCCGGTAGTCACCGGCCCCAGTTCGGGAATGCCGATACCAGCCGGTATCTCCGCCTGCACACGCTGCAAACGCTCCGCTACCTGCTGTCTGGCCCAGTATACATCTGTGGCATCATCAAATACGATGGTAACCAGCGAGAGGCCGAACCTCGAAAAACTTCTGATTTCTTTTAAACCGGGAATATTGTTATTGGCCTGTTCTATCGGGAAGGTAACCAGCCGTTCTATATCCGTTGCCCCGAACGATGGAGCAATAGTGATCACCTGTACCTGGTTGTCGGTAATATCGGGTACTGCATCGATCGGTAAACGGGTAAACTGGTAACTGCCATATCCTATCAGGGCTATGATAAACAGACCTATGATGAGTTTGTTTTTTATGGCAAACCCGATGATTGCATTCAGCATGATTATCTGGTTTAATAATAATGGAAAGTCAGCCAATGGTAACAACCAGCAGCCAAACGATTCAATAATACGACTTACTCATGCACATTTGCATACAATGGAGATATCAACAGGTAGTTCTGGGTGGCTGCCAGATGTTGGAAAGATAGGAAGAGAGTATAAATTTATCGTGGGTAATGAACTCTTTTGTTTCATCGGTCTCCCATGGGCTGGCTATATTAAGCTGCTCCGAAAAGGGAAGAAAAGCATGATGAACAAATGATACCAGGTTGCCGGAGGTTTTGAAAGGGAGCTGCAGATCCCTTTCGTAGTCTGCATCCCTGGGACTGCCATGCATATAATGCATATCTAGAAACTCCAGGAAAGTAATGCTTTTATCTTCCTGTCTATGCTCTTTAAAATGCTGGAAGATGATAGGAAGCTTAAGCAACTGGCCCGCTTCGGTTGCGGAAAACAGGTAACCAGCTAAGAAAAATATGGCGATTGTTTTTCTCAAGAATACAAATGTAAGATAATTCTATATCCGAAAAATAGAGAGACCCCGAAACAAAACAAAAGGAAAAGAGCTTTTTTACAATGAAACTTAATTATAAGTTAATGGGCTGCGTCTTGGTGTCCTGTAACTTTACAATAGTTTTGGCGAAATCATAAAAAACAAATGCCTTTTAACCCGCTGTTTTTTTTTCACAATAACCGCATACTTCCCTATTTAATAATTTTCAGTGTTGCGCTATTTAAATACAGCACCGCTTATTCTCAATTAAGACAAGGAACACTTTATGGAACTATTTCCGATGGATCAACAAACTTTACATTGTTAGGTGTATCTATATCCGGTGACTCATCAGCAGCTTATACGGAGTCGCTTCAGGGTGGAAGATATAGGTTAGGTTTGGCGAAGGGAATATATAATATATATTTTAGATTACCCGGATTTCAAACTAAACTTGTTGAAAAAGTAAAAATCGAAAACGATGTAATCTCGCATATCGATATTTTTTTACTGCCGCTTTCCGAAACAAGAGAAAATTATAATCGCAAAGAAAGTACGCCTGTCACCGCCGGAAACGTAGATTCCGCAGTTCGTGTATTAGCTGGTAGAGAAGCGGTAAGTATTATTTATAATCCTTTGAATAATTCAGAAATTGTAACGGATGTTATAAAATCTCCTGGGATAAGGGCTGGGACCGATAAAAATACCTTGCAACTGTTGAACCGATTAAATGGGGTGATTGTCAGAAATAATCCGTCTAATCATACTATCCAATCCATACAGATTTCCGGGCTGGGGGACCGTTACAACCAGGCTCTTTTTAACGGAGCTCCTTTAAATAGTTCCAGTACAATTAACCGATCTTATCCATTGGAACTTTTACCAGCGGAAGCTGTTGATCAGGTAACTCTCTACAAAGCCTCTCAGCCATTTTTGCCGGCAGACTTCGCAGGAGGCACCATTGATATTCGAACAAAGGACATGTCAGATAGGAATTTTTATCTGGTTCAAGTAGGCACCGGTTTTTCAAGCGATACAAGGGGTAAGGATTTCCTAGGAGACCAAAGGAGGTCATCACAGGTAACGAGTTTTCCGGGTAAACAAAGAAATTTACCCGCTTCCTTTCCAACCACACGTTCACAATACGATTTTACACAGCGGAACGTACAGGAAAAAATAGATTTTTCCAAATTACTTAATAATAATTTAGCCCCTGTTAATTATGGAAGGTCGAGCCCTAATGACCGTATATTGCTGGGATTGGGCGATGTATTTCAGGTTAATAAGGAACTTAAAATAAGTGTACTTGGGTTTCTAAATCATATTAAAGAAGAGCTTATAGAAACGGGTATTGTACAAGTATATCCCGACATAGCCACCCCCTTTCTTCCCCCCAATACATCCAGAAAAATAATTCGTTCGCAATCAAGCGACATTAAATACCATTATTCTGCTCAATTGGGAGCCGTACTCAACACCTCCTTTTTTTGGCGGCGCAATAAAATCAGTGTTCGGAATTATATCGGTAACCAATTACTTAATACGCTCAACACCAGAACCTCAATTATTAAACCTGACGAAGATACCCTTGCACGCGATGGTCTTCGGATTACAACTGAGCAAAGAAAATTCTGGTATGCTCAGATAGCGGGCGATCATTCATTTGGTGAAAAAGGTAAGTTCGCGGTGGATTGGCAGATTACGTATAATTACAACCAGCAGCAAAATCCTGATGAGCGCAATTTTTTATTGAGAAGGGATAGTTTAAACCCCGACTTGTTCGAAATAGCGCGACCCCAATCACCCAATTTTGATCCCAACCCAAGCGGTTCGGGCGTGGCGGAAAATAATATCGCTTCTAATTTTACCAATTCTTCCCGGTTATGGCGTCAATTTACAGAGCATAATTTGACTGCATCTTTAAACCTTAAGATACCAATAAACATATTTGATTATACGCAAATACTAAAAGGAGGATTATACCTGAATAGTATAACAAGAAATTTTACAAGCGATCTTTTGCTTGTGAAGGGAACTGGATTTTATACGCTGAATAACCTTTTAGCACCGGAACGTTATTTCCCGGGAGGATTAAGTGTTGTCAATTTTTACAATAATACACGCGCGTACGATACAAAAAGAGGAAATTATTATGGTGCCTCAAATATAGGGGCTCTTTATATAAATCTGGAAAACCGTTTCCTGGAGAATATTTATCTACAATGGGGGTTTCGTCTTGAATCTGATAGCCGGTCAACAGCTACCGTCCTATACCAGTACTTAACTGGTTATAAGAACCCTCAGAGAGTCCCAATAGACGATAATTCCAGGCAGGTACATTTTAACTTGCTGCCTTCGGCAAATCTTATGTATTCTCCCGTAAAATCATTACAGCTTAGTGCCAACTATTCGAGAACGGTTAACAGGCCCCTGTTACAGGAATTAAATGCATATAGATACTATGATGCGGGTTCTTTTCTAGTCCGTTCCGGTAACCAGTTTCTTGATAACTCCATTATTAATAATTATGGCACAAGTGCAAAATGGCTATATAAAGCAGGAACTCATATATTGTTATCAGGATTTTATAAACAAATAGATCAACCTATTGAAGAGATTATTACTCCCTACTATACTGGAAACATGTTTGGCAGGTTGCACAATATGCCTCCGGCTGTTATAAAGGGCTTACAGGCGGATGTCAGGTTGAAGCTTAATGATTTTACAAATGCCCCCTGGCTTTCTAACGTTTCTTTATTTGCCTCAGGAGTAATTCTGAAATCCAAAGTAGAGGAAGGGCCTCTCAGAGCTGCCGTCGTTGCCGGCACGGAAGAACATACGATTACCGGCACACCTAACCATTCGTTTAATACCGGCATAATATTGCAGGAATTTCATTTACCTGAGCTCTCCATCGTTTATAGCAAAACAGGCGATTACATAAGTATGTTGGGAACAGGAAGTTCCGTAAATGTGGCAAATGGTAATCGTATTAAGTCCATACCTGATTACAGGGTAAGAGGTAGAGAACAATTAGATATTCAAATAGCACAACTGATATTAAAATCAAGAATACAGCTGATAGCTGGTATTTCAAATCTATTAAGCAGCCCTTATATCGAATACCAGGATCTGAATGGAAATAAAAAATTTGATGATCTTTTGTCCGTCACCAAAGGCATCGATAAGCCAGGTTTTTACATAAGCGGTACAGATAACGGGGTAATGTATATTAAATCACAACGAAATTTTTATGCACGATTGTCGTATAGATTCTGAATCTATTGATACTTAGCATAATGATAATAAGTAAATCATAACAAAATGAAACGTTTCATTAATTATATGGGTTTTATCATTTTGCTGGAAATGCTATTGCTTAATCTTGAGGGTTGCAAAAAGAAAGAATTCATCAGAACATCTAAGGCAAAGCCAGAAAAAATCTTAATTGATTTTACAGGATCGTCCAATACCGGCCCCCGAATTAATATACTGACCTTATCCAAGGATACTGTTTATATCATTGAAAATGGAATCACCAGAAAATCAGGCGAACAATTAATTATTGAAGAAGGTACGGTTTTAAAAATCGCCGGCTTCATCAATATAGAGCCTGGAGGTATATTGGTAGCTAATGGAACCGCTAGCGAGCCCATTGTTTTTACCCAGTCCGACGTTACACTTAATCAGGGGAAAAACTGGGGTGGTATTACCATAGAGGGGAGATCAACTAATAATAGCACAACGAACACAGCCGACCCTACCTACTTCTCAGGGTCGATGCGTTATTGCCGTTTGGAGTTTGCACCGCTGATATTAAGGGCTGTTGGCAGCAATACGATAATCGAGAATATTATGGTTAGCTATACCGACCGCAACGGGCTAAGTGCGTACAATATCTATGGCGGCACGTTCAATGCCAGGAACCTTATCTCTTATGCATGTAGCGGCCCGTCAGATTTTTATATTACTAACGGATATACCGGTAAAATGCAAAATATACTGGCGTACCGGCATCCCCTGTTCGGCACTACCGGTAGTGTGCCACGTAATGCCATTACTGGTTTATTCATAGAAAATAGTAACACAAACCCAATAAATGCCCGACCCTTAACATTCCCGGTTATTTCAAACATGACGGTTATAGGTCCAAATGGGCAAAATGGCTCCATGCCATCTTATAGCGACTCATCTACCCGGTCGGCCGCATTAATTACAACGGGTAATGCGGGATTTAGTATACGTAATTCTTTATTTATGGGCTTTCCCAAAGCCGCTTTCTTTTTGGATGATTCGCTTACGGCAGCAGGCTTGCAGGCAAGAAAAAACACTCTGTCGTATTCAATTTTTCAAGCCAATGATACAGCCCATACATTTTACCTGCAATCAGGATTGTTTTTTTCGTTTGGAAGTAACGAGCTGAAAAACTTTCTATTATCGGATGAATTTAAAAACAGGCAACTATATAGTTTGAGTGATTTTCTTTTGAAGGATATTTTTAATTACAATTTTCCGGAACTTTTACCAAATGATAATTCCATTGTTTTGACAGGGGCAAAGTTTGACGGGCCGTTTGCTGTTCCGTCTTTTTTTTCCCAGGTAGATTATTTAGGTGCTTTTGGTAAACAGGACTGGACAAACGGATGGGTGAATTTCACACCTCTGAAAACAACTTATAATTCACCAGAATAACATTTTGATTAATCCACTTGAAATAACACCTTCAAATAACATTATGAACATATTTATATTCATTAAAATTGTTATAACTGCCACTTTAGGAATGCTGGTATTTTCATACACTGCTGAAGCACAAGATAATACAGGTATACTGGCGGGAAAGGTAACGGATAGCTCTACCAATTTTAATATGGCGGGAGTAAGCATTACCGTTAAAGGCAGCAGCACGGGGGTGGCCTCTATAAATAACGGCACCTATATTCTTAAATTGGCGCCAGGTAGATACATTATCATCTATTCCTACAACGGTTATACCACCAGAGAAATTTCTGAAATTGATATTAAAAGTGGGCAGACTACGTTTATGGATATATTTCTTTCCCCTTCCTCTAAACTGTTAACAGGCGTTGTAATATCAGCATCGGCCAGAAGAGAGGCCCAGGCTACTCTTTATAACAGACAGCGCTTAAGTTCAGCGGTGTCTGACGGTATCTCGCAGGAAATGATCAGTAGAACCCCTGATAACAATGCGGGTCAGATTTTAAAGCGTGTAACCGGGGTAAGCGTTCAGAACGATAAATTTGTAGTAGTAAGAGGGTTAAGTGCCCAGTACAATCAAACTATGCTAAACGGGGTAGCTATGACAAGTACGGAAACTAATCAAAACGCCTTTTCATTTGATCTAATACCCGCGGCCGCAATTGATAACATTGTAGTAAACAAAACAGCCACTCCCGATATGCCTGGTAACTTTGCCGGCGGAGTAGTACAGATAAATACAAAAGATTTTCCTACCAAAGACTTTTTCTCTGTTACCCTTCAGACTGGGTTTTCAGATCAAACACATGGTAAAGATTTTTATTCCGATAAAAGGACAGGTGCTCAATGGTTAGGTTTCGGGGGCAAAAGTCAGAATCTTCCGGCCTCTTTTCCTAAATCAGGTGACAGGATCAATCTTACGAGATTAAACATGAGTGAAATTACCAGGCAGCTACAATTATTGGAAAACAATCTGGCTCCAATCAATCACGGCCCTTCCGGTCACGACCTTGGCGACTTAAATGAAAACATTCAATTGGGATATGGCAAAACCATAAAAATAAAAGAAAGTAACCAGCTGGGTGTTGTCGTAGCTATTACACAACGTAAATCAGAGTTAATTCAAAAGGAAACGATCATCCGGACACCTATAGGATTTGGTTTAGGCAATACGCCTCAATTTCTGAATTTCTCCGAAAACACCCGTTACCTGTATTCCTCAGAATTTGCCGGAGTATTAAATTTCGCCTATAGTTTTGGTGCCAATAAACTCACCTTGAAAAGTTTATATACAAACGTATTCAGGAAAAACTTTATAAAAAGGGATAGTGTTTTCAATCCAGCTATTTTTGATTTTCCTGAACTGGGTATTTCTGGGTTTGCATACAGAACGGAGCAACGTGGGCTGATCAACTCAATTTTGGCCGGAGAGCATAAAACAGGAAGAAACAAAGAAACACAATTGGACTGGAATATAAATGTATCTACCAACAATATCAATTTGCCCGATACCCGTAACTTTCTATTAAGTATAAATGAAAAAGGGAACTACTCCTTTATTAATCGTGGAATCGGCTTGGAACAGTCTCTTGCAACCAGCAGCAGGGTTTGGACCGAATCAAGAGATCTAATAACTGGCGGAGCATTTAATCTATCCTCCGTATTCAATCTTTTTAATGTAAAACAAGTCGTTAAGGGAGGCATATTGTTCCAAACCAGAAGGAGGGTTTCCACTGGAACAGGATTGGTATTGGATGGCATTATTAACTTTCCATTAGATAGTATCCTGGCACCTTCAGCATATCTCAGAGGAGTAACCATAGGGAATGTAGGCAATGCGCTTGAAAGCTCCGGAAATTATAATGCCAATACCAGTTTACAGGCAGTATATGAAAGTATAGAAAACAGAATTGGAAAATACACCAGAGTTATTTGGGGAGTACGCTTCGAAAACTATAAGCAAAGCGTTAACGTTTTTAACCTTTCATTTGATCCTAATTTTATTACTCCAGAGTATGTGCCTGGTGTATTTGCATCGCGCACTGCTTTAGATTTTCTTCCTTCTGTTAATATAATCTATAGCCCCTTAAACACTATCAATTTTCGTGGAGCCTTTTCCCAAACAGTGATAAGGCCTGATCTGCAGGATATCGCTCAATACACACGTTACGATTTTCAAACATTTCAGTTGACGGGCGGTAATGTCAACATAAAAAGTACTAATATCTCCAATTACGATCTCAAGTTCGAATGGTTCCCTTCAGCCGGTGAGATTTTTTCTTTAGGCGCCTTTTATAAAGAGATGGAAAACCCTATTGAATATGCTCAAACCACTCAGGAAAATGTATTAGCGGGTAATATCGCTATAAATTCGGGAAACGCTGTGGTACGGGGGCTAGAAGCAGAATTCCGTAAAAGACTTAATTTTATTTCTTTTGCCAAATGGATGGAGAACGTAACACTTTTTGGTAATGCAGCCCTAATCCGTTCCAGAGTAGCAGCTACTGCTGTGGATGCGCCATTTGTCGATTTTTCTCCCGAACACCGTTTGAGTGGCCAGCCGGATTATATTTTAAACGGAGGAATTAGCATCGCAGCTTTTAAAAAATCTTTTGAAGCTACATTAAGTTTTAACCGTACCGGCGACTATGTAGATGATTTGGGAAGTTCTAATTTTGTGCCAGATCCATGGAGAGGAAAACCATTACTCAATGTACCTAATTTTGTAATCCAGGGCCGGGATGTCGTTGATTTGTCTGTTAGACAGAGTTTGCTAAAAGGCAAAGGGCTTTTTAAATTCAATGTCTCTAATCTCCTGAGTAAACCACTTATAATTTATCAGAACTTTGATGGGAACGACCAATTAGATAATCCTTTTGAAACTTCTTATAATCCTGTGTCGAGTCAGTTTTTAGTAGTGAGTGGAGACGATAATATTGCATCTACCACTAATGGACAACGCACTTTTTCTCTTTCATTTACCTATGTATTCTAAAAACGCCAATAAGATGATCCTGAAACGTTATAAAAAATATTTGTGTTGCATATTAATTGTATTGACAATAACTATAGCATCTTGTAAAAAAGAATCCATTTTTTTAAAACCCCCTAAAGTGCAGGTGTCCCTGGAAGGTCACCGCTTATCAACCGATACTATAAGGCTGTTTCATGATACTGTCTATCTTCTTACACAAGATATAGTTAGAAATGCGGGACAGGTACTATCAATTGAAGCAGGTACTCTGATAAGGATCAAGAATCTGGTTAGCATCACCATAAATAAAAATGGAAGAATAATAGCTCGGGGAACGCAAACAGCTCCCATAGTGCTTACATCTGATGCTATAAAGTCTTCTGCGGGGTCAAGCCCGACCATTAATAATGTTTGGAGAGGAATCACAATAAACGGATCTCCCACCGTTTCTTCAGGTATCGTATCATATACGCGAATAGAATTTGCGGGACTGGCCCCTTTTGCAGGAGCATTATCGTTGATTAACGTCGATAGATCTACTATATTAAATAATATACAGGTAAGTTTCAGTTCGATAAGAACACCATCATTTACTTTCGCCGGAGGTGATTGCGAAGCATATAATCTGTTGTCTTATGCCGCTGAAAGTCATGATTATAATCTTACCGACGAATTTAACGGTAGGCTACAGAATTTGATAGCTTATCGATTCCCCGCCTTTCCATTTTCTATCGCTTCCGGACAACCGCTCGCCGGTGTATTGATCCAGGGGGCAAATACCTTTCCTATTATCTCTAATCTTAGCGTAATTGGTGTGAATCTTCAGGGAGGTAATACGATATATTCAGATTCATTAAATAGTTCAGACAAGATTACCGCTCTATATGTGATTAACGGTGCAAAATTCCGCCTCCGGAATATTGCATTATCAGGCTTTTTGAAGGGAGGGATTTACATAAACAGCAGAGAATCGGGAATCTCCCTGCAAAATGAAGAATCTGAATTCAGGTATTCTTTCGTCCACGCTAATGATAGCAGCCGCGCTTTTTATATTCCTTCTAATTTAATCACCAGTTCCCCGCCAATTACTGCGAATGACTTTAAAAATTTTATGCTACAGTCTAAGTACACCAACAGACTATTGAAAAATGCCTCGGAATTTCAATTTACCGATCCCTATAATTATTACATTAAACCCAACCCTGTTCCTCAAACAGGTTCGCCGTTACTATCCGGAGCAGACTTTAGTGGGCCTTTTTATAGTGACACTTCTTTTTTTAAACCCGTACCTTACCGCGGAGCCATAGGTGCAGATAATTGGCTGCAGGATTGGACAAATTTTATACCGTTGCAAACGAACTATAATAATTGAGTCATATCATTTTTACACATGCATTTTATTCCAGTGCAAGATCACCTTTTTGATACAACCTTCTCCGAATACTTCATAAGCTGTCATTATTTATCCGGACCGGCCAATAGTTGATAGGTTTTTATCTGAAAGGGGGCAAAAGACATAGTCAGTTTCCCGTTGGAAGGTTTTACTTCGGATTCGATTGTTTCCAGGTGTGAGGTAATCCATGCTTTACCGATACCTGTTTGGAGGGCAACCAGGGGCTGCGTCTTTTTATCTTTCATATTCCAGAAACGGGTGGTGAGGGAAGATGCTCCTGCATCGTCTGATGGTTTTACCGACCATAATAATACACCCGGATCACTTATGTTTAGCAGGGAAAATGTTTTAACATCCCTGGCTGCTGCGGAGCCCGTCACCATACCGGTAACTAAAGGGTTTTGATGAACAAGTGAGAACTTCATCGCATCTACCGGATCAAAGGCCTTGCTGTGCGTGGTCAAAGAAAACCGGTACTTGAAATCCGTTTGCCCGTTCTGGGATGCAATGCCCAGCCGCGTAGTGTCTTTACGGCCGGCAGGGGTTACAACATAACGGTCGGTCTGTCCACCCGCGAGGGCATGTATTTGAGAAGCCGTCTCGTCGAGGCTATCGGGCTTACTGTTACCCAGGCGAAAGAAACTACAATCTTCATTGGAGAGGGTTACTCCATAGTTGTCTTCGCTTAGGTCGGCGAAATGATTGAATGTCTGCCAGTCGTAACGGGCATTCTGTGCAGCATAATGTCCGCCATTTGTTTCTGTTTTAACCGTTAAAACGGAACCCAATTCTTCATGCCGGGTGGTGGGCTTATCGAGATTAAATGAGAAAGACCATGTCTGCAACTCGGTAAAGTTGGCCTGTATGCTGTCTTCTATATCTATACGCGGCTGGTTGGAAAAAAGGGTGACCCTTACTGTATGAGGCACGGGATACTGAGCTACTGCTTTTACGGTTACCGATACGGGACCGGTGTCTTCTATCGTTACGGGACTACCGGGGTTCTTTTCGGTTACGCCCAGGTCGTTCACGAATGTGCCCTTAACTGCCTTCACCAACTGGCGGTTAGCGGCACGGTCGTAAATCTCCGTGAGTACACCGGCACCGTTTATTTTGATACGGTAATAATTATTGGTTAAATAGTAACCTTCCAGTGTAGCTGCATCCGGCAAGCCGGTACGCCCCTGTCCCGTCCTGATCTCGAAAACCTTATATCCCACGGAAGGTATATTTTCCGCCAGTATTCTTATAAATGGTTTACCCGATTTATAAATCAGTTGGCTCGTCACCGGTTTATTGGTAGCGAGGTCCACTATATCGCAGGGGTATTTGCCGGTGTAAGGAATATCAGCTACATCATTCCTCGTCCAGCTAAGCGCATTGAATACGTAGAACCTCGGATTAGCGGCCTTCTTAAGCTGACTTCCCAGTTCGCTGATGCCATTGGTTAAGAGGGAATCGCTGTAGGCACTAATGCGTTCCTGTATCTTTACCTGCCAATCCGCTCTGTCCTTTTGAGATACGGGTCCGTCGGCCGTCCAGTCATGTTCCCAGTATAATCCATATCCCTCCCAGGCGCCGTTCCTGGCATCGGCCATTTTTTTATAAAAAGTTTTATTTTTTAATCCGATCACAGAGGCCAGTGCCTCTGCATTTCTCAATTGCTCGGTAGCGCGGCGTACTTTGGCAGTAGTTTCGTTCAAAGAGACCGAATAGGTATCCCATTCGTTCCCGTAACTGACAGACTCGGAAGGCAGGATGGGATAGTTTTTCTCGATGTCTTTAAAAAAATCTTCCTCGTTGGATACTCTTATTTTACGCGTGGCAGTCGTCATGCTCCGGGCAGCTTCTATAAAAAAAGGTGAAACGAACGTGGCCAGGTCGTCCCATCCATAACCAAATGCCCCTGCTGCCAGGTGCGCATATGTATTACCGGGAGAGCAAAGGGTGTCGAGATATCTGATCATCGTTTTAATACCTTCCAGTGTATCTTTGGGTTTCACGCCACCTCTTGCTTCGGCATATCCGCCCATATAGGTATTGTTGATGCCAAGATTATTCCACTTCATGATAACTTTAGAACCGTCCAGACCGGTATAGTTATATAATTGATGACGCCTGCTGCGGAAGTTGGACTTTGTTATCCTGGTAGCGCATGCACATACACCTTTCCAGCTATACCGCGCTCCTGAACCTGCCCAGAGCGAACTTAAGCCGAGGGGCAGCGTTTGATTTTCCATCGCCACGGCCATCCGGAAGCGGATACCCAGCTTGCGTTCCATTTTACCAGCCGCATACATGCCCCTGATCACCGCTTCGGTGGGTTGTGCCCCATATGTATTGGCAAGCGCAGTTAACGGGCTGCTGATATGGCCTGATTTAATTGCTGCTACCAGGCGTTTAAACTGCTGCGGTGTACGATACTTTTCATATACCGTTAACCAGTAACCGCCATCGCAATTGAAGCGGGCCTGGTAGTCGTCCGGATTGCTTTTGGTCACATCAATCTGGTCTAGATAATAATCCAGCATCTGGACAAATGCAGTATCGTATTTCGCTTCGTCGGCCGTCCACATATAGTCCGTATGGTCGTCGTTGGCAATGTATAACCGTTTTACCTGTGCTGTGGAAGCCAGGGTAAATAATACGACCTGAAACAGCAGGATGGCTCGTATGCCACTACTGGATACAAATAATTGCATAGTGTTCGTTTAACTATATGAATGTAAATAATGTGTTTAATTAACTTCGGTCACTTTGCCGCCTACGGCAAACGTTTCGCCTACCTCCAGATACTTTGCGAGGTAATACCCCATGAAATTGAATGGGATGATCGTGGAAAGGACGGATGACCATTCATCGGCCAGTGGCTCCTCCACCCGGAATACGTGCGCACCCGCCGGCTCTATCATCTGCCGCACTTTTTCGTTACGGTCGTACGATGCCCCATGCGATATGATCTGTATTACAACGCTTTCGCGGGCAGTTTCTTTGGGACCATGATCATATTGCCCCAGTGCCAGTCCCTGAAATCCGAGTTTGGTCATTTCGCTCAGGATCAGTGCCGCCTGCAGTGCTGTTGCCAGGTTTGGACCGCTGCCCGTGATATACAGGCCCGTTACTTTTTTCTGCTTCAGCACATTGAATACGCCATCTGCCAGCATCCGGCCCTGTTCTTCATAATATCCCATCCGCTCCCGCAGCCTAATGGTCTTTCCACCGGTATCCATCCCAAAGCCCTTAAACAGGGCCAGCAATGTATTCACATAGGTTTTGGAAGAAGAGTAGTGTTCCTGCCCTGCCAGCAGCTCCACCACCTGTATCACTCCCCGGTGTACCGCCAGCGGACTGCTGCGATCGTTGCTTATTGCCACATAATTGCCAAACCGCTCCCTGCACCAGAGTGCTTCACTGCTGCGGCCGGATTGCGACAGTATGACTCCCAGCGGCTGCACGGTACCCTGCGACAGGTAATGGTAATATTCCGAAGCCATCTCAGGATAAATATCTACCCCCATATATTTAAAAGCCAATGACGCAAAGTAAGATGAACCCATACCTAAATAGGGCACCCCTATTGGCAGCGCGAAGTTGCCCGAGCCCGCTATAAACGCTTCCGCCTTTTCCGGGATCTCCCGGATTTCCTGTAGCATTGTGTCCATCCGTTACTGTTTCTTTGATTATTATAATTTGTTTACTATTGGATTTAAGATTGTTTTTTTTGATCAGGAAGCTTGTAAGGGAGTCTGTGTTTTTGGTGTTTCGTACGAAAGCAGCAATGCTCCCGCGATCGCCAGTAATATCCCGAGTGTCTCGACGCGTGTAAAGGTCTCGCCTAAAAAAGCCAGTGCCAGTACGATTGTAAACACCGGTTGCAGGGCCCCGGCCACTGTTGTTACGGCAGAAGCCTTACCCTCCGATTTATATGCTGCGAAGCTTGCCAGCACTCCCAGCCCGTTCAGTATCCCGGCGAGGCTGCCTATCCCGACTGATTTACCGGACAGGGTAAATACCGCCTGCCCGCTTACAAGAAACCATAGGGAAATGATAGCCGACACCCCGATGAAAAGTGCATACGCCCATTGAGCCGACACATAATTGGTAGTGATCTTCTGCGCCGCACTAAACACGCCCCAGCAAACGAACGCGATCACAGAGAACCATAACCAGCTTTTAAGTTCTACCGTTTTAAAAAAAGCTCCCGGGTCGGTAAAAATCTGCGAATAACCGGAAAGCAGGAGGATGGCAGGTAATGCAAGCAACAGACCGAACACATTTAACCCATTCAGCCGTTCTTTTAAAAACACTACTGCGATAAGGATCGTTACGAGGGGATAAAGATTCGTAAGCGGGATCACGATAGAGGCCTGGCCGCCGCTGGTGAACGCATAATAAATTGCCAGGTTGCCACTGATGGCAAACACTCCTGCAACCAGTCCCCACAGCAGTCCAGCGCGGTTCAACTCTTTTGGGCGGCATTGTTTTATCACCAGGGGTAATGTACATAACATACCGATAGAGAACAGCACGTGATTAAGAAAGGGTGATACGTCTTCGGCGATCAGCTTGGCCAGTACGCCCCATACTCCCCAGCACAGACCTGCCACGATCGCGTATATTAACCACTTGCGGTTGTTATCTTTCATATATTATTTGTTCTGTTTTAAGCAAAATAATGCCGCCGCTCCCAGGATGCCCGCATGCTCCTGCAGTGCAGAGAGCACCACTTCCAGCCGGTATGCCGTATGGGGCTGCAGGTAGTTGGCCTTCCGCAGCCGCTCTTCGTAGCCCGCCAGCCCCCGCGATATACCGCCTCCAAGCACCACGATATCCGGTGCAAGTATGTTCGCGTAATTATGGATCCCTGTATGAAGTGCTTCCAGCAATAACTCCACGCGCTTAGATGCTAATGGGTGACCGTCTTTGGCCAGTCCAAATAACTGCTCCATGCTCCCGGGGGGTGGTTCACCTGCCGGCCAGTCAATAGCCACGGCCTCCTGTAATGCAGCCGAAGACACCAGTGCTTCCAGGCAACCCCGCTTGCCGCAATAACAAAGCGGCCCATCGGGCCGGATACTGATATGACCGCTCATATGCCCCAGCGGTAGCGCATCCGGAAAACCACCTGCTACCACGAAGCCCACTCCCAGTCCCGTTCCCAGCGTAAGGGTCAGCACCCGCCCGTAGCCTTTACCTGCACCGTACATTGCCTCCCCCAGCCCTACCACACGGGCATCGTTATCCAACAGGCAGGGTAACCCCAGCCTTTCTGTAATACGTGATTGTAACGGATAACCACCATCCATAAACGGCAGAAATCCGTAAGTACTATCTACTAGTCTGCCCCCATCCACAAATGCAGGCACACCGAACCCTATGCCTTCGAGCCGGGAAGAAGAAGTATATGGCATAGCAGCGAACTCCTCTGCCGCGTTAACAATATGTTCAAGAAAAACAGTTTCATTTTCTTTCTCGGTGGGGATCAGGATCATTTTTATAACTTCTCCGGCGGAGATATTTACCAGACCCAGTTTGGTACGGGTACCTCCTATATCTACCCCTAACGCATATCGATCCATTGAGTGTGATGATGTTTTAAGCTAAGAGAAAATCCTTGCCGGGTTATCGATCAGAAAGGTATGAATTTCTTTCGAAGAAAATCCGGCCTTTAAAAGGTCGGGCACTGCATCCGTCATCGCATAAGCAAATGTTTTTTTTCTTGTTTCCGGGTGCTTCAATTCTGTATTGACAACGATACGGTCTCCCTCCCAGTCCCAGCCGCAATCCATTGCCGTAAGTACATTGCCTGCACACCCGTTATCGCATAAATAACGAATCAGGTATACAAAATCTTCCCAGGGCGTGTCGAAGCCATATTCGAAATTATTAAACAACAACGTGCCTCCCTGTTTTGCGATCCGCTCCATTTCCTTTGCCATTTCCTCCCTGCTCTTTCCTCCCCATCCGAATTTAGCTTCTGAATGACAGAAATACAGGCGCCTGGGATTAGCTCCGTTTTGAATCAATATATCGAGGTGATTACCCGGATTATGCGTGGCATGGGTAGCCACAGGAACATCAAGTTCTTTCTGTACCTGACCCGCTGCCCTGAACTTCTCCATTTCCCAGGTAGTTAAAGGAGTATTTTGAGCCGCTACTTTAATAATGCCGGCACGTATGTCCGTGCCATCTATCCCTTCCGATATTTCTCTTCTCATTTTTGCCTTGAATTCCGCTTCCGTTAGTTTGATCAGCGATTCCGGCATACGCCGCTGCACATAGGCACCGGTACTTAGTATTATATTCACCGACACTTCCTTAGCAAGCTGCTGGTACAAGCGTACATCCCTGGTAGGCGAAAGATCAACGATCGTATTGATACCCACCCGTTCCGCGTCTTTCAGCAACTGCAGGGCAAATTCGAGCGATCGCTGTTCCTTTTCCGGTGGAATGGCAACATGATGCAGCACGTGTTCGTGCATTAAAGTGATCCCCATTTTATCGCTGTCCACCGTGCCTGTTACGGTCGGTATTTTTTTTACTTTACCTTGTGCGGTGGCTAAGACCCTTTCTGCGTGCAGGCCCAATCCTATGGAGCTTAATGATACACCAAGAGCTCCCTTCAGCGTGCTGGTGAAAAAGTGACGGCGTGTTGCGGACATATTGTTGATGTTGTTAAAAGTTATAAATATACGTTAGTCTACATCCCACCATAATGGAGTGCTGTGCAGATCGGGTCCGTTGAGCAATGGCAAGGCTGCGGTAACGGCGCTTCCGTTGGTCTGCTTTTCCAGGTCGAGGAATACAAGGCGCCTTATCAGCGAGCCCGGCGGCAGTTGCGGGTAGTCGGAATTCACTATCGGATAAATCTGCGGGTAATTAGACCTTCTTAAATCGGCCCATCCCTCCCTGCCGTCCGGGTATAAGGCGATCCATTTTTGTTGTGCAATTTGTTTTCGCTGCATCAAAGCATCCCCGCTAAAGCGGATAGGGTAATCGTTCATTGGTGGCGAGTTCAGGAAATCGCCTGGGGCTACCGGAACGGCCGTACTCACTTTATAATTGTCGATCGCCGCCTGGTCGGTAACGCCCCATTGTGTCATAGATCTTTGGATGCCTGAGTCATACAGCACCTGTGCCGTCCGTCCCATCTGCCATCCGTTCAGTGCTCCTTCCGCCCTCAGGAAATAAGCTTCTGCGGATACTAGGATGATCTCGGGAGCGGCGAACTGTCCTACCCATGCACCCGATGAACGCACCGCCCAGCGTGTACCCATGTTAGATACCCTGTCTGGAATATTGCGCGGAAGGTTTTGCTGTACCGGGATCAACCCGTTCCGGATCCCCTCGAAGGTATTGCCAAACGTAGTATCCGTCACCCGTTGAAAGTAAGCTCCTATCCTTGGATCGTTGTATCCTTTCAATACCGATTCCATAGACGCGCTCATACGGATTTCATTAAAGAGCGACACCTGCGACAGGCCATTATTATCGTTCGCATTAAGCGTTTTGATGACAGAGGCATTATCTGCATTATCGGTAAGTACACCACCCGCCACGGCCGCTTCGGCTTCTGCCCGGGCTTTTGACGGGTTCACTTTGGAGATACGCAGGGCCAGGCGAAGCCGTAAGGTGTTGGCATATTTTATCCATTTGCTTACATTACCTGCATACACCAGGTCGAAATTACCATAAGGCACCGCGGTTGGATTGTTTCTCAGTACTACGACGGCATCGCTTAGTCTTTTAAAGAAATCGTTGTATATCGCTTCCTGCGAGTCGTAATCTACGGAGATGAGCGGTTCACCGGCTTTAAAATAAGGGATAGGCCCCCAGTAATCCGTTAACCGGTGAAACGTATGTACCCACATAATGCTGGCCAGTGCATACTCCGGGCTGCTGGTATCCGTTATTTCAAATATGGTTTTTAACTGCGGCACTACTTCGGTATATACCACCGTCCAGTTGCCCGACATCCTTGGCTGGGTTAATAGGTACCTGTCCGAAGGAAAGAAGGTGGCCGAAACGGCAAAGTACTGGCAGAAGAGATTACCGGTATGTGTGTTGCTGCTCTGATAGGTGAAATTAGAAGAAGAAACAGCCGCCTGTGCTTTCGAAAACAGGTAAGGCAATTCTGTGATACCGATGGTGGTGAGTTTGGTCTGGTTGGTATTTATTTCTTCGAAATGCTTTGTGCACCCGGAAATCATGATCATGTTCATCATCACTATTCCTATCATTAATTTGTTCATATACATCTGACTTTTTTCATTAAAAATGCGCCCCTTTTAAAAAGTTAATTTCAGATTCACACCGATGCTCCTGGTTGCCGGCAGTGTACCGTATTCGATACCCTGGTAGTTACCGGAACCGAGGTTGATGTCCGGATCAAAATACATCTTACGTTCACCCACGCCCTGGATTTCCATCTTTGCATTTCCCCGGTACAGGAAAAACAGGTTCCTTGCAACCAATGATAGCCTGAGCGATTGTAGTCCTTTGATAGGGATCTTTGTGAAGTTATATCCGAGAATGGTTTCGCGCAATCGCACATTGGTGGCATCATACGTAAACACGCCCGCCCATACGGAACGTCCGCCTACGGTTGTCCAGAATTCTTCTGCCGTTATAGCAGTGGTGTTTTTAGAACCGTCTGCTTTTACGCCATCGAGTACCCAGCTTCGGTCCCTGTTGGAGGTGGTGTAATAACCTGATCCGTCGAAAGCAAGATTACCCTCAGTACCGGATACCATAACACCACCGAATCTTCCATCGATCAGGAAACCGGCTTCCCAGTTTTTATAGGTAAATGTATTATTGAGACCGGCAGTAAATTTCGGGTTAAAATTTCCTACGATCTCCGGCTGATCGGATATCACCGGGCGTCCTGCGGCATTTACCACGTACTGACCATCCAGCTTTTTCCAGGTAGAACCCCTGAGGTCTCCATAAGATCCGCCCACTTCCACGATGGGCATGGCCACACGGTCGCTGGAGCCCAGGAGTGCCGATTTAATTACATCGCTTACTTCGATGATATCATTTTTATTGGAGGCGAAATTCAGCGTCATATCCCATTTGAATGCGGAAGATCGTATGATGCCCGCGGTCAGCATTACTTCTATCCCCTTATTCTGTATATTTCCCGCATTAATATATTGGTCAACAAAACCGGAAGCCGGGGCGAGGTTTAACCGTAGCAACTGGTTTTTTGAATTTGTTTTGTAAAGGGTAAGATCTATCCCGAACCGGTTGTTGAACAAGCGGATCTCGGTACCCAGTTCGATAGAGGTAGTTAATTCCGGTGCCAGGTTGCCAATCGACTTGGTGCCGTCTCTTCTTACAAAACCGTTGGTACCTCCCTGCGTGAACGTATAACTCTGCACCAGCAGATATGGAGAGGCATCATTACCTACCCTGGTATAAGCTCCCCTGATCTTGGCAAAAGAGACCGCTTCGGGAAGGGCGAACATATCTGAAAGAACGGCCGTCAACCCGATGGAAGGATAAAAATAACTATGCGGACTGGGAAGCGTGGAAGCCCAGTCGTTTCTGCCGGTTACATCCAGGAAAAGGTAATCTTTAAACGCGAGTTGAGCCGTGCCGTATAGCGACTGCAGTTCCGTTTCCACTATACCGGTAGATACGCCCAGGTTCCTGGCAAACGTTACATCGAATTTATTAGGTATCTGCAATCCGTTGGCACTCGTAACCTGGGAAGTTGTTTTTCGTTTTAACAGGGATCCACCAAGGTTATAAGTAAGTTTAAGGTCTGGTGTAATAGTATTATTGCCGGATAAAAGCACGTCTGCGTTAAATTCGGAAACATCATACTGGCCCACGCGGTAGGTACCTCCCTGTTGCGCGAAGATGAGGGTATTGTTGGAAAAGCGTTGCTCCGTTTTATCATCATACCGGTCGGATGTGGCCCTTGCCTGTATATTAAGCCATTTAGTGATATCGTACTTAAGGGATAACAATCCTATTACGCGGTTCCTTTCTTCGTCAAAACTCGTTTTGTTGATAGTCCAGTAGGGGTTCATATAAATAGAAGAACTCGTCCAGTATTTCTGGCTTTCGATGCCCGTGGAAGGATTAGTGAGAAAATAATCTTTCACGTCTTCCAGGTTTACGTTGCGGGGCATTTTATAGAGGTTCAGGATATGCGAGTTCTCTTCTCCCACTTTAGGCTTGCCAATGATATCCTGGAGGATATAAGTAATTTTTGCATCGGCAGATAAGCGGTCGGTGATTTTGGCATTCATCCTGAAATTGAAATTGTGCCTGTTCAGCGTATTGCGGGGCACCATGCCTTTAACATTGTTATTGGAGTAAGAAAAATAGGTCTGCACTTTATCGAATCCCCCGTTTATGCCTATATAATTATTTACGTTCAGTCCTGTTTCAAAGTAGTCTTTCACATTGTCTTTGTACGCCTCCAGGGGAACGGTTTTACCTGTCCAGTCCTTTACTTCCTGCCCGGTTATTTTAGCACCCCAGTTCTGGTTGCCGTTCGGTGCAAATACCCCGCCATTGCCCTGACCGTATTCATTTTGAAAGCGGGGAAGTATCATGGGGGTTTCAACCGCTACGCCGCTATTGATATCCACGGAGAGTTTACCTGACTTTCCTTTTTTGGTGGTGATCAGTATAACACCGTTCGCAGCCCGGCTGCCATAAAGGGCAGAAGCGGCAGCGCCTTTGAGGATGTTGATCGATTCAATATCATCTGGATTAATATTAGCTGCACCGTCACTTCCGTTTTGCCCGCCGAAGTCCCTGTCTACCTGCCCCCCCGGCGTAGAGTTATCGATCGCTACCCCGTCCACCACTATCAGGGCATTGTTGTTTCCCTGTATGGAACGGTTGCCTCTCAATACGATCCTGGCCGACCCGCCGGGACCGCTGGCCGACTGGGTAACTACCAGTCCGGCCACTTTACCCGATAATGTATTAGCGAAGTTGGCATCCCTTACCTGGTTGATTTTTTCACCATCTATTTTTTGCGCGGAATAGGAAAGCGATTTAGCCTGTCTCCGTACGCCCAATGCGGTAACCACAATTTCTCCCATATCATTAACAGACCTTACCATCCGCACGGTAATAAACCCATCGGCTGCGCGGGCTACTTCTCCCTGTTGCTGTCCGGAAGAAGCTACCAGCGTCGCAGTGTTATTAGCAATACGGAAACTAAGCGGTGTAAAGCCTACGGCAGAAATGGTAATTACATCCGTTGGATTGATACCTGGTAACGTGAAGCGGCCATTGGCACCGGCAGAAATTGCTTTACCGGACCCCTTCACTGAAATGGTGGCACCGGTTACCGGTGCTCCGTCCGTATCCAGTATTTCCCCTAAAATATCCAGCAGCGGAATTACCGCTTCAAGTACCGGTGCTGCAGGCTTTTCTGTGGATACAACCACTGCCCTGCGCGAAAGTATGATTGTTTTGTAAGCAATGCGGAAGTCGATCGGCTGGTCTTTCAATGCAAGGCCCAGGAAGTTTTCGAGCGGCATAGCGGCTACCTGGATGGTAACGGGCCGGGTATCTTTTAATAATTTAATGTTCCCGAATACCACGTAGCCCGTTTGTTTCTCCACGGCGCGGAACACACTCTGAAGGGTAAGGTTTTTACCCGAAAGCGTAATCATCTGCGAGAGTCCGGCGGCCCGGACATTAAGCATAGCGACCGTTAAAAGAATAATAGTTAGCCTCATTACTAACAGCGTTTGGTTAATGTACCGGTGCCTCCACCAGGCATACGGGTAACAATTAGCAATTTTTTGCATAATTTGCACTTAGTTGAGTTGGTTAAAAAAGAATGTTTCGTCGACTGAATTTTGTAACAAACTGAACTATCCGCCGGAAGTGTGTCCAAGCACTTCCGGTTTTATCCAGTATTATTTATTGATCCGCGCAGGATAAGCAGATACGAACATCCGGCGCCCTTCTCCCATCCGGAACTTCACTTCATTATCTTCCAGTCCTTTGATAAGGTCGGAGAGCATAATGTTACGGCTTACTTTACCGAAGAAACGCATGTAAGGCACATCGCCTTCATATACCACTTCGATATTGTACCAGCGTTCCAGTTGATTCATTACTTCTTTGAGAGTGGCACCTTCAAAATTGAACAGGCCATTTTTCCAGGCCATCGTTTTTTCGATATCTGCATGAGGGTTAATGGCTATTTCGCGGGATGATGGTTGAAGGTTATGTGCTACCTGCGCCTGCTGGCCAGGTTGAAGTAAACGGGAAGCGCTATTCTTTACTACTTTTACGCTTCCGTTAAGTAAAGTGGTATTTATGAATGCCTCGTTCGTGTAAGCATTTATGTTAAAGCTGGTGCCCAGCACCTGTATTTCCAGTTCACCGGAATAAACCACGAAGGGCCTGCGACTATCGGGAGACACTTCGAAATAAGCTTCCCCTTCCACCTGCACCCTTCGTTCGCTGCCGACAAACAAGGTGGGAAACCGGACGGAACTGGCAGCATTAAGCCATACGTTGCTTCCATCAGGTAATACCACCTGGTACTGACCGCCACGGGGTGTGCTGATGGTATTGTACAATACCTGCCCACGGGGTATTGACGTACTGCCGGCCTTATACGAAAGCATGCCGGCATTCAGTTTAAGGATATTTGTTCCGCCCTGGCTGGTAATCTGTCCATCCGCAGCACTATCGAGTACAATCACACTGCCATCGCCCAGGGTAAGGGTTGCTTTGTTTCCACCGGGAGGGGCATCAGCCAGTTGGCCGACCTTACCGGTATTTTGCAAAGAGCCGGCCGGTTGCTTTTGCCCCAGCCAGAGATAAGTGCCTGTGCCTGCCAATATAAGAATGATGGCAGCATACCGGAGCCAGGGTGTTGTATAAAACGGAATATAACGATCTGCAGCAACCGGAGCTTTTGGCGGCAGGATGGATTGCAGCAGGGCATTTGCTTTATCCTGTTCCATTCCCTCTGTGCCTTCCCACTCTTCCCAGGTTTTTTCCATAAGCTGGGGAATGGTAAGGTCGCCGCCCCTGAGGGCCAGCAATGCCAGTTCTTCCTTTTCCTGTTGGGTAGAACGACCCGCCATATGCTGTTGAAACAGGTATTTTATTCGCTCGTTTTGCATGTTATATTTACTGTGACGACAGAAAAAGGAAAAGGTAGTAGTCGGAAAAAAAATTCTTTATAACGGGTTACCGCTAAGTCCCCAGAATAGAAACAGGGAAGTGGAATAAGAAGGATAATGCAGGGCTATTTCGTGGCGGAGTATATTCAGGGCATTGGTAAGATGTCTCTTAACGGTTAAAACGGATATACCCATCTGGCGGGCAATTTCATCCTGCTTAAGCCCCTGCTCGCGGCTGAGCAAAAACACCTGCCTTTGCTGAAACGTCAGTTTATCCACGGTTTCCCGTATAAACTCCGTTGCTTCTTTATATATGATGCGTTCTTCCGGATCGGCGATATGCTCCCCGGGCCGGCTGCTGAACGCAGAAAGTGCCAGCGTCTCTTTAGCCAGTTTCCGGAAACCGTCGTATCCTTTATTCCGGGCCATACGGAAAAGATAGGCACTGAAATGCGTAACGTTTTGTAAACTCCCGCGCTGGGTCCATAACTTAAGGAAAACGTCATGTACGATATCTTCCGACTGCTGCCTGCTGACGGTAAGCCGCAGCAGGTAAGAATAAAGCCTGGGCTGGTATAACTCGAAAAGATCGCGAAAAGCATTCTCATCGCCATCCGCTATCAGGCGCAGCAGTTCATCTTCGTTATAGTGTGGTTGCGTTCTCAAATAAAGCAGTACAATTTCTGTAGTAAATGTAAGAAGTTTACCTGAAACACCACCATGCCATATTCCCGTTTTATTAGCGGGTGAAATCTATTGTTGCTTTAGTTCACTCAGTACCGGGTTAGTAAAAATGAATAGTTAGTTGCAGTATTTACCCTTCTGTTCAGTTACCGGACCAGCACCTGGCTAAACGCCCTTTTGTCTCCATCTGTCCATACAACCTGGTAAACTCCGGGAACCAATGTATTTAAGCTGATACGTGTTTCTTTATCTCCTTCCGGTGACGGCTGGCGGGCGGCCAAACCGCCCGACATCGTAAAAAGCTGCACCTGCGACCTGGAGGATGCCTGGGGATGTTTTACTATCATGACATTAGAGGACTGGTATGCTTGTATGGCCAGGCCAGCATCCTGCGTTTCTACCGATACTCTAACCGCTTTACTTACCTGGAATTTTCCATCGAAGTCAAATTCCTTTACCCGGTAATACGCTGATTTTTTATCCAGTCGAAAGTCAGTGAAATTATAGTTAATGATATCATTGCTCGTTCCCGCAGCCTTCAGGCTTCCGATAGGCTGGAATGATTGTCCGTCATCACTTTTTTCGACCACGAAGCGATCGCTATTGATCTCGGAAACCGTTTGCCAGGTAACAAGCGCCTGACCATTTTTGATGACGGCATTCACAGATGAAAAAATAACCGGCAATACCACCGAAGTAAAAGCATCTGCGTTATATGCAACAAAAGCCACGTCGATACCGCCAGCAGGCCGGAAAACCAGTCTTGCTACAGATGCCGCATTTCCGCTGGTGATGTTAAAGTCCGACAACTTATAACCTACCATCCTGAAATCCTTTAACTGCGCAAATTCAGCTCCGCTGCTGATGGTAGCGGAATTAGTGGGCCCCGGAGTTAAATTAAAAAGATCGCAGGAATGTCTTCCGATTGCGGGAGTCAGGGAAGTGTTCCAGTCTATTTTTATCGAGTCTCCCACTATCTGGCTGCTACTATTTACCAAATACAAAACGTCTCTTGCCGTAACTGGCTGAGCTACCTGTGTAACTATAACATCCGGTTTGGCATCGCTGATGGCATTGATATCGATCGCCTGGACATTGTATGTAATGATGGCCGAAGTAGGCAGGTTGGTAAGTGCCGTACCGATGTTTAATCCATTTATGCCATCTGTAAGCACTCCTCTGGGGGTTGCAGAAGGCAGCGGCGTATTAAACCCGTTGGCGTTACCATCATCGGCACCAGGTAACAGTATATAAGTGGCGGTAGAGCCGTTACCAGCAAACGTAATTACCGGCATTGCCCTGAAGGAGCCACTGACAGCCGTAACGCCGTTGGTCACCAGCAGGGGGTCATTTGCACCTGTAGAATAATTAATATTGTCGTAAGTAAAGGAAAGCAGGTTGTGACTCCGGTTGGTAACGATCGGGTTAATACCCGCGCCTTCCGCAGAAGACCATCCACCGTCAAAATCCGTATAGAGAGCGGATATTCTTTTTGGCTGGGCGTAGAGACAGCTCGTTACTAATAAAATAAGGGCAAGCATGGTTTGTTTTGCAACCAGGGCAACTGAGTTCATGTGGGTACGATGATGTTAAGAAATAAAATACACTGTCAATTAGTGGCGTGGAATAAGAAAACTAATTATTTCATGGACAGTGTCAGGGAGGTAATCATCCATCTGCGTTATACAGCGTATAATAAATTATTTTGCGAATATAGTGATTATATTCAATGATGAAACAATGACGGCGGAAAATATAAATTCCGACTGAGCTATTATATGCTGTTCAACGGAGCGTTAACCATTATGCTAAATATCTAAACAATACCTTTAAATATTTCCACTCATAATGAAAAAAATTACCATCCGGAGTTTTGCAACATCAGTGGCGACTTCTGTATATCAGATAACGATATCGAAATAAATACATGGAAAAACAACGGTTGTCCGGCTTCAGTAATAGCTTCCGCACGATTTAAAAGAATTTTTCTATAACGAATCGGAGGCCACCCACATTCAGTATTTCCTGACGATGCAGGTATTAAACAGATGCAGGTATTAAACGCTAAGTATAGACGTTATAATTGTAGTTTTATCCCGAACATTCCTTTCCACTCTTCCATTGGTTTTAACATTATTAATCCATCGTTGTTATTAAAACTATCTATACAGCTACTGACAGGCTCAATAGCAATACTCCTTCTGTCAGGGGGAGTATAGATTTGAAAAAAGGGAAAGCTGGCCGACTCTTGCCATATGGTCACCACCCTGTTCGAATATCGCAGGCCAATTTCCGATATAGACGGCGTCTCCCCTATTTTATAACAATTATTCAGTATTTTGCCTCCGATAGATTCCCAATTCAAGAACTCTTCGTTCTTTATATATAGTCCAACAGGAATATTGTTATTACCAACAATACAACGCTCACATCCCGGTAATCTCAATTGCGCTTCATTTACATTATTCTGAACATAAAAATAAGGATGCCATCCTACGCTAAGTGGCATATCACCGGAACCGCTATTTTTTATAGTAACTACACAAGTAAATCCTTTTGCCGGATGAATACTGTAGTGTATGGCCGTATTAAACAAAAACGGATAACCGGGCTGATCACCCTTGTAATTATATTCAAATGTTACGAATGAAGAAGCGATTTCTCTAACTTCCATTGGAACACTATGCAAAAAACCGTGAACTGAATGATGCTGCCTTAAATCATTTAGTTTCATTTGGTACTGTTCGCCCTGGAAATGAAAAGTGCCATTATTAATTCTGTTGGCAAATGGTATGAGAAAAGCCTGTTTATAAGTTGTATCGTTTTCCACTTCATTTTCAAATCCCTGGAGCAGCACGGTTTCATTTTGGGAATCGTGCAGAACAAGATGGGTAATGCGGCCACCAAAAGCAGGCATTGCAGAAAACCATGACTTTTTATCAGGGGTGCTGATAACAATATTCTTATGCTGAAAAGATCCTGACTTTCTTACCATGATTTCATTCATCGTTTTACTCTGCCACCTGTATCACCCCGCATCAGCGCTTCTATTTCTTCCGATGTGGCAAGATTGAAATCTCCATATATTGAATGTTTGAAAGTGGCCGCTGCGGCAGCAAAATCAACTGCATATTGCAGTTGTTCTTTTTTTGTTTGCAGACCATAAATTAATGCGGCCATAAATGCATCGCCTGTTCCGATTCTGTCTAATATCTGGGTTATATCATATTCTTTTGATTGATAGAAACTTTCCCTGCTATACAAAAAACCACGATAAACATTGTGTGTGGCAGAAGGCGTTTGTCGTGCTGTCATGGCAATTAACTCAACAGAAGAAAATTTTAATAATAGTTTTTTTGAAATGGATTCATAATCATCACCCGTAATATTAAAATAGATGCTGGCGGTGTCCCCATCAGCCAGCAATATATTGCAATACTCCATAAGGGAAGGCATAACCGCTGAAGGATGCTTACCATAATTCCAAAGGTTAGCGCGGTAGTTTAAATCACATGAAATGGTAAGCTTCATTTCACGTGCGACCGCGAGCGCCTCCAACAACACATTCGCAGCTTCCTGAGAAATAGCAGGAGTGATGCCGGACCAATGAAACCAATCAGCCCCGGCAAATACCTGGCGCCAGTCTATTTGACCTTTACCGATAGTGGCCATTGCTGAACCGGAACGGTCGTAAATTATTTTAGAAGATCGGTTTCCGGTACCCATTTCCAAATAAAATATTCCCAAACGCTCCCCTGCAAAAAGGGTGTGGCTGGTATCAACGCCATATCTGTTCAGCTCACTTAATACCCTGTATCCCATCTCATTTTTCGGAATACATGTAACGAAAGAAGCATCCAGGCCTAAACGGGAAAGCGATACCGCTACATTGGCTTCCGATCCCGCCACCTGCATCTCCAGGATGGAAGATTGTAAAAGGCGTTGATTGTCGGGCGGGCACAATCTAAGCATCACTTCTCCAAAACAAACGGTTTTCATTTTATCCTTTTAGAAATTTAAAAACTTCATCGGTTGGTTCAACACCTAAACCCGGACCATCCGCCAATTGAAAGAAACCTGCCTCGCATTTCATATTTCCTTTTAGGAACTTGAGGTTGTTATCAAAAATTGAATGCTGGTATTCATGGTAAACGAGGTTGGGCAGTGCCGCCGAAACCTGTAGACTGGCCGCCTGGAAAATGCCAATACCGATACTCGCATGCGGCATCACTGTATTATTAAAGGCCACCGCCATCTGGCTAATATTCCAGAAAGATGTTATTCCGGTACGGCCCATCTCGGGCTGAATTACGTGCATACATATTTCTTCGAAGCGGGGACGGTATTCGTACACGGTGCGCAATTCCTCACCTATTGCTACCTGCGTTTTGACACCCCTAACCACCATTGCCTGTCCTTTTATATCTTCAGGGGCCACAGGTGCTTCGGCTACAAACAAATTATAATCTTCCAACCGCCTGATTAATGAAATGGCTTCCGCGGCAGTGAACTTCCAATGCATATCAATGAGGATATCTATCTTATCTCCGGTTGCCTTACGAAGTGCTTCCATTTCCTGCACAATACCATCATGTGACACTGCCGAAGCAAATTTAAATGCATTGAAACCCTTGTCAATCCAGAATTTGGCAAGCGTTGCCCTTTCCGGGATAGTTGGCATCGGCAGACCCGACACGTAGGCTGGTATCTTTTTATGCCTGGCTGAGCCGAGAATCTGGCATACCGGAAGCTTAAGCAACTTGCCTTTTAAATCCCAAAGTGCAATATCAATACCCGCAATAGCATCATGATAATAACCCCCGAAAAAGCCCCTCACTCTCATCATATTGTAAAGATCTTCATATATCATCACAACATCACAAGGATTACGCCCTATAATCATAGGCCCTATCAATTCTGAAATAATGACCACCGCGGCTTCGGGTACCACAAAACCCACACACTCCCCCCATCCGTATTCGCCGCTTTCGGTGGTGATTTTTACCAGTACACTCTGGTCATACACACTGTACACGCTTTTATTACCAGGTCTTACAAAATATCCTTTTTCATTAACCGAATTCCCCTGCTCCAACGGGCCTAAATAAGGGGTATCCCTGGGAATTCTTAACGCAAATGCCTCTACTTTTTTAATAAGATTACTCATTTTTTAATATATTTTTTACCGAATCGAATAAGTTGCACTAACAACGCGAACGATACCTCCGTATACCTGCTGCTTCAAAACCTTTACATAATGCTTGGAGCTGCAGAAAGACATTCAGCTTTAAAGTAACCTTTTTTTATCATTATTATACATACATCATCAGGTTATGATATGATTTACTTTTTGTATTATCAGGCGTAAATAAAATAAATAACAATTCTTATTAGTATAACAAGCCCTAACCAAAGTAGATAATTTTTGAACCCCTTGTATTTTTTTGATTCTTGCTCTGGTAGCTTAGCATAAGATGAATTCCACCTTATATCTCCGTCAAACACCTTACCCGGTTTATTTTTCGTTACTAAAGAAACTGCCACCATAATTACCAGGGAAAATATCCATCCAGCTAAAGCCCTGTTAAGAAACGGTATGAGAAAAGATGAAAACCCGGCTCCAAAAACCTTAAGTATAATTCCAAAAATGACACCGACGATAAGGGTGGTATTAGCAGCTACCGCTGAAGCCCTCGGCACAAAAATAGCAGCCAGGAAAATAACGGATATGGGCGGAGCGAAGAACGAAGCCAGGTCCTGTATATAAACAAATAAACCCTGACCCAATAGTAAAATAAATGGCGCCCATACCATGGATAAGACTAAAACGATAGTAACCACCCATCTTCCTGTGCGAACCAGTTGCCGCTGACTTGCATCTTTCTTAATATAACGTTGATAAATGTCTATAGTAAAAATAGTGGACACACTGTTTAGTACACTCGATAAGGTAGCCATTATGGCCGCAACCAATCCGGTTAACACTATTGATTGAACCCAGCCCGGCATCGTATCCTGCACCAATTTTAAAAAGACCTTATCCTGCTGCACACCTGGTCCAAAAATGGCAAATGCAACAATGGCGGGCACAACAAACATAAATGGCAGCAGGCCTTTTAAAAAGCCATTTAATATGATACCCATACGTGCATCCCATTCGCTTCTCGCACCCAATGTTTGCTGAATATAAAACTGATTGGTACAGTTATACCATATGCCCAGTGTAAGCCAGAGAGTAGCGATCCCGGTCCACGGAGCTAATGGGTCTGTGGCAGGTTTTATAAGATGCATCCTGGCTTCGTTAGCTGCATTGTTCAGGGCAACCACCTGGTGCCATCCGCCCGCTTTTTGCAGGGCAACAATGGTTACAAGTATACCTGCCATGGTTAACACGATTACCTGGAAAACATCTGTCCAAACCACAGAATCCAAACCACCATATATGCAGTATGCGCCCGTACTAATGCCAACAATACAAATACCCCATATGAGGGAATGACTGATTTGCCCGGATGCCGTAGCCGCAACACCCGAAGTTGAAAATAATTCCTGGAAAATAAGCCCTCCGGTATATAGTGCTCCCGCTAAAATTGCGATTACAGAATGTATAATCGTGAGGGATGCAAAAATTGTTCTGGTCGTATTACTATATCTTTTTTCCAAAAACTGCGGTATAGTATAAATTTTTGAACGGAAATAATAAGGAAGAAAGAAAAATATATAAATACACAGGGGTATTATAGCAAGTAAATCCCAGTTTGCCGGCGAAATGCCAAAAAAGTAAGCGGCACCAACCACTCCTATAAAATGCTCGGATGAAATATTTGCTGCTACCATTGACAGGCCTATTGCATACCACGGCAGTTTACGACCGGATAAAAAATAATCATCGGCGGTCACTTTTTCCTTTTTTCCTGAAATAAGTCCGATCATAAGGATAACAAGGAAATAAATAACGAAAATGGTGATGGTTAAAGTCATCTAAATTCATTTGGTTTTTAAAAAATAGGGCTCAATCATCGAATAATATTCAGTAAACAAACTCAGGTAAATATCATCTGTTAGGTGGCCGGGTTTACGACAATGGTCACTTGCTATTATTCCCCTTCGATGGAGAATCTTTTTTTCAAATAAAATAATCATTTCTACATCCTGGCGTATATGATTGAGTATTCCATGGCAGCCATCATTTATTAAAGTGCGTGCAAGGTTGCGGTAGCTATCATAATCAACATCACCATTATCCAAAAAGGCGGTGGCGATTGCCGGACAAATTCCTTTAAGTTCCATTTTTTTAATTTATTATTTGGCTAGGTCAAACATTATTTTAAGACTTTTAGCCGTATCAGTTGCCATCGAAAAAGCCTTTTCATATTCATCCAGGCCGAACGTACCAGTAATCATTTTGGAAAAATCGATACCCGAATCGTTAAATATGGCGGTCGAGTATTCCCAGGCTTTATGAGAAGAAGAAAATACAAATGAAAGATCAATGGCGTTATAAGCCGCTTTCTCCCATGGAAAGCCAGCTTCGCCGTGAATAGACCCGGCTTCAACAATTTTCCCATTTCTTTTTATAAGATCAAGCGCCAGCAAAAATCCATTAACATTACCGGTGCAATCGACGACCATATCCGGTTTCTTATTTTCGTTATGTTCCAAGATGTAGTCAAGCGCATTGGTAACAGATACATCAATGCAGTGCTCCAAACCCATTTCTTCTGCAATTTTAAACCGTGTTTCAGCGGCATCATTCAGGCCAAGTAAGAAAACATTCGCAGCTCCGGAGGCTTTTGCAACCAGTGCGCATAGCATACCAATTGTACCAGGTCCAATTACCGCCACCGTTTCACCGGGTTGTAATCGACCTTTTACAAGCAGACATTCGCAGGCAATGGCAGAAGGCTCAATAAGAGCCGCCTGCTGTAAATCGGTGCCGGCATTCAATTTGTGCAAATAATTACTGTTTAATAATACATATTCCGCAAAGCCACCGTTTTCCGTCCAACCCACTATTTGCTTATGAAGGCAAAGATGATAATTGCCATCTTTGCACATCTGGCACTTCCCGCAGGATTCAAATGTTGTTTCAGATACAATTTTATCTCCTGCGGTAAAATTCGTCACATCATTCCCAACCTGTGTAACAGTTGCCGAAAATTCATGCCCCTGGACCACAGGAGGCAAATAAATATCATTGCGACTGTACAAAATGTCAATATCGCTGCCACATATACCTGCATAAGCTACTTTTGCCATTACTTTATTATCTGTAGCCGCCGGCACCGGAAGATTAATCAATTCTATATCGCCAGGCTGGCGGGATCTTTTTTGTAATGCTTTCATATTACTTTCTTTCTTTTGCGATTTTTATTATCAGAGCACATAGCTCCCTAAGTAATTCAAAATTTCTCTGCGATAAAATTTCCTTGGTGAATAATTGCGATCCTAAACCCAGGCAGGTAGCCCCGGCATCGAACCACCTGTGTAAACTTTCTTTATCGGGTTCTACACCCCCGGTTGCCATTATTGATGTCCATGGAGAAGGGCCTTTTACCGCCCTGATGAATTCAGGCCCTAATATCTGCGCCGGAAAAATTTTAACTATTTCGGCACCCAGCTTTTCGGCTGCCGCTATTTCCGTGAGTGTCGCCACACCCGGAATCCAAGCTATTTTGCGACTGTTACACATATGGGCAACGCCTTCGATGAGGTTTGGGGCAATAATAAAATCTGCCCCTAACTGTAAATAAAGTGCTGCAGTGGCCGCATCTGTTACGGTTCCTGCTCCAAAAACCATATCTGGATATTGCTTCCTGATATATTTATTCATTTCGGCAAAAAGCTCGTGAGCAAAATCGCCGCGGTTAGTAAATTCAAATACCCTGATACCTCCATGGTAGCAGGCATCTATTACATTAAAACATACCGATAAATCCGATGCAGAAAATAAAGGAATAACAGGGTGCTCATGAATAGTTTGATATACCTGGAGTCTTGTAAATTTTGCCATAGCTTATTTTATTTCGCCATATAAACAGTCTACAATCGTTGAGTTGATGTAAATAGTATGCGAAAGATAGTATGTATTTTAGGAAATTGCATGGCAAAATAAAATTAAAATAGTAAAATTGATCTTCCATCCTTTAGTAATAAGGAGTATAGATTTTCAGGTTACTTTAAAAATCAGTAAGGGTTACCGATTAATAGAGCAATGGTAGAATTAAATCAAATAACGAATAGGGGTGCAATCGTCAAAAAGCGGGGGTGAAATGGTATAAACACTGCCTTATTTATGCTGGTTAGCTAAACGCTATAACGTGTTTAGTAAAATTTCAGCATATCACATTCTTATACCGCCTGGGGCTATAACCGGTATTCTTTTTAAAAACCTTCGTAAAATTCGACAAATTTTTAAACCCGCATTCGAACGCCACCTGTGTAACCGGCATATCATTCTTTTGAAGGCACTCACATGCTTTAATTATCCGGATTTCATTAAGAGCGTCTGTAAACGTTTTGCGGAATCGCTCTTTAAAATAACGGCAGAAAGAAGCGGTCTGCAAATTAGCCACGGAAGCAATTTCGCTCAAACTGATTTTTTCCGTATAGTGCATCAGCATGTATTCATAAATATTATTGATACGCTGTATGTCCGTTTCATTTATGGGCTTAACAGCCGCACTGCTCAGCAGGTATCTCTTATCCTGAGTGCCGGCTATTGCGGATAGGGTTTGCAGTAATAAAATGATATTATTACTGTCATTTACACTTAGCATATCCTCCATATATTGTGACACCAGGGATACCGAACTACCGGTAATCTTTATACCATAAGCAGATTCCTGCAGTAATTTACGGATAGCACCCATTTCCGGCAGGTCAAATAAATGGCTATTACCCAGTTGGTATAAAAAACGCACAACAATGGCATTTACGCGCAAGGAGGAAGAACCATAGTACTCCTGAGCGTTTCTCCAGTAATGAGGAATATTGGAACCGACTAATATTAAGTCGCCCGGACCAAAATGCTCGATGCTATTCCCGATAAAGCGCATTCCGGATCCTTCTTTTATATATGTCAGTTCATATTCCGGATGAAAATGGAAGGGATAATTGAAGTGCTGACCAGTATGTGAAGCCACATAATACGATTTATGAAGCTCAATGTTTGTTTTAATAAGTATGGGTGATTTCATTTTACCGGTTATATCTGATATCAGGCGCAATAGCGAAATTTATGTTTACCTTTTGCCGTAATAAAAACATTTTTCACGAATTTATGCAAAAATTATACACTTTTAGGAAAACACAGGGGTTGTCAAATTAATCATGCGCTGTTACTTTTGGGTAACCCGATGCGAAGCACGGTAATTCATTATAATTAATAAGCGCTTTGGCAGTATGGCGAAACCGGCAGCGATGGAAAAAATTATTTACCTGTTATTTTGTTTAAATATGGCCCTAATCAATCCATTGGCCGCGCAGCGCGGTAAACCGGAACGAGTTATCGTGTTTATGATTGACGGTCTGCACTGGAAAGTCCCGGCAAAGCTCAAAATGCCCGTGCTGAACCGGCTGATAAAGCAAGGTACTTATATTGAGAAATCGCACATGATATTACCACATCATCCTACTACGGGCGACTATGGACGGATGCACACTTCCTCGTTTCCTAACCCGGTATTGCAGGCCGGCACCATTTTCATCCACGCAGATAATAAAATGCTCCAGGACGCATTTTCTCCGCCGGACGCCACCGCATTCATCACCAACACTATTGCTTACGCCTCCGTATCAAAAGGTTTTACTACGGCCATATTAGACCCGCAAAGTACCGATACCGATGTGGTGGAAACCGCTATACAGTTGCTTTCGAAATCTCATTACCGCTACTTGCGTATTCATTTACAGACGCCCGGCAACGAAGGCCGCTACCTGTCTTATACTACACCCGATAAGCCTTATTTCCGGAACATCTGGGGGCCGGGTTCCCCTTACGTGAGGTATGTGGAAGAAGCGGACGCGCTATTAGGTAAACTGGTGGATAACCTGGAAAAATCAGGTAAATGGGCTTCCACGCTGCTGATCGTCAGTTCAGATCAGGGCCAGAGCGAAATTGGCTGGCATCCCATTATCGATGAAGATAGCTGGTTGACCCCTTTACTCTTTACAGGGCCGGGCATAGCCGGAAACAGGACACTGCCTTATTTTGAGCATACCGATCTTACACCCACTATCGCTCACCTCATGGGAGTGGCCCAGCCCTGTACAGATGGAGGTGCAGGCCGTTTTATTCCGCAGATCCTGGAAACCGAAGATGCTAACAGCTTCACACATCCCAGGTATATCCAAACCATCAATAAGCAGATGAATGAATACAATCACCTGAGGGCGCAGATTATGATAGGAGCCCGGCAGGACAGATACCTGTCAAGTATGATTACCTTTCTGGAGAACGAACTGCTTACACCGGAACCCTTTTACCACCAGGACCGGTTTACCGAATGGTACCGTGCAAAAACAACGGAACATTTAATTGAAGCCAATAAAAGGATCCTGGAGCAAATGAAAAATGAATTGAATACGTCCGTGAACGGTCGTAAACAATAAATCCTGGAAATACATAGACTGATAACATCTATTCTGCATTATGTATAATAATTACTATCGTACATTACAAACGACCCTTAAGAACCAACTGATTTATTGCGTACAGAAATATTAATTACAAAAGTTTTATCCTTTTTCTAGGGTATACTTTTAAATTAGTATAAATCCTATTTTATCCATCACAAATACTGTTGTATCCATTTTTCCAATCCCGGCAACTCAATAGCTTTGCCCGTATCATCTTAAACTAAAAAAATGAAAAAAGCAGCAACAGTTTTTAGTCTAATTCTGGCGACAGGTATAACATCATTTACAAAAAATCAAACGCAAATGAGTAATTCAGCAATCAAAACAGAAAAAACAGAAGAGAAAATCGGTTTGTTAGTGATCCTTAAAGCTAAAAAAGGCAAAGAAAATGACGTTAAAAATTTTCTCTTAAGTGGAAGATCCATTGTACAAAAGGAAAGTAAAACCATATCCTGGTATGCTTTTCAAATAGATGATTCAACATTTGGAATATATGATACGTTTGAAGATGAAACAGGCAAAAACGCCCATTTTAATGGTGACTTAGCAAAAGCATTACTGGCCAATGCACCAGAGCTATTGGATGCTTTTACAATTGAGAAATCAATTACACCCATCGAAGTACTGGCCTTTAATAAAAGGGCAAAGCCCGATGAAAAAAAAGGAATATTAGTAATAGTGAATGCTAAAAACGGAAAAGAAGAAGAGGTCAAAAGCTTTTTAAAAGCTGCCTTGGTGTTAGTTAAGGAAGAAGTACAAACTATGTCCTGGTACGCAATTGATTTAGGAAATGGCAGATTTGGGATTTTTGATACTTTTGCCACAGATTCCGGAAGGGAAGCGCATTTAAATGGTAAAATTGCCGAAGCATTGTTAAAAAACGCCGGTCAACTATTAGAAAATTTTGAAACATCGGCTATTCAAAAAACGAATATCCTGGCTGCTAAATAATAGAAAAATATTTTATTCATGCGATGTTTCTATAATAAGCCTGCATTTTTGCGGGCTTTTAATACTTAACAGAAATGGTTTTAGAAACGAAAAGCTATACGATTGTCAAGAAAAGCAGTGTGGAACTGGCGATAAAAATTGCTGATTTTACGGGCAATAATCAGTTTGACCATGTGCAAAGATTTAATTATTATTCGATAATTTTTATAGAAGGCGGTCATGCAAAACTCATTATCGATAGAAACACCTACGATATCCAGGAGAACACAATTGTTTGTTTATCACCTTATCAACCTTTTTCAATTTTTGATGACAAAGACCTAAGGGGTAAAGCACTTTATTTTCATTCCGATTTTTTTTGCACGTTCTGGCATCAAAACGAAATACAAACGGAAGGCGTACTTTTTAATAGCATCAATTTACAGCCACTCTTTCAAGTTGAAAGCTTAGTTTCACTTATTAATATAATAAACGAGATGATTCTCGAAATTCGAAAAAATCAGGTTGCAAACCATGAAGTGCTGATTGCCTACCTTAAAATTCTGCTGATCCATCTAGTGCGGGAAAAAATGAGTAACGCGAACAAAATTCAGAAGGAACTGCCACAACAAATAAATAGAACATTATATAATTTGGTACATTATATCAATACTAATTTTAGAAAAATGCGAAGCCCGAGTGATTATGCCAATTGTATGAATATGTCGCATAATAATCTATCGAAAATCGTAAAAAGCTACTACAATAAAACAATTTCTGATCTCATCGCCGAAAAGGTTTTAAGCGAAGCTAAAAGAGAATTATATCTTACCTCCAAATCTGTTAAGGAGATCAGTATCGAAATAGGTTTTGAGGACGAATACTACTTCAGTAGATTTTTTAAAAAGCATACCAGCATTTCGCCATCTGAATACAGAAAAACAGTAGGATTTGCGAAACTAGAGTGATCTCGAACGAAAAAATCAATGCAGTCCAACCAACGTACGCCACACAATAGATGATACTTTCGGAAAGCTAACCCCGGTATGAAATAGATTATTAAGGCGCCAGGATGGATACTACATCATTTTAATCTGACCTGCCCTTACTGAGAAAACCGTTTGTTAGCCCATTTTTAACGGTGGGCCAACTACCTGCATGTCATTATCAGAAAAGATCCTCACAATTTCCTGCTGGCTTGGTTCATGGTCGAGTGCGGCCATCGTAATAAAGAAATTTTCTAGCTTACCTGCGGGCTGCAGTATTACAGACATCTTCCCTTTCTCCGATACTTGTGTCCAGGCATGAGCAACTTTTCGGGGTAGGAATATACTGAATAATTCGGCGCAAAGATGCCCTGAAGACTTTAAAAGTGCACAAACAATCTCTGTGTCAAATTCACATGCTTCAATACGTAAAATATTGTCACGATCCAGCAAATCAAAATTCCATTTCGTGATAGCTGAAATTTTTTCCAGCGAAGGTGCAAGTTTCTTAATAGCGGCTTTAGTCGTTATGTCTGTTTTGAAAATATACACCATACATTACTTAGTTGCTTCTACTATCCACATTAAAGCATAAGCTGTTTTGAAATAAGGTTTTGAGCTTTTTACTTTAAGTCCAGCTTTGGCAAATGCTTTGGCATACCCGGTTGTTGGAACATAGTCGCCAATTAAAGCCGTACCATTTGGCTTTAAAACCCTTGCAATTTCAAAGCAGGCTTTTTCCTGGTCGGCTTTTGGCTCAATGTTGTGAATACAGAGCAATGAAAGCACAACATCAAAAGAATTATCAGCAAAGCTTAAACTTCTAGCATCTTCGTTTCTGACTTCTATTTTGTCTGTTACGCCCTCCGATTCGGCATTGGACAATGTCTTATTTATCGAATTCCGGGAAAGATCTTTGCTACTCCAAATATCTATGCCTACTGATTTGCCTGTTGTCAATTGCTTTGCCGCACCATTCATTAAAAGTCCCTGTCCTGTTCCAACATCAAGCACTCGCTCTTGTCCTGTCCATTTGATTTTAGAGAGCAGTAAGTCACGCGTTCTGTATTTACCTTTTAGCCCGTAAGCCAACATGGCCATACCCAGGATAAAGAATATACAACCAGCTATAATAACTAAATAGCTGATGTAATTTAATAACGTGCTTTCGAAAAGCAATAGAACTGTGAATCCTGCAATAATAGTGAAAGCTCCGAATACAATTAAATTGCGCATAATACCAGGCGCGTCAATTCCATAATTAACCTTATTCATATTAACGATTTATACAAAGCTACCTCTTAGGCAAAGTAGAAAATTGTAGAAATCGGTCGTTTTTATTCTTGTGAAGTTCTTTGGGGCTAAAGCCTGTATGCTTTTTTACCTCTTTGATAAAATGGGCCTGGTCGTAAAAATCAGGTTTGGGGAAAAGATCGCCTTCCCGTATATCGGTATAGGTAGCCGCGCAGCGTAAAATGTTGGAGTAGGTTTTAAGCGTAAGTCCGAATTTACTTTTAAAATAGCGATTGATTTGTCTGCTGCTCCAAAAAGTTTGTTTCGACAATTCTTCAACAGTTAATGAACCATTTGATTGGAACAGAAGATGGAAAATATTTTGTTTTCTTTTGTCAAACGCTTTTACGCCTTCTACGTTACGTAACATCTGATCGGTTATTTTTTCCGTCCAAGCTTTGAAGTGGTCAAATCTGATACAATCTATATTCCAGAAGTTATTCTGAAATATCTTACCGCCGTTGAGTATATCTTCTATGCTTTGCTGTAAAATGTATTCCGCTGCAAGAGGTTTAAAACAAATCCCAATAATAATAGTGTCCGCCGGAACAACGACTTCTGTTTCTTTAGTCCATAAACCGAACAATGTTATACTTTCCGGTTTACCCGCCCTAATTCGTATAATAAGGTCGAAATAGCCGTCTGGCAAGATGGTATAATGTTGTGTGTCTGTCTTTGGGTTGCTGAATTTCCAGAACCTCTTTACAAAGTCCGTAAGTGATGGTTGGGCATCGATTTCTTCGTAAGATATTTGTGTCATTCTGCTCAGGATTTCTATTTTTTACCACTCGCCTTAAAATTATCCAGCGCACTGAACACCAGGTGTTGCAGGTAGACTAAAACAAGGTTGGATCCGTTTTTTCCTGAAAAATCAGTCAGGGAGGGAAGATTATCTTTGAAGTATAATTGATGATGGGCGGTTTCGATCAGCGTGCTGCCCAATGAATGCGGAAAAGGATAGCCCGGTTTGTATGCCAGGAAAATATCGGCGATTCGCTGGCACAGATCTTTATACGGTTTGAATAACCTGGCCTGGTTATCTTCTGTAATATGCTTGGTAAGATATGCTTTGTTTCCTTCAGCGATCACGATCTGGTGAAGTATGTTTTTATCGATATGTTCCAATCTGAATTTGTCTTCAATTTTGAAAGACAGTAAACCGATGATAATATCGATATTTTCACGCGGGTTTTTTACATTATTGGTATGAAAAAGCAACTGGTATTCCATCCATGTCCAGAACCAGGTGGTAAGATAGGTAAGCAGGCGGTGCTTGTTCTCGAAGTACCGGTAAATACTGGCCTCGGTACTTCCCAATTGCAGGGCCAGTTTTTTAAATGTGAAGTCTTCAAAGCCTATTTCATGGATCATCGTTACACTTTCCCGTATAATATTCCGCCCCAGTTCGGATTGCTCGGGGTCGCGGACGTATAGCTTAGCATTCATTTTTATTTGTAACTGTAATTCCATTATATAAAATTAATGTTTTGAGGGTAAACCTGCCTTAAATGATAGTATTACTATTGACTAACCGTAAATAGTGCCGATGCCCACAATAGGCCGGTATAGCTTTTATGCCATTTCACGGTTACTTCCTGCAATTTCTGAGCTGTTTCCAACAGTTTATTCTCCCGGGTATTCAACAGGAACAAGGTACTCTCCCCGGCCTCAAAGCGGAATTTTTCGCCCAGAAAAAGTTTCTCCGCATTCAGGTACATCTGGTTATATAACATTATCTGTTGTTGAATATTCCTGACCTCATTATAATACGTTTTTATTTTATTTTCCACGTTCAGTAATTCCTGATTCCTTTCCCATTTGCCCTCTTCCAGTTTCAGTTTTGAAGCCCGGTAAGCACCACGTGCCTGCCGCATAAATAGCGGAATGCTTATGTCCATTCCGAGCTTATAATTGTTTTCCAGGAAACCGGCAGAAAGCTTTTCGGGAAGAGCGTACCCCTTGTTCAGAAAGTTGGCATTGAGTGTTAATTTAGGCAAAAGGTATTGGGCTTTCAGGCGGTTGTCTATTTGCAGTATATCTATTTTGTAGTTGATGGCACTCAGTTTAGGATGCCTGCTAAGTGCGAACGACAGCAGTTTATCAAGGTCCGCCAATGCATCAGGTAGAGTGGTTTTATAATCCGATGTGTCAGGTATCAGGTTACCATTCCATTCAACAGGCATGCCCTTATCCAGCCACAAATACCCGGAGATGGCGATGCCGGCATTCTGCAAAGCCAGGCTACTGACTTCGCGCTGCAACTGGATGTTTTGCAATTGCGCCAGAGCTTCGATAGTGTCTATGGCTGGTCGCGCACCCTGTTCGTATTCCGTTCTCACAAATCGTATCCTTGTTTCATTAACACGCACTGCTTCCGTCAGTATACGGTAAATGCGGTATTCGAGCGTCCAGTTCCAATAGGCAGCCAGTGCCTCATACAACAGGTCGTTTGCCACAAGTTGCTGTTCCGTTTTGCTAAGTTCATGAAAAGTACGTGCCTGCCGCAGGGCTGCCCTCCGCTGATCGAAGAGCAGGTTGTGAGCCGGAAGCGAAATGCCAGCATAAGTGGTTCTTCCGGGCGTGTATTCCGTCGATATACGTTCACCCGTATTGTCCTCAAGTCCTGCCTTTATTTCAACCCCGTACCAGGTAGGTATGGCTATCGCCGGGCGAACATAACTGTAATAGCGGGTGCCGTCGAATGTTTTCTGATCCAGCTCGGTTTTAAAGCTGGGATCAAAGCCACCTCTCGCCTCCAGCACCCCTGCCTGGGCGCGTTCCACCCGAATGCCTGCCTGCTTTACTACGGGATGGTACTGCAATACGATGCTCATGAATGCATCCCTGGTAAGCACCCTCAGGGAGTCGGCCGCGTAAGCCTTCTGGCCAAACACTAATAACGCTATAAGCAGCAACGACCTATTTTTTCTTCTCCTCATTTTTTGCGGATGTTTGGTAGTAATCGGGGGGAAATCCATTAATGTTACGCCATAACTCATACCATACCGGCACATCTTTCAGTAATGCTATACCTGCAGTGCCGGTTCCCATTTTCAGTTCTTTCGGCCAGGGACGATCACTGCTGTCTTCGGCAAACAATACCCTGAATTTTCCATTATCGCTGATGGAATTTTCGATCACGGCCACTTGTCCGCTGAACATGCCGTAAGATGCGCTGGGCCAGCCACTGAATACAATGGCGGGGAACCCATCGAACTGGAATCTCGCTTTCTGCCCTTTCGATAACAGCGGCAGGTCCACAGGCCTTACAAATAACTCGATCGCATATTGTATTTGCTGCGGCACTATTTTTACGATCATCTCTCCCTCCTTGATGATTTCGTTGATACCGGCTTTGGCAGCCTTTACCACCTGGCCGTTTTGCGGTGCTTTAAGGTAATAATAACCTTCGCGTATGGCGTAGTTGGCATACTGGTTGGTCAGCTTGGACAAATCTCCCTGGCCACCTGCGATTTCACCTTCGGCAGCGGCTCTGTCGCCCTGCGACTTGAATATTTTTTCGGCATACTCCTGGGTAAACTGATTCAGTTCCAGCAAGGTGTTGGTAAGATCAGTTCTAGTGTTGGACAGTTTTACTTCGGCACTTATTTTTTTTGCCAGGGCCTGCTGAAAGTACTGATTACGCTGTTCCACCTGTACCATGGAAGCCAGGCCGCTATCGCGCATAATGCGCTGGCGTCGGTATTGAGCTTCTGCGATGGCGAGATCGTTCTGGGCAGCTATTAGATCCATGCTGTCACCCCTTATCTTAAGTTGCAGCTGGCCGATCTTATTGGTGCTTTGCTGCACTTTCAGCACCCGCGTTTTTTCCAGCGCATCGATTTGCGCGTTGGTTGCTTTTATTTTATCAGCATAGGATACAAGTGAAGCGGATTTAGCATCCATCTGTTCCTGCGTTCTTTTCAATAAAGAGGGATCCAGGTAATTGTCTTTAATTTCTGCCAGTTGCGCAATAGTATCCCCGGCACTCACGAAATCACCTTCTTTTACATGCCATTTAATAATGCGTCCACCAATAATGGCCGGCAGTTCCTGCGGGCGCTGTTCCTGTCTTAGGGTAGTTACCACACCGCGTGCTCTTATGTTCTGCGTCCACGGAACAAAGAGTATAAGTAAAAGGAAAGCGAAGATCCCTAAGCCCCAATACCTGACCTTGCTCTTCCGATGTATACGGTATACGGTGTCGAAGGCAGAAGTTTCCGTGCCTGCCAGTTCACTTTCAACTGTTTTCCTGATTTCCTGCATAATTGATTGTTTTTTGTACAGTGCTCCAATGTCCCTGGGCCTTTATCGTTCCCTGTTCCAGCCATATCACGTGGTCGCAACGGCTGGCAAACGAGGTATCGTTGCTGACTACCAACACTGTCGTAGAAGGACATCCCGTTAATAAATAATTTTTCACCTTTTCGGCATCTTCTTTCTCAAACCCAAGCCAGGGCTCTTCTAGCAGCAGCAAGGCAGGCCGGTTTATCAATGCCCTTAACAAGAGTACTTTCTTGCTCACCCTGCCGGACAAATGCTTGCCACCTGCCGGCAACTGCATCTGTAATAACTCTTTGTCGTCGCCCGGTAAAAAAGAAAGTCCCGAGTCTTTTGTAAAAGCCAGTACCTGCTCCAGAGAAATATTTTTGTTACCCATAGTTATATTTTCCAGCAGTGATCCCTGAAAAATATCCTGTTCATTTAACAGGATCCCGGTTTTAGAACGGATGGATGATTTATCGTATAGTGAAACGGGTATATCGTTCAAGGACAACTGGCCTGCAAAAGGATCGTAAGAGCCGCTTAATACTTTCAGGAGCGTGGATCTGCCCGCGCCTACCGGCCCCATAATACAGATCTTCTGGCCGCCGGGTATGTTGAAAGAAAGCTGGTGCAGGATCTCTTTGTTCTCTTTATAGCCAAAAGAAATATCCTTTGCCTGAATTGAGACACTTCCCATATTCAGTTGCATATCGCCGCTTAGCTCTTTTGGTTTATCGGTAAGGATACTTAGCTTTTCTGTTGAAGTTATTACATCATACACATTATCGAGTGTTATAATTAATTTTTCTATGGAATTGATAATAGTAAGGATCACTATTTCCGCGGCAATGAACTGCCCGATATTGATTTGCTGATCTACCAGCAATAAAACGCCTGCAATCAACATAGTGGCCGTGATCAGTACTTTAAAGCCGATAAGTGTCCAGTACTGTACCAGCAATACATTAAAATGGCGGGTACGGGATTGCAGGTAGCCGGTGACCAACTGATCGGTCTTGCGCAGGTGCAGCGCGTGGTTAACCGAAAACTTGAAGGACATGACGGACCGGGCCAGTTCTTCCAGGTATCCTGCTACCCCGTATTTATAATTGCTCTCCGTAACACTTGTCTGCAACCCTCGTTTGCCTGTGAATTTGATGATCAGGTAAAGAATAGTAACCAGTAATACACCGAATAAAATAAAGATAGGATGGTAAAAGGATAATAACAACAGGCCGAACAGCACCTGTATGCTGGCCGCCGGCACATCGAGTAATAATTTTGAGATACCCTTCTGCAGCGATACGGTATCAAAGAAACGATTCACCAGTTCCGGGAGGTAGTAATGGTCGATATCCTTCAGATTGAGGTGCGGCAGAGACTGCGCGTATTGAAAGGAATACCGGACAAAGAGCTGCTGCTGTATTTTTTCAATAAGCTTCATTTGATTCACCTGTAACAGGCCGTTCAGTAAGACGCTGCCTATTACGAAAATGATGAGCAGTACCAGGGAAGTTGAAACGGAACCTCCCATTACGAAACTGATGATGGACTGGATACCAAGCGGCAGTGTAAGTGCCACCAGTCCATTCAGCAGCGCATAGAAGTAAATGGAACTTATTTCCGCTTTTTCATAACGGAGTACTTCGTAAATGCGGGTAAAAGGATTTTTGTGGCTCGTAGTGGACATGTCTTCGTTTTATAGCCACAAATATAGGCTGTATATCTATTTGCAATAGTAATACTATCATAATAAAATGTTATACTTTTGCAGTTAGCTATTACACTTCAGGCTGACTATTTGGGCAGCGTGCTGTGAAACTGGTCCAATTCCTTTAAATAACGCAACAGCACAATACGGTCGGCGTCTTCCAGTTTTCCCAACACATCCTGGATGCCGGCAAATTTTTGATAGATGGTATATAAGGTCTTTTTACCCTTAGCACTTAGGGAAATCATTTTTACGCGCTTGTCTTCTTTGAGCGGCTTTTCCAATAGCAGACCCAGCTTCAACATGCGCCTGATCATGTCAATACCGGTAGTGGCTTCAATAAGGTTTTCTTCTATGGCTGCTTTTTTTGAACACTGGTTTTGAATATCCACTGTAGCAAGAATGGCAAACTCGTCATTGGAGGCCAGCCCCATCTCCTGGATAATGGGTTTGGTATACATCCGGATAAATTTATGCAAACGCCATATAAGCGTTGCTGCTTCCGAACTATGTTGAGTATATTCAAAACGGGAAGTATTGTCATGGAAATATTGCTGCGTATCAGGGCTCATCCAGTAGGCGGGATCGCCATCTGTTGTCTGAACATTTTCGAGAACGTAACGGGCATACCGCTCCACAGTTGGTTCCCCGCCCGTGCGCAGGTACTCTTCCCAACTTGTAATCAGTTTAATATAAGATGTATTCTCTTTCATAGATAAACAGTTGCAAAATTATAAATTATCCACATCGTTTTGTATTATAACGTAAACGTTATATATTTACATCGAAATCGTTTAATAAGTTTTCTCTACATCATTTACTATGAGTGACTGAAGAGAAGGCTAAACAAATGCTGTATATAACACAAAGATATGAATACAAAAAAATGAAATGGTGGCATTGCCTGATTATTTATGTGGTGGCCAACGGCATCAGCTTAATACCTGCGGGATTTAATGGAGATGAAGCATTTTATAACAATTTTGAGCAACCGGGCCTGGCTCCTCCCGACTGGATGTTCGCCCCCGTATGGTTTATCAATAATGTGACTTCGCTTATTGGCCTATACACGATCGTTAACCTTCCGGCGGACACGCATCGGCGGTCATCCGTTATTTGGGCAGAAGGTATTTCATGGGTATTGTATGCCACTTTTGCCATTTTGTATTTCGGGATGAAAAGTCCTGTACTGGGAGCTGTAAACACAGCCATCGGGTTGTTGCTTACTATATTAAGCGTTGCCTGGAGCTATCGCATTTCACGCAAAGCGGCATGGATGTTCGCACCAAGACTGGCCTGGCTGCTCCTTGCCACTTATGTATCTGCATGGATAGCCCTAAAGAACCGGGATATCTTTTTAGAAATAGGTCCGTTTATCGATTAAGTGCTGAAAAAAAAGAACCTTTATTTTTCATCCATTACCGGATAATCAATTTTCGCGTATTTAATATACCTCTGTGCCGGAACTGTACAATATAAATACCCTTTGATAATTTACTCACGTCTATAGATAACTCGCTTGTAGTTACATTATATGATGCCACCTTAGCACCGGCAGTGGACAAAATAACAAGCTCCCCCGGATCGGTAAAGCCAGACATGGATACTATGGATGATGCGGGATTCGGTTTAATGGTGAAGTCTGGTGAATTATTGGCATTTACGGTAACGATCGGGCTATACGTGTATTTTCCATCCCTGTCTTTCATTTTAAGGCGGTACAATATCCGGGTATTTGCCGGAGCTGAACGATCCTCGAAAGAGTAAGCAGTACTATTGCCATTATATGCAATCATGGCAATGCTATTAAAATCAACCAGGTTATCGCTTCTTTCCAAATCAAATCCTTCAAAGTTTACGGCATCGCTTACCTGCCATTTGAGTATAACACTGCTTAAATGCTTCGCAGAAAAGGAAACTAGTTTTACAGGTAATGGAACGATAAAATTCTTTACCAGTGAGATGTCATCGAAATAAGCACTAATGGCAGGCTGTTGAACAACAGACGCTATTAGTCTTACCCTTACACTCCTTGTTCCCAAAGGGGCTGTCCTCGTATTGGTATAAAAGTTCCAGCCGGTTCCGGAACCGGCGGCATTCGACTGCACAACGCTGTAACTGGTTCCCAAAACAGCATTTGACCCGTCAAGAAAGTCAATAGTAAACCTTCCTGCATCATTCTGCGTATTCACCGGCGTTTGTATGTAGCCGCTGAACACCAATTCTACGTTGCCCACGTCTATCTGGGCGGCATCAGAAGCCACAGAAATGGTTTGGTTTAGTTCATAACTCCCAGGGGGCGTTGGAGTGCAACCGGCAAAAAACGTTTTGGTGCCACCGTGAGCGGCGGGATAATCAGCAGACGCGTTGGGCGTCATGGTCCATACTGAAAAAGTATTGGCCGCTGTTGGCGAAGTACATGCCACGCCCGCTCTTTGTACCGTCCAGCCGGTAGCGGCAGGGGCTGCTTCTGCTCCGGGATTTACAATCAGATTTTGCGATTGTGATAGGCAGGGAACTAATAGAATAAGACTAGCCAAGGCTGATATCTTGTTTTTTAACATATAAGTAATTGTTTGGGTACGAACAAAAAAGTAGATAGAAACTTATTTATTTATGTTTTTATAATGCAATCTATATTTAAATAGATTGTAAATGTGTGTGATTTTATTAACAGGTGTGAGTAAGCGATAATGCTGAACAATAACCCAGCATTAAAATACAAGTTGATAGAATGGAGATCGCGGCTGTTATGCTAATTTCTATTTTCTTAAAATTTTACTTTTACCGCTACCATAGCAGTATATATAGCATAGGCCTCCCATGCGCATAGGTCTGCAAAGATAGTATGGGTGATTCCCGTCATTGCTGGTCCTTAGCAATAGGCGCTGGTGGTGATCCGGATGACGAAGTTAATTGGCGTAATGGATGGAAGTGGATTATCAGATATCTGACAACACATCCTGTGCCGTAGCCCATGCAATATCATCGTAGCGGCTATTGTCGGTGTGCACATTCTGAACACTGAACATACTGTGCATATATTGACTTCCCTGCCATTTGGGATAAAGTTCACTTTCTCCTTCGGGATGATTAGCCCTTTCTTTTTTGTTATAAGCAGAAAGTTCTTCAAGGCTGCCCATCCGGATAATTTTAAACTTCGTTCCCTTTATTTCTGTAGCCATTGCTGCTAAGTCATTGGCACTAATCTGAAAACTGGCGATACGTAGAACCCTGGGGGCAGTATCATCCAATGCGGCGGCGGCAGTAAATGCCGCTGTATCGTCTTTAGTGGTAAAGTCAACCTTGAAGTCTGCATTATTTCCCCAATAGCCGATACTGTTTTCTTTTAAATTATAAAAGGGCGTATTGTAAGCGAGTACATCAGCAAACGCGCCGTTCATAATGGAAGTGGAAGCAATAGATGCAACATCCAGTTTTTTATGAAATTCTTTTCTCAGATCAAAATTCCTATTCTCGCCTTCAGCGATTTGTGTAAAATCGCATGAAAAGTCAGAAGGGATAAATCGCGGAACACCGGCCGCTATAGCCGCATCCAATAAAATAGACTGGCCGTCAACAATTACATCGCGCAACCCCGCCAATGCCGAAACAACGCATAATGCGCCTTTACATGCCTGGGTAAGTTCAGCGACATCGGCCATATCAACCCTTATCACTTTCACACCCATTTTCTCCAACTCATCTGCTTTCTCATTTTTACTGCTATAGCGGACAACAGCGATAACATTTGCATTTCTCTTAAGCAAGGCAGTAATGATTCTTTTGCCCAAATCACCTGTTCCCCCGGCAACTAAAATTGTATTCTTCATTTATTTGTTTTGTTATTTTACCGTTTAAGCAAATACCGATCAAACCATTTATAGGCATAATCCCTTACATCATCCACCGTATCGTGTCCATCCCCATGAATAAGCATAGAAATATGACCAGGTGTTCCCAGGAGTTGATAAACCTGCATGGCCTGGTACACATGTTGAAAACCCGCCATCACATCGGGATTGTAAGGATCATTAAAATCATCGAGAAATAACATGCTCCGTGGAGCACATAGTGCAATAACCTCATGAATATCATAAATCGGCTTCCCGTCTTTTTCCATCTTTTTCCATCTTTCAGGCTCCTCGAAAATGCTACCACTTTTCATGAGTCTGAATACATTTGTTTTCGCCGGACTTACACCGGTAGACGGCACAGATACTTTTATCCGCGTATCAAAAGCCGCATGATATAAAGCCATTCCTCCCCCGAGCGAGTTACCCATTGAACCGTAGTTGCCTTTTTTTACAAACGGCAGCTGTTCCAAAACATCGATTGCCCTTATCAAGGTTAAAATTTTCATTCCTCTATATGACCATCCGGGATACTTTTTTAACAAGTCGGCGACAAGCTGTTGCTCCGTAACGTTAGCTATAGTAGCACCATATCCATACAGGTCCGGGGCAAATGCGATATAACCCTTTTTTGCCAGTTCCACCGCGTAAGACCGGCGCCCTCCGGGACCACCCAGCGCACCCATCTTCCCATCTTTCCCGTTCGTCCCATGAATAGTTAAAATGGCAGCCGACTTACCGCCCTCCTGAAATTTTTCCGGAAGCACTAAAATGGCTTCATTCCAAATATCATCTACAATCTGGTACCTGTATTTAATATGTCTTAACCCGTGGTTCTCATAGCGTTCAACTTCTTCAAATTTGTTAACGGCAGGCTTTAATTCAACAGGCCCCTTCCCAAAGTTTGCTATTATCCGATTGTATACTTTAGTACGGATTGCCGGCCATTCATCTGCCCTGGTATCCGGCAGTATAATACCCAGACTGGAAAGTGGGTTTAAAGATTTGGATTCGCCGGGTACAATATCCTGGTATAGTGTCGCCAGCTCAATCTGGGCTTCAGTTTTATTCTGCGCTATACATACTATATTGCCAGGTATTATAAAAAGAATAAATAATAGGGTCTTAATTACTTTCATATTTCATTTTTTAATCACTATTGTTGATGCCGGATTTAAATTTCATACCGGATTAATTCGCACCTGTTCAGTACATTTTATAAGTAGCCGAAGTTGTTAAAGAATTCACGCCACGGATAATTAAAATCTTAGTTTGGATTTATAAATTTCATTTAAAATGGAAATGAAATTTAAACAGATGCGGGGTTGGGATCAGAAGCTAATGCCTCCATCAGGCAAAAATAATTGTCTGCCTTATCAATAAATATTTTATGGGGATAATCTGGTCTCATTATTAATCAGTGACCTGAAGTTATGTATTAGCCATGTTAATTCCAAAAAGTATTTCTTCCCACACTATCGGTAGCCACTGTTGATAGTATCGTTCTGCTGATTATCCCGCCGCAAACGCTCTACCGGTATGATCACCTTGGGTTACGATGAGTCAATGGACTTCCATCATCGGTCGGTCGGACGCAATATGTACCCAGGTAGACCGACCAATCAATGGACCCTGTCACCTCGTTACAATTTTTTTATAAGCAGCTTTTTTGTTACAATCTCCGTACCTGCCATTGCCTTGCGGAAAGCAACCACATTTTTGAAGGTAAGCTGTAGAATACTTCTTACTTCGTAAGTAACTTCAAAAGAGACAACATCAAATGGCCATGGGGTAACAGTAATGCTGTTTTCGCCGGTTGAATACATCGTGTAAGGTTTGCCGTCCGGCCCGCTGCTGATCTCTGTTTTGCGGTGTTCCGGCTGAATAAGTCCCTGGCAAAGTAAGAGCGAAAAAGCATCGCAAAATTCCAGCAGTTCGTAACTGCGGTCCACTTCCCTGATGTGAGAAGCGGAGGCGGCAAGCCATTCTTTTTCGCGCTTACGCAGTGCCTGGCAAAACTCCTTGGCAAGAGGGTCTTTATCATGAACGAACTGGATATGACGGGAAACGAGCAAAGCGATATAGGCACTCTTGGTTTCCGCCATCTGTATAAGACGGTTTCCGTCATCTTTGTGAAAGCCGGTAGTTTTAAAATTTTTAGGGCCTCCGGTCTCGTTCAGCAGATCGTCGTTCTCGAACTCATTATATACGTCATCATGCTCGGCGGTTGCAATAAGTGTTTCAACCCACCTGACCGGTTGCTTATCTTTTGCCCAATGCGCACAAATCTGCGCGGCAAGTAAGCCGTGCGAGCGCTGCGTAATGATCTGCCATCCGGATTCTGTATAGTTTACTATCATAATAGCCAGTTTAATTATACTTTCATTGCCCGATACATCCCGTCAGATCTATACACCCGGGTTACACCAGTCACTACAAACCTGGCAGGATATATCATTATGTAACCGCATTTATTTTTTCCGAGGCCTTCTCTTTATCTTCCGCATCCGCTACCGGTTCTTCGTTTTTATTTTTCGATTCAGGGTCGTATTGCAGATTAACGCACATAGGAAAATGGTCCGATCCGCAGCTTTCCATCCGCTTAATGCTGGTGAGACTAAAGTCTGTTGAGCAAAATATATGATCGAGTGGAAAGCGAAGAAAGAAATACTTCGCATTAAAACTATTAAAAAACCCTCTTCCTCTCCTGGGATCGAGCAGGCCGCTCACTTTACCGAACAATTCAGTGGTATAGCTCCAGGCTACATCATTCAGGTCTCCCATTACGATAACCGGATATTCGCATGATTTTGCCTTGTCTGCCACCAGCAGAATTTCTTTGTCTCTCTCCGTTGATCTCGGGTTTTCCTGCGGAACGGGTGGTTTGGGATGCAGGCAATATACCTTTACGTACTGACCGGACCTAAGTTCTACATCTGTCTCTATGGATGGGATATCATGCTCTACCAGGTAACGGATAGTACCATTATGAACCCGCAGCCTTGAATAAAACAACATTCCATACGTATTTTCCAACGGAACTTTTACCTCGTACTGATATTCTGAACGGATCGTATCCATCTCCTGCTGCCACCAATCGTTGGTTTCAACCATCAGAATAATATCAGGGTTGCACTTTTTGATCAGGGCATGATAATCAGCACTGCGGCGGTTTTCCTGGTAAACATTCGCTATCAGCAAGGTAATATTATTGACTCCGGCCGGATGCCTGCTTTTGATGATCTGCTTCTTACCGAAGATGGTAAAAGGTAACACCAGGTATATAAGATAGAGTAAGTTCATGAAGAGAAGTACGACGACCAGTTTTGTTTTTACATTATCCGGGAAATAAAATAGCAGGATGATGATAATCGTTACTGCATTCAGACTTAATTTCTGAAGCCTGGGATATTCAAACACCCTGAATAACCAGAAATCGTGTCTGATAAGAGGAATAAGTGTCGCCAGAATCAAGAAAATGCTAACATAAAAAAGGACATCGGCCATGAAGTTGATTTATGGATTGGAATGTAGTTATGGATTTTATCAATTCTCAAGCAAGATAATATTATCCGTTGTTCAGATATGTTTTTTTGAATAATATGCACGTTTTACCCCTTTTCGTGAGCCAATTGAGCCAATTATGATATTAGCTTTCTGACGTGCCATACTTCAAAATCAGTTTCCCGAAAATAAGAAATAAATAGCATCCTACGTCTTCCTACGTGTGCTAACATTTAGCCCGGTGGCTTCGAAGGGCATTCCATTTGCTCAAAGCCTTGTTTATCGGGAAGGCTATTACTGTGAAGCCGGGTATTCACCCCTTTCGGGCGATATGGCAGGCTCGCTTCCGTCCCACAGCTAGCGCATGCACGAAAGACCACTAAAAAACGAAAAGCATTTATTGCTTAAAAACGTCTTGTGCAATAACGGGTTTAAATTGATTTAAAGACACTACGCTATTGTCGTCTTCCATAAACCACAAAGGTGAATTGTTCCAAAAAGATGCCCACATGGAAAAAGTGCTGGGAGGACCCATCAGGTAATCACATTTGCTCATTGCCCATAGGTCCGTTACGGGTAGCTGGTCGTTAAAAAAATGAATATTTAATCCCGAAAAATTAGCAATATCTATCGCTTCATTGGAAAATATATAGAATAATGTATTATCCGTCCCAAGTAAATGGTTTATTTGATTCATGTAATTCCTGTAAACGATGTCTTCAAAATAATATTTGCCACCCAGGTGATGGGCATAATCACCTCTTCTTATATGTACTCCAACAATGGATGAACCTTTCGCTTTCAATGCCTGCATACGCTCAGCTACCAACGCACCTATTTTAATTTCAGGTATAAATAAAGATTGAATAAATACTGAATGTTTTATAAAGAAAGCTTTATTTGATCTTTGTTCCCACGAGCTTATAAAGTACCCGGTAAATCTTTTATAAGAAAGTTTAAATTTTTCCTCTTCCGTATGGTCTTCAATAAATTCTAAACGGATTTTTTTTAAAAAAGAAAGTAAAAAGTTTTTGTTCTTAGATCGGAACCGTACCGAGTAGAAAAACCACCTGACCAGTTTTGCAGTAAAACTATCTTCTATTAAAATATGTATATTTCTGTGATTCTTTATGTGTTCCGTATCGAACATTTTATAATAGTTCCTGCTCAAAATGATAAGGATACCCGAGTTACATTCTTTTGCGAGTGCAATCAAATTGGTGTAGGCCCATAACTGGTTTCCAAGCTGGCCGGGTTTATCTGTAATGATGATCAAGATGATTGCTTTTGATGTATTGCACGTAAATATACCTGACAGGCCGTTGACTGGCAAATATTTCATTATTAAATATTATTTTTATGAAACCGATATGATGGATCGGTTTATGTTTGTACGATGTTTACTTACTCAACCATAAATCTGCAAAACCATAACGTTAACGTATAATCAAACAAACTCTCAATTATAAGTATTCTGGGAGTAAAACTACTTTCAGAACATTAAATACAATCATTCCTTTGTCAATCTAACGCTCCCGTTTAAATAGGTAATTACTAAAGCGATTAAATGATGTAACTATTTCCCAAAATTGTATAACACCGGGGAAAGCAATAGTTTGATCTTTGCAATCGTAGCAGCTTAAAATGAATGAATTAGAATTAGACTTAGCTATATACGTAAAGCGCATATACTTTAGGTTAGAAATTAACGCAAGTTCCTGAAGAAGTATAAACAAATTTTAGCAATGCAATACACCTTTTAATAAAAGTTAGCTATTTTGACCACTATCCTAAATCCGTTTCAATAAGACGCCTATTGATTGGTTTGTACGAGCTTAAACCAGCCTGCATAATTGTTATATGAAATGATGTTTAACCGTGGCTTACACGAAACTAAAATAATAATAGTATGACCTGGCACAAACTAAGCATAGCCGAAACTCTTGACCGGCTGGATACAAACCAGCAGGGCTTAACTTCCGTAGTGGCCAATGAAAAGTTGCTGAAAACCGGCCCCAATGAAATAGACAAGGGTAAAAAGAAAAGTATAGCCGCTATGCTGCTGGCACAGTTTAAAGATGTAATGATCTTGATTTTACTAGTCGCAGCAATTGTAGCAGGCATTGTTGGCGATCTTACGGATACTATCGTTATACTCGTGATAGTTTTATTAAATGCCTTTTTAGGGTTCATTCAGGAATACCGCGCAGATAAAGCAATGCAGGCTTTAAAACAAATGGCAACTACTCAGGCCAGGGTATTACGTGATGGAAGCATCACCTGGTTATCTGCTATAGCACTAGTACCCGGTGATGTAGTCATGTTAGAAGCGGGTAATGCTGTACCGGCAGACCTGCGCATCATCGAGTCTAAAAATCTAAAAATTGAAGAAGCGGCATTAACAGGTGAATCAAACGCAATAGATAAGATTTCCGATTCTATTGCAGTGGATGACTTGCCCATTGGAGACAGAAAAAATACAGCATTCAAAGGCACATTTGTAACCTACGGCCGGGGAAATGGTGTTGTGATCGCAACCGGAATGCAAACGGAATTAGGTCGTATCGCCCAAATGCTTCAGGAAGACGAAACACTTACCCCATTGCAACAACGTATGGCTTCCTTCGGAAAAAAACTCTCGGTAATTGTTCTGTTCTTATGCATTCTTTTCTTTATTACCGGCTGGTTAAGGGGCGAGAATATAGCAAAAATGGTACTTACGAGTATTTCACTGGCGGTTGCCGCCATACCGGAAGCATTACCTGCCGTGATTACCATATCCCTGGCATTGGCGGCCCGGAGAATGATTAAGTTCAATAGTCTCATTAGAAAGTTACCCGCAGTTGAAACCTTGGGGTCTGTCACTTATATCTGCACCGATAAGACCGGGACGCTGACTAAAAACAGGATGTCTGTTGAGCAGATGTTTATAAATGGACGATTACTTCAACGAAAAGAACTATCTGATGTAAAACAGGAAGAAAATCTAACATTGATGCTACATGCGTTTGCGTTAAATAATGATACCGTCGAAGACGCAGACAAGGCTCTTAAAGGTGACAGCACCGAAGTTGCTTTAATGGAAGTAGCAAGGGAAAATAGAATACTACCAAATATCTGGCCACGGCTGGCTGAAATTCCCTTTGATGCAGACCGAAAGATGATGACAACTTTTCATGCAAAGGAAAATAAATTCGTTTCGTTCACTAAAGGGGCTCCGGATATTCTCTTGCAACGATGCGTACATATTGATGCACCTGTATTGCAAAACCAGGTAGATAATATGGCGGCTGAAGGTCACCGGGTATTGGGTTTTGCCTGCCGATACTGGGATACACTGCCAGGGAAGCCAGACACGGAAGTGCATGAAACAGGTTTGCAGTTCCTGGGTTTGACCAGTATTATTGACCCGCCCCGTGAAGAAGTGTTTAAGGCCGTAGCTCAGTGTAAAACAGCAGGGATTGTGCCGGTGATGATTACCGGCGATCATCCACTCACCGCAAAAGCTATCGCAAAGCGTATTGGAATTTTAAGTAGTGAAGAGGAATTGGTAATAACGGGACAGCAATTGGCTGCATTAGATAATGACAGCTTTTCGGCTAAAGTAGAAAAGATCAAAGTATATGCCCGTGTATCGCCCGAACAAAAGCTGCAGATCATTAAAACGCTGCAGCAGAAAGGGCATTATGTAGCCATGACAGGCGATGGGGTAAACGATGCCCCTTCATTAAAAAGAGCAAATATTGGCATCGCTATGGGCATAACCGGAACTGATGTTTCAAAAGAAGCCGCGCATATGATTTTGCTTGATGACAATTTTTCTACCATTATTAAAGCAGTACAGGAAGGAAGAAGGATATATGATAATATTCTCAAGTTTATTAAATATATGATGACCACAAATTCCGGTGAATTGCTGACATTATTGTTAGGACCCATTTTTGGACTGCCTGTCGCCCTGCTACCTATACATATATTATGGATCAATTTAGTATCCGATGGCTTACCGGCAATCGCATTGTCCTATGAAAAAGCAGAAAAAGACATAATGAACAGACCGCCGCGACCGCCGCAGGAAAGTGTTTTTGGCAATGGAAGAGGTATACACATGGTATGGGTAGGAATACTTATTGCTGGTATTGCGTTGGGACTTCAGGGATGGGCTATTAAAAATGGTTTACATTGGCAAACGATCGTTTTTAATGTTTTATGCCTGAGTCAGCTGGGGCATGTGCTGGCTATTCGTTCGGAAACCAGGTCTTTGTTCGATGTCGGGATATTTTCCAATAAGCCGCTTATTGGCGCAGTGTTATTGGCTTTATCACTGCAGGTTATTATAACTTATAGCCCATTTTTACAACGTATTTTCCAAACTGAATCTCTAACTCCATATGAATTCACTTTAGTTGCCATGGCATCATCGCTGGTATTCTTCGCAGTTGAAATTGAAAAAGCGATTTCCAGGAAAAGGGGAAATGTAAGTCAGGTTAGTCTTGTGTAACGCAATTCAGGAACGAATTTATTTACCAACAATATCGTTATCGATTATGAAAGGAAGTGAGACATGTTTACTTACCATCAATAGTGGTTCATCCAGCATTAAGTTTTCCTTCTATCGAATAGAAGAACCGCTTTTTCAATTGTTTTACGGCAAAATAGAAAACATAGGCAAAAAAGAAGCAAGGTTCAATTTTTATGATACCATAACTAATAAAAAAGAAGGCTTCAACATCGGGGTTGCAAATCATGATGAAGCTACCAATTTTCTTATCGAACAGCTCCAAACAAAGAATGGTTTTCATTTTATCACAGCAATAGGTCACAGGATAGTTCACGGAATGAAACACACAGATCCTGAACTTATCACCCCGGATTTATTGAACGAGTTAAAAGAAATTAGCGAATACGATCCTGAGCATTTGCCGGGTGCAATTAAATTGGTTGAAGCTTTCCGGAAAGAATACCCGGCTTTACCGCAGATAGCCTGCTTCGACACCGCTTTTCATACCTCCATGCCAAAAGCTGCCAGGTTAATTCCTATACCCCGCCGGTATTATGAAATGGGGATTCAGCGTTACGGATTTCACGGACTTTCTTATAGTTATCTTCTTGAGGAACTTAATCGGATTGCGGGAAGAGAAACTGCCAACAGTAAAGTTATATTCGCACACTTAGGTAATGGAGCAAGTCTTGCCGCTGTCGATAAGGGAAAATGCATAGACACCAGCATGGGGTTTACTCCGGCATCCGGCTTGACCATGGGTACACGAAGCGGCGATCTCGACCCTGGTATTGCCTGGTATTTGATGCAGTTCGAAAAACGCAGTGCCGACCAGTTTAATCATATTATTAATCATGAATCCGGATTGCTTGGATTATCGGAAACAAGTTCTGACATGCAGGACTTGCAAAAAAGGAAAGCGATTGATAGCCGGGCCGCCGAAGCCATTGAACTCTTTTGTTATCAGACAAAAAAGTGGATCGGATCGTTTGCCGCTGCTCTTGAAGGCTTGGATGTACTGATATTTTCCGGTGGTATCGGTGAAAATGCACCAGAAGTACGTGACCGTATCTGCAGCGGACTCCAATTTCTGGGAATTGAATTGGATGGAAGGAGAAATACCGATAATGAAATAATTATTTCTACAGATAAAAGCAGCGTTCCCGTTTACGTCATTAAAACAAATGAAGAGTTAATGATAGCGAGAATGGTTCGCCAGGTTTTAAATTACTCAATTAACAACTAAATTTTTATGGACATTGAATCTGCTAAAACTCAGGCGGAGATATTACCGCCCCAATTACTTCAAAAGATGGATGCTTACTGGCGGGCAGCCAATTATCTCTCAGTAGGTCAAATATATCTCTATGACAATCCGCTGCTTAAAAAAACCTTAACACTTGATCATATAAAGCCACGCCTGCTAGGGCATTGGGGCACTACACCCGGATTAAACTTTATTTATGTGCACCTAAATCGTATCATAAATCAATATGATCTGAATATGATCTACGTTACGGGTCCTGGTCATGGTGGGCCGGGATTAGTGGCAAATACCTACCTGGAAGGAACCTATAGTGAATTCTATCCCGATATTACTCAAGATGAAGAAGGAATGAAAAAACTGTTCAAACAATTCTCATTTCCAGGCGGCATTCCGAGTCATGTAGCACCGGAAACACCGGGATCTATCAATGAAGGCGGCGAATTGGGTTACTCACTGGTACATGCTTATGGTGCTGTCTTCGACAATCCTGACTTAATTGCTGCCTGCATAGTGGGAGATGGTGAAGCTGAAACCGGTGCCCTGGCGGCAAGCTGGCATTCCAACAAATTCTTAAACCCGGTTCATGACGGGGTGGTTCTTCCTATTCTGCATCTGAACGGCTATAAAATTGCCAACCCAACGGTGCTGGCACGAATTCCGGAAGAAGAGCTGGAGCAGCTTTTTAGGGGTTATGGTTACAATCCGTACTTTGTAGAAGGCGATGTTCCTGAAAAAATGCATCATGCCCTCGCAGCAACGTTAGATATTGTTATAGCTGAAATCCGGCAAATACAAACGCTGGCTCGCACAAATGGATTCACTAAACGCCCTATCTGGCCAATGATCGTTTTTCGTACACCAAAAGGCTGGACTTGCCCTGCCATAATTGATGGTCTTCAGGTGGAAGGCACATGGCGTTCTCACCAGGTACCATTATCGGAACTGGCGACAAAACCAGATCATGTGAAGCTGCTCGAAGATTGGATGAAAAGCTATAATCCGGCGGAACTGTTTGACGAAAACGGAATGTTAAGAAAAGACTTAGCCCAATTAGCACCTAAGGACAATAAGCGAATGGGAGCTAATTCGGCTGCAAACGGCGGACTTCTGCTACACGATTTAAAAATGCCGGACTTCAGAAAATATTCTGTTGACGTTTCTCAGCCGGGCACAACAGCCGATGAAGCGACCGTAATAGTGGGTGCATTTTTAAGAGACATTATGAAGCTTAACTGGGAGAGCAGAAACTTTAGAGTATTCGGCCCGGATGAGACTTCCTCTAACCGGCTCTCGAAGATATTTGATATTACAGAACGCACTTTTACCGGCCAAATTATTAAAAGCGATGATCACGTTTCAGCAGATGGCCGTGTAATGGAAGTGTTGAGCGAACACCTTTGTCAGGGCTGGCTGGAAGGATATTTACTGACAGGCAGGCATGGTCTATTTTCCTGTTATGAGGCCTTTATTCATATTATCGATTCTATGTTTAACCAGCATGCCAAATGGCTGAAGGTTTGCAACTCAATACCCTGGCGGCGGCCTATCGCCTCTTTAAACTATTTATTAACTTCGCATGTATGGCGGCAGGATCATAATGGCGACAGTCACCAGGATCCCGGGTTTCTTGATCTTGTTGCCAATAAGAAAGCAGATATCGTTCGCATATATCTTCCACCGGATGCCAATACCCTACTTTCTGTAACTGATCATTGCCTGAGAAGCCGTAATTACATAAATGTAATTGTGGCCGGAAAACAACCGGCCATGCAATGGCTCGATATGGATGCGGCCGTGAAACACTGTACGGCCGGATTGGGTATATGGGAGTGGGCAAGCAATGATAAAGGCGCTGAACCGGATGTGGTAATGGCCTGTGCAGGCGATGTACCCACATTAGAAACAATTGCGGCTGTTCAGATATTGAGAGAGTATTTGCCCGGTTTAAAAGTGCGCGTAATAAATGTTGTTGATCTTATGGCCCTACAGCCGGAAACAGAACACCCGCACGGCTTCAGTAATAAAGACTTTGATTTGCTGTTCACTAAAGATAAACCGATCATCTTCGCTTTTCATGGGTACCCATTGCTGATCCATCGTCTTACCTATCGCAGAACAAATCATAAAAACCTGCATGTGCGTGGTTATAAGGGAGAGGGCACTACTACCACTCCTTTCGATATGGTGGTACTGAATGATCTTGACAGGTTTCACCTGGTAGGTGATGTGATCGATCGTTTGCCGCATCTGGGTTCTACCGGTGCATATATTAAACAGTACTTAAGAAATAAATTGCTTGATCATAAAACCTACATAAAAAAACATGGCGAAGACATGCCCGAGATTCTGAACTGGAAATGGAATTTGGCGGTGGCTGCTAATTAAGAGTAATAATGATACCGGTAACCAGCTTCGACTTACAAAAACTAACCGGGGCTTTCAAAACTCATGCTTCTCATAAAAACGTAAACGGTTTTTAAGGAAGATGTTTTCTTCTTTTATTTTATTAATACGCTCCAGTAAATGAGCAATTGCATCAATTCCTTCGAGATTAATCTGAAGATCATAGTGCAAACGGACAAGCTTTTCCAATTTTGATAACTGGCTTTCGGCGATAAATTTTTTTTCTTCAATGAATGTAATTTCCAATAAGCCAAATTCATTAAGTGAGCTTAAAAATGAAAGCTCAATTTCATGTCTGTCACAAAATTCTTCAGCTATTATAAATTGTTCTGGCTCCATGATGTAAATTTCTAACTATGATTTTGATAGTTCAGTAAATAACTCCTTTTGTTTCTCTGTCAAATCTGTGGGCAATCTGAGCGAATAGGTTACATATAAATCTCCGAATTGCGCTTCTTTCTTATAAACAGGAAACCCTTTGCCTTTCAGTCTTATTTTGGTTCCATTTTGTGTTTCCGGTTTTACCGTTAATTTAAGCCGCCCGCTGAATGTATCAATAGTTACGTCGCCGCCTAAAACAGCT
>JANNOM010000059.1:0-1776 GCA_031399065.1 Chitinophagaceae bacterium
CTCTTAATAATTTTATCACTGATCAATGTCCATTTTAACTGGCTGCTAAATACGGGAAATTCCTCCTCTGCCTGTTCGGCGGATTTACGTTCTTCGCTGCCTGTTTGTAACCATCGCTTTAAAAACTCCGCAGGAAATTCAATGTTGGTTTCTTCCAGCAGGTAGTGATAAAGCTGGTCATGCAGTTGGTTGCGGCTTTGCCCGTCCCAGTACTGTTCTATTTCTTCCTTTAATTTTTGCCTGAATGCTTCTTCTGTTGCAATTGCAGCACCGGGATATACTTCATTAAAAAACTCCTCGCCCATTTCACGTTTTTCAAGCAACCTGATTTGTGCAATTCTTAATTCAAAGAATTTTTCTGCAGCTACCGGATTCGTTTTTTCAAAACCCAGATCCTGTAACATCATTTCCAGCTTTTCTCCCTCAAAAGCTTTGGACAATTGAACCAAAATGGTATCATCTTTCTTTTTACTTTTTAGCTGCTCCTGTATTTCCGGCGTGAAATATTTAAGGATTACTGAATTCTCCTTTTTAACACCGTCTTCAATAATGTTGCCATTGGGGTCACATTCTGAAAACCCGATATTCAATACATTTTCGGCATTGTCGATCGTTTCGGGCTCCGTTAATTTACCACCTTTCATTTGCATACGGGTCACTTCATCCTGGATCATTTCATCCGTAACTTTAACTTTATTGAAAGTAACCGGAGCTTTGTCAAGGGGTGCAATTTCAAAATCAGGCTTTAAGCCAATTTCAAATCCAAATTCATAATCATCCGGGTTATTTAAGTCTAATTTGCGGATGTCAGCTTCCAACGCCAAAGGCTGAGCAAAAATGTCTGGTTTTTCTGTATCGAGGTATGTATATAACTGCTTTTCTACAGTTTTAAGCACTTCATCTGTATAGATAGAAGGGCCATACATTTTTTTAATCATTCCTGCCGGAACCATCCCTTTGCGGAAACCCGGCATATTGACGGTCTTGGAGTACTCTTTTAATTTTTTTTCAAACGTAGGGAAATAGTCTTCTTTACTTACCTTAATAACGATCTTATCATTCAGGAGGCCAATGTTCTCTCTTGCTACTGTTGCCATGGTGGGGAAAGTTGATATATTTAAACTTTAAAAGATTGATGAGTGCAGAGGTAAAGTTAAATGGTTGATAAGTTGATTTAGTTGATATGTTAAAATCTATCAACCTTTCAACTTTTCAACATATCAACCAAATCAACTTATCAATCAAAAATGTCCGGATGATAGGGGTCGAACCTACATGGATTGCTCCGCCAGATCCTAAGTCTGGTGCGTCTGCCAATTTCGCCACATCCGGTTTGGGGGTGCAAAAGTAAGGGTTTTTGATAAAAGAATAAAAAATTAGCGGTTAGTTTTAAGGCGGTAACCTGGAACTAAAGAGGTGTTTAAAACCGGTTCCCTTTTTGATTAAATTGTTTACCAGGGCTGGCGCCCGATTAAAATATGTTTCTTTTTAAGCGTTCGTTGAACCGGTCTTCAGGGGATGCGGGTTTTTCCGTAAATTCGTAACCAATGGAAATAACATTACCGATACCAAAATACAACCTCAACGAAGCCGAAGAAAAAAAAGAGATCCTCCGCCGGCCCCCGTTGGGGTGACATACCAGTTGGTCGCCGCCTGCACGGGCTGTACCAGGCCGAGCAGCAAAGCCGTCACCAGCACGCCACCAAAGGCGAGTAGATTGATGCCATGTGTTACCGTATTGATTTTCATTTTACGAACCCCCATGCTAAACTAAAA
>JANNOM010000103.1:0-109062 GCA_031399065.1 Chitinophagaceae bacterium
AAAGAAATGGGAGGTGCTGGTGATGCAACCAATCCAGAACAACTTTTCGCAGCAGCTTGGTCGGCTTGTTTTGGTACGAGTGTAACAGTTGCGGCAGGAATTGAAAAAGTTAAAATTGGAGAAGTTACTGTAACAGCTAAAGTTGGTGTTTTACATGATAACGGTAGTTTTAATTTAGGTGCGCATCTTCTTGTCAAAATAAACGACGTGGATTATGATACCGCAAAAAAACTGGTAGAAGCGGCAAAGTCAATTTGTTCGTATTCAAAAGCAACAAAGGGAAATATTAACGCGGTTTATGAAGTTGTAGCAAAGGAGAACTAAAAGTTCACTTCGGACAAAGCTTCCCTTTAAAAGACGTTGCCGAAGCACATAGACAAATGGAAAACAGGAAAACAACAGGTAAAACTGTGCTAATTCCTTAACAACTAAAAAATAAAAACAATAAACACTCATATAAACATTAAAAAACATGGTAAATACTCTAAATTGGTTTGAAATACCCGCTAAAGATTTCAAAAGAGCAAAGACTTTTTATGCAAAAGTTTTAGATGCTCAAATTCATGTCGACCCTAATCCTAATATGCAATATGCCTATTTACCGTCTGATTCGCAAAAAGGCGGATTTGGCGGAGCAATTGCTAGCGGTGAAAACTATGTTCCTGCAATGACCGGCACAACTGTTTACTTAGATGGCGGAAATGACCTTTCAATTCCATTAGGCAGAGTAGAAAGTGCCGGTGGAACAGTTATTCTGCCGAAAACTGCTATTGGTGAGAACAGGGGCTTTATTGCACTTTTTATCGACACGGAAGGAAACAAAGTTGGATTCCATTCAATCGGATAATACAGAGTTCTCTCGCATCTTTATAAAATAGCTGATAGAAGTGTTATCATTGATACTTCTATCAGCTTTGCGCTATATCCATCTGCGTTTGCGCCATTATCGGGGTTTACGTACCATACCCTCCTGATATATTAATATTTCCGTGTCTGTTCGATTCTTAAAACTTATTTTAATAGTAAAGAATAAGTTGGCTTTATCATTGATGAAATACTTTTTTAATTGCAGTCTATAATAGGCTGCCAATATTCCTTATAAGATTTAAGCTGCGCTTCAAGTGCTATACTCCTTTATGGTGTATTAGGGACGGCCGGCTGTTAGCGCTGGGCTTTTAAAATCCTCCATATTTGTCATTGCAGACATAGTTGTGGAGGGTTTTAATTTTTCATAATCCTCCACAAGTTATAAAAAACACATACTTGTGGAGGATTATAAATATTGAATGGAAACAATTAACTGGCGGGAAGAGGGAAAAAAAGATACTTAGTGATGCTTTGCAATCTAAGGATGCGGAGTTGATCGCTGTTTACGGACGAAGACGGATTGGAAAAACGTTCCTGATCCGCAATCATTATTACAAACATATTCGGTTTGAATTAACCGGGGTACCCGAAGCGAGCCTGAAAGATTAGTTACACAATTTCAGCCTCGCACCGCAGACCTTCATGGCTATTCCTGTGCCCCCTGCTGACTCCGGCAACTGGAATGATGCATTCAGCCTGTTAAGCGATTTTCTGAAGACTCTCCTTAAAAACGAACCCGTAGTGATCCTTTTCGACGAGCTTCCTTGGCTTTGTACCCCGAAGTCGGGGTTCCTCCAGGCCTTTGGACATTGGTGGAATACCTGGGCTTCCCGTCACCCATTCATGAAAGTAATTATTTGCGGATCGGCAGCATCTTGGATCATCCGCAATATTATTAATGATCGTGGCGGATTACATAACCGCGTGACCCACAATCGGTTATGGACAAGGAAGTGTTGATACAAGTATTAGACGAGAAGTTCCGAAATGACTTCAATGGATAATGAAACCGTTTTTTTAACCAGAAAACCTGAAGAGGTTGCAAAACAATTTGTTGATATTCTTTTAGACACGACTCTGAAAAGCAAGCATTCGTATAATTTTAATAAAAAAGGAAAATTTGGGATTGCACCGTTTATTGCAAACACCAAAAGACAAACAGAATTATTAGAAACAACGATAGCTCTTTCTGACAAAGCTTTAAATATCAAGACTAAAATTTGAAAATGGGCAACAGCTAACAGCGGTTACCCGCAATTGCTGGTTTTCGGTAAGTTGAATTGTCTTCTGATAATATTGCTTGTCTTGGATTTCCTAATGAGTACTTCAAAACGGCCTCCGGAGGTTTTCATCTGAACTAGTCAAGACTTAATCTGACAATTGGGATTAACTTTAAGTAACGACACTATTAGTTAACCCTCAAAAGTCAGATGATGAAAATCGAGACAAAGTTAATCAAAAGCAAATTAGGATTGCTTCACTTGGCAGAACATCTAGCCAACGTTTCCCAGGCTTGCCAAGTAATTGGTTACAGCCGGGACAGTTTTTACAGAATTAAAGCATTGTATGACAGCGGCGGGGAAGCGGCCCTGCACGAAATCAGCCGTAGTAAGCCCGTACTCAAAAACCGGGTGGACCCTGCTATTGAAGCAGCCGTTGTCCGAATGGCCTTTGACTATCCTGCTTTTGGACAGCAACGCGTTTGCAATGAACTGCGCAAACAGGGTATTTTTATTTCACCAGGCGGAGTCCGCAGTGTTTGGCAACGGCATGATCTGGAAGTCTTTGACAAGCGACTAAAGGCATTGGAAGCCCGGGTGGCGCAGGACGGGCTTATCTTAACGGAGGCTCAGGTTATTGCCATGGAACGTAAAGTAGAAAAAAGAGAATCAATGGGTGAAATTGAAACGGAACACCCGGGCTACCTGGGCTCTCAGGACACCTACTATGTCGGCAATATCAAAGGGGTTGGCCGGATTTACCAGCAAACCTTCATTGATACGTATTCCAGAGTAGCCTTCACAAAGCTTTATGAAACAAAGCACGCTATTACTTCGGCTGATATCTTGAATGATAAGGTTTTGCCCTTCTTTTACGAACAGGAAATACCGCTCCTGCGCATTTTAACGGATCGGGGAACAGAATATAAGGGAAAGCCAGAACATCATCAATATGAGCTCTATTTACAAATTGAGGGTATTGATCATACCAAAACCCAGGTGCGCCACCCTCAAACCAATGGTATCTGCGAAAGACTGCATAGAACTATCCAGGGAGAGTTTTATGCCATCGCGTTCAGAAAGAAGCTGTATGACAGTCTCGCACAGCTTCAAAGTGACCTGGATGAATGGATGCAGTATTATAATAACGAGCGCCCGCACAGTGGCAGATATTGTTACGGCAAAACGCCGATGCAAACGTTCAAGGAATCTCTTATCTTAGCCAAAGAAAAAATGTTGAATCAACTTTCTGAAGCAGGTTAAATACCTTATCCTTGAAAAGAAAAAAAATCCTTCATTGTCAGATCAAGTAGTGACTATTACAATTATAGACACGCTCATGCTATTGATGCGTGAGGTTAAGTAAAAATAATTATTCTACAATATTATACTTTACTGCGAGTTTAATCAAGGAAGCGGTATTATTTACATTAAACTTTGTGAGCAGATTTTTCCGGTGCGATTCTACGGTGTGTAAGCTTATAAATAGCTTAATAGCGATTTGGGGATTTGTCAATCCGTCGGCTATTAAAAGCAATACTTCCTTTTCTCTTGTACTAATAGCCGGAACCGGTGTATTAAGTTGCCTGCCCAGGTCTATCGTATTTATATCCATACTTAAGTATAGTTTACCTTCATATGCGGCAAGTATGGCTTCTTCAATTTCTTCCTTAGCGGCACTCTTTACCAGATAGCCGGATGCACCATTTTGTATCATCTGAGATATATAGCTGCGTTCTTTAAAAGTACTCATAGCCAGCACTTTTACGGCAGGGTATTCTGCTTTGATCTTTTTGGTAAGCTCTATGCCACTTATATCAGGCAGGTTGATATCAACAATCGCTACCTCCACGGTATGGCTTTTTAAAATGCCAATGGCTTCAAACGCGTTAGAAGCCATACCTGCAATTTGTACATAATTTATATTATTGAGCAACGATTTCATCCCCTCCAGTACCATGGGGTGATCATCCACTATCATTATATTTATTTTATCCATCGTTTCATTTTTATATTATGCAATCTATATGAATAGATGTTCCTTTCCCAGGAGTGGACTGAATATCGAGTGATCCCTTCAAATAATCCACTCTTGATTGTACATTCTTGAGACCTGCTCCATTTTTAATTGATGCTTCTTCTTTATTAAAGCCTATACCATTATCTTCTATAGTTATATTTAATTCCTTATCATTCTTCATTACCTGTACCAGCACTTTAGAGGCATTGGCATGTTTGATAATATTATTGAGCAACTCCTGTACTATTCTGTATATGATTATTTCCGTACTAGGGTCTAACCTATTTTCCAGGCCATGAAACTCGCAGTTTACATCCAGTTGCTTCAACTCGTTGATGCCATCGCAATAGTCCTGTAGTGCCTGTTGCAAACCGAGTTTTACCAATGCTTCGGGCATCATATTATGCGCTACCCGCCGCATTTCACTGATAGAACTGTCTAATTGATCAAATGCCTTTGTAAATAAGCGGCCGCTTTCTTCGGAGAGAATAATGTTTCCTTTCATGGCTCCCAGTGTTAATTTTACACCACTCAGCATACCACCCAATCCATCATGCAGGTCCTGCGCCATACGGGATCGCTCATCTTCCTGCCCTTTTAAGATAGAATCGGTTGCGAGGAGTAGTTTTTCGTTTTGTAATTGTTTGATTTGCTGTTGCTGTAACTGCTGCTTTTGCCTGTAGTTACGGTAAGATAAAATACTGGTGATTAATAAAGTAAAAAAAGAACCCATTAAAATATAGCCAAACGTCCTGTTCTTCCTGATGCTATTTGTTTTTTCAATCGATTCCTGACGTAGTTGTAAAATATCTCTTTCCTTTTTTGCCGTCTGATAATTAATTTCCAGTTCTGCTATTTTCGCTGATGTAGAAATATCATATATAGTATCTTTAAGAGCGGCATACTTTAATAAGTAATCATAAGCGTTTGTAATATTACCCGTCTTCTTTTCTACCTCCGCCAAAGACTGATATAATACCCGGCGTTCATTTTTATTTCCGCTACCTGCAAGAAGCACTGCCGCTTTTTCCAGTACCTTTCTTGCCCTGGGGTAATCGTTTTTATAAGTATACGCTCTGCCTAATAAAGACAGATTAGTGCCCCTGTGCCTGCTGTTGGTAAGTGTATTTGCAATGCTATCCGCACTGCTTAATGCTTCGATAGCTCTGTCATACTCCCTGATACTAAGATAATATTCGCCGAATCCGGAATAAACTTCAAATCGCTGATTAGGATTTTGCTGCGTAAAAGATAATTCCAAAGATTCATTTAAAAAACCAATTGCCTTCCCGGGTTTCCCTGTCCTAATGTAGCTTGAAGACATAAAACCAAGTGCTACAACCATGCTTTCCCTGTCGTTATTCTTCTTTGCGATGGCATACAGCTTATCAGCATAACGGATGGTATTCTGATATTGCTTTAAATCGCTGTATATGAAACAGATGTTTCCATAGGAAATCACCAATTGTGATTCATCCCTATTTTTCTCGTATAAAGCAATGGCCTGCAGGTAGTAACGTTCGGCTTCAATATAGTTATCCAGATCAAGGTATACTGTGGCGAGGTTACTCAATGCGCCGGCTTTCATTTTGTAGTTCGTTTCGGCAAAGGGTTCTGCCAGCAGGCTCTTGAATATGATGGCCGCCGTATCATATTTACCCATATCTATTTTAAGGCTGCCATAGTCCATCCATGCCGCAAAATACTGAAAGGTATTATTTGTCTTCTTTGCCAACGCTATTGCGTCCATCAGGTACTTTCCACTTTTTACAGCATCTGTCCGGTAATAGTCAAAGCCGATATCCCTTAACATAATAATTTTCTGCGTATCATTTTTTTCATACGGGAGTTGTTTTAAAAGACTGTCTGAGTAAGACGTCTGGCAAAAAGCCGGTAAGGGGAAAAAGACGATCACCAGCATCTTATATATAGAATAGAAGAATTCTTTTTTTAGCATCTTGTATTGTAAACGCTTAACGCGTTCATCAAATTTAATCTTTCCGATTGCAGTATCCAATACATTTTAAATAATCCCCTGAAAAAGGGATCAGGGTTTACCGTGTTTAAAGGATTGTTTAAAATTACAAATAATGAGAAGTTTACAGGAGCTAATAAACCGGTTGTGATTTAAAAGAGTATCTGGCAAAATTCCTGAATAAGAACTAAAATAATAATTTATGAAAAAGATAAGTTTGAGTATTTTACTATTTTTATTTGCATTTTCTTTATGTCAGTCACAGGAAAAAAAAGAAAAGAAAGAAAAGAAAGCAATTGGCCTGGGATTGAAAGCCGGTTACAATTTCGCAAATGTTACGGGAGCTTCGCAGGTAAACACCGCCAGTACCAATGGCTATCATTTTGGCGCTTTTTATTCGCCCGGAAAAGAACGGCCTTCAGGTTTTGGCTATCGTACGGAAATTATTTACAGTAAACAGGGTTATGATTTTGCAAAGGGCAATACTACGGGTACGGTAAAACTCGATTATATCCTGCTGCCGCAACTAACCACTTTTAATATCACCAAATTTGTTCAGTTACAGGCAGGTCTTCAACTCGCTTTTTTGATTAACGCAGGTGCCGACAGCACGGTGCGCTCAACGGCAACCAATGCTAATGCTGCCAACAAAGTAATTGATTATTACAACAAGGTCGATTATGGCTTTGCCGGGGGGGTAGAAATTCGCCCGTTCAGTGGTTTACTTATAGGGGCAAGGCTAAATATCAGTCTGGCCGATGCCAATAAAGAACAACCAGTCGGAATAGGTATTCCCTCCTACATCCCGGATTTATCGGGTGATAAGCTAAGGAATAATGTGTTGCAGATTTTTGTTGGATGGAAGTTTTAAGAAGTGTTCCCGTCTCAATAGCCGCTTATAATCTAAAAATATAAATTTAAATTTGTGAAAACTGCTAAATGCCTTTTTAGTTATCTGTTCTTCCTGATCGTCATTTGTTTTCACTCGTGCAAAAAGAATGAAGGCACATCGGTCGATCCCCCGGATATAACGGATACCGCCCAGGCAGTGATTACCGCTAAAGGTACCCCGTTTGGCGATATTGCTAAAAAGGATATAGGACCTGGAGGAGGAACAATTGTTTCTGAAGATGGAGGAGCAACGCTGGTGATTCCTCCGGGCGCTTTGTCGGCTAATACAGCCATCAGTATTCAGGCCGTAACCAATACGTTACCCCAGGCATTAGGAGAATACGGCTACCAGTTTTTGCCCGAAAATCTTAGGTTTTTACTACCCGCCAAACTTACGCTAAAATACGATACTGCAGAAAATCAGGGTGTATCATCCGCCGGTTTAGTAATCGCCAACCAGGAAGCGGATGGTAGCTGGATGCATGATGCGGAAGTAGAAGCTGATGAAAACAATTTTACGCTGACGGCAGATATGGAACATTTCAGTACCTGGACGATCGCAACAGCAGTCACCATTGAGCCCAAAAGATCAAGTTTGGAGCCGGGTGGAAAACGTCTATTTGTGCTAAAAGCAATGGAAAAATACACTCCAATACGTGTACCTGGCAGAAGGAGGGAAAAAGCAGTTATCAAGACAGAAATTATATTTAGCTGGTTAAAACAAAAAGATCAGTTTTTCATCCAGGATTGGCGCTTGAATTATAATAATTCGCCGGGTTTATCGAAAGACGGAATGCTAAAGCCCGGCAAAAATTTATGGTTTGCTGACTACACGGCCCCGTCAGGCTTACCCCCCGCTCAGAACCCTGTGCTAATACAGGGGGTCGTTGGTAATAAACTGAACCAACCTAACTTGATTGCAAACGCTATCGTATTCATACGAAAAAACGGGTTTGTGAAAGTGACAATAGGAGGAGAAACATTTAACTATACTCAGAATATCAATGAGCCGTCTTCAAATAGCTTTGCGAATGCTTCCGTAATTCCGTATCCTGAAGGGTATAAAATTATAGTTAATGCTATCAATACAACCACCGGTAATGGTACATTTATGGTGTGGGATGGTAAAAAAGGAACGAATATATTTAGCTACAAAAAGGATGTAGAGCAGATAGTGGTTGCAACAGGTATTGGTAAATCGTGGAAACAGGAATATTATACCCGCGATAACGGCAATGGGACCAGGAGATGTGATGAATTCGGCCCTAAATATAAACAACTAACTTATACGATGAATGAACTTCCAAGTGGGATCAGTGACTGGTTTGCAGGTACTATTACAGGTACACTTTATAACGACACCGATGAAAACAGGAGGGCATGCCAGAACTCCGATTCAAAAAGTGTAAGAGTTGAATTTGTATTGAAAGCGGGTAATTAAAAGGCTCTTAGCAGGATATTTCCCAAAACCACGGGAATAAAAGAGTTATAAAAATCTATGCAGTATTTTCTAAAAAAGATAATACAAACCTTGTCCCGCTACCAACCGGTTCTATTGAAATACTGCACCTGATAGCTTTTGCCAGTTCTTTTATAATCTGCAAGCCAAGTCCACTGCTCGCTCCCGTCGTATTGGATTCGCCGAATAGTACTTTTACCTGTTCACTGCCGATGCCGGTACCGTTATCAGTAATCGACAAGTGTATATGCCCGTTCTCTTTCCATGCTTTCCATTCAATTTCCGCACGGGCAATTTCACTTAAAGCTTTCACGGCATTGGATGTAAGGTTGTACATGATGGTTTGCAGGTAGTTTTCGTCTGTGTTGATTAAAAGGTTCTGATGATTTAAAAAATTAAAACGAACGCCGTCCACTGAAGCAAACGATTTCGCTATATAAACGAAAAGATCATCTACAGGTAACCGCTTCACCTCCGGTTTGAAGTTTTCCATCTGGCCCTTGCTCCAAAGCAGCATTGCCTCCATGCTTTCCAGTAATGCCTGTGCCGACCGACTGATTTTTTTCTGGTGCCTGGCGGCTTGCTCCGCATTGAACATACCGGGCTCATTAGCCTGCAAATCAAGAAAACCTACCAACCTGGCTATGGGACCGCGCAGGTCATGACTGAGAATACCAAAGAATTTGGCTTTTAGTTTATTGGCATCATCCAGTTCCCGGTTTAGATGCACCAGGACTGTATTATTCTTTTTTCTTATTTGCCCCTGGCGATACAATAAAAATCCTATTACCGATAAAAGCAGTAATCCACCGAGTAGTCCCCATATTCCTTTTCGCTGACTGGAGAGCGACAACCGGTTAATTTCAAGTTCGCTGTTTTTCTGATCGATTTCCCGCTGGCTTTCCGTGGCGGCTATTTTATTTTTACTGGCCTGAGAATAAATGGAATCCTGGATTTCTTTATACGCTTTAAAGTTATAGTACGCCTTCTTATAATCGCCCTTAAACTCCTGGAGTTCCGCCAATGCTGCCATGTAATAAGATTTGTTATCCGGTTCGCCGATCTGCTCGCTGAAACGGACAGCTTCCGTTAGGTAGGATTCCGCTTTTTGAAGTAAAGCATCTTTGTTATCAGGGATGATATCTCCATAACGAACCGTATGTAACGTATCGTACCGGGCAATATCAAGATATGCAATACCTATATTACCCGTATTGGTGATGGATTTGATGCTAAAGGGGTTTACCTGATTCCACAATTCCCTTGCTCTTATTCTTACTTCGATTGCCTTCCGGTAATCTATACGATATACAATGGCGAGTGCACTTAATGCTGAAGCGACACCTTCCATATTACCTGCTTCCTCGTAAAGAGAAAGTGCTTTACTATAGAACGTTTCCGCTTCTTTAAACTTTTTACCGGCAGCATAAACACCGCCAAAGTTTTCAAGTGAAGAAGCAACGCCATTAACATTGTTCATTTTCTGATTTATCAACAATGCCTTTCCTGCAAACTCCAGTGCCTTCTTAAAATTATCCTGAAGATTATAAATGACAGAAATGTTCTTCAGTGTAACGGCCATGAGTGTACTGTCGCTTACCTCTTCTGCCAGTTTAAATGATTTAAAGTAATAGTCAGTAGCTGCCGCATAGTCTGAATGGATATTCTGTACCATAGCTCCCATATTATTATACGTGGAAGCCATATTTCTTTTTTCACCCAGCTTTTTATTGATGGCAAGAGATTTATCGAAATAAAAAATGGCGGAATCGTAATTTCCCTGGTCACTGTATGCTTTAGCGATATTGTCCTGGAATACCGATACCCCCTTCTCCCACTTGATCCGCGTCACGAACACCAATCCTTTATTTGCATAAAGCATGGCTTCATTGATATTGATAAAGGTAAGTTCATTGAAGATGCGATTATACGTTCTTGCTTTGACCGTATCGTTCTTTATGGAAGGTAATGCGGCAATTAATGAATCAACCAACGGCTGACCGGTTTTTTGAGCATTTATTTGCAGGCACGCGAATAAGGTGGTTACAAAATAGATTTGTTTCATCTGAAATTATTGTCTCAGTTCGCTTAATGCCTCTCTGTAATTCCTGCCGACAGGCAGTAAAATATTATTAACCAGTACCTCCTGCGACTTTATGCGATCAATAAAATGTTTTTGCACCGCATAGCTCCGATGTATTCGTACGAATTGCGCAAAGGGTTTTTCTTTTAATAAATTTCCCAGGGTGGAGAGTACACAGTATTTTTTCCGGGTCGTAACGAGACTTGTATAATCCTTCAATGCTTCCATGTATACGATTTCGTGCAAAGCGATCTTCACCTGGTCGTGGCCATCTTTAATGAAAAGCGTACCGGCACCTAAAGTAAGATCCAGCAATCCCGCTTTATGTTTTATTTCCAGATAGGTTTTAATACGTTCCGCCGTTTTTACAAACCGTTCCGACTTTACCGGTTTCACTATAAAATCAAGCGCCTCCAGTTCAAAACTATCCACCGCATAATCGGGATAAGCAGTAATGAACACGCATACGGGAATACCGGCCAGTTGCTTTCTTAATTCAAGACCGGACATGCCTGGCATATCGATATCGAAGAATGCGATATCCGGTAAGACATCTTTTAAGGACGACAGTGTTTCCAGAGCAGAATGGTAGATGCCGCATATTTCCATAAACGGATGCTTTTTTACGGCAGAAACAACGGTAAGTCTGTCAATTTCATCGTCGTCCGCTATAATGCATCGATAAGTTTTGTCCATTTTACGCAGGGCAGTTGGTGAGTCGCCCCAAATATAGCCAAAACCTGTTATTCGTCTATTAACTATGTTGCTGGTCGATCGGAAGGTATGCACGCAATATTTATCGGTTAGGTTTGTCTATGAAAAAATCGTACAATCATGAATAACAAATCCATTTTTGCCATCGTTGCTGCCATCCTGTTTACCTTCACAGCCTGCAAAAAAGAAAAGGCATCGATGCCAGCAGCCAGAGAAAATCCCTCGCTTTCTATTCTCGATAATTACGAATTCGACGGCACCTGGAAAAGAAAGGGCTATATGCTGCTGGACCTGAACCATGATGATAATAAAGACAAAAAATTTATGGTGGTCGATATAGAGAATGCCTCTGCAGGTGGATACCAGTTCGTGATAAGGCGCGGACCTTTGCCTATCGACAGCCTGGCAACCAACTGGCCACCTCAGGTGAAATCGGTCGCCTTTGGATACAGCAACGATATGACGGTAAATGCACACATGCGTATGCAGGTGCAATCCGCACCCGGTGGCCGCTTCACTTACCGATATGATTCGATCTACAAATTTTCCAGTGCTATACTTATTTATAACTATCTTAATAACCCTACTTTATATGCTGGTACCATGGCCGGCAAAACACCGCAGGGAAGAGCCAATTACTGGATGGGAGACGCCATGGGGCTATCGAAGCCCCAGGATATCATTTATTATTTTAAGGAAGGTTATTTTACGAATGTAATCTCTGTAGGTAATGGAGCCAAGCCGCTTACAACGTTCGTCGATGGAATTCCCAATTTAACGGACGACTGGAAAAAGGTGGACGCCATACTTACCTTGTATGGCACGTACAATACCCATTTTTACTTCGACTTCGATAAATGGCAATTCTTCTATACAAAAGATTTTTGCCCTTCTATCTGGGGTGCTCCCTGCAGCGGGGGGCTTCAATATGCCGATTATCAAAGTATGAATAAATTAATGAACTGGCCGGAAGGCTGGGGAAAGAAATGATTTGTTCATATACTACTTACATTCTTATCAAACATATTATACCATGAAAAAGATACTTTGTTTACTTGCATTATCTGTTGTTACCGCAAGTTCCGCATTCTCTCAAAGCCCGGTGGGCAAATGGAAAAAAACAGCTCATATAAGTGTGTACGAAGGCCGGAAAATGGATACGCATGTTGCGCTGTTGCAGCAGCGGCCCTGTGCGGCTGACATCGTGTATGAGGTAAATGCTGATGCAACATTTCGGTTAAACGCAAAAGAAAGCGGTTGCGATGAAAAATATAAAAATATCCAGGAAAAATTATACAGCAAAACGAAATGGAAACTGGAAGGAAACAAAATAATGATCTCGGCTACCAATTTCGCCGTTGGCCAGAGTTATATCATTACCATTTCGGGAAGCAAAATGACCTGGGTAGGCACAGAAGGTCAGGGAACCATTATTTATCAAAAGAAATGAATCATTGTATGAAATGTTATTTAAATACCCGGACTTTTATTTTATTCCTGGCTGTTTACTTTGTGTTCTGGACCGAATTGATACTAACCATATCCACGGCATCAGTTGTCACTACAATCAAATCAATCCATTAAACTATCATACGATGTTCAACAAAATAATGACGATCCTTTGCAGTGTCATCCTGTCCGTTTCCTGCGATAACGTTGATCCGGCAAAACCTACCCTACCGGAAACTACCGCAAAACAAACAAGTAACAGGGATAACTACCTGGCGATGAAAATAAATGGCAAAGAGTGGAAGGCTGACAATGAAATATTCGGCGCCTTCCACCCGGAAGGCTATAACAAAGCTATTATGATAGCCGGCAGCCGGGGGCCGAAAGATAAAAACGAACAGGCGTTCAATATCAACCTGTATGATACAAATGGTGCCGGTATATTTACTATTAAGAATGGCAATACGGATTACAGTGTTATACAACTGGCAAATCTATCCCCACAAAACTATCTCTACGGAAGCATGATGGGTTTTACCGTAAAAATAAATGTATACAAGGCCACCAAAAACCCTACCGAGATAGAAGCCACATTCGAGGGAGTATTAACGGGTAATGCCAGCGACCAACTAGTGGTCACTGAAGGAAAGTTCTATTATCACGAATAAACCGCCTGTTGATATAAACACCAAACTATCAGAAATATGCTACCCGGTGAAAAATATAGTGTCCGGAATAAACTTTTAAAAATCGATACATGAAAGCGGCAATCATCTATTCATTCCTCCTTATCAGGTGCCTAAGTACAAATGGGCAAGGCTTAACCGACGGAGAATATTTCGTTAAAGTGAACCAGACAGGTAAGTATCTCGCCATTGCCGGTGCGGAGGCCAAAAACGGGGCCTGGCTGATACAATGGGACAACGAGTATACACAACACTTTATGTTCATCATTAAACATTTGGGTAATGAAGTGTATACATTAAAAGCCAAACATAGCGGTAGATACCTGAGTACAGAGGGATCCCCTAAAAGAGGAGCTAAACTGGTACAATGGGACTGGTTGAACCAGGACAACCAGAAATGGATTATAATAAAACAGGCAGGTAGCCGCGGCTATTCCATCAGTTGTTTACAGAATGGCATGAAAGCTACTTTACAATACTGGGGCGCATCCTCCATGCAACCTGTAAACGGCTCTTATTTTTACCTGACAGATGATATCTCGATTTCGTCCGTGGTTTTTGATTTCAAAAAGAATGAACCGGACGGACCGTCTGAACAAAAGCGGATGGAAAAACCAAAAGGGCTGATAAAGCGCTATTAGACTTGACAAATAAATGTATATAACCAAATTTAAAATACTATATGAAAAAGCGTTTCAACCAACAAATTACAATGTTCGTAAAAGCAATCCTTTGTCTTTGTCCGTGCGCTATAAGCCTATTCAGTTTTGCTCAAACGGATTATATTCAAAAGACAATAAAGCTTCCCATGAGCAATGAAGCAAAATCGTATTACGTAAAGCAGGTGGGTACTAATTATATACTGAACGGAGATATCATCGTCGGCAATACATTACAGCAACTGGCCATTTACCAAAGCAATAACAGTGACGGGGCTTTTATATGGCCCAAAGGAAATATTCCGGTTAAAATCGACGGGAATATGAAAAGCAACAAAACGATCTACGGTGCTTTGCTATATGACAATGCCCTTGAAGCCATCAAAGCTCTGAATAATTATACCAACCTCCGGCTGGTACCCTATAATAATGAGAAAGACTATATCCGCATCAAGTATACCATAGATACCGGCTATGGCGGCATATCCCCTATCGGCAAAAAAGGGGGCGAACAGGTTATTTACATCACCCGGCAATCCGGTATAGAAACCATTGTACACGAGATGCTTCATTCTTTGGGATTCTGGCACGAGCAAAGCCGTTATGACAGGGACCAATACGTATTTATTGATACATCGAATATAAATAAAGAATATAAACATAATTTCCAGATAGAGCCTGGCACGCCGCAGGGTGGGTACGATTATGAATCAATTATGCATTACCGTGCAGATGCATTTGCGATAGATCCGTCGAAGCCAACTATTAAATGTAGAAATGGCAATACGGTGAGCAACTGCAGCTTCGGTTCCAATTATATTTTCAGCACCAAAGATATTGCTGGAATCAACACTGCTTACTGGTTCAATAAAGATGTTGCCAAAAGGGATTACCTGAGCATATTGCAATTGTATGACCCCCCCGTTGTAGCTTCCCATTTGCCCACCAAAGTAAGCAGTGCTGTAATAAGAGCAAAAGACCAGGTCGACATTACAGACGGTATCTACAAGATCAAAATCAACCAGACCGGAAAATACCTGGCGGTGGAAAACGTCAGCACAGCCAACGGAGCGAAACTGGTACAGTGGGACTATTTTGACCAGGCAAATCACCAGTTTAAAATAATTAAAAATGCCACAGGTTATTATGAAATAATCGCCCTGCACAGCAATAAACATATTAGCATGGCAGGAGGAGGTAAGGCAGATGGTACGCAGATTTTCCAGTGGGACTGTAATGGCGATGATTATTGTAAATGGACCATTTTTTACTCCACGCAGCGGCCCGTGCCGGGTTGGGTAATTCAGGGTAAAAGTGCCAGTGCGATACAGATGGCACAAGGGATTAGCAATAACGCCAACGGTCAATCTTTTATTCTAAAGCAGCAGCAACGGCAGGATGCACATGATTACGATGCTGTACAAACCTTTACATTTGAAAAAATCCGTGCTATCAATCAAACGCAGCCAGAACGAATCAACAGGTCCGGTTCTTTTGACCAATCCATACAAAAAATTAAACGTAACTAAGGACAGTTCCATACCTGAATAAGTGTTTGGTGACTAAAATGCCTGTCCCTGCTGTATTTATTTTATACATTCTTACCGGGGATCAAGTACCTTTAACAGCGAGCCGGGGGCGGTACATCAAAGAATCATCAAAACCAAATCTCTGGAACATTCTACCATAAAAAAGGATTTTGCCACCTTCATAAAACAGGCTGTTGGTATGCACGGGTTAGTGCCCTTTGATGCATCCCGCGACCAGGTTGGCCGGCTTGATCTTACGGCAGCCAATCATGAAATTACGGAGGCGATGATCCGGGATACGATGGCGTTTACCCTTTATATTGAAAACAAACGGAGAACAACCGGCTGCCGCTACCTGACAGGCGGATACAATGAGCACCGCAACATCTATGCACGTAGTGAACATTTTAATACCGACGATGAACCCCGGAGACTTCACCTGGGTGTGGACATATGGGGCAAGGCAGGAACACCTGTTTACGCACCGCTTGACGGCATCATTCACAGTTACCAGTTTAACGATCATTTCGGGGATTACGGAGCCACCATTATTTTACAGCACCAAATAGCAGAAGCCACTTTTCATACTTTATATGGACATCTCGATCTGGCAAGCCTGCATTGCCTGAAAGAAGGCGACCCCGTGGCTGCGGGGCAAACCATTGGCCGCTTTGGCTTACCGGAAGAAAACGGCCAATGGCCGCCGCACCTGCACTTTCAGATCATTTACGATATGGAAGGCAGGAAAGGCGACTACCCCGGCGTATGTAAATTTTCGGAAAGGGAAAGATACCTGCATAATTGCCCCGATGCAAATATAATAGTAAAATTATAGTTAAGGCGGTGGGGCAAAAACTTTTGCATATGCAACGTTATTCCCAACAGGTATGTCATTCCGCCAAACACTTCTTTATGCGTAAACTTTACCCTGTTTTACTCATTTTCCTTTTTTCTTCCTGTATCAGGGACAATCAGCAAAATAGCAATGACCGGACAGACACGGAGGCCTTTGTGCCAATTTATGCCAGTCTCCTGGCGAATACGGACACTATATCCCTTGAAGGGGTGCGATCCACGGTAAGAGCCGGTAAAATATATGCATACGCGAATTATATCTTTCAGAACGAAGAGAACGAGGGCATTCATATTATAGATAACTCCAATACGGATCGGCCAAAAAAGATAGCTTTTCTCCGTATACCATTCAATACGGAAATTGCGGTAAAGGGAAACTATATTTATGCCAATAACAACTCCAGCCTTATGGTGATAAATATGCAGGATCCTTTGCACCCAGCAATTGTAAGGACTGTAAAAGACGTATTTCCCGCCAGGTACCAGGAATACCCGCCCGAGCGGGGTGCGTTCGTTTGTCCCGATAGCTCGAAAGGGAAAATTGTATACTGGGAATTAAGAACGGTTAAAACAGCCAATTGCAGAAGATAAAAGCTTTACCATGAAAAAAATAATACACTTAATCGTTATCATCTGTTTATTATCAGGCGCTTCCTGCACCAAGGACAGCAATACCAGTTCCTTCAGTACGGCAGGCACCGGCGGCTCGCTCGCACGTTTCGCCATTGCGGGGAACTATCTTTACATCGTCGACAAAAGTGATCTGAAAATATTCAGCATAGCCGATGCCAGCAATCCCATATTAAAAAATACCACTTATGTCGGCTTCAATATAGAAACCATTTGTCCGTTTAAAGACAAGCTGTTTATCGGTTCTACCAGTGTGGTGCACATTTTCTCCATCGATAACCCGGAACGTCCCGTGAAGCTTAGTACGGCCATTTCTCCCCAGGTACTGCGCCGCTGCGATCCCGTAGTGGCCAAAGATTCCGTTGCATACGCCACCCTTCGCACAAGTGGGGAATGCGGAGGTACGCAAAGTATTTTAGCCGTTTATAATATTAAAAACATCACACAGCCGGTTCAGGTGAATACCTACCCGGTTAACGAGCCTTACGGACTTGGGTATTCCGGATCGGCCCTTTATGTATGCGACAAAAGCAAATTGCTCGTATTCGACATCAGGAACGGTTACAATCCCGTGCTGGTGAAATCGGCCAGTGATGGTGTTTACATAGACGTTATTCCTTATAATAATGTGCTGATTTGCTGGGTAAGTGACGGAATGATTCTTTACAATATAACGAACCGGCTCGATCCTAAACTGATTACTAAAATTAATTGATGCAAAAGGCACTGTTCATTATTTTTTTTAGTATCCCGGCATTTTTACATGCGCAGAAGTCATCCTCTAAAAAAACGCGGCCGGGCATAGTTAGCATCAGATTGAACCCTTCCGGAATAATCAATCTCCTGGACTTTAACCTGTCGGGCGGCGTTGAATACCACCTGACCAAAGACTGGTCACTGGGAATGGACGCTGGATGGATTTTTGGTTCGATCTATTTTTCCTCTACCTTACAAGCAAATGGCAGGATACTTCGCCCTTCCATAAGGAGATATTGGAAGAAAGATCAATCGTTGTATACCGAGGCCATCCTGCATTACAAGAAAGTGATTTATACCCGGGAAGGTTGGGTTGAAAGAAAAGCCTCCAATGGATTGCCTGCTTATGAGGAATTTACAATATACGACGTAACAAAACGGGTAATAGGCCCGCAAATAAATGTGGGCGGTAAATCTATCATAACGTACAATAAAAAGTTATGGGTAGAATATTTTCTGGGCTTCGGAGTACGCAGAAAGACCACCAGCTCGAATGAAACATTGGGCACACGTGACTCGGACCAGTTCTTTTCCCTAAGAAAATCTATAAATAAAACGGCCCGCCGGATTCCTGCGCTACCTGCCGGAGTGCGGCTGATCTATACTTTTTAAAGCCAGAAAGGCGTCGATTTTAGGGTGTCGGCGGATGCATGGTAATACGCTAACTTTGAATACTGGTACTCCCCATCGCTAAATAACCAAAGAGGCTGTTTCGTTACAGAAACAGCCTCTTTTTTTGGCATCAAACCAGCTTCTATAGGAGTACAGCAAAATGCAGTTTAATTTTTCTATCTTAGCGGTAAATTATAACAGTGTGTATTTCCTCATCCTTTTATACCTGATCGTTATGCCGCACCAGGATTACCGTCAACTCATACTTTATGCACCGGCTCCCATCGATGCAACACTCAAGCAGCAGCAGAAAATTTTGGCTACGGACTCTGCCGGATTAAAGGACCGTGACATTATCGTATCTGTAAGAACCGGGCGATCTCATAAAACATTTTCCGTTCACCTGATAGGAAAAGACGGGGGAGAAAAATATACTTCCGATAAACCCGTTACTCTTCAAAAGTTATATTTCATCATCGATGCAATGCCTATGCGAAAAGACGAAATGAAGCAGAAGGAATAATTATATTCTACTTTCAATGATCGTTCTCACAAAGGAGGAGCGGGAGCAATATCTTTAAATAATATCGGCCACACACCGGGGGATGGAAAACTGATTCCCTTGTTAGAGCCGCGCACACCAGCATCCTGACCGAAATAATATAGGGGCCAGCCTTTGTAGGTGAGCTGCTTGCGGCCAGCGACGTCTATGGCAACAAACGCCGTTTTATCGAGTGTAGATGGTACGGATACTTTATCTGTTTCATAAATGGGCCATACACTGTTGTTGGTAAAGTCTGGTCTGGTAAAATTGTTTTTAAGATTCCTGTCATTTCTAAAAGCGTATAGCGTTAGCCCTTTTCCATCAGTAAAATAAATCGTCCTACCTTCCCCTTCTGTATAATCCGACTTATAGTTTTTACCGTTCTGTCCTAATAGCTGGGCATTGGAAAACATAATCGAGTAATCAGGTTTGGCAATAAACCATACATTACCGACACCTTCTCCGGACGTAGATGCGGGAGCTTCCGGCGTATTGACACCATTTACTACCGGGGAGTAGGTATAAAGCGGCCAGGATTTGTAAGCAGCCTGCTTCCTGCCAGAACCCGTGGCAATGAAGGTAAAATCGGATATACTCAGTCCGCTACCCAACTGGTCTGCCGTTATAGTGTCTAGGAATAATGCGGGCCATAGGGATTGGCATCCACCCGTACAGGTATTTCGGCCTGCTGCATCGTTTGCAAAAAAATACAGCGTACGACCGCTTTTATCTGTTAGGTAGCTCCCCAACGTTGCACTTGTACTAAGGCTTATCTCTTTCGCAGGAGCATCATCATCTTTGCTGCATCCGGCAATAAACATTCCGGCTATTGCTATGCAATAGCGTAAACAAAATAGATACTTCATTATAGTTAAATTAGTTGAATAAAAATACCGGTACCCGGAATAACGGCTAAATGATTATTCGGAGTAAACACTCCTTCGGTTGCTTTATTACAAAAATATTTATCCGGAAGATAGGGTTACCAGGAACGGGACTCGAACGCTTTAAATTTTTTCTGAAGATCTGCTTCTAAACGCTTGAGCAAAGCCGGCTCTTCGATAAAAGAAAAGCGGATGCTGTTAAATACGAGTTGTTTAATATCCTGGTAAGTAAAATCAGGGTACCGGTAAGCCAGCAATACATATTGATGAATGAGATTAGTTCTTAACACCCCTGCATCATCCGTAGCGATGACTATAGGCACCCTGGCGTTTTTATAAAGAAGCAGCGGGTGGTCGTCGTTCTTCACTTTCAAAATAAATTCATTGCTGTACAGATTTATTTCAATGGGTATTTTATGATCCCGCATATAGGCAAGCAACACAGTGCTTTCTTTTTCGTAGGCAAGGTCTACCCCATGACCTATTCTGCCGGCACCGGCTTCTCTTACTGCTTCATTGATATGCCAGGAAAGTTCTTCCGGCTTTACCAGTCCCAGTGCCAGTTCACCTGCATGCATGGCATATTTCACCTTAGGATATTTGCCATGGCAAAACCTGAACATCTGCATGTGCAGCCAGTAATCTTTCATAGAAACCTTATTATCTTCTGCACCCACTATATTAACGCCTACTATCAGCGAACTGCTGTTGGCAGATTCGAAAGCGGCTACTAAGTCTTTAAATATCCGTACCGGATTGTCGATCAGGCGAAGTACATAGTTCTGGTAGCGCAATACAAAGGTGGAATCATCTATCCGTAAGCGATCATGTCGATCCTTAAGTTCTTTATTAAAAGAAACAGCGCATCCCGCTATATCCTGCCGAATGATTTCACCGTAGACGGAATCAAGCACTTTTGCTACACCCTGGTAGTCCCGTCTTACCTGCAGGCTGCGTAAACCGTAATTGTACTTTTCCGCACCGGATATATCCACATCGCACGGTACACCTGTGAACATTGTTTCTATATAAGATATATTTTCCACTATGGCCCTTGCCTTTATCTCCAGCAAGCCTTCGTTATACGTATGCTTACTGGCAATATCGAAAGCCGGGAAAGAACCGAAGAATAGTTTATCAGATGGCTGACTTATACCATTATAGTCTTTCACAGACCATTTTTCCAGCAGCTTCTGTTCGTAAAATGATATGCCCGGATTATTTAGCTTCGATATCTTCACATAATCCGTATCACCCTGCGGAACGTCTTTTATATCGTATGTTTTTTTATTAATATACCAATCGTTTTCAATCGCGTAGTTAATGTAGGTTTCTGCGTATATAGAACCACTGAAATGATGATGCAGATCACCGCCCTTCGGCATCTGGCTGAAAAAGGCAGTCAGCTTTACTTTACTCTTACGGATGCTTTCAAAATAGCGTTCTATATCCTGTGAAGAGGCAAGCAGGGGAAGGCAACTAAAGAGAAGGATTGATAATTTTTTCATACATGATCTGTATTTTACTAAGATAGCGATCTTAAATAACGGTTCATTATTTCCGGTTCTCTTTTCATTGATTTTTTTTAAAGAGGAAAAGTTCCGATCTTCAGCCGACCATACTAATCCGGGGAAAGTAACCAGATAACAGCTTAAATATGTATAGATTCCAGGGCCTGATAGGCATCGGTATCATCTTAGGCATCGCCTTTCTTTGTTCGAACAACCGTAAAAGGATCAATGCCCGGCTGGTGATAAGCGGCATCGCGCTACAGGTGCTTATTGCGGTACTGGTACTTAAGATAGAGCAGGTGTCGCGGTTCTTTCAATGGATAGGCATGCAGGTAGCCCACCTCGAAAAATTTGCCAAGGAGGGTGCCAGTTTTGTATGGGGAGATATCTTTGTTTCCAAACCGGGTGGCACCGGCTCCGCTCCCTTTCGAACCGATGGTGCTTTTATATTCGCTTTCAGCATTACAGCTACGCTTATCCTGATCTGCGTGCTGGTAGCCATCACCTATCATTTCGGCATCATGCAACGTATCATTTCGGGTATGGCAAAAGCCATGAAAGTACTGATGCGCGTGAGTGGCGCAGAATCGCTTAGCAATATAGCCAGTGCCTTTGTTGGGCAGGTGGAAGCCCAGGTAATGATAAGACCTTACCTGGCACGTATGACGATGAGCGAACTGCTGGCTTCCATGAGCGGAAGCCTGGCCTGCATTTCAGGCAGCATACTGGTGGTTTATATCAACTTTGGCGCAAAGGCGGAATACCTGCTCACCGCCAGCCTCATGGCTGCCCCCGCCGCTCTGGTGATCTCCAAGATAGTGTGGCCGGAAACAGAACCCAGTCAGACCATGGGAACCGTAAAACTCGAAGTAAAAAGTCCTTATAAAAACCTGATAGATGCCATCACGGGAGGGGCTTCGGACGGGATGAAGATATCCGTAAATATCATCGCCATGCTGATTGCCTTCATCGCGTTGATAGCGATGATCAACTTCCTGCTGCTGAAAACGGGTGTATGGATGCAACTGGATATTCCATTATCCCTCGATTGGCTTTTTGGAAAATTATTCTATCCCATGTCCTGGGCACTGGGTGTTCCCGACCAGGATATAGGATCCGTAGCTACGCTGATGGGACAGAAGCTCACCATCAACGAATTCATCGCATTTAAAAATATGACAAGCCCCGGTATGCAGCTTACCGATAAGGGGCTTATCATTGTCAGTTTCGCGATCTGCGGTTTTGCCAATTTCAGTTCTATCGGTATGCTGGTAGGAGGTATCAGTCAGATAGCGCCGGAACGCAGAGGCGACCTCGCCAGGTTATCCCTCAGGGCATTGCTTTGCGGTACGTTGGCTTCTTACCTGTCGGCTGCCATTGCGGGCATACTATTATAGAATCAGTTTTTTCTCCAGTACGGCGAACTCCAGTTCCTGCCTGGGTATTCCCCAGCGGCTGTCAGGCACTTCAAACGGTTTACGCTCTCCCGTAAGCTGATACCCGTGGCGCACATACCAGCTTATCAGCTCGCTGCGGGAAGAAATAACAGTCATATATATGATGGTACAGCCATTATTTATGGCGAATGCTTCGGCAGCCTGCAACAGTTGCTTGCCTATTCCCTTCCCCTGGGTAAAGGGCTTTACTGACAGCATTCCGAGATACAGTTTATTTCCTGTTTTCTTTAGCTCCACGCATCCTGTTATAATACCATTATCAAGATACTTCAATACGGTAGTCCCCGGAGTCGCGATCAGCTCCTGCATGGCGGCCAGATCTATGCGCGTACCATCCAGCAGGTCCGCTTCGGTAGTCCAGCCTTGCCGGGACTCTTCGCCGCGGTAAGCGGCATTTACCAGCAGGGTAAGCGCGGGGGCATCTTCTGCTACGGCGGGTGATATAATGTATGTCTCCCTACTTGTCATCGTTCAAAATTACGAAAGAGGATAGTTAAGAAAACATTTTACAAAGCATTTGGGAAATCAATTTAGCGTTTCCATTCTAAGGTTGATGCGTTTCTCCTTTTTAAAATATTCGGAAACCAGTATGAAGCCGGGTTTGGATGGTAAAACGCGCATAGAGCGCACGTATTTAAAAGTACCAGCAACTTCTTATTGAATATGGTATTCATCCGGCAGCAATTCGGCCTGATGGCCCTTGTCCTCCAAGAGCCGTATAAGCAGGTGAACCTCTACCAGCCCTGTTTCCGATTTTATCCGGAGAATATGGTCGCAATCCTGCAAATCGAAATTTGCCCGGTAGCCGGGGAAGGCCCGGTGTATCAAATGAACCAGCATACCGGCCTTGCTTCTGTCCGTAACGTCGGTTTTAAAAACTTCTATCATTACCCGCTATTTTACCCTGCAAACTTATTCATATTATTTATTCCGCGCAGGGGTAAACGCGGCAATTAAGGGGGGTAAATAAGACAGGGAGAATAAATGCGTTTGCCCAACGGCTAATTCTTTATTTTTACCGCGTTTAATAATACCTGAAATACAAAGATGTATGGATGTAAAAATGGAAGAAAGCTGGAAAGAGGCACTCAAAGGAGAGTTTGGTAAAACCTATTTTCAGCAGATCGTCACTTTTATTAAAACGGAAAAGATGGCGGGAAAAACGATCTATCCACCCGGGCGGCTTATATTTAACGCCTTTGATGCAGCTCCTTTCGATAAAGTAAAAGTGGTATTACTCGGGCAGGATCCCTACCATGGGCCATCGCAGGCACACGGCCTTAGTTTCTCCGTACAGCAGGGCATTGCTCCCCCGCCCTCCCTGATCAACATTTTTAAAGAACTGCACCAGGATATAGGGGTGCCAATACCTGTACACGGCGATCTTACGCACTGGGCCAGGCAGGGAGTGCTTTTATTGAACGCCTCACTGACCGTAAGGGCCGGCGAGCCAATGAGCCATGCAAAGATCGGATGGGCAGAGTTTACGGATACGGTGATACGGAAAGTATCCGATAAAAAAGAAAACGTCGTGTTCCTGTTATGGGGGAAATTTGCGCAGGAAAAACAAGTGCTGATCGATGAAACCAGGCACCAGGTGCTCAAAGCGGCGCACCCCTCCCCTTTTTCGGCCAACAATGGCTTCTTTGGATGCAGGCATTTTTCCAAAACAAATGCTTATCTCACCGGTAAGGGTATCGATCCTATTGACTGGAAATTATCATAACTTATGAAATTACTGAAAGAAGCGGCAGGAAGAATATTTGCATTATGGGCACTCATATGGTTCATCATTACGATGTTCCTTTTCCTGGTTCCCTATTTTATCGTATCTCTTTTCCCCGAGCCGTTACGCACTCACCGGTTTGTGGCAGTAAGCCGGGTTTGGATGAAACTGTTTCTTACCGGCATCGGCTGTCCTTTAACGGTATACGGTAAAGAGCATTTTAAAAAAGGGGAAAATTACATCGTACTGTTCAATCATAATTCTTTTATGGACGTCCCGGTTTCGTCTCCCCATGTGCCCGGTGGCAATAAAACGATCGCCAAGGTAGAAATATCAAAGGTTCCCGTATTCGGGATTTTGTATAAGATGGGGAGCGTACTCGTGGATCGTAACAGCGAGGCCAGCCGGAGGGAAAGTATCGTTAAAATGAAAGAAGTACTGGCCAGTGGTCTGCATATGAGCATCTATCCGGAAGGTACGCGCAACAGGACGAACGAGCCGGTTAAGCCTTTTCATAACGGGGCTTTTCGGCTGGCACTGGAAACAGGTAAATCCATTATACCCGCAATCATATTTCATACCCGCGGGGTGCTGCCCGCCGGCAAAGCCTTTTACCTGATGCCGCACCGGCTGGAGATGCATTTCCTGGCACCCGTTGCAGTAACGGACAACGATACGCCGGAAAGCCTTAAAATAAAAGTGTTCGATATTATGAAGGCCCGCTATCTTAAAGGGTGCTATTGAACGAACGGGTTCTGTTAATCTTGAGATCTCTTAATATAGCGGATTTGGGACTGATGGTGATATTGAACGAGCGGTAAGGACCCACCGGCGTAACGTTGATACCCATCTGCCAGCAGTGCATCTCCCGGCTGAGGTTCATGGTAAGTGTCTGGATGCCGCTGCCGCGGAAATCGTAATATGTATTTAAACCCACTTTCCATTTGGGACTGAGATTAAAATCACCGCTCAGGTTTATGCTGGAATTAATAACGCTTTCAAAGCCGCTGTAATCAGCTTTCCGCACACTGCTATAATTAAGCGAATAAGACAGGTTTACTGACCAGGGTATATTAAAATCGGTAAATTCACTGGGGTTATTACGAATATAATCCAATTCATTCTGCTGTTGTGCAAGCGTTAATGGAATACCGTCATTTTCGTTTTGCTGATCGGTAACCGATGGTTTACTCTCATCTTTTTTCTTACTCTGGAAGGAAGTGGAAATGGCTATGCTTCCGTTGGTGATCCTTCCGAAGCTGAATTTATCACCTGACCATGCATATTTATTGATACTTAATCCCCTTTCATCCGTTTGGTAGGGATCGAGTACGGCGTTTGCCGTGATGTTTACTTTTTCAAATAAGGTACTTCGGGCATAAAGGCTGAACACATCCAGCTTCAAAGAATCGCGTAAGAAGTTGTACCCCCCGTTGATCCCGAACCCATCCAGCAGTTTGATCTTCCTGTCTGCGGCTTCCGCCGTGTCCGATTTGGAACGGGCTTTCATTTCGAGGTTATTATCCAGGCTAAAGGTAATACCCCCGAATTCCCCTTCGCCAAACGCTCCGAAAATATTGCCGTCAAATCGGGAAAACCGCTCTTCGCGGAAGTTATCGGAGGTATCTGTTCTGATGGAGTAATAATCCTTTTTGGCAAAATCAGGTTTGTATGTAATTGCCACGGAAGGCCGTATTACGTGCCTGATCGCTTTGATTTTTTTTGTCTCACCAAAATTGTAAATACCAAAAATGGCAGAACTTAACGATAGACTGAACGACATATCCCTGGCGGTGTAAAAGCCTTTATTTATAACCGTATCCACCTTCTTTGCCGTATCGTTCCAGGTACGCTTAAATTCCCTTGAAAACCATCTCTCCTGGTAGCTTATACCCGGGGCTATTTGCAGGGGACCCAATTGCGGAAGGGCCAGCGTAATAGGTATACTATGCTGGGCACCCCACCGGAAGGTATCTACCAGCCGCTTAAGCGTCAGAAGCGAATCGTAAAAGGAAGCCTGGCTCGCGACGTTAGATGTAAGTCCTATGCCCAGCTTCTGAAACCATTTGGGTTCTCCCACCAGTTCCTTCGGTTGAAGGGGGTAAAAGTTGGCAACGTTAAAAGCGATCGTGGGTAGGTCCAGGCTTACCAGGCGGGTATTGTTATTCTGATTATGATTGGCACTTGCCGACAGGTTATACTTGTTCTCCCAGTTTTTGGTATAGGTGATGGAGGAACTTAACTGGTTCTGGAAATTGATGGTCGGATTATTGGCTACATATTGATTAAACTGAGTTGAACCCGCATTCACATTGGCGGAAAAAGAAGTGCCGGGACGGGCTTTACTATCAACTGAATGCCCCCAGGTTATATTAAAAGTCCGCGTGGAAGCAAACTCTTTGGGACCGAAATCGCTAAGAAAACGGGTATTCTGGAAAGCCAGACCAAACTGGCCCGCATATCGGTATCGCTTTCGGTAGGTAGGCGTGAGATTGAGCCGATAGCCGCCGTAGGAGTAGATATCCGTGCGCAGCGTAACATCAAAATTATCATTTAGCACTTTATAATAACCCAATCCTTCCAGCCCGAGTCCGAACTGCTCATTGGTGGTGAAAGAAGGTGCCAGCAGCCCGGAATGCCGTCCCTGGCTCATAGGAAAAAAGCCAAATGGCAGGTAAATGGGGACGGGTACTCCCTCAAATTCAGGATGCACCGGTCCTGTGATGGCAAACTGCTTATTGATCAGTTTCATCTTATTGGTCTGAAAAGAGAAGTGAGGGGTATCCAGGTTACAGGTGGTGAAGCGCCCCCGATAGGCATAAAAAGAATTATCCGATACCTTCTTGATCTTTTCACCGTATACAAATATCTCTCCCTGATTGGTATACGTGCTCCGGGTGATGCCTTTGCGGGTCTCGATATTATACAGCACAGAGTCCATCTGCATCTTGGTATCGTTCTGCACGAATACAGGCTGCCCTATCATTCGGCCCGCTGAGTCTAATCCGAAAGTGGCTATTACGAGTTTTTTCGGCTGATCCAGTTCTATCTTATAGGCTTTAATATCCAGATCGGTATACTTAGTGGAAGCTTCATTGTACAAAATGATGCGTTTGGTTGGCACGTCCAGCACCATCGAATCGAGTGCCGCATAAGTAACAGGGGCATCCAGCGAATCTTTAGACACTTTGAGTGCCACAGTATCCGTCTGCCGAACATTGCCCGAATCACGCCGGGGTATGGTGTCGTTAATGTTCCCAAGGCTGTCGCGTGTCGCCGCAATGCTGTCTTTGCGTACAGGAGCAGTATCATTAGCATTCAATATTGAAATACTGTCTTTATTTATAGGAGAATTGGTACGCTGTGTGGGTTTGCCTGAACGACCGCGGTAAGAAGAGCGGCAGGATAAATTGTTAAAACTGATAGACGTTACTACGATGAGCAGCATAAACAACTGCAGAATATTTCTTTTTGAGCTAACTTTGCGTCCGTTGTTCATACTGTTTTTTGATCCCGCAACAGAGATTTATAAGATATTATAATAACTATGTATAAATCTCCGTTCTGCCATAAAAGACCGGGGATTCCCGGTAATCGGTTATAAAGATCCTGTTAATCTGGGCAAAAATAGCAATTCGATCCTTAAGAAGATGTGAAGATTGTGTGCCCTGTTAAACATTTTTTAATTATGATGAAGAAACTCCCGGTATTTTTCTTTTTATCCATTGCCTGCTTTTCCTTTATATCTATTACCCCTTCACCGGCACCCGAGCCCAGAATGCTGCGCACCCTGGTAATAGACCCGGGACATGGCGGCGTAGACCCGGGAGCAAAAGGAACGATGTCTACCGAATCCAAAGTGGCACTCGAAGTAGGCCTTAAACTGGGTAAAGCCATCGAAGAGGAGTTTCCTGATCTGAAAATAATTTATACCCGCACTACCAACGCGCTTCCGGGTAACCTGGGTAACGCCCGGGATGCCAACCGTCGCCGCGCCGATATGGCTAACCAGTCGAGAGGTGATTTATTTATAAGCATACACTGTAACTCCGCAGGAGTAAAAGCCGGTGGATGGTATGCCAAAAGAGTGAAAGGGTACACGTCCAAAACAGTAACTACGGGTAAAGGAAAAAAAAGAAAGAAAAAGAAGGTAAGCGTACCTGTATATGAAACATACTATGTAGAGAATAAAGCGAAAGGTACTGAAACCTATATATGGGCATCCGACAGAAGCGAAAGTAAAAGTGAATACATCAACGCAGAAGAGGGAGGTGAAAATATAGAAGACTCGGCCAATATTCTTGACCTCAACTCACCGGAAGCCAGGATCAGGCAACAACTTTATACCAAATTATATTTCAGGAACAGCTATACGCTTGCTTCTTTTATAGAGGACGAATTTATCCGTGCGGGCAGGGCCAGCAGAGGCGTTAAACAACGCAACAATAAAGGCATTTGGGTGCTGCAGGCAACCGGCATGCCCAGCGTTCTGGTTGAATTGGGGTATATCAGCAACAAAGAAGAGGAACAATATTTGAATAGCCCTGACGGGCAGACGGAGATGGTGGAAAATATACTCGGGGCTTTCAGAAAATATAAAAAACAGGTGGAGACTTCACCTAAAGCCAAGTAACAGCGGGAATCAGTACATTTGCCAGATAGACAAAAATTACCTGAATGAAAATTTCTAATGAAACAAAGGTGGGCATTCTTACAGCTATTTCCATAACCTTGCTGATACTGGGCTTTAATTTTTTAAAAGGTAAAAACCTGGTAGACTCCAGCGATAAGATCTATACCGTATTTAAAAAAGTAGATGGATTAGGCGGCTCCAATGCCGTTATTATTAATGGACTGCAGGTAGGCACGGTTTACAAAATGCAGGAAAAAAACAAAGACCTTGACAGTATAATTGTAACAATAAATCTGGACAAGGAAATTAACATTCCCAATAATTCTATTGCAGCTATCAACAAAGACCTCCTTGGTACGGCCGTTCTAACCATCACCATGGGGAATTCGGAAACATTTATAAAGGATGGCGATACCCTGGGCACACGTATTACTCCCGGTATGCTGGACGATGTTAAATCAAGCCTAAACCCCGCCATCAATAGCGTTACCGGTACACTAAACTCTCTGGACTCGCTTATACAGATAATAGGCACTTACTTCGATCCCTCCACGAAAGATAATTTTCAAAAGATCATCGTAAACCTGAATGCCTCGTCCCTCGCCCTGAACAAACTGCTCGACGATCAGAGTAGTTCACTCGGTAAAACGCTTAAGAACACCGAATCGGTAACCGCCAACCTTTCTGCCAATAATGCGCAGATCACTAAAACACTGTCCAATATCGAAACAGCTACCGGGAAACTGGCGAATGCTCGTATAGAAGAAACAGTGGCCAGTCTTCAATCGACCGCTAATTCCCTAAGCGACGTGATGAAAAAAGTAAACAGCACGGACGGTACACTCGGAGCCCTGCTCAATGATAAAACGCTTTATAAAAACCTTAGCAGTACCACGTATAAGGTAAATATTTTACTGGATGATCTTCGCAGTCACCCCAAACGATATGTAAACATTTCCGTATTCGGAAAAAAGAATTCCTCCCCTCCTTTAACAGCCCCGCTCATTGATGATACTACCAGAAAACCATCTGGGAAATGAGAAGGGAACAGCGTGAGAGGGTTTTGTTACGTATAAGGATAAATGTTACCCCCATTCTTATAATAATGGCCTGCTGCCTCGGCTTTTTAGGTTCTAATGCGCAATTGAAGATAAACAGGCCCGACACGACCATTACCCCTGCCACGGATACCGTTCCCCGTTTGGTAAACATCGAACAGGCTGATCGTCTCCGTTATAAAAAAGTGGATACCACCAATGAATTGCAGATAGCCGCAGGCAATGTAATCTTCAGAGATGGTAAAACCAAAGTGTACTGCGACAGTGCCGTTTATAATAAAAATAAAAAGATCATAGAGGCTTTTGGCAACGTGCACATAATAGATTCCGATACCATACATACCTATTCCCGTTACCTCATTTACCATTCCGATACCAAGCTGGCCAACCTGGAGAAACAGGTAAAACTGACCGACGGTAAAAATATTCTTACCACCGAAAATCTCGATTACGATACCAACCTTAAAATAGGCACCTACCGCAACGGCGGAAAGATCATTAGTGAAAAGACGACCGTCACCAGTGAAGAGGCCGTTTATTATTCCGAACTAAAGGATGTATATTTCAAGAGAAACGTACAACTGAAAGATCCATCATACGATCTTACGACGGATTCACTGCTTTATAATACCGACTCGCAGCTGGCTACTTTCATTACGGACACATACATTAAAGACACATCCGGAACCGAGGTGGTTACCAATAACGGGTTCTATAATCTTAAAACCAAAACCAGCCAGCTTACCGGCAGATCTACGGTAAAAGACAAATCACTTACCGTAACGGGAGATGAGTTGGCGATGGACGATAAGTCGGGTATGTTCGAAGCCCGCGGCAATGCCATTATGTTCGACACGGCACAGGGTTTAACCGTTATAGCCAATAATATTAAAGCCGACCGAGACAACAACACCTTCCTGGCAACGGAGCATCCGCTGATGATATTGGAACAGGATAATGATTCCGTTTACATTACGGCAGACACCCTGTTTTCAGGGATAATGAAAGACGATACCATTGTTCAGAAAAACACCGTGAACCCGAAGGGCATTAACGTTAACGGGCGGGATAGTCTTAAGCGTGATTCAACGCCCGTTTCTACCGATGCATTGCTGGCCCAAAAGCAGAAGCTTTTTCAAACCGATACACTGGCGAAAAAGGAAATGCTTTCCCAAACAGACACTTCATTAATACCGAATTCTTTCCAAAACGATACCTTACTTGCGCAAAAAGAAATACCCTCCCAAACAGACATGTTACTCACGCGAAAGTTAATACCTTTTCAAACCGATACTTCGCAAAAGGCAATACCCTCCAAAACAGATACCTTACAGGCGCGGACGCTAATTCCCTTTAAAACAGATACTTCACTGGCGCAAAAGACAGTGCCGCTCCAAAAGAATATTTTACTGGCAAGTAATGGAACGCCTGTAAAACAGGATACACTATCAGCCAGAACGGCCGCTGTCAGTAAAAAGGATTCCACCAACAGGAATCGTTTTTTCCAGGGCTTTCACCGGGTACGAATTTTTTCCGATTCTCTGCAGGCAGTAAGTGACAGCCTGTTTTATTCCGGCCGCGATTCCACCTTCCGGCTGTTTACCAATCCCGTTTTATGGGCTAATAAAAGCCAGGTAACCGGAGACACTATTTATCTTTACACTAAAAATAAAAAGCCCGAACGCCTCAAGGTATTCGAGAATGCCATGATGATCAATCTTGCCGGGAACGGGCTCTATAACCAGCTTAGAGGCACTACGATCGATGCTTTTTTTAGAAACGGGGATATCGACTTTGTAGCATCGGAAGGTTCTCCGGCAGAAAGCGTTTATTATGTACAGGACGAAGACAGTGCCTTTGTAGGCATGAACACTGCCACTGCACGAAATATAGATATGTATTTCCTGGCAAAGGAATTAAACCGGGTTGTATATAAAAAAGAAGTGGCTGGCACTACGTATCCCATTCTACAGGTACCTGAAGATAAAAAAACACTTAAGAACTTTAAATGGCAGGAGAACAGAAGACCGAAGACCAAGTTCGAACTGTTTGAAGATATGGAAGAATCCGTACCAGCGCCCACCCCAGTTTCCGGGGCTATGGAAGAATTGACCATCAGGAGTGCGTTACCCGTAAAACAATAAGTATGGGAACCGTTAAAAAAGTAATCAGGAAAGTGGTGCTTAACCCTTTACGGGAATTTATACAGGATAGCAGGGCTGTAGGCATCACACTGCTGATCTGTACATTCATATCCCTTATATTTTCCAATACAACTAAAGGATTGGATTACATTGGGTTCTGGAATACCAGCTTTCATTTTCCTGTATGGCTGCACCTGCCCCACTCGATCTTACACTGGATCAACGATGTTTTTATGGTCGTCTTTTTTTTCCTGGTAGGCATGGAGATCAAGCGCGAATTGCTGAGGGGAGAGCTTTCTTCATTCAAAAAAGCAGTACTGCCTCTGTCAGCGGCTATTGGCGGAATGCTGGTACCTGCCTGCATATATATACTATTTAACGCCGGTACGGAATACCAGCATGGATGGGGAGTACCTATGGCTACTGATATCGCTTTTTCTCTGGGAGTAGCGTCTTTATTGGGTTCCCGGGTACCCGTATCATTAAAGATATTTTTAATGGCCCTTGCTATCATAGACGACCTGGGTGCCATCCTGGTGATTGCCCTTTTTTATGGCGAAGCGATCAGCTGGCTGTATCTTGGCCTGGCGGCGGCCGTCTGCCTTATCGCCTTACTGCTTTATTATACACGAAAAATGACCGGCTGGATGCTGGTGTTAGCGGGTATCCTTTTATGGTATTTTATATTTAATTCCGGTATTCATGCTACCATCGCCGGCGTATTACTCGCTTTATTTGTTCCTCTGAATAAACTAGAAATATACGAACACCGGTTACACGACGCGGTTAATTTCATCGTGTTGCCCATTTTTGCTCTCGCAAATACCGCTATCCTCGTTCCAGGAAACCTGGGAGATGCCCTTACTACCCCGCTGAGCTGGGGAGTAATGCTGGGACTTCTAATAGGAAAGCCGTTAGGCATAACCCTGTTCTCCTGGATAGTTGTAAAAATGAAATGGGGAGATCAGCCGGCCGGAAGCAACTGGTTGCAGTTGACCGGCATCGGTATATTGGCAGGTATCGGTTTTACCATGTCCATATTCATCACCATGCTTGCCTTCTCCGATATGCTCCATCAGGATATTTCAAAAATTGCCATCCTGCTGGCGTCACTGGTGGCCGTATTGGCAGGGTCGCTGGTACTTTATGTTTCATCACCGGCCAAGGTATCCCGCATTCATACACAAAAATTAAATAAATGATCAAGAAAACCCTGGCAGCATTATTACTATTAATGACGGGTACAGGTACCCGTTTAATAGCCCAGGATTATAAGTTCGGTGTTGGCCTGCGCTTAAGCAACGACGCCCCCTCTATTAGTAACTCGGTTACGGCAAGATACCGGATGGATGAAAACCAGGCACTGGAAGGAATGATTTCTTTCGGAAGCCGGTTTGGTGTGGGGGTTCTCTATGAAAACTTCCGGCCACTGGGCTCCGGTTTTAAATGGTTTTATGGTGGCGGTGCCTATATCGGCTTCCAGGGTGGAGATGCTTATTTAGGACCCACCGGTATCATTGGCCTCGATTATAAATTTACGGAAGCACCTATTAATATTTCGCTGGACTGGAAGCCGGAACTGGACGTAATTCCTAAAGTAAATCTTATACCCGATGCTTTTGGTCTTTCTATCCGATATGCTTTTTAATACAAGAAATTAATGAAAGAAAAGATAAGCGATACAGATGGCCGTTACGATGCCTACGAGGTCGGCCAGTAACATAACAGGAATCGCATACCTTGTATTCTTTACGGAAACCGCCCCGAAGTATACCGCTATTACGTAAAAAGTGGTATCGCTTGTTCCCTGGAAAATACTGGATAACCGGCCGGTAAAAGAATCTGCCCCGTCACGTATCATCGTTTCCACCATCATACCCCTGGCCCCGCTGCCACTAAGCGGTTTCATAAGGGCCGTCGGAAGTGCAGGCACGAAATCCGTATTTAAACCCAACGCTGCAAACAGCAACGTAAAGGATTGAATGATATAATCGAACACCCCGGAATTGCGCAGCACGCTGATAGCTATCAGCATCCCGATAAGATATGGTATAATGCGGATGGCTATCTCGAATCCTCCCTTGGCACCTTCTACGAAAGCTTCAAAAACATTTACCCGTTTCCATAAAGCCCCCAGCAGGAACACCAGGAAAAAAAGCAGGATCAGCCCGTTGCTTAACAGGTTGCTGAATTGCTGCAGGTTCTGCTGGTCGAGAGAGGTAAGATACCATACCAGGGCACCTATTATTACGGAAAGCCCCGCTATCCACCCAAGCAGCACCGGGTGCAGCAGGTTGATACGTTGCCTCACCGATACGGCGATCATGGCGGTAATAGTGGCTACGAACGTAACGATCATGCAGGGAACAAAGATATCGGTAGGGTTGGCAGCAGGTACTTTTAAAGAGGCCCTGGTAGCGATGATGGTGATGGGAATAATAGTTAAACCCGCCGCGTGCAAAGCCAGGAACATGATCTGGGAATTACTCGCACGATCCTTATCGGTATTCAGCTCCTGCAGACTTTCCATTGCCTTGATGCCGAATGGAGTGGCGGCGTTATCGAGCCCGAGCAGGTTAGCTGAAAAATTCATCATCATATGACCCACGGCCGGGTGACTCCTGGGTACTTCAGGGAATAACCGGGAAAAGAAGGGAGAAACGATGCGCGACAGGAAATTGATAGCACCTGCTTTTTCCCCGATCTTCATAAACCCGAGAAACAACGACATTACACCCACCAGCTTAAGAGATATATCAAAACCATCGTTGGCAGATTTAAAAATGCCGTCCACCAGTATCTTAAAAATTTCCTGATCGCCCATAATGGCCCATTTGATAAAAGCTATCACAAAAGCCACCAGGAAAAAAGCCATCCAGATATAACTCAATACCATAAGAAACTGATTTTATTAGGTATGCTTACGGGAACGTTTGGTAAATACAGGAATTTGTAAATATAAGAAGAGGGTTGATATGTTGTTGCGCGGGGGAAAGTTAGGGGCATAAAAAAGGGGGAAAGTAGAAACAGCCCCCCGATGGTTATTAACCATTAAACCTTATCCTATGAAAGCACTAAGATAGTGCTTCTATAATAATAAACAAAATTTGAAATGAAATTTTTTATTTTTTTGAGTTCGATCACTTTTACTTTAGGTAAGCAATAAGTTCATCGCTCAGGGGAGTCACTTTGCTGGGGAAAACATGGATCAACGTACCTTTTTCATCTAACAGAAATTTGGTAAAATTCCATTTGATCACCGGGACTTCTGCACCGGTTTTAATAGCCTGTTCCGTAAGGTATTTAAACAGGGGATGAATATCGTCTCCTGTTACGGATACTTTCTCTGCCATGGGGAATGTAACCCCGTAATTGCGTTTGCAAAACGTGCCTATCTCCTCATTGGTACCAGGTTCCTGGCCGCCAAAGTTATTGGCCGGAAAGCCTACTATCACCAGTTTCTCTTTATATGTTTCGTACAGTTTTTCCAGGTCTTCGTACTGTTTGGTGTAACCACATTTTGAAGCGGTGTTTACAATCAATATCTTCTTGCCTTTATACTTAGAGAAGTCGATTGCTTTACCTTCCAGGCCGGGAACTTTAAAATCATAGATCGATGGTACTGCCGTCATGGCTAATAATAATGTTGTTATCAGTAATGTTTTCATACGTATAAAGATACTAATACCCGTATGAATTATTATCAGTCCACTTGTTAAATTAATGAAATCGATAACCGGTATTAAAAGTTGATCTCCGCTATCTTTTCTTTGGTGATCGTTTTAACGGCTGAATATACATACAGTCCGTCGCGGTCTACTATTTTCAGACGATAGTACACGGCGTTTCCACCACGTAAGCTCCTGTCGTCCGTATACTGGTAAGTTTTTCTTACATGACTGTCGTCGCCGGTAATGATCATGGCTATTTCAGTAAATGTTTTACCGTCTTTACTCCGCTGAAGAATGAAGTAGTTGGCATTCGTCTCTCTGTCTGTCGACCATTCAAGGTCTACCACTTTTTTGGTAAGTTCGGCGTTAAAGGAAGTCAGACTCACTGGTGAATCTCCGCCATTCGAAGGATCTCCCGAAACCGGTTCATTAGCGATGGAAGAAAGAGTGGTAAAAGAAATTAATAATGCGAGGGCGATCTTTCTGAATGATACTTGTATAATTGCTGTTTTCATAATTTTGTATTTCCAGGAAGATTGCCACTATGGGGCCAAAACATAAATCGTTAATAATCAATAGTTTATATTATGGACATTGTTGGGTCTGTATTCATTATGGGAAAAAAATACAATATTGGGAATAAACAGGCCGAGCGCTTACGATGGCGCGCACGGGGCCTCATAAAATTCCTTAACGGCAAACCGTTGTCCGTCTAAAATCAGCCGGATAACGGCAAAACCTATCGGGTATTCGGTACGCCCGGTTTAACTTCCCTTTATGGAAGGTTCATTATCCGCATGCAGCCATCCGAAATCCCTTATCTTTGCGCCTCTCAAAAAATAAACTATGGGCTTACAAGCAGGTATCGTAGGACTACCAAACGTAGGGAAATCGACCCTTTTTAACGCAGTCAGCAACAGTGCCAAGGCGCAGGCGAGCAATTACCGCTTCTGTACCATCGAGCCGAATATAGGGCTGGTAAACGTCCCCGACCCACGGATAGACAAACTGGCCGCACTCGTAAAGCCGGATCGCGTGGTACCCACCCAGATTGAGATCGTGGATATTGCAGGCCTCGTCCGCGGGGCCAGCAAGGGAGAAGGACTGGGAAATAAGTTCCTGGCCAATATACGGGAAGTGGATGCCATTGTGCACGTGGTGCGCTGCTTTGAGGATGAGAATGTACTGCGGGACGAAGGACCTATTAACCCGGTAGCGGATAAAGAGATCATCGATATCGAATTACAGTTAAAGGACCTGGAAAGCGTGGAGAAAAAATGCTCCCGTGCAGAGAAACTGGCCAAAACGGACCCTAAAGCCAAAGTGGAATTTGAAATCCTGAAACGCTGTAAGTCACACCTGGAACAGGGCAAGAGCATCCGTTCGCTTCACCTGGATAAGGAAGAAAAAAACGCCATCGCCGACCTGTTTTTACTTACCGAAAAGCCCGTACTATATGTTGCCAATGTGGACGAAGCCAGTATGCACACCGGTAATAAATTCTCCGAAGCACTAAAGGCCGCCGTTGCAGGTGAAGATGCCCAGGTGATCGTGATGAACAATAGCATAGAGGCCCAGATATCCGAATTGGAAAACGCGGAAGACAAGCAACTGTTCATGGATGAATATAAAATGACGGAGCCGGCACTCGATAAAATGATCCACTCTGTTTATAAACTATTGCAATTGCAAACCTATTTTACCGCAGGGGTACAGGAAGTGAGGGCATGGACCATCCACGACGGCTGGAAGGCGCCGCAGGCAGCCAGTGTGATACACACCGATTTTGAAAAAGGATTTATTAAAGCGGAAGTGATCGCCTACAACGACTTTATACAATATGGCTCCGAAGCCGCCTGCCGGGATAATGGCAGGCTACGGATCGAGGGCAAAGAGTATATCGTAAAAGACGGGGACGTTATGCATTTCCGTTTTAACGTATAGTATCCACTAATCCCCTTACAGGTTATACCCCACAGCGGCATACCATTGCGATCCGACACTCGGGTTACCCCAGGATTGTACATATACATTGCGGGTGATATTGGCCCCTCCTACTTTGATCGTGATCTTTGGTTTGGGAAACAGCTTGCTTACCTGGGCATCCAGGGTGCCGTAAGCCGGTATCTCGCCCAGGTTGAGTGCCCTTACTACAGGGCCCACAAAGGAAGACGACCACATGAATTTATCCTGCCATCTCCAGGTGATATTGCAGCTTATATTGCTACGGGCAATATTACGATTGCCGATGTATACATTCGTTCTCACTTTGGGGGTGTTATACATTGCCTGGAAGTTACCCAGGTCTTCTTCATTTAATAGTTCGTTGAAAGATATATTACCACCTGCTATAAATTGTGCAGGCAAATTGTAATCCATCCCCAGCGCCCATCCCCACGATTTTATGTCCTTATCATAACTTACCGGTACCGAGTACACTTCCTGCGCAGCGATGCTGGTGGGCTTTACCAGCACCTGGCTGCCATTGAAGTTTTTAAATGTGTTGGTATACACATACGCATCTATCATCAGTTTGTTAGCGATCAGGGATTTATAACCCAGTTCATACGCAACTATTTTCTCGGGCTCAAACTCCCGGAACGTATACTGCTGCGGGGTACCTGCCTGTACTGATTCCAGCGTATAAACGGGACCTGTTTCCAATCCGTACCGCTGGCGGAGAAAAGGAAGTCCTCCTATCAGTCTTGCCTGCGGAGTTCTCAGGTCAATGTACTGGTCCTGGCAGTTCGGTATGCGGAAGCCTGTTTGGTAAGACGCCCGGATATTATGCGTTTTAAGAAAAGTATAAACGGCCGATAAGCGCGGACTGAACTGGCCCTCGAAGTTTTCATTTTTATCATACCGCAAAGCACCCGTCAGTTTCAGGTTATCCTTAAACAACTGCTTGCCTGCCTGCACATATCCGCCATATTCTTTTACGTTAAATTCATCACCCTTATCATCCTTGGCGAAGAGGGTTCCTTCCGAGTTAAGGTCGTATACGCGGTAGTTACCGCCCGCGATCAGTTCCATAAAGGAAAACTGGTTTTTAAAGTTATACATAAACTCTCCCTGGTAAAGATTGGTTTTATCCGCGAACCGCGCCCCTACTCCATTTGCATCGCCGGGAATCGCTTTTTGCTTTATTTTATCCTGAGCCGCGTTAAAGGCTTCCGTTCCGGGTAGCAACCTGCCGTTATCTGCCGTAGTGCGTGCCGCATTATGAAAAGCAACAGACCCTCCCTGGGCGGCGGTAGTAGCCGCAGCGAATGCCTGGGCCGGACTCTGGCCTCCCATCAACGCCTGCTGGAACGCTGTACTGAACGTGGTTAAAGCCCCGCCGGCATACGTTCCGAAGTATTGCTGAAACCAGGCGGTACTCGGCTTCCAGGCCTCGTTGATACCCTGCCCCAGCGTACCGATGGCATAAGAATCCCCTGCCCTTTCCTGGGTGGTATAGCCGCGGATATAAAAGTTGTCGCTTTTCAGTTCAACTTTGTACTGACCCATCCGGAAATTGTTGATAGAATAGCGGTCGGCCCCCGTATACACGGTGGTACCGTATCCATAACTCCCCTGTGCAAGCGCCTCCAGGTTACCGGCAAATTTATAGTGAAGGGCGAGGTTGGCTTTCAGATTACGGGTATCGTAATCGGCCAGAGCTCTTTCTTCATAACCCGTGCGGGAAACAAAAGCATTGTTATCGCCGGGCATAATGGCGTTGTATATCTGCAACGGCGTTATAGCCCCCCCGGTGGCGGCAGATAGTTGCTGAATGCCATTTCCTAGCGGGTTCCCGGTAGAAAGCGCAGTAGACTGAAGCGAGGATTTCATGTTTACATTCGTTTCATCACCGTAAATATTTACCCCGTTATACGCCGGGTTGCCGGTACGGTTACCCGTTTTAAGATCGTATCCGTTTAATATGCTCTGATCGCGTGGGTCGTAAGCCTGCCAGTCCTGGGCTGTTATGTATCCCAGGTTTATTTTGAAGGCGAATGTATTATTAAATGCTTTGGCATAACGCAGGGCTACATCGTAATAACCGGTAGAAGCTTCACTGCGGCCGGGGTCGCTCAGTATGCCTGATTTGATGTTGGCACTAAGCCCCTGGTACTGAAAAGGATTTTTACTGTTCATCAGCACGATGCCGTTGAGTGCATTGGGGCCGTATAATGCAGAAGCGGCTCCCGGCAGCAGTTCCACATTGTCCATATCCAGTTCAGTGATGCCCACTATATTACCGACAGAAAAATTAAGGCCGGGTGCCTGGTTGTCCATACCGTCTATCAGTTGCAGCATACGGGTATTGCCATTGCTGTTGAACCCCCTTGTGTTCACCGATTTAAAAGTAAGGCTCTGTGTACTTAACTCCACGCCTTTCATATTCGCCAGGGCATCATAAAAAGAAGGTGCCGGTGACGCCCGGATGGATTTGGCATCCAGCTTCTCGATGGATACGGGAGAGCGCAATATATTCTCAGGCACCCTGCTGGCAGAAACAACAATCTCCGTTCCCAGCGAGGAAGCCGGTACCAGGATAACCTGAATGTTTTGCGGGTCAGCCGATACCTGCAGTTCCTGCTGCTCGTAACCGATGGAAGATAATACCAGGGTAACAGGAAGCTGCCGGGTGGTAGCAAGCCGGAAATTACCCCGGTCGTCCGTAAACGTTCCCGATGTGCTTCCTTTAACGGCGATGGATACAGCCGGTACAATATCTCCCGTTAAACTGTTCTTTATAATGCCGCTGAGAGTAGTGGTTTGAGTAAAAGCAGGAAAAGAAAAAACGGATGCTATAAATAAGCATAACATAGATGATATAAGGTGTTTCATAACGCAAGCATTTCGTTGATAAAAAATATAGAAAAGTGGCAGTAGGCAATTAAAGCAAAAAAATTATTTCCCCGTTTTGCCGTATTTTAGCGGCATGTCTCCATATAAGTTTCCCCGGCAAACGGCATTTTACAGAGGAAAGGTTCGCGATGTTTACAGTATAGAGGATGAATGGCTGGTAATGATCGCCAGCGACCGTATATCCGCTTTTGACGTTATACTTCCGAGGCCTATTCCATATAAAGGACAAGTATTAAATCAAATAGCTGCATATATGATGCAAGCTACAAAAGATATTTGTAATAACTGGCTCGTAAACATACCGGCCCCGAATGCTGCCATCGGTAAAAGATGTGTTCCTTTTCGGGTAGAGATGGTGGTGAGAGGTAATCTGACGGGTCATGCCTGGCGTACGTACGAGTCAGGTAAACGCATGTTATGCGGAGTGGTGCTGCCGGATGGAATGAAGGAAAATGATTTTTTTCCTCAACCTGTTATTACCCCGTCCACTAAAGCAGACATAGGACATGACGAGGATATTTCCAGAGAAGAAATCATCAGTCGCGGCCTGGTGCCGGAGCAGGATTATATACAGCTTGAGCGGTATACGCTGGCTCTTTTTGAAAGAGGTAAACAGATAGCCGCTAAGCAGGGATTGATACTGGTGGACACTAAATACGAATTTGGTAAAATAGATGATTCCATCTATCTAATGGATGAGATACATACGCCGGATTCCTCCCGCTATTTCTATTCGGATGGTTATGAAGACAGGCAGCTAAAAGGAGAACGCCAGAAACAACTTAGTAAAGAGTTCGTAAGAGAGTGGCTGATAGCCAACGATTTCATGGGTAAGGAAGGGCAATCCGTCCCTGCCATGAGCGACGAATGGATCTATACCATTTCCAATCGTTATATAGAACTATATGAAAAAGTGATTGGTGAATCATTCATACCTCAGCAACTTTCCGAAGAGGAAACATTTAGCAGGATCAGTAAAACACTTGAAGGATTGATACCCTCCGTCCAGGGATCATAGGGAACCGGTACTGCGGTGCCGCGATTTGTTGAATACTTTGGCACCATGCTGCTTTCCCTTACGAAAAATCATCTGTTCTTCTTCAGGCAGCGCGTAGATGATGCCGCATGCTTCACTACAGCAGCCGTTATATTTTGACGAGCATGCCTTACATTGTATAAACAGCAGGTGGCACCCGTTATTATTGCAGTTGGTATGCGTATCCGCCGGCTCGCCGCACTGGTGGCATTTGGAAATAATCTCTTCGCTGATGCGCTCTCCCAGCCGGTCGTCGAATACAAAGTTTTTCCCCCGGAACCTGTTTTCCAGTCCCTGCTCTTTTACCTGATTGGCATAATTGATAATTCCCCCTTCGAGGTGAAATACGTTTTTAAAACCGTTATGCAACATGTAGGCACTGGCTTTCTCGCAACGGATACCACCTGTGCAGTACATGATAATGTTTTTATCTTTGGCTTCTTTCAGCATATCCACCGCCATAGGCAACTGTTCGCGAAACGTGTCGCTCGGCACTTCGATCGCTTTTTCAAAATGCCCAACTTCATATTCATAATGATTACGCATATCCACCACGATCGTATCGGGGTCATGGGCGAGCCGGTTAAAATCTTCGGCATTCACATATTTCCCCTTGTTTTCCATACTGAAGTCTGCATCCTCTATTCCATCCGCCACTATCTTGTCCCGCACTTTAATTTTCAGTACCCAGAACGATTTGCCGTCGTCATCCACTGCAACATTGAGGCGAAGGTTCTTCAGCGGCGCAATAGTGTCCAGGTAATCCTTCAACAACTGAAAATGAGAGGACGGAACACTCAGCTGTGCATTAATACCTTCACCCGCAATATAGATGCGGCCAAATACTTTTAATTCATCCAGTGCTTTGTAGAGCTCGTCCCTGAACACGGATGGTTCATTAACGGTGAAATACCGGTAAAAAGAAAGCGTGGTGCGCCGTTCATTTTCATGGTACAATCGCTCTTTAAGCTCTTTTTGAGATATCCGGTTGTGCAGTATGGCCATTCGGCAAAGATAAAACGAAATGGGAAAATAACTAAACGGGGGGACTCATCTATGTTAAAATACGGAAAGGTAGTACAGAAAGAATTTGATCTACAGTACGTAAAGCAACGGTTAAAACAATAACGAATAAATCAGTACTACCTTTTAATTGGTATCGGCAGCAGTAAATAAGCGGGCTCTTTATTAGTACCTAACAATAATTCAAGTAACGATATTAGAAGATTCATGATATACACTTTATAATGGTAAGACGATAAATAAACGGATTATAGCAAACCAGGATTGTTAATTATATGCCAATAGGGTAAATATAACCTATCGACACCTGATTAACTAACTAAGTGAAAGATAAGTTCAATTATATCTAAATAAAAACCCGCGATAGGGTTCATTTGTTTTCTTACCTCAATTTTAACCATTATTCCTTCTACCGAAAAACCAGTATAAAAATTTGACCTGTTACCGGTATTGCCGCGGCAAGCATCGGGTGATATTTTTATCCCTGTCAAAAACGATCGCCACATTCATTTTACAATCTATTTAAATTCAGAACAGATGAAAAAAACAGCCCTTACTACGATTGGCATGCTTGCATGCCTTGCCGGTTCTTTCGCGCAGGAAACAGGATTCTCCCAGTCCGACAAATTGCTGAATATAGGTATAGGAGTCAATTCCTATTACGACCGGGGAATCCCTTTAGGCGTGTCTTTCGAAACCGGCGTTACCGGGCAGATCAGCGTGGGAGCCAACGTAGACTATCTTTCCAGCAATTACGATTTGTCGGCCGGTTCAAAACTTAAATTCAGGGCACTGTATTTCGGGGCACGCGCCTCTTATCATGTCAACGAACTGCTCAACCTGCAAAATGAGAAAGTAGATCTGTATGGAGGAGCCACACTGGGCTACCGGTCGTTTTCGTGGAGCGATACGTATTCCGGGGGTAGCCTGAAGGGAACTTATGGCAACGGTGTTTACCTGGGTATCTATATCGGGGGAAGATATTATTTCAGCAATGCATTGGGTGCTTTTGCTGAACTGGGCGCTATCGGCTCCACCAATGCACGGATCGGCGCAGCATTGCGGTTCTGATCGTATAAATGAAATTCCCTGTTAAACCAACGGATCCACAAAATAACTCATTTATGAACTCAATTTGATGGAACGTTTTGATACAAAACCCCGCTCTGGTAGCGGGTTTTGTTGTTTACGGCTTAGAAGGCAACATCGCCACACTTGCAAAAATAAAATCTAATCTATTTTCCCTCTGCACTCTTTCAATATGGCCCTGTATAGCGGGTTGCCATGCGGTACCTTCAGACGGAGACGGGCTTCTTCTCTTTGAACAGGATCATCATAGATCTTTTTTGCCCACGTATTAGCAGCCCGAAACAACAACTCATTATTTTCCTGGGCGGGTGTTGCTTTTTTCTTTCTCTCCCCGATCTTTTTGCACACCACTACTTTACCATTATAATTTTTTATCGTAAACATATCTCCAAATGATCCCGAGAGACCTATAAAAAATGGATTTGTTGATATTGCCATAGCGTTTAATTGTTAATACTGATATAGAATTAGTTTGAATTTATATATAATTTAATGTATTTAGTACGTAAATATAAGGTTAATTTAACGATTTTTAACTTTAAATAAACGTATAACTATAGAATTATTCACCTACTATAAACGAAGGATGATATGCCATTCACTAGCGAAAAGCCGCTATTCAACTGGTCGAATAACTGCACATAGGATACCCGATTGTGCAAGGTATTGGGCTCCTCTTTAAAATCACTGTACACATGGTTGATACCCGAAGCAACATCGTATACCGTACGCGTTACTTCCAATTGTGGACGGATATTATTGGCATTATTAATCCAGGCGTGTAACCATTATTGAAATTTCCTGATAAGGAATCCTTATATATACGGTATATCTCCTGCGCGGCGGCTTCCGCATAAGAAACAGAATATTTACACACTCATTACCAATAATATAATTGCCATGTAGTTCAAAGCTGGAGCCTTCAAACTCCTTAGGTAAAGAGATGGATCGGGGATTGAAGCTTGCATCGTTGAAAATCTACACCGTAAAACGTTTTATCATTTGCAACTTGTAAAGATTATTTGTTTTCAAATCAATCAGAAATATAATTATTTGATAGAATAAACATAGCCACCTTTGCGGCTTCAGGTCAGATTTAAGCGATATTTAATAACTGCCGAAACCTGATTTGCTATTAACTCCACATAATATTACATTTACAGCTTCCGGAGTGTTAGCTCAGTTGGTTAGAGCGCTTCCTTGACATGGAAGAGGTCGCTGGTTCGAATCCAGTACAGTCCACTACCGATCTCCCTGATGTAACCATTCGAAATAAAACAAGCAAACGAGGAATATATTGACCTTATTCCCGCGAAGATGCTTTTACCGCTTTTACCAGGAAGCTACCCGCGAGTGCGGCTAATCCGCCCACAACAGCTCCAATCAACGCGGTGATAAGTACCAGGAGGAAGACATTATCGGATTTTATTATCAGGACAGACATTTTATGCGCCAGCAGGTGCTCATTGCGGCGGCTGATCCACCAGCTCAATATACCCCATAAAAGTAACAGGGCAATAAAGCCGGATAAGAATGCCGCCAATGGCCGCTGGTGTATCAGGCAGGTTACTATAAATGCCGCAGGTGCAATGCTCCACCAGGGTAGGTAAAGGCAGGCGGCAAAGCTTAGAAGGGCTATCAGTAAAACCGAGATGATGAATTTCATGTATAAAACGTTATGTTGCTTTTGTAAATACCATGATCCATTTAATACGCTTATCGGCAGCCTGTTCTTTTTTCATGCTCCAGAGCAGGTAGTATTTTCCGCTGGCCCAGTCGTTTACATAATTATCATAGTAAACACTACCCGGGTTGCCGCTTTGTCCGCCGGGGTATATACCATACGCTTCCGTTTCCCGGGTAAGTTGTACGATCATGCGCCAGCTGGGTCCGTGGTTTTCTTTGGTGGCGTTGATTACATGCAGCCCTCCCCCGATGGGCAAATGCAGGCGGCTGAACGAAGGGATACGCGCCAGGTGCATCACCCGGGTATCCTTAAACGCTCCCCATGGCCGTTCGCCGGGAGCCAGTCCCGTATATGTCGCCACCGCTTTCTGGAAAGCCAGGTAAATTACATCCGCTACTTCTTCCTTGCGATCCGTGGTTATATTATCAGCAAATTTGTAGGACGAATCTTTGAGTAAAGATTCCAGCAGGGTGCTTTCATGTGGCCAGGGCAGGGTGAGCGTCGTTTGCGCAAATTCATCCGCAAATATGGCTGTCTCCAGACTATCCCATGCCAGCCTGAAAAGAGTGGCTCCTTTTTCACCGATATCATTGCGCAGGTTCCAGGATCGTAGCATGTTCAAGCAGTTCAGCTCCTCTCCGCTCAGTCCGCGGTTACCCAGGTATTTAATAAATACAGGCCTCGCCATTTCAGCAAACACATTGTAATTGTCCGTTTGCAGTTGCATCATATCTTCTACCGTAATGCCGCTCATAGAAGATAGTCTGCGGTTGATCGTTATACCCCGGTATGCCGGGTAATCGCCACCGAGATAATACGGATAAGAAAGAGGATCAACGGGGTACTGGTTGGCACTGCTTACAAACCCCCGTTCAGGATTTACCTGGTGCGGATTTTCAGCCAGGGGTATAGTACCCTGCCAGTTATAAGTATCGTCCCTGCCAGGCATCACGAAATCGCCCTGGCGTTGCCATTTGGCAGGAAAAGTTCCCTGGTTCCAGATGGCTATATCGCCCGACTTGCTGGCGAACATACAGTTTTGCCCGGGCACATCCAGGTACTGGATGGCGGCGTAATAATCTTCATAGTTCCGCGCCTTGTTCAGCAGGGTAAACATTTTGAGTGCGTTACCGGCATCATGGGCCTTCCAGCGTACGGCATAATAACGGCTGCCGGTATTGCGGCCGCCATCGTAGGTTTTATCATACATCACCGGGCCAAATATCGTGTAGGCAACGGTATCGGTAAAATCCGGCTTGTCTTTGATCCGTATCTTTTCATACCGGAACTCCGTTTTTTTCCACTCGCCATTGTATAAATATTCTTTACGGCTATCGTCTCTAAACTGTATTTCATAATAATCCCGCACATCGCGCATGGCATTGGTAAAGCCAAAGGCGCAACTGTCGTTAAATCCAATAATAACAGAAGGCGCGCCGGGGAAAGTAGCCCCGTAAGCATTATAGCCCGGAGCACTGATCTGCATTTCGAACCAGAGCGAAGGCAGGTTTAATCCCAGGTGCGGGTCGTTGCAAAGAATCGGTGCCCCCCGCTTTGTTTTAGAGCCGTTCACCGCCCAGTTGTTGCTGCCATTGTCTTTATCAGGCTTATACGATTGTATTTCCGCAGAGTCTTTTTGGGGGAAATAAGCGGAGTCTGCCAGCGGAGGCACCCGCAGTTCCAGTCCGGGTAGATCAAATATGGTTCCCTTCGGTAAAATAGGGTCGAGCGAATCCTGGGTTACCGGGAATAGCTGCTGAAAGTCCTCGTACCCAAATACCGATTTGGCATTGGTGTACTCAAAATCATCCTCGCTACCGGCCAGGTCGAGGCTCATATACTTCAGAAACAGCGATGTTTTCAGGTTGCTCCAGGGTTCGGGCCGGTAGCCAAGCAGTTTATATTCAATGGGAAACTGGCTTTCGGGCAAACTGCCGATCCAGGCATTGATACCGGCGGTATACGCATCCATTTCAGCCTTGGTCTCGGGGTCTTTCTCCGCTTCGGCCAGTCCTTTTTCTGCGGCATATCCCATTCCGAGCCGGCGAAACTGCCGGTCAACCCCATTCAGCAGGCTTGTTTCTCCACTCATCTCCCCGAGTATTTCACAAAGCCGGCCTGCCGCTACATGCGTCTGGAACTCCATTTGCCATAAGCGGAATTTGGCGTGGAGATAGCCTTGTACGAAGTAGGCGTCATCCGCATTGTCAGTAAACACATGCGGTACCAGTCGTTCGTCGATATATACCTGCGTATTTCCTTTAAGGGAAGTGAAAGTCAGATCATCATTATAGTCCTTATCTACAGGATCCGCATTCTGCCAGATGCCATGCTGCGGGCTCAGTAATTTACCCAACGGTGCAGGCAGTATAAGCGTTGAATTGAACAGGACGATCAGCACGATCGTTACAAGCGTGGTAATGAGAAAAGGCAGGTATCTCATATTGACTGTTTAGTATCGTTTAAAAGTAAGTAATTTTTTCAATCAGCCGTTCCATTTCAGCTTCTGTATTAAAGGAATGTAATACGATCCGGAGCCGCTCCCTGCCCTTCGGCACGGTAGGATAAAGGATGGGACGCACATCCAGTCCATTCTCCCGGAGACGAAATGCCAGTTTTTTTACCGCCTCGTTGCCTGGCACAATTACACCCTGAATAGCTGTTTCGCTGGACAGTTTCTCGTAAGGCAGTACCGCATTGCCAAAAACAGCGATCAGTTGGGCCAGCTTCGCCCGTTCTTTGTGCATGCCGGGAAACAATTGATAAGCTGATTCTATACAATGTAAACTGCTTTCCGGGAGTGCCGTTGTATAAATAAAAGGCCGGGAGAAATTAATCAGGAAATCCCGGAGCAACCGGCTGCCCAATACCACTGCACCATGGCAACCAACTGCTTTTCCGAACGTGTGTACCCGCGCAAAGCAGGATGCCTCGAGCGATAATGACTGTACTAAACCCTCGCCCCGTTGCCCGGTTACCCCGGTTGCATGGGCTTCATCCACCACCAGGTGCACGTTGAAACGCTCACAGAGGGCAGCCATAAGAATAAGCGGTGCCATGTCGCCGTCCATTGAAAATACGGACTCCGTTACCACGAACACCTCGCCTGGCGAACCGGCACTGGTCTGTAGTCTTCTTTCCAGGTCGTTCAGGTCGTTGTGCAGGAAGGGAAACGACGCTGCCGCACTTAGCCGGATACCGTCACGCAGGGACGCATGAGAAAGAAAGTCGTACAAGATCGTGTCCCCTTTACCGGCCATGCTGCCCAGCAGCCCGGTATTGGCATCATACCCTGAATTATATACCAGTGCGGCCCTGGCCTCGTGAAAAGCGGCCAGTTGACTTTCCACGCGTTCGATCAGTTCGTAATTACCGGCCAGCAGCCGGGACCCGGTACTGCCCGACCGCAGCGTGACGGAAGTGTCTGTTTGCAACAGGCCATTGGTAACGATGCCCAGGTAATCATTTGAACAGAAATCGGACATGGCCTTATCAGGCAGTTTCAGCTCGCGGTAGGCCTGCTGTTCTTTTCGTTCGTTTAATCGCTTTTCAAGAAAATCTTCTTTCATACTTTTGCAGCAGTTGCCAGGCTATGCACCAGGTAACCACCGGTGCAAAGAACGCAAATTAAAATATATCCCTGTTTATGAATTCTGCCTCCGTTAAAAACATACTTGGATTGCAACTCCCAAGTGATCCCCGCTGGGTCGACCTGGCCCGGGTTTCACTCGAAGAAATACTGACCGATCATGCCTACTGTGAGCAAAAAGCCGCCGTTACCTGTATATCCTATATCACCAAGTTTGCCGACCGCGAAAAGCTGGTGGAGGAACTGGCACCGGTTGTTACAGAGGAATGGGGTCATTTCAGGATGGTGCTGGCAGAACTTAAAAAACGAAACCTGCGCCTTGGCAAACAGCGTAAAGACGAATATGTGAACGCCTTACTCGCCTTTCAGGTAAAAGGCGGAACGCCGGAAGACAACTTCCTCGATAAACTGCTCACCATGGCACTGATAGAAGCCCGCAGTTGCGAACGGTTCAAACGGCTAAGCGAAGGACTTCCGGACGAATACATGCGTAATTTTTACCGCCGCTTCATGGAAAGCGAAGCGGGCCACTATAAACTCTTCATCGAACTGGCCGAGCTTTATGTCGATAAAGAAAAAGTCCGTACCCGCTGGCAGCAGTGGCTCTCCTTTGAAGCCGCCCTTATGCCCACCCTGGAAATAAGGGGCGACAGGATTCATTGATCTGTCTGCTTATTAAAATCACTTCTTTGAGTATTTTTATTCTTTCCGATCCTTTTTTAAAAGTAACCAAAATGGTTACTTTTTATTAATTTTGATTAAAGGAAGCGGATGAATATATATAATCGAAGTTCACTGGTTACTTTTTATCACAAGCATCCTGATTGCAAGGAGACACTGGAAAATTTACAGATTCCTTTGGAGACACTGGTGAAAGAATATTAAGCGTAAATCTTTGAGTTCTCTGCTCACAATCCCATAAAATATTTCACTTCGTCCTGGAAATCCAGTCCCTCATGTTTCTCCTGCAACTGGATCACTTTTTTCAGGTGGGTGATCAGGAAATCTTTTTGAGCCTGGGTTTCCGGCTGGAAGGGTTTGTGTTTACGGGCGGTATTGATCTTCTTTATTTCCTCCATCAGGTTGCGGGCGTCCTGCGTTACGAAGTGTTTGGTAAACTTGTCGAATACAAATTCGGTGGCGGCATAGTTGGGATGCGCCAGGTCTATATCGTAAAAGCGGTAATCCCGCAGCACGTCTATTACCAGCTCATAAGCGGGAAAATAATACAGCCTGTCGAATTTGTTCACTATATGATGCACTGCTTCCAGCAGGCGCGCCTTGCTTTGGTTGTTTTCTACCACGCCGTCACGCAGATGGCGGACAGGACTTACGGTAAAAATGATTTTTATACGGTCGTTAAAATGGAATAACTGGTGAATGCAGTTATCCAGCGCCCTGGCTGTTTCTTCTATACCGAGCATGTGTTTGCGGAACACCTGGGCAGGCGCGCGGTGGCAATTGGCTACCGGTCTGCCCCCTTCCACGAGCTGGTAAGAAAAAGAAGAACCCAGCGTGATAATCAGCCAGTCGGCCTTCTTAAGAAAAACATGCGCAGCATGCTGACTTCTATTAATTTTGATCAATACCGCTTCCTGATCCATCCCCGAAAACTGGGAGTGATGATCCCAGCTTTGCCAGAGTTCGTTCAAATAGAAAAGATCTTCGGCTTTGTACTGATGATTCTGCATATAAGAGACAAGGCTTTTACATACACTTAAAGGGTCGAATAATATACCGTTGGGATTTTGCAGTACGGGGAACTTCAGTTCTTCCATCCGTCTGCCGATATGCTCCGTAAAGCAGGAGCCGGAGAGAAATATATTCTCCGGGTAAGCGATCATCTGACCAGGTGACTTAATATCGATATCTATCATGAAATTCATACCTGCTATCGTTATTTAAAGATGTTACCTGCCAGCAGCAGGCTTTTTTCCAGGGCGGCTTTATCGAGGTGTAACGCTTCCTGCTGTTCTCCGAAATAATCTATCATCCATTCCGTATTCATATTGCCTACCAGTTCGTCGCCCGCCATAGGGCAGCCGCCAATACCCTTCAACGCACCGTCGAACCGCCGGCTTCCGGCCTGGTAAGCCGCTTCCAATTTGGCTTTCCAGTTGTATGGTGTAGAATGGAGGTGCACGCCTATTTCCACACCCGGCAAAGCACGCACGAGATGACCGGTGACCGCGCTTACCTGTTGCGCCGTTGCGACACCCACCGTATCGGCCAGTGAAATGGTATGGATGCCCAGGCCAACCAATTTATCCACCCAATCAAAAACCAGTTCCGGCGACCATGCATCTCCGTAAGGATTACCAAACCCCATAGAGATATAGATCACCGGCTCTTTATTGCTTTTTTTACATAGTTCCGCGATAGCGGCTACCCGTTTGAACGATTCACTCACCGAGCTATTTGTATTGCGCTGCTGAAAGGTTTCCGAAACGGAAAAAGGGAACCCCAGGAAAGATATCTGTTCGTATCCGGATGCTTCTTCGGCACCGCGGAGATTGGCGATGATGGCCATTAAACGTGTGGAGGTATTATCCAGGTCCAGGCCTTGTATCACTTCCCGGGTATCGGCCAGCTGGGGAATGGCTTTGGGAGATACGAAACTGCCGAAATCAAGGGTATCGAATCCCACTTTAAGCAATGCATTGATGTATTCAATTTTTTGCTCCGTGGCGATAAAATGCTTCCAGCCCTGCATGGCATCGCGCGGACATTCGATCAGTTTCATACCGGCAAAGATAATAACTAAATTCGCTGCTTCATCGCTTCATAGAGTATCATGCCGGTGGCTACCGACACATTCAGCGATTCAAATTTACCCGCCATGGGGATACTGAAATTTTCGTCGCATATCTTCATCAACGCGGGAAACACGCCCTTTTCTTCACTGCCCATCACAATGGCGCAGGGTGCGGTAAAATCAAGGTCGAATATCTTCCTCTCAGATGTCATTTCACTCGCAAACACTTTTATTCCATTCATGTGGAGGTCGTCTACCGCCTTCATCAGGCTGCCGACGCGGCATACGGCTATCTTATCCAATGCCCCGGCCGACGTTTGCACTGCGTCTTCATTGAGCGTACCCACTCCTTTATCCGGTATAATGATGGCATGCACGCCACAGCAATACGCCGTTCGGGCGATGGCACCTATATTCCTGATATCCGTAATGGCATCCAGTATAATAAATAGCGGCGATTCTCCTTTTTCCACCACGAAAGAAATGATCTGCTGGAGATCCTGGTATTGTATACGTGCGATAAGCCCCACGCAGCCCTCATGATCAGTAATGTTAAAGCCATTCAGCTTTTCTACCGGCACTTTATTAATGGGTACCAGCAGTTCGGCCGCCAGTTGGCGAATGTCTTCAATATCCGGACCGTGGGCGGTATTCTGGAGGTATATTCTTTCCAGTTGCTTACCCGACTTGAGTGCCTGCACGACGGCCCCCCTTCCTATCACGAGGGTGCTTTTTTTGGGACGGCTCTGTTGTGGTTGTTGAAAATGCTTCACGCTGCAAATGTAGGGGAATAGGCTTAAATGAAAAGAGACAAAGAAGCCGGGCTCCCTTGTCTCTTTCGTATTCTTTTAGTTGGTAATATTATAATCCAAACGCCTTCTTAACCGCAGGCACATAATCCAGTTTTTCCCAGGTAAACAGTTCTACCCGTACTTTCTTCGATTTCCCTTCCGGGGTAAGGAACGTTTTGGTAACAGTTTGTGATTTGCGGCCCATGTGACCATAAGCGGCGGTTTCGCTGTAGATTGGGTTACGCAACTTCAGGCGCTGCTCGATAAAGTAAGGGCGCATGTCGAATATAGCTTCTACCTTCTTGGCTATTTGTCCGTCCGTAAGGTTTACACTGGCGGTGCCATAGGTATTCACATTGATACTGGTAGGCTTGGCTACACCGATGGCATACGAAACCTGCACGAGCACTTCGCTGCAAAGGCCGGCAGCCACCAGGTTCTTGGCGATATGACGGGTGGCATAAGCAGCCGAACGATCCACTTTGGAAGGATCTTTACCACTGAAAGCACCACCGCCATGCGCACCCTTGCCCCCGTAGGTGTCTACGATAATCTTGCGGCCCGTAAGGCCGGTATCACCGTGCGGACCACCAATTACGAATTTACCGGTAGGGTTGATATGGTACTTGATCTTATTGGTAAACAGGTGGGCGTATTTCTTATATTTCGCCTTCACTCTCGGGATAAGAATATTCACGATATCCTTCTGGATCTTCTTCAGCATCTTTTCTTCTTCGTCGAAATCGTCGTGCTGTGTAGATACCACTATCGCATCGATACGTATCGGCTGGTTATTGTCGTCGTACTCGAGGGTTACCTGGCTTTTGGCATCGGGACGCAGGTATTTTATTTCATTATCCTCCCTTCTGAGGGCGGCCAGTTCGATCAGTATCTTATGGGCCAGGTCAAGGGCCAGCGGCATATAGTCCGCCGTTTCGTTGGTGGCATAACCAAACATCATCCCCTGGTCGCCGGCACCCTGTTCTTCTTTCTTCTTTTTATCTACACCCTGGTTGATGTCGGACGACTGTTCGTGAATGGCGGAAAAGATACCACAGGAATTGGCTTCGAACATATATTCGCTCTTGGTATAACCGATTTTACGGATCACGCCGCGGGCTATTTCCTGTACATCCAGGTAGGCTTTTGATTTTACCTCCCCGGCAAGCACTACCTGCCCGGTGGTTACCAGCGTTTCACAGGCTACTTTGGAATTAGGGTCGAAAGCCAGGAAGTTATCGATCAGCGCATCGGAGATCTGGTCGGCTACTTTATCCGGATGTCCTTCAGAAACACTTTCAGATGTAAATAAATAGGGCATAGTTAATTAAAATAATAGGTTTTTAAACTTGCAGCAAAAGTATATATTAATTTGATAAACAGAAATCAGGATGGATAAAACACTAAAGATTTATGAAAATAAGTCGATGATGGTTATCGACAGGACCTGTAAAGCGTTATAAGTCCGGGTTATTTTGCCAGATCGGTGTATAATTTCAGGTAATCGGTCAGGTCTGATTCGGCATTGAAAGCAAGTACTTTTTTGCCTCTTACCTTACCGAATTCGTCCTGGAGCGACTTATCCACTTTTTCTGCCCCGAACGTGATAGCGTCTGCATGGGCGGCTCCTCCCCGGAAAAGGGCGGTATTACTGCCATCTTTAAATGCTTCCAGGTCTTTATCCTTGATATTGGCGTGAATCTGTGCTATTCTTGTAAAATCGGCTCCCAGCTTTTCTTTAAACGTATTTTGCCCGATGGTAAAAACGACTTTACTATTGGCGAATACCGGTTCTTTTTTATACACCGTTTTAAGATAAAGGGGAATAAGGCCTGTCATCCAGCCGCTGCAATGAATGATATCGGGAGGCCAGCCAAATTTCTTGACCGTTTCCAAAGCTCCCTTGCAAAAGAAAACAGTCCTTAATGCGTTATCCTCGTACCATTTTTCCGCTTCATCATGAAAAACGAATTTGCGTTTGAAAAGATCTTCATTATCGAGAAAATAGATCTGCAGTCTTGCATTGGGTAAAGAAGCCACTTTGATCTGCAGGGGATAATCGTCGTTATCGACCGATACGTTGATGCCTGAGAGACGAACCACTTCGTGTAAACGGTGCCGCCGTTCGTTGATCATTCCGAAGCGCGGCATGATACATCTTATTTCAAAACCATTATCATTCGATTTAATAGCCAGCCTGTTAACAACTTCCGCGAACTCCGACATTTCCAAATAAGGTGACATCTCATTAGCAATAAATAAAATTCTTTTCTTTGTTGACATTATCGGTAATATTGATGAGAAAAGTTTTTGGAAATCAGTTTGCAAAGGTAAGGGATTTATATGGAATTAGGCACTGTAGCTAAGTCCAGGCCGCTAAACGAAAATACCATGATCATTTTTAAACTGCCGTCACAGCTGGCTACCTATCTCGATAATGCCCGGAGTAAAGGGCAAACGATCGGCTTTGTTCCTACCATGGGAGCTCTTCACCTGGGCCATATTTCATTGGTGGAAGCTTCTCTTCAAAACACATCCATTACCGTCTGCAGCATTTTTATAAACCCCACGCAGTTTAATGATCCCGGTGATTTTCAAAAGTATCCGGTTACGCTGGAGAAAGATATAGAACTGCTGGAATCCGCAGGAACCCATATTCTTTTTTTACCCTCCGTGGCTGATATATATCCAAATGGTACAGGTAACCTACCACATTATGACCTGGGTGAACTGGAGAATATACTCGAGGGAAAATACCGCCCCGATCATTTCCAGGGTGTATGCCAGGTAATGCACCGCCTGCTCGGGATGGTGAACGCTCATCATCTATATATGGGCCGTAAAGATTACCAGCAATGTATGGTGGTAGCGAAGCTGATCCGCATTACGGGCATGGATATCCTTCTCCATACCTGCGCTACCCTGCGGGAAGCCAGGGGATTGGCAATGAGCAGCCGCAACATGCGGCTCAACGACGAGCAGCGGGAAAAGGCAGCTATAATCTATGAGACACTTACACGAATAAAAAAGGATATCAAGGCAGGCAGTGTTACAGGTATACGGGAAAATGCCCTGGAAATGCTTGAAAAAGAACAATTGCGGGTCGATTATGTTGAAATATCGGATTCCGCTACCCTGGAGATCATCCACCATTGGGATGGAAGCCGCCCCCTTACCGCATTGATAGCCGCGTTTTCAGGAGAAGTTCGCCTGATCGACAATATGGAAGTTTCCGGTTAATAGTATTACTTTTGTGCGCTTAAAAATTAATTTCACCAGCCTTCAACGGTTGAAACCAGCAGCAAGCAATGGATATAGAAATACTGAAGTCCAAGGTACACCGCATCGTTATAACGGAAGCAGACCTCAATTATGTCGGCAGTCTTACGCTGGACGAGGACCTGATGGACGCCGCCCGAATGATAGAGTACGAAAAGGTGCAGATTGTAAACGTAAACAACGGCAGCAGGATAGAAACCTACCTTATAAAAGGCCGGAGAGGCTCCGGTGTGTGCTGCCTGAACGGACCTGCCGCCCGGCATGGAGCCGTGGGTGACGTAGTGATCGTGATCTCTTATGCCCGGATGGAATTGGAAGCAGCGAAAAATTTCAAACCTTTCGTTATCTTTCCGAAAGAAGGAAATAAAATATAAATTCCGGAGTTAGTAAGGGTATCATCCCGGCTCAAAAATCAGAGGCACTATGTCAAAAAAACTCCTGACTGTATTAAAATACCTGTTTTTCATAGCGCTTGCTGTATTGTTTGTCTGGTTAAGTACCAAAGGGCTGAATGCCGAAAAATGGCAGCAGCTCAAAGATGCGCTTGGCCGCGCCAATTACCTGCTTTTTATTCCCATCCTCCTGTTATTGTTATTGAGCCACTGGCTCCGGGCGCTACGGTGGAGGATGCTGATAGAGCCGATGGGTTATGGCCCGTCAAGGGTAAATATGTTTCTGGCTGTGATGATCGGTTATTTCGTGAACCTGGGTGCTCCCCGTCTGGGTGAAGTGGTAAAATGTACCATACTCGCCCGCTACGAGAAAGTACCGGCCGATAAACTGGTAGGCACCATAGTGGCCGAACGGGCGGTCGATCTCTTATCGCTGGTTATAATCTTCGGCATCACCTTTATAGTGCAGTTCGATGTAATCAGCTCCCTCACCGTATCCAAAGTGCTTCCGCTGTTCAGGAATAAAGACGGGAGCACCTCTGTAACGAAGCTGCTGCAGATTGCAGGCGGCGCATTATTACTCTTCGTGCTGATGAAGCTATTATTTGCCCGTTTAGGACATATCAATATCGTTCAGAAAATAAAAGGGATCATCAACGGCATCTGGCAGGGTGTTATCAGTATACGGCTTGTAAAGAACAAGGGTATGTTTATTGTTCATTCCGTATCCATCTGGGCGCTTTACCTGTTCAGCACCTGGCTTGGTTTTTTCGCCCTTCCGGAAACCAGTCATCTCAACCTCAGTCAGGCCTTCGCGACACTGGCAATGGGTAGCGTTGGCATGATTGTCGCTCCGGGGGGTATTGGCGCTTATGCATACCTGATACAGCAAACCGTTGCTTTTTACAATATACCGGAAACCCCCTACGGACTGGCACTGGGTTGGCTGCTATGGTTTGGCCAGTTTGTAACTTTTATCATTTGCGGCGTGGTCAGTTTTATTATTTTACCTATTATCAATAAGAAAAAAGACATTGAAAAATCCGGACTTCATCCAGCAAAAATTATACAGCCTTCCTGAACTGGTACGCCAGGTAAACAGGTGGAGGTTTCTTGGTAAAAAGGTTGCCTTTACCAATGGGTGTTTCGATATTATTCACCAGGGTCATATCTTTTCGCTTTCACAGGCCGCATCGGAAGCGGATGTGCTGGTAGTAGGCGTAAATGCCGATGCCTCGGTTAAACGCCTGAAAGGAGACCAGCGGCCGGTAACCACGGAAAGTTCAAGAGCTCTGATACTTGCTTCGCTCATAATGGTGGATGCAGTAGTTATTTTTGAAGAAGAAACTCCCCTGAACCTTATAACAGCCATTTTGCCGGATGTGATCGTAAAAGGTGGTGACTATACAGTGGAGCAGGTAGTAGGCGGAAAAGAAGTGATTGCCAACGGGGGTAAGGTAATCATCAATCCTGTTCTTGAAGGATTTTCCACTACAGGCATCATCGATAAGATTAACCGGTTATAACAGTCGGCCGCTTATCTGCCGCCATAACCATACATCCGCTCTATTTCCTGCACGAATATTTCTATCTGCTTGTCTTCTTCCGTAGGATCATAGTCCTGTTTCAGGCTGCTGTTGAAGAAAAAGGCGACGGTCTGGTAAAAACGCGCGGATACGCCTCCCTTGTATTCTTTGATGATATCGTAGCAGTTATTACCGGTTTGCCGGTTAATGAGTTTCATTAATACCTTCCCCTGGTAAACGGATAAGTTCTCCAACGGATCACTGAATTCCTTTTTAAGTTCCTTCTCCCGTGATTTAATATATACTTTGCGTTCGCGGCGCGAACTCATTTTAGACATCTTATGATTCATATCGTTAAGGATATAACCCGACCGGCGAGCATAAGGATACGTTACATATACGGCGTTCCGTAATCTTGTCCAGGCTTTTATACGTTCCCTCATGGCGGGGGGAGCGGGAACGCCCACCACATACTGTTCCCTGTTCTCAAAAGGAAGCAATTCGCCCCCAAATATGTAAGCTCCTACCGCGATGGTATCATTGGGCCCTAATACAGGCCGGGGAAGGTTTTTTAATATAGAAGAATCTTCTACTTCCTGCGAAAAGGCATATTTGCCTGTCATACACAGAAATAACACACTAAACACTACTGCCACAACCCCGTATTTATGTAAAAATGGGTACGTCATTAGCATAAAGTTAATAAAATAGCGCAGGAATGTGCAGTACATTCCGTTAAATAATAGTTAGGAGTGGGATTTTGTTAATACGGAACAGTCATACTTCCTATACTTTTTTAGACAGCCTTTAGCCGCTTACTCCGCTTTACCATACTCATCACGAAGCCGATCACCATTATGAAGGCACCGGCCCAAAGCACATTGATATAAGGAAATTCATATACTTTCAACGCAACGAAGGGCAGCATTTTACTGGACTCCTTTACCTGCAGCTCCAGCTTTTTGTCATCTGTAATACGGCTGAAGCCTACAGCGAGGTTCTGGGCATATACCGTATCCACGATGTATTGCGGACGGTTATTCTTTACATAATACACCGGCCGGGCATGGTACTGTACGCCTTCTTTGGAAATGACGGTAATATCGGCCATTAAAGCCGTATCGGCCGATGTGAACTGGTACTTTTCATTGTTGGGATTTACTTCCACTTTATTTATGATCATCAGCCCGTTACTGTAAAACAATGTATCGTGGATATCTGCCGTGAGCGTTTTAAACTGCGCCGTATCTTCGCTTTTATCCATATCGTCTGCGTAACTTATATACGAAAAGATATCCCTGTTCCAGTAATGCCTTTTATCCGGGTTGTTACTGAAGCCCTCCTGTCCTTTGGTATTCCTGATCAGGTTAGGGTACAGGTCGAACGATTCGCTGCTGTCCTTCTTCTGAAAGTTTATTCTGAAATACATAATAGTACCGCTTCGTCCGCTGGAGTCGTTGCTCTGGTAGGTAGTCATGTACTTACCCATATCGGTCGTCATGCCTTTGATCAGGGTAATATTCTCCATCGATCGCTCTTTCGATTTGGGATCGAAGCGCAGGTTGATACCGGTGGTATTGATAGAAAGCACTTCTTTGGTGGAAGATGAAATCAGTATGCCGGCCAGCATTAATCCGAAGCCTATATGTGCCACGGAACCGCCAGCCGCTTTCAGTTTGCCGTTAAGGCCAAGCCAGATATAACTGGTATTGGCGATTACCGAATACACCGCCGCGAAAATGGCAACGTGGATAGCGACCAGGTAACCAATACCGTACTTATCATAGTCTATCTGCCCGAATATGCTAATAGCCGCGGCGACCAGTATCGAAAGCAATGTGGGAATGGCTATTTTGCCAAGCAGGTATTTCCGGGAAGTGTCTTTATACTTTAAGTACTGCGTAACGGCGGTTATGATGCCTATTACGATGGCAACAAATACCTGTACCCTGTTATAGGTAAATTCAACATCGTCACCCAGTGCCAGGTTGGTGTTGAACAACTTGTTGAACACAGGCAGCGACGTGGAGATAATGATAAAAAGAGCGGAAAGAAAAAACACCAGCGACCCGATAAACATCCAGAACTCGCGGGAGTAAGAGCTTTCCTCTTTTATAATGGTTGGAATATGCTTATATCTCCTGAAATAAAGCACCAGTGCAGGCAATGAAAACACCAGCAGGAATATCCTTAATTGCCAGTTCATGCCGGCCCCGGTAAATGCATGCACGGAAGTATCCTGCAGGTCGCCGCTGCGGGTAAGGTAAGTGGAATAGAGTACAAAGCAGAACGTAAGTATCAGGAACAGGTAAGTAGGCCGCAACGAGTAACCCGTCGCGTTAAAGATAAGCTGGGTGTGGAGGCCGGCGATCAATATCAGCCAGGGCACAAGGGACGCATTCTCTACGGGGTCCCAGGCCCAGTATCCGCCGAAGGTAAGCGACTCGTATGCCCATGCGGCACCCATAATGATGCCGGTACCCAGGATACAGGCAGAGAACAGGGTCCAGGGGAAAGCGAACCGCGTCCAGCCGGTATAGTTTTTTTTCCATAAGCCTGCTATCGCAAAGGCAAACGGAACGATGGTGGATGCGAAGCCCAGGAAAAGCACCGGAGGGTGTATTACCATCCAGTAATTTTGCAGCAGTTGATTAAGCCCCTGGCCATCCTGCATCTGGGGCAGACTTAAATAATCAGCCGTATTAAATATAGGTGCATCCTGAAAATGATCGCGTACCAGCAGGAAGGGGTTACTGCCTATCTTCAAATCGAAGATGTATATACCAATAATCATGGTCGCCAGGCAAAACTGTGCGAAACTGATCACCGTCATTACCGGCGCCTCCCACTGTTTGGCTTTAAAGATCAGGATGATGCCCAGTACACAATGCCATACGGTCCATAGCAGGAAGCTACCCTCCTGTCCTTCCCATATACAACTCAAAAGATAATCGCGGCTCAGGGAAAGGCTGGAGTGGTTCCAGGCATAAAAGTATTCGAACAGGTGGGCGGAAATAATATAATAGAGGATACCGAACACCGAGAAAACGGATATACAATCCGTAAAGAATGCGATGCGGGCCAGCTTCTTCCAGCTAAGTGCTTCCGCCGGTTGCAGGACAGTGGCCGATTTGAAATAAGCCACACAGGCTACGATAGAAGCTGCAAGAGATAGCAGTGTAAAAAAATGCCCCAGTTGACCGGGCAGCAGGTGTTCACCAATATAATTCATTAAAAGATCAGTTCGATGTTAAGATATTCTGCGCAGCTTTGGGATCGTCTTTGTACTTGGAAGGGCATTTCATCAAAATGCCGTCTTTCGCCGTAATTTCAAAGAGGTCGCCGTTCATTCGTCCTTTAAGCCGCAGTTGCTCCGTTTTTTCCATATCGAAAGGCTTTTCGAAATAATAAACGGCTTTCGACCTGTTTCCCAATGTGTCTACTATATAAAATGAAGTGAGGTTCGGATTGATCATGGCATCGTACTCGATCGGGTGGGGATGTGATTTATCGAGGCGGGCGGTGATGGAAACTACCTTACCCTGTTTCTGGCGGGCAGATAGAATGGTTTCCGACGTGGTAAGGTCTGCCACATAGCTGATAAGTACAGCGATGGTAAGTGCGATAAAAACAAGCAAAACAATATGTAGTTTCTTCATGTAATTTTCAAATTCCCTGCAAAGGTAGTTAAAAGAGAATTACACCTGAAGAGACCAAATGGTTTTAACAGACGGCAGAGAAATATGGGGAATCAATTCTTCAGCGGGTCGAAATAATATCCTTCCCCTATCAGTACCAGTGAAGAAGGTACATAGGTAAAAAGCGATTCCCTCAGGCTGCGTTCCGTTTCCCTGCGGATACGCTGATCCACCAGTGGAATTTTAGAGATGAAATTAAGTCGCCGGATAGCAAGTACGGCTTCATGACTGCTTTTGGTCAGCTTCACATCCATCAGATGGAATTGCAAAGCAAGATAATCCTGCTGATTCTGGTAAGTAGGTTCCATACAACGGGTTTTGGGTTGGGTTGCTATTATATACGTAAATAGCTTATGTCAAACGATACATTTAATACAATTATTGTCTGAATTTATTGAAAACTAAGGGGTTACATATAAAATATCAGGCGGGGGAACATTTATGGTCTTAAAAGCAGGGGTGTGAACATCTAACCTTTCGCATCGGAATTTTGTTAATTAAATTGCATCCATGACCAGGTTTTCACATTTACACGTTCATACCCAATTCTCGCTGCTCGACGGAGCAGCACCTATACAAAGCCTTTATAAAAAAGCGATCGCAGACGGCATGCCTGCACTCGCGATATCCGACCATGGCAATATGTTCGGCGTATTCGAATTTGTAAAGCAGGCGCATAATCATAAAAATGAAGATGGCAGTCTTAAGGTAAAACCCATTGTAGGTTGCGAGTTTTATATTACCGATAACCGGCACCGTAAGCAGTTTGGCAAAGACGATAAAGACCCCCGCCACCACCAGATATTACTCGCTAAAAACGAGATAGGTTATGGCAACCTGGTAAAGCTTACCTCTCTCGGTTATATCGAAGGGCTGTATTCCAAATACCCGCGTATAGATAAGGAACTGATTCATAAGTATCATGAAGGGCTGATCGCGACCACCTGCTGCCTGGGTGGACTGGTGCCGCAAACCATTCTCCGCAAAGGAGAAAACGAAGGAGAAAATGAGTTTAAATGGTGGCTTAACATTTTCCAGGAAGACTATTACGTGGAGCTGCAACGGCATGGCATAGCCGACCAGGATAAAGTAAACCAGGTGCTGCTGAAATTTGCACGTAAGTACAACGTAAAAGTGATTGCTTCCAACGACTCGCATTACGTAGATCAAACGGATGCCACTGCACATGACATATTGCTTTGTATCAATACCGGCGAGAAGTTCGCCACGGAAAAAAACACTCATTCAGGCGACGACGATATGACGGTAAAAAACAAGCGTTTTGCTTTTCCGAACGATCAGTTTTATATGAAAGACACCGCGGAAATGAAAGCGGTATTTCATGACCTCCCGGAATCTATCGATAACACCAATGAAATCGTAGACAAGATAAAAGTGCTGGATCTGAAAAGGGATATCCTCCTCCCTCATTTCGTGGTACCAAAGGAGTTTAGCTCACAGGATGAATACCTGGAGCATCTTACGTGGCTGGGAGCAAAAGAACGCTATACGGAAATAACACCCGAAATAGACGAAAGGCTAAGATTCGAACTGTTTACCATTAAAACAATGGGATTCGCCGGGTATTTCCTGATCGTAAGCGACTTCATACAGGCCGGTCGCGACCTCGGTGTATTCGTAGGACCCGGACGGGGCTCCGCCGCCGGCAGCGTGGTGGCGTTTTGCGTTGGTATCACCAATATAGATCCGATCAAATACAACCTGCTGTTCGAGCGCTTCCTGAACCCCGACCGTAAAAGTATGCCGGATATCGACACCGATTTCGACGACGAAGGCCGGCAGAAAGTAATCGACTATGTGGTAAAGAAATATGGTAAAAACCAGGTGGCCCAGATCATTACGTACGGCACCATGGCCGCGCGGAGCAGCATCAAAGATGTGGCACGTGTAATGGACCTGCCCCTAGCGGATTCCAATGCACTGGCCAAACTGATACCGGAAAAACCGGGTGTAACACTGAAGCGTTGCTTACATGCGCCCATTACGTCTAAAGACGGCGAAAAATCGCTATCGGAAAAAGAAGGTCTGCAGGGTGACGACCTGGAAGGGGTAAAAAAGCTACGTGAAATATATAAGGGCGATAACCTGCAAAGCAAGATCCTGCATGAGGCCGAGATACTGGAAGGCTCCGTTCGCAATACCGGTATTCATGCGGCAGGTATCATTATCGCGCCCAGAGATCTTACCGATCTGCTGCCCGTTGCCACGGCAAAGGACTCCGACCTGTGGGTTACGCAGATAGAAGGCAGTATCATCGAAGAAGCAGGCGTTATCAAGATGGACTTCCTGGGCCTTAAAACACTGAGCATTTTAAAAACGGCCCTGCTGCTTATTAAAGAAAATCACGGTACGGAAATAGAAATAGACGCCATTCCGCTGGATGATGAAATGACCTTTCGCCTTTACCAGCGAGGCGATACCAATGCCACGTTCCAGTTTGAGAGCACCGGCATGCAGAAATACCTCCGGGACCTGAAGCCTGATAAGTTCGACGATCTGATTGCTATGAATGCCCTTTACCGTCCCGGCCCACTGGCATATATACCCAATTTCATCGACCGTAAACATGGCCGCGAACCCATCACATACGACCTTCCCGAAATGGAAGAATACCTGAAGGACACGTACGGTATCACCGTATATCAGGAACAGGTGATGCTGCTTTCGCAAAAGCTGGCAGGCTTTAGCAAAGGCGACGCGGATGTACTGCGCAAGGCGATGGGCAAAAAAGACAGGAAGACGCTGGACAAAATGAAAGGTAAGTTCATAGATGGTGCTACTTCCAAAGGACTGCCTGCCGACAGGCTGGAAAAGATATGGACAGACTGGGAGGCCTTTGCCCAGTATGCGTTTAACAAATCGCATTCTACCTGCTATGCATTCGTGGCTTACCAGACGGCCTATCTTAAAAGCCGCTATCCTTCCGAATATATGGCTGCCGTAATGAATCATGCCGGCGGTATCGAAAAGATCACTTTTTATATGGAAGAATGCAAACGTATGGGGCTTAAAGTGCTGGGGCCGGATGTAAATGAGTCCAAGAACGGCTTCGCCGTCAATAAAAAAGGCGAGATCCGCTTTGGCATGAGCGGCCTGAAAGGAGTGGGTGAAAACGCCATCGAGAACTTGGTAGCCGAACGGATAAAAGCAGGACCCTATAAAAGCATCTTCGATTTGATCAAACGGGTGAACCAGCGTTCAGTCAATAAAAAATCCCTGGAAAGCCTGGCCTACTCGGGAGCTTTCGACTGTTTCCCCGAAATGCACCGTGCACAGTATTTTCACCTGCCTGATAGCGACCACAGCACCGGACTTGAAAAGATCGTTAAGTTCGGCAACGTATACCAGACCAGTATCACGCAAACAACCAATAGCCTGTTTGGGGACTTCGTAATGCCGGAGATATCTACCCCCAAAATACCACCCTGCGAACCCTGGGCACTGATCGAATTACTGGATTATGAAAAGGAAGTAACGGGTATGTATATGAGCGGCCATCCCCTGGATCATTTCCGATTCGAAATAAAAAACTACGGCATCACCGCCCTGAACGACTTTATAGAAACAAAAGACGCTACCATCATTGCCCCTAATCCAAATAAACAATACCGCATTGCCGGACTGGTGATTGAAGCACAGCACCGGGTTACAAAAACCGGTAGAAATTTCGGCATCCTGACCCTGGAAGACTATACCGGCAAAACGGAACTTCCCTTATGGAGCGACGACTATATGAAGTTTAAAGACTATCTCGATAAGGGCAAGAACGTAATGGTAACCGGGTTTTTTAAGTCTAACTGGAAAGGCGACGGATTTGAGTTTAAAGTCAGTGCCATTTGCCTGCTGGAATCAGTAAAACAAAACCTGACAAAACAGCTTATTATAGACGTAGAAGCCAGGCATTTAAATGACAAAATGATTGGTTTTATCGAAAGCAATGTTAAAAAGCATCCGGGTAGATCTGCCCTAAAATTTTGCATTACGGATGTAAAACAGCAGTTGAAAGTGAGTTTACACAGCCTGGATACCGGTTTTACCATGAATGAAGAGCTGGCAGGGTTTCTAGCCGATAATCCCGAGCTGGAAGTACAGGTTTTGACGGCTTAAGCGAAATGAAACAACACCGGCATAATGGCTTTTATAAACTTATTGGGTGTATTTTTGTTCCTATATCGCAGTATCGAATTTTACAATAAAGATTAAACTTAAAATTATGGCAGCAGAATTCACAGATGCAAACTTCCAGGAGCAAGTAATGGCATCGGATAAATTAACCGTTGTTGACTTTTGGGCTGAATGGTGTGGCCCTTGTCGCGCTATAGGTCCCGTAATTGAGGAACTAAGTAAAGAATATGCCGGCAAAGTAAATATAGGTAAGGTAAATGTGGACCACAATCCGCAGATTTCCGTTAATTACGGCATCACCTCCATACCAGCCATTTTATTCATAAAAGGGGGCAAAGTGGTCGACAAATTAGTAGGTGCACAGCCTAAAAATAATTTCGTTAAGAAAATAGAACAACATATAGCATAATTTACCGTTATGCAGATGAGTAAGGATGCAGACTTTAAAGGTCTGCATTTTTTTTACCGTTTAATTTCTTTAACCGAACTAAACGCCGCCACGTTGAAAATACTTTACGCATTCATTTTTAGCTGGATCCTTTTTCCGCTTACGATAGTGCCTGCATCTGCGCAGAAACCTGTTGAAGGGCTCCGGCACAAGAACGGCTTTATAAAAAAAGCGGGAAGTCTGCAGGATAACGGCCCTGTCCTGCAAAATCTTCCACCGGCTGTTTTTAACAAGAAAATATATTCCGTATTACAATTTAACCGGCTTCCCGATTCGGCCCTTAAGGTGGCAATGGCGCAAAAAGGTATTTCTCTCGCCGGCTATCTTTCCGGGAATGCCTTCATGGCGGAGTTGCCGGATAGTATAATAACTTCAGACCTTTTGCCCTTTCGCATTAACGGTATATACAACCTGCCTCCCGCATTTAAAATTGCCGGGAAACTATTGAAGAAACTCGATAACAAAACATACCGCGCCACCCCGGAAAATCCTGTTGCATTAAGTTACTATGGCACTATGTCTTATACGGAAATAAAAGCATCGCTGGAACAAATGGGGGCGGGTATAGTGAATACTAAAATCCGTATTCCAAAAGTGATCTTTATACTGGCTGATGCAGCCGCAATCAGGCGAATAGCCGGTCTTCCTTTCGTAAATTATGTAATGGATCTGAAACTGAAAGACGTTCCCGTAAACTTCAATAACAGAAGCAAGCATGCAGTGGAAGCACTGGGTGCCGCTTCAGGAAGAAACCTGCAGGGAAAAAATGTAACGATTGGAGTCGGTGATGATGCCAACCCCGCCACACACGTCGATTTTACCAATCGCCTGATCGTTCGGACACCTGCTCCCGCTTACTCGCATGGTACGCATACTACCGGAACAACCGGAGGTGGTGGTATCCTGAATCCGGTAAATAAAGGCATGGCACCCAAATCGCTGCTGATCAGCAAATTTTTCAGTGACGTGCTCATAGACGCTCCCGTGTATATAGCCGACAATAATATGGTGCTCACCAATAATTCTTATTATTCCGGAGAAGCAGGATGCGTAGGCGATGGTGAGTATAATTTCCTCAGTACCTATCTGGATTACCAGCTAAGTATCCTTCCTTCGCTGCTGCATGTGTTTGCGTCCGGTAACGATGGTGCCCGCGTATGTACGCCGTTTGGCAGTCCGTTCGGTACTATTAAATCAGGATTTCAGTGTGCCAAAAATGTACTGACCGTAGGCAACCTGAATGGCTTTACTAATAGTATCAATCCCGGCTCCAGCGCTGGACCCGTTGACGATGGAAGGATAAAACCCGAGATCGTTGCCGGTGGCACCGTTGTTGTATCCACCTGGCCCAATAATGCCTATGGCGATTTTTCAGGTACAAGTATGGCCGCACCTACCGTTACAGGTACCCTTGCTCTCCTGTATGAAAGATACCGCCAGTTAAATGGCGGAAGCGATCCCGCAGGTGCTCTTATAAAAGCAATTGCCTGTAATAGTGCCACCGACCTCGGCAATGCCGGCCCGGATTACATATACGGATTCGGGGCCCTGAACGCCCGGAAAGCAGTAGAAACAATAGAAAATGCCAGTTTCCTGAGCAATACAGTAAATAACGGAACCAGCTTTTCTCAGTCAATCACAATTCCTTCGGGCGCGCAACAGGTAAAGATCATGCTTTACTGGTCGGACCCCGAAGCTGCACCGGGTGCACCGGTAACGCTGGTCAACAACCTGGACCTCACCGTAACTACTCCGTCTTCTGTCGTTCATCTGCCATTGGTACTAAACCCTACCCCGGGGAGTGTAAATAATACCGCTACAGAACTAACCGACAATACGAATAACATAGAGCAGGTAGTACTCAATGCGCCCGCCGCCGGTAACTATACCATTAAAGTGGATGGCACCAGCGTGCCCGTTGGTCCCCAGCGTTTTTATATTGTGTATGAGATCATCCAGCCGTCCGTAACGGTTGAATTTCCTTTTGGCAACGAAACATTGGTACCCGGCGAAGCCGTCAATATACGCTGGCACGCCAGCGGAGGAGCCGGGAATACCTTCACCATAGAATATTCGCCGGATAATGGAAGCAACTGGAGTGTTATTGACGGTAGTGTACCAGATGGTTCCAGATCGTACCCCTGGACGGTACCATCCACTGCGACCAATGCAGCCCTGATAAGGGTTACCCGTAACACCGCCGGGTATATCGATGTAAGCGATTATTCTTTCACTATACTGGGACAACCCGTTATTTCTTCCCTAACCAATCCCTGTGAGGGATACGTAAATATAAACTGGAACCTGGTAACAGGGGCAACAGGTTATGAAGTAATGATGCTGGATGCCGACAGCATGAAAGTGATCGCTTCTACCGCATCCAACAGCTATCTGGTGGACGGTTTGGACACAGACAAAACATATTGGTTTGCCGTGCGTGCCGTTAATGGAACAACGCCGGGCAGAAGATCGCTCGCAGCGTCTATTCAGCCATCAGGTGGTGATTGCCTGCTGCCCGCATTCGATAATGATTTATCCGTTGATTTAATGCCGGGAGTCGCTAGCGGCAGGATGTTTACTCTGACCCAGTTGGGTACCATGGAAGACATCAGTATCCGTTTGAAAAACCTTGGCAATATTGCATCATCAGGAAGCTTTAATCTTCATTACCAGGTAAATGGCGGAAGTATCGTATCCGAACTGGTATCTCCCAATCTTGCAGCACATTCCTCTTTAACATACCTGTTTACTACTAAAGCCGATTTCTCGACACCTGGCACATATACAGTAAAAGCCTGGGTAGAATATCCGGGTGACGGGTATCATAGCAACGATACGGTAACCACTATCGTCAAACAACTTGAAAACGCCCCGGTTGCATTGAATCCCTCTTTCACCGAAGGCTTTGAAACCGCCGCCGCTTTTTCCTACATTACTAAAACGATCGGGCTCGACGGGCTTGACCGGGCCGACTTTAACGCGGATAACGCTAACGGAAGAGTAAGCACCTTCGTAAACTCCGGCTTTGCCAGATCGGGTAACCGGTGTGTAACACTCGACCAGGTAGTAAATACCGGTTCACCCAGTGCCGACAGTCTGATAACGACCTTTAACCTTTCTTCTTACACACTCGCAGATAATATACTACTCAGTTTTTTCTATAAAAACCATGGTATCAATTTCCCATTACCCGGCAACGCAGTATGGATACGGGGTAGTGAAACGGGGGCCTGGATCAACGTATTCACGCTTCCCATCAGCATTTCCGATATCGGTGGGTACCGGGCATCGCCTGCCATTAATATTACGGAAGCACTCGCCGCGGCGTCTCAGACATTCAGCAGCAGCTTCCAGGTTAAATTTGGCCAGCACGGTTATAAGTCGGCCAATAGTCCCGATGCACCGGGTATTAATGTAGACAATGGCATTTCTTATGACGACATCAATTTCATACGCACCCTCGACGATGTGTCCGTAACGGTGTTACAGCAGCCGGTACTTTCAGGCGTGTGCTCATTGAGCGCTTCAGAAACTATTACGGTATTGGTGAAAAATTCGGGCTCTTCCAATCTTACGGATGTACCGGTCAGCTACCAGGTAAACGGTACAGTAATTACGGAAAATATAGCCTCCATTCCGGCCAACAGTTCGGTGGTGTACAACTTTACTACCCCGTCCAACCTTTCCGCATTCCAGGAATACCAGTTGCAGGTATGGACTGATTATGCAGGCGACACGTATAAACTGAACGATACGCTTACAGCCGGTTTCCGTACATCTCCCCTTATAGCCGGTTTTCCTTACCAGGAAGGGTTTGAAAGTTCAAATGGCTACTGGTACACTTCGGGCATCAGCACAAGCTGGCTTTGGGGCAGTCCCTCCAAACCTATTATCAGCACTGCCGCAGGAGGAACAAATGCCTGGGTAACCGGATTAACCAGCAATTATAATAATGGTGAATATTCATTTTTATACTCTCCCTGTTTTAACCTGAGTGGACTAAGCTACCCCGTTTTGGCCTTCAGTCATATTTACCGGATGGAAGACAATTGCGATCCGGGCATCTGCGATACGCACTGGGCGGAATACAGCGTAGATGATATAAACTGGATAAAACTGGGAGCCAATGGTTCCGGAAGCAACTGGTACGACGATTCAAGAAATATCTGGAAAGCGTCTCGCCCGCTATGGCACGAATCCATCATTGATATGCCACTAAACCCTTCCAAAATAAGGCTTCGCTTTGTGGTCAGCAGCGATCCTGCGCTCAATTATGACGGTGTAGGCATCGATAATATACGACTTTTCGATTCCAGTTTTACCGTATTGCCGCTTACCTTATTGTCCTTTAAAGCAGTGAGGGAAGATACCAACGGACAGTTAACCTGGAGCACTTCGCAAGAAACCAATACGGACCAATTTATCGTACAGAAAAGCAATAATGGTAACAGTTATAATGATCTTGGCTCGGTAAGAGCAGCCAATAATGCCAGTGTCATTACCACGTATCGTTTCACCGATTATAACCTGTATGCAGGAACATCATTTTACCGGCTAAAAATGATCGATAAGGATGGACGTTTTACGTATTCACCTGTTCGCACGATCAATTATGAAACGGATGGATTATTCATCCAAATATTCCCCAATCCCGTTACAAAAAGCGTGTTGTATATAAACGCTTCTGCGGATTGCACAGGAGTCGAATTAAGTGATGTTTCCGGCAGAATATTGAAGAAGGTAATAGTGAAAGGCCTGAACCCCACCCTATCCGTTGATGGCCTGGCTAAAGGAATGTATTTTATAACGGTTGCCACCACCGAAGGCAGAAAGACTCAAAAAATACTGGTCGAATAATATTATTTCTGGTTAAAGGAAAAAATGATACCGCCCAATACGTTAAAGCCATAAACGGGATACTGGTTCCAGCGTTCGTATTTATTATTAAAGATATTATTCATCTGGAACCATACATTAACCTGCCGCGCGATTTTATACTCAAGGCCTGCACTGAGGTCGATGCCGCTTTTACCCGAGCGTGTTATCTTATTAGTGGTAATATAAGGTGCTCCGCCGAGAACATTAAAATCGGAATTTACCCATAGATTCTTTACTGCCTGCCAGCGCAGGGTAGCACCCAATTCTACCGGCTGCAAGCCATACGCTTTGGGTTGTTCTTTTATACGGTAGTTGTTGATGGTAATAAATGCACTGGCGTTAAAACGCTCTCCCTGTATATATCCTATCTCTCCGTGCAACTGGAAACTTTGCATGGAGGAAGCATATAGAATATTGAAGGTTTTACCATCCACCGAATCATTAACGAATAGCGGCATATTGCGGTAACTAACATAACCCAGTTTGGCACTGTAGGTAAAATGCCGCGCCAGTGTTCCCTTCAACCCGCCGTATGCTTCCTGCACTTTGGTATTCAGCAGCGATAAGGGCTGACTAAGCCAGGGATTGATAGAAGCGAAACGTTCATAGGAGCCTTTGTTATAATAACCGATCCATCCCAATTGGATCGTGAAATCCATGTCTTCGGGACTGATATCAGCCATAAAATTGGGTAATACACGAAACTCCTTATTCTGCCAGGAAGGAATAATACCGGCGGTGATGCTGACCTGGTCGCCCAGATAAGCGATCGCCGGGGAAACATAGTATAGATTGTTCTGTATCGTGGCTGTATCGCGCGGCCGGAAATTGGTAAGATCTGCGGTAATACCAAGCTTAAAAGAGAACTGATCGTTAATGGTCTTTTGAACAGGTATATTCAGCACCGAATTGGCTTCGGTAGCCTTGTCGATATCATTGGTGCCGCTGAATACCGATATCCTGATATTTGGATTGTAATTGATGCCGTATTCCGTGGGCTCCAGGTTGCGCAGGCTGAGCTTTCCGCCAAATGTCTGGAAGCGCTGGCGCAACTGGTCTTTGGTAAATACTAATGTACTTGGACTATACCCGTACAGGAAATACTGCTGGCTGACGAAACCAATCTTTCCATCCCATTCCAGGTTACCAGGTGTTTTATAGGTAGCGGCGGCGGTTACTTCGGTACGGTTATTCTTTTGAAAAGGAAGGCTACCGTTTGCGCTATGATGATTCGCGAAAATATTATAGAACCTCGTTTTACCATCCCCGAAACTTAACCCCGCCTGTACATAAGGAAGGATGATATTACCAATACCCACTTTTATATAATTGCTATTTTGCCATGCGCTGGCAGAGTCTGCCTGTAATGCCAGAGGCTGTATAGGAACAGGTTGATAACCCAGCAGCAGGTTTTGCGAAGGAACCTTGTATTGCAGTACTGGTTTTCTGCCATCCGCTGCGGGGGGAGCTGCATTAAAATTGATCTTGGCGGCTTCTTTCAACACCGGTTTGAACGTAGACGTTATATCGATCGTTTTTTTGCGGCTGGTATCCTGGGCAGAAATGGCGATTGACCATAATACCATTACAGCTGCCAACAGACTTTTTATTATGCTCATATCTTTTATCATAATGGGTAACCGCAACGGTTAATTTACTTTACTATCCTTTTTTTCTTCTTCCGTCACTTTATCCAGTTTCTGCTTTGCTTCCGCTTTAAGATCGGGTAAATTTGCATTCTGCACTACGCTTTGAAACGTGGCTTTGGCGTTGAAATAATCCTTCTGCCGGTAGTAGATATCGCCCAGCAGAATATAGGAACGGGTGATCCACTCTTCGTAAGACCCTCCCTTGTTCACCACATCGAAAGCAGCCTTTTCGGCATCTGCCAGTTTACCCTGTTCAAAAAGGCAATGCGCTATTTCGTACCGGGATTCGGTTCCGTAAGCCGCTTTGTTCAAAGCCGCCACTGCTTTATAATAAGTGATGGCCTGCTCGCATTGACTGTCTTCCTGAGCGGCACGGGCCAGGGCAAAATTAGCGAGTACTTTATCGTCTGTACTACTTGATTTCTGCGCGAGCAGCTCCCTTGCATTTTCAACTCCCTCCTTCCATTTTTTTAGCTGGAACTGGCTGCGCAAAAGTCCTCTCACGGCTTCCAGCTTATTCTCCTGGTTGCTGGTAAAATTTTTAAGGCTATTGAAGTAACGTTCTGCTTTTTCATAATTTTTCAGATCGAAGAAATTAAGTCTTGCAGCGAGCAATAAGGCTTTTTCACCAAAGCGGTTCGGTACCCTGTCCGCAATCAATTCATATCCTTCCGCCGCCTTAATCCAGTCTTTTTTATTATAGTATATCTCGCTTTTATAATAAAGCGCTTCCAGCGAATACCGGCCATCCGGAAAACGGGACAGGTAGCTTTCGTACTTAGCAAGTGCTCCCGGGAAATTTCCATTACCAAACTGTATTTCCGCTTCGGCGTATGCCAATGAATCAGCCTGCGAAGTAGATATTTCCTTACCGATCGACTTCGCAAACGCGATATACTCGGAAGAGCGTCCTTCCTCCAGGTAAATATCCCGCGCACTGCCTAATGCTTCTTCCGCTTCCTGTGAATTGGGATACTGTTTTAATAACTCGTCGTATCGTTTTAATGCCTCCGTATTGTTATTAAGGTTATAATATGCGATGCCGGATTTGAGCAGGGCTACTGGTTTCAGCGATTCATTTTCTGCCTGTCCCAGTACATTTTTAAGATAAGGGATGGCCTCATTATACCGCTCGGTGGAAAGGTAGGTATTGGCGATCTCCATATTGGCATCAGCCACCAGTACGGAGGACGGATAAATGCGTGTAATGGATTGCAGCAGCTTTATCTTTTCGCTGCCATTGGTTACGCCTGCTATCATTCCTTTCTGATACGTGGCATAGTCGGCCGAAGGCCAGCTCAGATTCAGTACCTGGTCGTACATGGAAACGGCTTTCTTGTATTCCCGGTTCATATAGTAGCAATCGGCTGCCCGCAGGTAAGCATCCTGCTCCACAGGAGAAGATCCCATTTTTGGTGTCTTAATCACCTGCTCGAACAGAGCAAGGGCCTGGCGGTAATTTTCTTTTTTATAAAAACAATAACCCAGGTTATAACGGGCATTTGCCGGGTTCACTTCCCCGTTGGTATTACCGCTTTTCAAATACTCCAGGTAATAGCGGGTGGCTTCATCCGTTTTCTGAAGACGGAAAGCAATTTCCCCTTTCCAGAAATGGATATAGGGAAGCACGGGCTGATTATAAGGATCTTTCAACGCCTTGTTCAGCATTTCATCTGCCGTTACCAGCATCCCGTCATTTATAAGTTCGGTGGCACGCCCGTATAAAATAGCAGGGTACAGTCTCCTTGCATTCTCCGAAGGATTATCCAGGCTTTCCAGCAGTGATTGTGCGTCTTTAAAATTATTTGTATTGGCCAGTACTCCTACCAGCAGCTCCTTCGCTTCACTGTTGTAGACGGATGAAGGATACGCAGCAATAAAACGCTGCAGTTCATTGAGAGCTATATCCTGGTACCCGAGCTCATAAGAAAGCTTCGCGTAATTAAATGCGGACACCTCTTTCTGGTTCTCATTGCTGCTGTTGGAAGCACAAAACAAAAAAGCATTGCGCGCATTGGCTTTCTGGTTGGTCTTCAGGTAAGCATCTGCCAGTAAATACATGGAGTTCTGGGCCAGGGAATCTTCCTTGCCGCCCAATTGCTTAAATCCTTCGATTGACCTGGTAAGGTCACCTGTTTTATATTGCGAATAAGAAAGTTCGTACAGGTCTTCGCGGTTTACTTTTTTCGCACGGTTCACATATTCCCGGAGATAAGGCAATGCTTTTGTGTAATCCTGTTTTTCAAAATAAGCATGCCCTACCAGTTGTCGCAGCTCCAGTTCATAGTACTGGTTGGCTGATTTCAGTTTGTCTTCCGCATAAGCAAGGGCCTTGTCTTTATCGCCGTTATAATAGTAAATAGTGGAAATGTAAAAAGGAATAACCTGTGCATACTCCTTTTCGTTCTCCACGATGCGGAAAGAAGTAAGTGCTTCGTTATAATCCCTGTCGTTAAAAGCGATAAAAGCGTAATAATAATTGGCTGCAACATAATTGGGATCATCCTTAAGCTGGCGTACATCGTTGAACAGCGGTCTGGCACGGGCAAAATCTTTCAGATTGAAATAGCTATAACCCTGGTGAAATTTCATATTCGCTATCTCGTGGTTACTGAGATGTTCGATGGACGTCTTTTCAAAATTACTGATAGCCCGGTAAAAATCCTTTTTACGGAAATAATATTCCGCCAGGTGAAAATGCATCATCTCTATCCGCCCGGGATGATCGCTTTGTGCGGTAAATTCATTAGCCATCGCTTCAGCACCCGATTCATTCTGTTTAAGCGCACATACAATGGTATAATAGTGAAGTTCCTGGTATTGAATGGCCCGGTCGCTTTGGTCGGTTTCCCTTACCTGTTGCAAAAGGTCCTTAAAAATGGGGTAAGCCAGGCTGTAGTATTCTTTCTGATAATACTCTTTTGCCTGCTTCAGCGGCAGGTCCGGATCGTTGAGATAACGTGTCTGTTGAGATAACAAACCCGTAAAGGGCAAAGCAAATAACGCAATACAAAAGATTCTTTTCATGATATTTTTTTTCTGCCACTAAACGAACGCCGGCCGGTAGGTTCCCGGTTATACTGGTAATCTTTCAGATCGGATGATAACGGTAAAGTTTAAAAATATTTTGCCTATTACCAAACATCGTTCCAAACAGATGTGGATAAGTGCGGGTATTAACATTTGTTTAGATGCCGATGTATGCGCATTTATTCGGTACTTAATTCTATTTTTGGACAAATTCAAGCTCGATGAAAAAATTAGTTTCAATTAGTTACAGTGAATGGGCCTTTAACCTAAGTATGTTTTTGTTACGTGCAGGAGCCGGAGCCCTGCTTATTCCACACGGCTACGACAAGCTGATTCACTTTGCACAGGTGAGTCCCCAGTTCATGAATTTCATGGGATTGGGTTCTTCGTTCTCCCTTTCTCTCGTCATTTTTGCAGAATGCTTTTGTACTATCTTCCTGATCATCGGGTTATTTACCAGGGTGGTGGCAGTGCCACTCATCATCGTTATGCTGGTCGCACTTTTTAAAGCGCATGGCGGAGATCTTTTTCATACAGGGGAAAAAGCAGCTCTTTACCTGTTGGCGTTTACCGCAGTTCTGTTATGCGGACCCGGCAAAGCGAGTGTAGATGCCATGATCAAATAGAACAATACCGTCGCATTGCTGTTAGGCAAGTTATAATCAACTATATGTCGCTGAAAATAAATGCCTCCATTATTACGATTGGCGATGAGCTGCTGATAGGCCAGGTGATAGATACCAACAGCGCCTGGATGGCGTCGGAACTTAATAAGAACGGTATATGGTTAAAACGCCGGGTGGCTGTGGGCGACCAGCGCGAAGAGATCATTCGTGCATTGAAGGAAGAAAGCCAGGAAGCGGATATCGTGCTGATTACGGGAGGACTGGGACCCACCGCGGATGATATTACGAAACCGGTATTGAATGAATACTTCGGCGGAAAGATGATAACAGATGCAGGTGCACTGGAGAATGTAAAAACAATTTTCGCCCGTTTTAATCGCCCCATGCTCGAATCGAACTTGAGACAAGCTGAAGTACCGGACGTATGTACGGTAATACCCAATAAAAGAGGCACTGCGCCCGGGATGTGGTTCGAAAAAGAAGGTAAAATATATGTTAGCATGCCGGGCGTGCCGCACGAGATGAAAGGGATGATGACGGACTTCGTGATTCCCCGTCTGCCTTCTTATTTTTCCATGCCTTTTATCATATCGCGTACTTTATTAACGGTAGGTATCGGGGAGTCTTTTCTGTCGGAAATGATAAAGGACTTCGAAAAGCAGTTGCCCGCTTCTATCAAGCTGGCCTATCTTCCCAATTATGGTATGGTGCGCCTTCGGCTCACGGCCATCGGAGACGATAAAGATGCCATAGAAGCGGAAGCCGACCAGCAGTTCCTTTTATTAAAAGAGCAGGTGAATGAATACCTGGTAACAGATGAGGATGAATCGCTTGCTTCCGTGGTAGGCAGGCTGCTGAAAACAAAGGGCCAGACCCTCTCCACCGCGGAGAGCTGCACGGGTGGCTATATCGCTCACCTGTTGACGGCAAAAGCAGGTGCTTCGGCTTTTTATAAAGGCAGCGTGGTAAGCTATGCCAACGAAGTAAAAGCATCTTTACTTAAAGTAGATGCAGGCACACTGGCAAATAAAGGAGCCGTAAGCGAAGAAACGGTAAAGCAGATGGCAACAGGTTGCCTGAATCTTTTACATACGGACTATTGCATTGCCGTAAGCGGAATCATGGGCCCCGATGGAGGCAGCGACGAAAAACCGGTGGGTACCGTATGGATCGCCGTGACCGGTAAAAACAACATGATCGCAGAGAAATTTCACCTGCGCTTCGACCGCACCCGGAATATTGAACTGACCGCCAATTACGGGCTCAACCTTCTCCGGAAACTCATTATTGCCACGCCCTGATTACGCAGGGACTGGGCAAGCGTAAATTCCTTACTTTTGTACCGGTTCGGATTGCCTGCACGGGGGGATGCGTATGCCCGGCTACTTTAATAATCTTAAACGTACAACTGACATGGCCTTAGTAGATTTAGTAATGCCAAAGATGGGTGAAAGCATAATGGAAGCCACCGTTTTAAAATGGCATAAAAAACCAGGCGATACGGTTAGGCAGGATGAAACCGTACTGGAGATCGCCACGGATAAAGTAGATACCGAGGTACCGAGTAATGCAGAAGGAACCATCGAAGAAATACTTTTTAACGAAAACGACGTAGTCTCGATAGGAAGTGTTATCGCAAGGATAAGAGAAGCAGGAAATGGTGAACTGAAACAGCCCGAAAGCGCTCCGCAAATAAAAGAACCGGAAGCTATATCTTCTGTTACCGCGCACAATGGCCACAACGGCTCCGGCCAGCCTGCCACCTCCGCCACTAACCGCTTTTACTCCCCGCTTGTAATGAATATCGCTTCCAGCGAAGGGGTAAGCATGACGGAGCTGGAAAAGATAACGGGTTCCGGAAATGAACAGCGTGTAACTAAAAAAGATATATTGGAATATGTCGAGAACCGGAAAACCGGTGTTCCCGGCCGTGTCGATTCCATTCCTGGAAAGGCGGTGGCTTTACAGCCAATATCCTCCACTACTCCCAAAGAATCGCAACCTGTCGTTATTGACGATCCGTCTTCGTACGGACCGAATGTGGAAATTGTGGAAATGGATCGTATGCGCAAGCTGATCGCCAAACACATGGTGGACAGCGTACATACCAGTCCGCACGTTACCAGCTTTACGGAAGCCGATGTTACCAACCTGGTATTATGGAGAGATAAAATTAAAAGCAGTTTCGAAAAAAGGGAAAACACCAAAATAACCTTTACACCACTTTTTATAGAAGCCATCGTGCGCTGTATCAAGAAGTACCCGCTTATCAATTCATCGCTCGACGGCGACCGCATCATTATCAGGAAAGATATTAATATCGGCATGGCCGCCGCCCTGCCCAGCGGCAACCTGATAGTACCCGTTATAAAGAACGCCGACCAGTTGAACCTGGTAGGACTCGCCAAACAAGTGAATGCCCTGGCAGATAGTGCCAGAAACAATAAACTGAAGCCTGAAGACATCCAGAACGGCACGTTTACTTTAACCAATGTAGGGACTTTTGGCAGCCTGATGGGCACTCCCATCATCAACCAGCCGCAGGTAGCGATACTGGCGGTAGGTGCTATCAAAAAGCGGCCCGTGGTGATTGAAACGGCGCAGGGCGATTCGATAGCCATTCGTCATATGATGTATCTGTCCATGAGTTACGATCACCGCATCGTTGACGGTAGTCTGGGTGCCACTTTCCTTACGGCCGTTGCCCGCGAGCTGGAAAACTTCGATCCGGCAAAGGAATTTTAGGCATTCGCTTACTTGGTTATTTCCCGTTTATTTATTAAATTCATAATAAATTCATTTTATTATGAAAACACTTTCCGATACCTGGTTCGCAGAAGGATATATTGATTTTGAACTGAAAAAATATACGTTACTCGCCTACCTGCAGGAAGTAAACAAGTATTTCAACGAAAACAAACTATACCCGCAACTGGCAGACGTTATATTCCATTACAATAACCTTGTAGCCTTACGGGAAAATAAAAAATACCTGCAGGAGCAGTTTCCCAAGAAGTTGACAGGTGTACAGATCCAGCGGCTGGAGCTGCTCTACGAACAAATGATCGGAGACAGTGAGCTGATGGAAGAACTGGGCAGCATCATCAACTATTCCGCCAGCACTATAAAGTCCACTATAAGCAGCGGCACCGAAATATATGAGTTCGTGGAAGACAAACTTTCCATATTTCCCGTAGGCATAATACCTCTGGAGATTGCTGAAGGATATTTTCTGCTAAGCGAAGGAACTTACCACAATACCAGGGTATACCAGTACCGCCTCAGTATCTATGAAAAACATGACGAGAAATACAGGGGCATAAAAACGGAATATATCGATACCTGGAGAAGAAGCATGGTAAATACCTACGAGAACATAAAAACGGAACTTATAAAAAAGAAAAAGGACTTTCCCAATCCCGCCGTTTACTCGATTGAAACGGACCTGGTATTCCCAGTGGATGAAACCCTGTTGCCCATTGCAAAAAGAAGCCTGGTGAGATATATTTCCACCAATGCTGCATAATGATATCAGCGCGAAGCTGTGAGAGAACCGGAACCTGCGGCGCCCGTCTTCTTAACCTTGTTGCGGTAGTCTTTAAACATGCTGGATAAACGAAGTTTTAAAACACCCAGTATGCCTTCCTTAATAATGCCTTTATTCATTTTAGAAACCCCCAGTTTACGGTCTTCAAAAATGATGGGTACTTCCTTTATAGTAAAACCGAGCTTCCAGGCGGCGAACTTCATCTCTATCTGGAACGCATAGCCTATAAATTTGATCTGGTCGAGGTTGATCGTTTCCAGTACCTGTTTTTTATAACATACAAAACCTGCGGTGGAATCCTTCACCGGTATCCAGGTAATCATACGGGTATAAAAAGAAGCGCCTTTCGAGAGCAGGATACGGCTCCAGGGCCAGTTCACATTACCGCCACCCTGTACATAGCGGGAACCGACCGCTATATCGGCTCCCCCGTTTTTACAGGCTTCATAGAGCCGTTCAAGGTCTTTCGGACTATGTGAAAAATCGGCGTCCATTTCAAAAATATACGAGTAATTCCTGCCCACACACCAGCGAAAACCATAGATATAGGCTGTGCCCAATCCCTGTTTTCCTTTCCGTTGTTCTATAAATAATTTACCGGGATAAGAGACCTGCAACGCTTTCACGATGCCCGCTGTTCCATCGGGCGATGCGTCGTCTATAACAAGTATATGATATCCCTGATCGAGGGCGAATACGGCATGCAGAATGGCAGATATATTCTCTTTTTCGTTGTATGTCGGTATAATGACTATTTTTTCCAAAAATTCAGAGAATTAAGGCAGCGAAAGTACAATTTTTCAATGCCAGGTAAAGTTTTATAAGACTATTTTTATCCTTTTTTTAACAGCGTACGGTTAAATATCTCGGTAAGTTTTTGCTTCGTGTGCAGTGGAAAATCCCCTTTCATCATCCAGTCATAGTACTGCGGTTCTGCTTTTAAAATATCTGCTACGGGCTTTCCCTTGTATTTACCGAAATTAAACACTTCAATCCCATTATCCATCACGAACCTGCGCGCAAAATCCACGATCATATCGTCACCGGTAAATTTTAATATAGACTCTACCGTGTTGCCGATATTAGGATACCGCAGTATCTGTGCCTCCAGCACTTCGCAGGTGGCACTGGCATCGGCTTCCGCTCCGTGTGCACCTTCCAGTGTTTTTTCACAATAAAATTTATAGGCAGCGCTTAATGTACGCTGTTCCATCAAATGAAATATTTTCTGCACGTCCACCAACCGTCTTCCCTTCATATCGAATTCCATACCTACCCGCAGGAACTCTTCCATCAGCAGGGGTATATCATACCGGTTGCTGTTATAGCCACCCAGGTCGCAGTTATCGAGAAACTGTTTTATCTCATTGCCCGCCTGCTTGAAAGTAGGCGCATCTTTTACCATATCGTCGGTAATGCCATGTATTTCCATGGCACCCGCCGGGATGGGCATCTCGGGATTGATCAGTTTTCTTTTTACCTGCTTGGTACCATCTGCGGATAAGCGAACGATCGCGATTTCTACTATTCTGTCGCTGGCAAAATTAACACCGGTAGCTTCCAGGTCTATGAACGCCAGTGGTTTGTTTAATGATAACATGCAGATTTTCTTAACGTTTGTATTAGTTTAATTACTGGCCACTTATAAGTTCCTGCGTTAACGCATTGGCATCCAGTCCCTCAAATGTACCACTTGTCATCATCAGGAGCACACTGTTTTTATAATGCTGTCCGCGCAGCCATAATAAAAGATCGGATTTGTTATTAATCACCATCATCGGATCTTTCCCGAACCCGCTTCTGACCGTTTCTTTATCCAGGTCGGGCATTCGTTTTAATTCCAGTGCATGTTTACTGTAAAATACGGCAGACACATCCGCAAAGTCCATCGCCCCTTTGTATTCGTTCATAAACCCGGCATTCAGGCTGCTAAATGTATGCAGTTCCAGCAGGGCGATCAAATTTTTATCGGGAAACTGTTGTCTGACGGCGGCGATGGTTGCTTTAACTTTGGAGGGTGCATGTGCGAAATCACGGTAAACGGTAAGCGTGTTACCCTGGCCCAGCAATTCCAGGCGTTTGGAAGCCCCGCTAAAGCCAGCAATCGCTTTCAGGAATGCGGCAACATCCACACCCAGCTCCTTGCAGGCCAGCCAGGCCGCATGCAGGTTCAGCAGGTTATGGTTACCGAATACCTTCAGGGCACGCTCCTGCCCGTCCAGTTGCAATACAGTTTGCCCGTCCGCTATGGTATTACCCGGCACGCCATATCCGATCTTCCGTATGTTCGTAGCATGGTCTTTTACCAGCGTAGTAAGCACTTCGTCCGTTTCATTGTAAATAAGCACGCCACCTGGTTCTATTTTATCGATGAACAGCCTGAACTGTTCCAGGTATATTTCAAAAGTTGGGAACACATTGATATGATCCCAGGCGATACCGGTAATAATGGCTATGTGTGGGAAAAGAAAATGGAACTTGGGACGTTTCTCGATAGTGCTGGCCGGGTATTCGTCACCTTCGCAAACGATAACAGGTGCATCGGTTATTTGTACCGACTGGTCGAAACCCTCCAGCCGGGCACCGACCAGGTAATCAAAATCCATATTCACCTGCTTCAGTACATGCATGATCATAGCTGTGGTGGTTGTTTTACCATGGCTACCCCCCACCACTAGTCTCTTTTTCCCCCTGCTCTCTTCATAAATATATTCAGGGAAAGAATATACCTTCAGGTTCAGTTCATTGGCTTCCGTCAGTTCCGGGTTATCCTGTTTCGCATGCATTCCCAGTATGATGGCATCCAGGTCTTTATGTATCTTTTCGGGGAACCAGCCTTCAGAAGCCGGCAAAAGTCCTTCTTTTTTCAGGTTGCCGGCAGCTGGTTCAAATATTTCATCATCACTTCCTGTAACGGTATATCCTTTCTTGTGCAGTGCTATGGCAAGCTGGTGCATAACACTGCCTCCTATGGCTATAAAATGAACATTCATATGTAAGACTTTAATTCCGCTTAAAAGTATTCCAGGCGGCGGTAGAAAACAAAATAAAAATTTATTTTAGGTAGGAAGGGATGGCGGGACTTGCAAATATCAAAAAAAGTGCGTTTCTTTGTTCTCTCTACATCAATATCCTTACAATTTCCACCTCTGATTTTTAATTCGTTCATCCCTCCTATCACAAGCCGTTTCTGATATCCTCAGGTTTGTATCTCGTAACTTTAAATACCACAAAAATGAAAACAAAAGTACTATTTATCGCTTTATTGATTGCTTCAGCTATGGCCTTTACCTCTTGCGCCAGCTCAAAATCTGCGGGTGGATGCAAAGCACACCAGGGATTTGTAGGATACAGATAACGGGTATAAAAATTGAGTAAAGCATTAATAACTACGGGGCCGTATAAAATATTAATCGCTTTATGAACTGGATACCGCTTATTTCAGAAGATCAGTTGGAACATATAACGCAGCAGTCTTACAACAAACCGCAATTACTTTTTAAGCATTCTGTTCGTTGCGGGGTAAGCTCGATGGTAAAAAACAGGCTCGACAAACAAAAACAGCCGGAAGGCATCGATTTTTATTACCTCGACCTGATTCGCTACCGGGGAGTTTCCAACACCATTGCATCGAAATTTGGTATTCACCACGAATCGCCACAGGTGCTGATGATAAAAGAAGGTAAGTGCGTATATGACGAAAGCCATATGGGCATTTCAATGGACGAAATTGAGGCGGAGGCTATGTAAGTCCTGTTTATCGACCGGATCAGCCATTTACCCGGACAACTTTATCCAGGTAAAAGGATGATCCGGTTTTTTTAAAGCCAACGTCATAGCATGATATCCGACTTGGCCAGAAATTTCACAAAACTGCTTTTCAACCCAGCGTAAGATTTACAAAAAGACAGGGTTTTTTCGCGGGTTGAGGAATGAGAAGCCGTAACGGCCTCGGTAAAAGGCAGCGCAACCAGTTGTTTGCCGTATTCAGCTACTTCCTGTATCAATAGCAATGCTTTTTCGCTCGTGTCGGTTAACCGGCCATGAAAATGGGCGATATCATCTTTCATTTCGCCGGAAAGCGGTCTTTCGCTTACATCTTCGAGGTATCGTTTTAATATCTTAATTTCTTCCCGGCAAAAAGCAAGATCCGTTTTCCATTTTTCCACATCCCGTTGCCACGATTGGCGGATGTCCGTATTTTCAGTCATGTTCCATTCTTTAACACATAAAAGTAGTATAGCTTACGGGCGGGAAGAATGATCTGACTCAAGCGTATGCCTGACAAAAATCATATCATAATGATGAACGCAGGTGAAGATAAAAAGGTACTTCCAGTTGTTCTTTACTACCGGTGAGTATCATACGGGCGGCGAGTGCGCCCATCTCCTGGAAATCAGTGGATATGGTAGTAATACCGTTCAGTATTATTTTTTTAAGCGGCGTTTCATTATATGAGATAACGCCTACCTGCTGACCGATAACCAGTTGACAGGCCAGTATCTTTTCGATCAGAGTTACCAGGTCGTCTTCCATCAGGCAAATATAGGCTTCACCTGCCGAAACTGGTTCTTCCGATATGTCGTTTACCACCATTTCATTAAAAGCATAATCCTGGCAAAAACCATAAAAGCCCTGTAATATTTCGTCCGGGTGATAGGTGTTGGAAGGAAAAATAATTTTGAGTGTATGGTACTTGCTGAGGCTATCCCTGGCCTCTTCCAACGCATAATAAATATCTTTCCCAAAGTTTTCATACGCCGCTGCATACTCGCCGGTAATACCGGGTATTTTTTTATCGAGTAATAAAAGTTTTTCTTTAGGAAGGGTATTGATGATGTCGTGCGCATTTTCCCCTCCTTCGAGGAAATGCGGTATGATTACGTAATGGGAATAGTAATCTTTCCGGTTCTGAATCAGCTTTTTAAAAAGCGGGTAGTCGTTATTGTAGATATAAAAATCCACCGATACCTGTTCTCCCAGCGTGTTGATAAAGGAATCATAGATGATTTTCTTATGGGCACTCAGTTTATTGAAAAGAAGGAATATTTTAAGAGAAGGTATTACAGCGGTATTTTGTATAAAATACCCTTTGCCAGGTACGGAACCAAGCACCCCTTTTTTCTTTAGGTACCGGTATCCCTTTTCCACCGTATCCCGCGATATTTCCAGTTCGAAGCTCAGTTCGTTTATGGAAGGAACGAGGTCATCCTTCTTCAGCTCGCCTTCTTCAATACCTGTAAGCACGGAATTGGCCAGCTGCAGGTACTTGGGAGTAGCCGAGTATTCATCAATGCGTATAATCGTAAAAATCTTCGAAGGCTTCATGACAGAATATACTGTTTAGCGGGCAAACAAATGTCCTCCAGGCCAGTCATAATGCATTAAAGAACAAATATCATCATACTGCAGGGTCCGTGCGCACCCAACACGAGCGATTGTTCTATATCAGCCGTTTTGGAGGGCCCTGCTATAAAAGAGCCAAATCCATACACAGATGTTCCTATACGGTCGTACGCTTCATGCATGGTAGGTACAATATTATTCTTGTGGATGATCACCGCCAGGTCCTGGGCAATAAACGGAAGTGCCCTCTCCTGCATGAGGTCTTCCGTGATCCAGACCGCACCATTCTCTGCTACGCCAAAATGAGCATTCATAACAGCCAGGTCTACATCCGCCAGGTGATGCGCGTCGCTCAGCCCCGCTTTTATTTGTGTCATTCCCGTTAGTTCAGGTACCGTGGTGACGATTCTTTTGGCCCCGCTGAATGCTTGGTTGATAAGGTGTGCTATCTCATCATAACTACCTGCCATAACCGCTTTACCTCCAGTGGCTGAAACGGCGTTCAGGAATTTCTCCAGTACTTCTATATCTTCTCCTTTGAAAATGCCCGTATCCGGAAGCGGCAATGCATCCGGTTGATTGAGGCGGACGGCTTCCAGTATTTTATTTCTGCTTGTCATGCTTCCTGTTTTTCTGATACCATGAGCTGAAGGAGGCGGTGGGTGCCTCCGGCATATCGCGCTGCTTATACCAGACATTGAGCGGATTTTTCACGGCAAACGGGATATGCCTGATTACCCATCTGCCTGCCTTACCTGCCATCTTAAAAAAAGCAGGGTGCGAAAGCACGGAGTTCATTCCTTTGATGGCCGCCGTTTTAGAACTGCTTACATGCCCTTCCTGCACCAGCAACTGCCTCCATTTATATAACTGGTCATGTATATCGATCTTTACCGGGCACACGTGCGAGCAGGATCCGCAGAGCGTAGAGGCAAAAGGAAGGTCCGCATATTTTTTCATATCGAGGTTAGGTGCCAGTATGGAACCGATAGGTCCGGCAATAGCCGTATGATAACTGTGACCGCCGCTTCTCCTGTATACCGGGCAGGTATTGAAACAGGCGGCGCAGCGTATGCATTTTAACGAACTCCTGAAATCCTTTCTTCCCAGTTGGGTGCTTCGCCCGTTATCGACGATAATAATGTGTATCTGCTTGCCGGCGCGTGGTGTACGGAAATGGCTGGAATAAGTTGTAATCGGTTGCCCCGTGGCACTGCGTGTAAGCAGTCTTAAGAATACCGGCAGGTGTTTCCGTTCCGGTATAATTTTTTCGATCCCCATACTGGCGATATGTACGTCGCATAAATGAGCACCCATATCGGCATTGCCTTCATTGGTGCAGATAACGATCTCGCCCGTTTCCGCAATGGCAAAATTGACACCCGTAAGCGCAGCGCGCCGGGTCAGGAATTTTTCACGGAGATGCTTTCTTGCTTCGGCTGTTAAATACATAGGGTCCGAAGCACCTTCCAGTGTACCCAGGTGTTCGTGAAATAATGCTCCTATTTCTTCTTTCTTTTTATGAATACAGGGCAGTACGATATGGCTTGGCGGCTCTTTGGCCAGTTGTACCACGCGTTCACCCAGGTCGGTATCAATCACTTCAATTCCCTTCTGCTGAAGATATTCATTGAGATGACATTCCTCGGTAAGCATCGATTTGCTTTTGATCATCTGGTTTATCCCCTGCTGTTGCAGGATGTTCACCACGATGGCATTGTGCTGCTCCGCGTTTTCGGCCCAGTGAACGGTAATGCCGTTCTCCGTGGCCCTGGCTTCGAATGCAACCAGGTATTCGGATAACCGGGAAAGAACATTGTTTTTAATCTGGGATGCCGCTTCGCGCAGGGATTCCCATTCCGGCAGCAAATTCACTGCCCGGTCTCTTTTTTGTCTTATCCACCACAGCGTTTCATCGTGCCAGTTAACCCGCTCTTCATCTGCGTTGAAGCGTTCGGAAAGGTCCGCGTGATGTAAAGTAGATTCATTCATTGTTTAATATTTCAGCGATATGCAACACCTTCACCATACTTTTTTGCCTTTTAAGAATTCCTTCCAGGTGCATCAGGCAGCTCATATCGGCGGAGGTTATAAATTCAGCACCATTCAGCAGGTGATCGGCCACCCTGTCTTTGCCCATTTTAACCGAAACGGCTTCTTCCCCTACACAGAATGTACCTCCGAAGCCACAGCATTCGTCCGGGCGTTTAAGGTCGATCAGTTCAATGCCTTTAACCATGCTCAGCAATCGTCCAGGTTTGGAATACGCCGGTGCCACCAGCTCGCTCATCTGGGAAAGTTTCAGTCCCCGCTGGCCATGGCAGCTTTGATGTATCCCTACTTTATGAGGAAAACGGGCTTCTATAGATTCTACCTTTAATATATCGGTGATAAATTCAGTAAGTTCAAATATTTTACCCCTTATAGCCGCGGCCTCCGCCTCCCGCTGATGGGAATGCAGGTGCTGTTTGATATGAAGGGTACAACTACCCGAAGGGGAAACGATATAATCGAAGCGTGAAAAGTTATCGATGAATAAATTATTGCAATCCCCGGTAAGATGTTCAAAACCGGAATTAGCCATCGGCTGGCCACAGCAGGTCTGCCGCAGGGGAAACACCACATCTGCTCCCATTTTTTCCAGCAGTTGCAGGGTGGCTATGGCAGCATTTGGATAAAACTGATCTACATAACAGGGAATAAATAATCCTACGGTCATATCGGTAACGAAGGTACGTGATAATACTTCAACTCGATAATATCACCCGGCATTCCTTTCCGGTTCCAGTGGCTATGGATGGCTAAGGCCGCCCCATAGCGGTGGCCTGCGCAATGGAAGCGGCATACACTTCCATCGCGAATAGGTAATTGGCTGCAAGAGGCGATTTTTTATTGGTATAATCGCCAAATGTTTTATTACGGGCGTTCAGCATCATGCACCAAATAAAATTAGTGGTCAAGCCACCCCATAATATTACCACGTAGATTACATTATTCTGAAAAAGGAAATTGCCTTCAGCCAAAGGGTTCGCTGCTTTCCACAACTGGTTGGCAAGTTCCGCCATGGGCTTACCGGCTTCCATGCCGAAATTAAAACATGCGCTCAGTACACCAGATATGATGCCCACGAAAAGACCCAGGCTGAATTTATACTCGGTTTTTACTTCCATTTCATGAGGGTCGGTAGTTCCGGTTTTCAGTTCTCTTTCTTTGCGCACGCCGGCTTTGCCGCATACGACGATGCCGGCTATGCATAACGCCAGTCCGGCAATTACGGTCCGTCCCCAGGTAGTAGAGATAAACTGGGTAAATGTGTCTTTCCCGGGCTCGGGGTAAAGATCGTAATATATAGAGGGAATAAGTGATCCAAATACCATACACAAACCGAGAATGACGCTGCTGCCAAGGGCTACTCCCAGGTATCTTACACCCAGCCCGTATGTGAGTCCCCCGATTCCCCATAATACCCCGAAGAAATAGGTAAGACCGAGCGTTTGACTTTTTTGTCCTGCGATAATATCCGTAAACCCCGGAATGGTTAGGTATGCAGCTAATGGCGGCACTATGAGCCATGAGAAAAGTCCGCCGACTATCCAGTAACTTTCCCAGGCCCATCCCCTTATCTTCTTGTAGGGAATATAAAAGCTACCGGACGCAAATCCGCCTAAAAAATGAAAAACAACACCAATTATTGCTTGCATGAGCGCTTACTTATTTTCCGATGGCAATACAATGAACGGTTAAAATTAATCAATAGAGCGGCTGATCCGTCATGTACTGTCATGGTTGCAGCATAGCGATCAATAAACTGGCATACTTATTTCCCTCGTTAATGAAAACAAAAGATATGATGATGCACTATTGTAATAATCCCGGAGGGGACGAGGATATCCTGGAAGACAGGGATCTTAACCAGGTGGTAAACGAGGAAGACCAGCAAAAAGTAGTAAACAACGATCCACAGGAAGATACTGTTAAAACGGAAGAAAATAAGACGGAGGAAGTGGATAGTAAAAAATCACTGAACGATAGTAAGCCTGTGTAGCCTCACATAGAAATTGCACTTTATGACACGAAAAAACCCGGAAAAAAGACGTAGTCATCTTTATTTCCGGGTTACCATATAGTTCCAATCCTGCGACTTACAGCGGATCATTATCCCTTCCTTTAAAATATGCTCGTACAGGCGGCATTACCCAGCCCTTTTTCGCATGATTTTCCGCAAGGTTAATTTCCATTGCTGTTTTATCTGTAATACTTATAACGGCCGCAGTTATGCTCTCTTTCGAAGCGTTACTAACGGCGCGCATGTCATTGACAGAAGCCGGTTTAATTTTCCGGTAAGATTGGATGGCTAATGTAGTTGTATTCATATAAAAATATAATTTAAAAAGTATGCCAGAAATCATCTCCTGTTGCGATAGTGATTTATGAATATTTTTATCAAAAAACGTGTATTATTTTTCTCGTTTTTTCATGACTTATAAAATATGTAGAAATTAAACTGTGTATGAACGGCTTTATTTTCAGGCACTATCATTGTTCTGCTCCTGTAGTGTTTATTCAACTCAAAAATCAGCCATTTATTTTATGATGCATCAAAGTCTAACGCAAAAGCAGCACGCCAAGATATTACCGCAACAGATACAGTTACTCAACTTATTTCACCTTAATACACTTGAGCTGGAACATCGTATTACCCAGGAAATACAGGAAAATCCTATACTGGAAGAAGCCGATGGAGATAATGATTCGTTAAACGAAAAGAGAGTGGAGGATGTAGTGCAGGATTATCAGGATTGGGAAGAGTATGGATACGATGACTTCCCGGATTATAAAGCAGAGTATGCAAACTACTGGCATACAGAGGAAATCCCGCAAAAGCCGATGGTTGAAGCAAGTGATTTCAGAAAAGAATTGAAGATACAGTTCAGCAATATGAATAGCTGTACCAGAGAAGTGGAAATTGCGGAATACCTGATTGACTCATTAAGCAACGATGGCTTATTGGAACAGGACCTGTTAACACTGAACGACGATTTTTCTTTTAAGAATAATATCCTCACGGAAGTTGACGAACTGGAGAACATCCTCAAAAAGATTCAGGAACTGGATCCGGTAGGGATCGGTGCCCGTAGCATCAACGAATGCTTTCTTCTGCAGCTACGACGTATGGATACGAAAAAACCTGAAGTGGCTGCCGCTATATGCCTCGTGGAAAAATACTTTAACGACCTGCATAACCGGAATATGGAAAACATTCTCAGTAAGCTGCACATTACGGAAGAGGCCTTACGCAAAGTACTGCTCCTTATCAGCAAACTGAAGAAAAGGCCTGTTAGTACCATGGTAGAGAATATCGAGATGAATTATAATATTATTCCCGATTTCATTATTTCCCTCAATGGAGAAAACCTTGAAGTGAGCCTGCACCGCCAGCGTTCTTCTTCTCTCAGCATCAACCGCTCCTGGATGGATATGATCCAGGATAAAGGCAACGATAAAAAAATAGCTGATAAAGCTACTACCGTATATTTAAAAAACAAACTGAGTTCGGCACAGTGGTTCATCAATGCTATCCGTCAACGGGAAGGCACCATGCTGAAGGTGATAAAGGCCATTGCATTGCTGCAACAGGATTACTTCATGGAAGGGGATATTAAATTGCTGAAGCCGATGATTCTCAAAAACGTTGCAGAGATAGTAGGGGTGGATATATCCACTGTATCAAGGATATGCTGCAACAAATATGCGGACACACCTTTTGGTACTGTGCTGCTGAAAGACCTGTTCACTGAAGGCATCGAAAACGGGTATGGCGATATTATCAGCAATCGTGTTATTCAAAGTGCCGTGGTCGATATTATAGAAGAAGAAGATAAAAAGAAACCATACACTGATCAGCAACTGGTGAAGCTATTGGCCATGAAAGGTTACAATGTCGCCCGGAGAACGGTTGCCAAATACAGGGAGCAGTTAAGAATTCCTATTGCACAAATGAGGGGATTACTGAGTTATTAATAACCATTAACGCGGAGAAGATAACTTGCTGTTACGGTAACCATACAAGAAATAAACTACCAGTCCGGCACCTAGCCATATAAGGAAACGGAACCAGTTGCTGTGATTCTCCTGTGCCATCAGGTAAAAACAACTCAGCATTCCGAGTACGGGTATTAATGAGAAATTTTTAAGGAAGGAGAAGACAGCTACCAGGATGGCTACTACAAAAAATCCTATCATGGGCAGTGTTTCCAGTTTAAATAGGCCGCTGTAGTAACCCGGTACCTTCACTGCGATAGAAATCATTGAAGCAGCCAGTAAAACAGGAATAATGTAACGCCCGTTTACATAGGGCACTTTGAAGCGGCTCTCCGGCCTTTCGGGACGGTTTTGCAATACCAGTACTCCTCCGCATACCAATACAAAAGCAAACAGGGTGCCTATGCTCGTAAGTGCTATCACCACATCGAGATTTAAAAACAACGCAGGGATGGCTACGGCCATGCCCGTAAGTATAGTGGAAAAAGAAGGGGTGCCATAACGGGGATGGATACGTGAGAATATTTTGGGTAAAAGCCCGTCGCGGCTCATACTCATCCAGATGCGGGGCTGTCCCAACTGAAATACCAGCAATACACTGGCGGTGGCCACCACCGCACTTATGGCCACCACACCCGCCAGCCATTTCATGCCCACCGCATCGAAAACCATCGCCAGCGGATCGCCAACGTTAAGCTGGGTGTAGTTGACCATCCCCGTTAGCACGAGTGCGAGCACTACGTATAGTATAGTGCAGATGATAAGCGAATATATCATGCCTCTGGGCAGATCTTTCTGAGGGTTCTTACATTCTTCGGCAGTAGTTGATATGGCGTCAAAACCGATATATGCAAAAAAAACGGCTGAAACTCCCTTCAATATCCCGCTAACACCATTTGGATTAAAAGGCGACCAGTTCTCCGGGTTTACATAAAAGCCTCCCACTACTATCACCAGAAAAATGACAGCCAGTTTAATGCCCACCAGTATGTTGCTGGTATTCCGCGATTCACTGATACCCCTGAATACAATCGCGGTGATGAGCACTACGATCAGTAATGCCGGAAGATCCATGATGATGTTCAATCCCAGTACAAGGGGCGAATGTGTCCAGGCCTGGTATTTCGACACCAGCGTTTCGTTCATGCCGGAAAGCAGCTCCCCGCGGTTTAATGCCCCCGTGGCTTCTATAAAGCCTGCATGCGCGGAAGTGTAATCCATCGTAAGCCAGTCGGGTATATGCAGCCCGAAGCCGCTCACCAGGCGGGTAAAATAATCGCTCCAGGAAATGGCTACCGCTATATTGCCGATAGCATACTCCATCAGCAGATCCCAACCGATGATCCAGGCGAATATTTCTCCGAAAGCGACATAAGAGTAGGTATAGGCACTGCCGGACACCGGCACGGTAGACGCGAATTCCGCGTAGCACAAGGCTGCGAAGCCACAGGCAACGGAGGTAAATATATACAGGAAGATGATGCCCGGCCCCCCGTCGTAAGAGGCTTTGCCAATACTGCTGAAAACACCGGCGCCTATTACAGCCGCAATGCCGAGTGCTGTAAGGTCTTTCACACCCAGTACTTTCTTAAGGCCCGTGCCATGCCCGTCCCCGAGCCCCTGCTCGGCGTCGCGGAGAATGGTGGCAATCGATTTTTTTCGGAAAAAAGAGTTAGCCATGTCAGTTAGTTTGGTAATTATTAGTGTTCTCTCTCTATCAGAAAGCTCGCCAGATCGCGCAAGGGTTGTTTGCGCGAAGCCGATACGGCAATATCCTCGAAATGCTGGAATGCGCTGTCAATATACCTGTTCTTTAATTCTTTCGCCCAGTCGTCCACCCCGCAGGCCCGGAATACAGTGAGCATACGCTCTACTTTATCGGGTGGGTTTTGAGTGATAAGGGCCTGTATTTCCTCCGACTGTTTTTCATCCGCCACTTCAAGTGCCTTTATCATCAGGAAGGTTTTTTTATTGGCCATAATATCCCCGCCTACCTGTTTGCCGAACTTGTCCGGGTCGCCGAATGCATCCAGGTAATCATCCTGTACCTGGAAACCGATTCCCAGGTTTTTCCCGAACTGATAGAGATGGTTCTGGTTATTCATTCCCGCACCACCCAATACGGCGCCCAGTTGCAGGCTGGCTGCCAGTAGCACGGAGGTTTTCAGTTCTATCATGTGAATATAGTCTTCCAGCCTTATCTTTTCCTGTTGCTCATAATCCATATCCAGTTGCTGTCCCTCGCACACTTCCCGGGCGGTTTTGTTAAACAGGTGAATGACTTTATGCAGGTGAGAAGTATTAATTTTATTTAGATAATCATACGCCGTTACCAGCATTACGTCTCCTGCCAGCAAAGCCGTAGGTTCTCCATAACGGGTATGTACCGTTTGCATGCCGCGCCGCAAGGGAGCTTTATCCATTATATCATCGTGTATCAGCGTGAAATTATGGAAAAGCTCGATGGCATTGGCAAGGTGGTATACATCCGGGTTAATATCGCTGAACAGTTCATTACCCATAATGCACATCACCGGGCGGATACGCTTGCCTCCTATGGATAAAAAGTAATCGTTGGGGGCATATAAGCTGGAGGGTTCTTCCGGAAAATGTTTTACATCGAATTTTTCTTTAACCAGCAATAATAGTTCTTCAAAGGAATGCATATAATTATTTTGGTTTCTTCTTTGCCTTCTGCTTCTGGCCTTTTGCAGCCGCTTTCGGAAGCCGGGCAGGTGTTTCTTCTGTGGCGGCGGTGCCTACCACCCATTCGTAATCGAGCTGCCGCTTGGATAGATTGGCCGATACCAGTTTGATACGGATCTTGTCTCCCATCCGGAATGTACGGCCGCTTCTTTTTCCCACCAGCGAATAGTCCGACTCCGCATGCCTGAAGTCATCGAACCCGAACAGGCTATTGATACTTACCAGTCCCTCGCACTTATGCTCCACCGTTTCCACCCAAAAGCCAAAAGAGGAAACACCGCTGATTACCCCGTCGAATTCTTCTCCCAGCTTGTCTTTCATAAACTCCACCTGCTTGTATTTGTTAGCAGCCCTTTCGGTTTCCATAGCAGCCTTCTCGCGTTCACTGCAGTGTTTGCACTTCTCTTCCATCTTTTTATCCGGCTCCACTTCCTCATTCAGTATCTGCTCCAGGATGCGGTGTACCAGTACATCCGGGTAACGACGTATGGGTGAGGTAAAATGGGTATAGTGACTAAAGCCCAATCCATAGTGACCGATATTATCAGCCGAATACACCGCTTTTGCCATCGTTCGTATACCCAGTTGCTCCAGTACATGCTGTTCGGGTTTGCCTTTGGCGTCGGCCAGTAACTGGTTAAAAGAAGATGAAATGTTTTCGGGCGATGAAGTGTCGAACTTGTGCCCGTACTTTTTGGCGAATTCTATAAAGGGAAGCAGTTTGTCCTCATCGGGTGTATCGTGTATACGGTAAGGAAAGGGAACCGGCTTTTTATTGATCTTTACTTTGGCAGCAGCTTCCGCCACCGCCCTGTTGGCCAGCAGCATAAATTCTTCTATCAGCTGGTGGGCCTCTTTGCTTTCTTTCAGCAATACGCCCACCGGTTTCCCGCTTTCATCGAGCTTAAACCTCACTTCTACTGATGAAAAATTGATCGCCCCTTTTTTAAACCGCTGCTTGCGGAACCGCTGGGCAATTTTATTTAGCAGTAATATCTCATCGGAATACAGACCCTTGCCGCTTTCGATGATCTCCTGCACATCCTCATAAGCAAACCGGTGATTGGAGTGTATGACTGTTTTGCCGATCCATGTTTTTTTGATATCGCCTTTTGCATTCAGTTCGAATACACAGGCAAAGGTAAATTTATCTTCTTTGGGCCGAAGCGAACACAGCTCGTTGGAGATCCGCTCCGGCAGCATCGGGTTCACCCTGTCCGGAAGATATACCGAAGTGGCCCGCTCATAGGCCGACTTATCCAGTTCGGAGCCGGGCTGCACATAGTAACTTACGTCGGCTATGTGCACGCCTATTTCGTAGTTGCCGTTTTTCAGTACCCGGAACGATAAAGCATCATCGAAATCTTTGGCATCTGCCGGGTCTATCGTAAGGGTAAGTATCTCGCGGAAGTCTTTTCTTTTTTTTATTTCTTTGGAAGATAGTACATCCGGAAGCCGCTCCGATTCCTCTGTCACATCATCCGAAAACCCGATAGAAAAACCAGCTTCCATAATCAGCTCTTTCATGGCAAGATCATTTTCATCCGAGGCGTTCAGTACCTGTATCACTTCACCCTGAGGCTTTTTATTCTTTTCCCAATGGGTTATTTTAACGGTTACCCTGTCTTTATCCGCCGCCCCATTCAGCTTATTAAGGGGTATGTAGATATCGGGCATCGATTTGCCGGAATCGGCTATAAAAAAAGCGAAGCTTTTGCTTACTTCAATCCTCCCGAGATATTGCGACTGCTTTCGCTCCAGCACTTCATCTATCACGCCCTGCATCCTTCCGGATTTATGCGGATCGCTGGTTATGCGTACACTTACTTTATCGCCATGCAATGCGGTGTTGAATTCATGCGGACGAACCATGATATCCGCTTCCTGATCCTCCACTATCACGAACCCAACGCCCGAACGGGTTACATCCAGTACCCCCCTGAGCAGGTTGCCCCCGGCCGCATCGGTTTTTTTCCTTTTTGTATGTTTTGTATTTCTGGGCATTGTCTAAGGTATAAGTTTATTTGAAATTACGAATGAAACTTTGAACTAAAGTATTAAACTCAGGCGCCTGGCGGAAAAGAAAAGACTGCTCGATAGGAATCACATAGAAGGGTAATTCGTCCAGTTCCTGTTCGAATTTTATAAGTCTTACCGCGTCTTTCTCAGTGGTAAGGATCATCTTATCTTCCGACTGCATGGCACGGTAACGTTTGATGATTTCCCGGAGATCGTCGATGGTAAATATATGGTGATCATTATAAGCGAGTTCGTAATAGGAACCAGCCTGTTCGTTCAGCATCTTCTTAAGGGGAAGGGGGTTAGCTATACCGGTTACCAGCAGCACTTCCGTTTTTTCTGTGATGGCGAAATTGTTTTTCGACAAGATATGGTAAGGTGCCCCGTACTGGATGGAAGAGAAAAATATTCTCTGGTTACTCAAAGGAGCCAGTTCCTTTTCGATATTTTTTTTCTGCTCCGTACTCAGTGAAGGGCGGCACTTCGTTACTACGATAATATCTGCCCTCCGCGCACTGCTTCTTTGATCCCGCAGATCGCCGGAAGGTAAAAACCAATCGCGGGTATATAAATTACTGTAATCGGTCAGCAGGATATTGAATCCGGCTTTAACATACCTGTGCTGAAAGGCATCATCGAGTATGATCACGGATGTACCCGGCTTATCGTGCAGCAATTGGGGGATGGCTTCCAGCCGCTCTTCTCCCACCGCTACGGTGATGTCAGGAAATTTAAGATGAAACTGCATCGGTTCGTCGCCTATTTCCAGGGCACCGGTTTCCTTACCTGCCAGGGCATATCCTTTTGTTTTGCGCTTGTAACCGCGACTAAGGGTTGCCACGTCAAAATCGTTCTTTAACATTCTCACCAGGTATTCCACCATCGGCGACTTGCCGGTTCCGCCCACCGCTACATTGCCTATACAGATCACCGGCAGGTTGAAGGAAGCACTTTTGAGTATACCGGTATCGAATAAGCGGTTTCTCACCCATACTATCAGAAAATAAACCAGCGAAAAAGGAAACAGGAATATGCGGACCGTCTTCAACAAGGGGAAATTAAAATTCATAGATCATATTCGGCGTGATGCATAGATTTAAAGGTACGTCAAATTCGTCGATATCTTCTATTAGTGGCTCTGCATCAAAGTAACAAAGGCCTGCTTTAATCAGGTCGGGGCGGCACCCTGGCAGGAATTTATCGTAATACCCCTTACCATAACCTACCCGGTATCCCCTGGTGTCGAAACACAGTAGGGGAAGGAATACCAGGTCCAGTTCTTCAGCAGGCATTTCCGTTCCATTTACAGGTTCCGCGATGCCATAGGCGTTTAGTTTAAAATCGGTATCGCCATCTACGGCCATCGCTTTAAAACTGCTGTTGTCTGCATCCAGCACCGGGAAACATACCTGCAGGTCGGGTATGCGAAAAAAAAGATAGTCCACTAGTATATGCGTGTTTATTTCTTTTTGAGAAGCCAGCGGCCAGAAACTGAGCAGGTTCTTTACATGGTTGAAAGCCAGTGCCTGGAACTGTATCAGCAACAGGTCGTCCATTTTCAGCCGCTCGGATTCCGGTATCTGCGCGCGCCTGGTTTTGTATAGTTGCCTTAGTTCCTTTTTCAGCATAAAAGTTCTTTGAGTGATGAGCTCATAGCAGCTGCCTGATCCCGTATAAAAGCGATATCGACTGCAGATGAAAAAGGTATGCTTCCTATCACCGGATAGCCCGACCAGCGGGCAATTTCGTCAGCATAGTCAAGGTAATGATCGTTAAAGATCCAGCCGCATACCGGTATATTATTCTGACGGCACACCTGGGCTGTCAGCAAAGAGTGGTTGATGCTGCCAAGGTAATGCCGGCTTACCAGTATCACTTTTGCATGCAGCGTTTTTATAAGATCGATCACCATGTCGCGATCGTTCAACGGAACCATCAGTCCGCCCGCACCTTCTATCACCATTTGCCTGCCGGATGGCATATTCTCAAAGTCCGCTTTGATTTTTTCCATATTGATCGTCCTGCCTTCTTCCCTGGCTGCTATATGCGGCGATGCCGGCATGGCCAGCCGGTATGTTTCCGGATGAATCCGGCTGTACCCGGAGGAGATCATGCTGCCTACCCATTCGCTATCCGTACCCTCGCTATAACCTGCCTGCACAGGTTTCCAGTAGTCTGCCTGAAGGGCTTCTGTAACGATGGCGGCAGCTACCGTCTTACCTATACCTGTTCCTGTTCCTGTTATAAATATGGGCTGCATGGCTATTTGTTTACGAAGATGGAGAACAGAGTAGTACCATAGGCCCGTTTGGTTTTAAACAACGCGTATCCTTCATAATCGTTGCGGGGCGTATGCTCCAGCACGAACCAGCCGGAAGGCGAAAGCAATGCGCGATCCGATACCAGCCGCGGTATGTCGTTGATGGTCTCCAGCGCATAGGGCGGTCCGGCAAAAATAAAATCGAACGTATCGGTACACTGTTCCATAAAGCGGAATACGTCCATCTTGAATACTTTGCAGTTAACTACCTTCAAATCATCCGTCGTTTTTTTAATAAACGCATACATGGCCGGGTCTTTCTCCACAATGGTAAGGTCTGCCGCACCACGAGAAGCCAGTTCGTAACTGATGCTGCCGGTGCCGCCAAACAGGTCGAGTGTTTTTAAACCTTCCAGCTCCAGGTTGTTTTGAAGTATATTGAAAAGTCCCTCTTTGGCAATGTCGGTGGTAGGACGGGTGTACGGCATTTTAGAAGGGGGATTTACTTTTCTTCCTCCATAAGCGCCGCCTATTATACGCATACCGCCATTTTTAGAAGAGGTGAAAAGAAATGGGAAGGGAAAAGCCGGAAGTCTTCTGCCAGTTGCAGTGCCATGGGTGCCGGCACCGTTTCAACCAGCATAAAATACTTAAGCAGTTCCTCGTAAAGAGCAGAGTCCGTTGCTACCATTCCACTTACTTTTACCGGAAAATCGGTAGTCGGCAACTGGTGCCGGTAGTACACGTTCAGCAAATGGAAGCCTGCGTCCTCCGTTGTTTCATAGTTAAACGTTTGTACCATTTCAACGGAGCCATTTTTAACCAGCATTACAAGCAGCTCATTGGGATAGAACAGCACGTGAACACTATCTTCATTACCTTCTTCCTGCTTTTGCAGCCATTCGATCCACAGGGTATAATAATGACGGTACTGAACGGCACTTAATTTCTGATCGAGAAACCGGTGCAATTGGCCGGGTACCTGGTAGATATTGTACATTTCGCTGTTAGGTATCTTCTCGGAGAGAATGATATCCTTCGACAGATCGCCATGTACCAGGCTGATCATATCCCTGTTCAGGCTTTCGTCGTACAGCGTCCCGGGTACCAGCAGGTTTTCCGGGATATTATAAGCGAGGGAAGCCACTTTTATATTCTTGTGAAGCAGTTCGTCATTCTCCATAATTTCTTCCAGGCATTCAACTATACCCCGTTCGGGAGATGGAGTAAGCCGGAAAAATTTGAGTGCCACCACGGTATTATCCTGTATAATGATATAGTGAAAAAACTGCCGGTTTATTTCCATTATAAGCCTGCATTGCGACCAGTCTATGGAATCTAAATCCCGGGAAACGATATGGTAGTCGGATGTGATCATATAGTTAATCTGCCTGCAATACTAATTAAAAAATAACTAACCTGCGTTCCGATTCTGTTTTTGCAGGGAGTCCATAACCTGTAGTACCGGAGCATACCGCACTATTTCTGCAGCTTCGCCAGCAACAGTTTGCCTTCCTGCAACACTTCTACGTCCACATCCGTAACCGGCGGCATTGTTTGCAGTTGTTTTAAAAAGAGGATAGCCTGGGGTAACTGGCCATTTTTTTCGTATGCTTTGGCACACTCCAGGTAATTCAGGGAAAAGTCGGGGGCGATGGAACGGCTTTTTTCATAATACCGGATAGCTTCTGCGAAAGAAGATTTCGGTACGCCTCCAAACAGGATCTTGGCGGCTGTCCGTTCAAAAAAACCCAGTTTACTCACTTCGTAACACCACCTTCCGAGTACATGATAGGCTTTATAATTACCGGGGTCGTAGAGTATGGCTTTTTCTGCGTAGGTTCTTATTTCATTTACGGCTTTGATCCTATCCCTGCCACCGGATATCAGCGCCATCCTCCCCATGGCAAGTGCCATCATCAAATTGGCATCCGACCAGCGGGGGTTTACTTTAAGAGCTATTTCGGCATATTTCCGGGCAGCCTCGTAATAGGTTTCGCGGGTATTCTGGTTCTTTTCCTGGTTTCCAACTACGGAACACAGCTCACTGCTTTTACAGAGCGCTATCAGGTTCACGGGCTGCAGGTGAAGCACTTCCTGGTAGGTTTTAAGCGCTTCGCCGGATGCCCTGGAGTTTTCGAAAGCAGCGGCTTTTTTTAGCAGTTCGTCTATCGCCTCCTGGGCGATACCGGGTATAACTAACCGGAATAAAACGAATAAAAGCAATAGCGGCTTCATGCGGTTCAGTCGTCGAATTTCTTGGTTAGCGTAATACCTACTTTTCCCTGGAAGTGTTCGATAGGAGCTTGTAATTTATAGATGGATACGCGGGCTTCTTTTACATAAGAATACTGGTGCCTTATGTTACGTATAATACCCTCCGCCACATCTTCCAGCAATGGCGAAGCTATATTCATCCGCTTCTTCACGATCTCGTATAACTCTTCGTAATTTAATACATTATTGATATTATCGAACTTGATTTTCTTTTCATTGTATACCACGCTTAGGTTCACCTGATAGTTATTTCCCACTTTCGACTCTCCTTCATACACTCCATGAAACGAGTGAAAACTCAGGTCGTATAATTGTACTGTTAACATAAGTAGTATTTAAAAAAGACTGTAACAATTATACCACACCTTCGGCAGAAAGGTATCTCTCCGCATCCAGAGCCGCCATGCATCCGCTGCCGGCTGCCGTTATCGCCTGGCGATAAATCTTATCCTGTACATCACCACAGGCAAAAACGCCTTCTATATTCGTTTTAGACGTGCCGGGCACGGTTTGTATATAACCGGCTTCATCCATATCCAGCCATTCTTTAAAGATACCGGAATTCGGGGTATGACCGATGGCTACGAAGAAACCCTCTACCGGCACTTCCTGCTTTTCACCCGTAAGATTATTGTGGATACGCACCGCATTTACCTTTTTCTCTCCAAGGATTTCATCGGTTTCGGAATTCCAGTATATCTTGATGTTGGCGGTGTTTTTTACCCTTTCCTGCATCACTTTGGAGGCCTTCATGCCCTGCTCGTCCTTACGCACTATCATGTGTACCGTTGTGCATAGCTTGGAAAGATACAGGGCTTCCTCACAGGCGGTATCGCCCGCACCCACGATAGCTACTTCTTTACCACGAAAGAAAAACCCATCGCAAACGGCGCAGGCACTTACACCATAACCATTAAGCCTTTCTTCGCTTTCCAGCCCCAGCCAGCGCGCGGAAGCACCAGTAGCGATAATGACGGAATCGGTGAGGATCAGCTTTTCATCATCTACCCATACTTTAAAAGGACGGGCAGAAAAGTCGACCCTGGTGGCCAGCCCGTAACGTACGTCCGATCCCATTCTCACGGCCTGTTTTTCAAAATCCACCATCATTTCGGGCCCCTGAACGCCGTTCGGGTAGCCGGGATAGTTTTCGACCTCGGTTGTAATGGTGAGCTGTCCGCCCGGCTGTATGCCCTGGTAAAGCACGGGTGTTACATTGGCCCTGGCAGCATAAATGGCAGCCGTATAACCGGCGGGTCCGGAGCCTATAATCAATAAATGTACTTTTTCTGAAGGGTTCTGTTCCATAAAAATGACTGATTTAAACGGTCGGCAAAAGTAATAGTTATTGGCCTATAATATTTGTTATAATTTAGCTAGCCGCCAGTGAACCGGGCGACCCTAACCAACATAAAAGCCGGTGAAAATCACCGGCTTTATTATATAATAACATTTGTAGAAGTAGTAATGTTCTCTTATCCCAGGTATGCCTTAAGGGCATTGCTGTAGCGGGCTTTCTGGAGACGCTTGATCGCTCTTTCCTTTATCTGGCGGATGCGCTCTTTAGTAAGATCGTACTTCTGACCTATCTGTTCAATGGTTACTCCATTTTCACCATCCAAACCAAAGTAGGCATTCACTATTTCCGCTTCGCGCGGGCTAAGCGACTTCAACACCCTGCGGATCTCGTTTCTTAAAGAATCCTGCATTACATCTTCGTCTGTTTCACTGCCGCCTTCCAGCAGGTCGCCCATGGCCACATCTTCTGCTTCGTGCACGGGTGCATCCAGTGAACTGTGACGGGTATTGCTCTGGAAGATATTATTGATCTCCGTTTCGCTCATTTCAAGTATCTCCGCCAGCTCTTCCGTGGATGGCTCCCGCTCGTGCTCCTGCTCAAAAGCCATATATGCTTTATTAGCTTTATTGTACGTACCGATTTTGTTCTGTGGAAGACGTACCAGCCTTCCCTGTTCGGCCAAAGCCTGCAGGATGGACTGACGGATCCACCAAACCGCGTAAGAAATGAATTTAAAACCTTTCGTTTCATCGAAACGCTGGGCAGCTTTTATAAGACCCAGGTTTCCTTCGTTGATAAGATCACTTAGCGACAATCCCTGGTGCTGGTATTGTTTGGCAACAGACACCACGAAACGCAGGTTAGCCTGTACAAGTTTATCCAGGGCGCGCTGGTCGCCCATCTTGATACGCTGTGCCAGAACAGTTTCCTCTTCCGGCGTTATCATCGATATTTTAGATATTTCCTGTAAGTACTTTTCAACCGCCTGTGAGTCCCGGTTCGTAATCTGTGTAGCAATCTTAAGCTGCCTCATGCATTCTATTATTTGGTTATTTGCGCCCTAAAGACAGAAATGAAATCACAAACGTTGCGTACACCGTTGCAGATAAGGTCCGCCCTTTAAGAACTTGTATTGCAAAAATACTCCGCATTTTCGACATCTCATAATATATTGCGCATAATAATCTGTTAAAGACGAGCCGTTGAACGCTAATCTTTATCCAGTCTGACTTACATCTATAAACAATTTTTAAAAGTAAATTGTTTGGCCCTTCGTCTCTATTACCAGTTCTTTCTGCGCAGATGCTTCTACCCTTCCGATTATACGGGCATCAATGCCCAGACTATGAGCCACGGCGATCATCTCTTCTGCTGCTTTTTCATAGGTAAATATCTCCAGCCGGTGACCCATATTGAATACCTGATACATTTCCCTGAAATCTGCGCCGGAGTTTTCACGGATCAGTTCAAAGATGGGCGGTATGGGAAAGAGATTGTCCTTTATCACCTTCATGGCACCCGGCAGGTACTTCATGCACTTGGTCTGGCCACCGCCGCTGCAATGAATCACCCCGGCTATCGCGTCGAAATGATCTGTTAGTAACCGGCTCATGAGCGGGGCATATGTCCGGGTAGGACTCAGCAGCAATTCTCCCACCGTCTGATCGCGCCAAACATCCGTCATACGGTTATTTCCAATGTATACCACTTCCGGATCGAGCGAGGGCTCAAATGTTTCCGGGTAGGCAGTAGCGTAGTACCTGCCGAGCACATCGTGGCGGGCGCTGGTAAGGCCGTTGCTGCCCAGGCCGCTGTTATATGCTTTTTCGTATCTGGTTTGGCCGCTGCTGGCGAAGCCGACTATTAAATTGCCGGGAGCTATTTTGTCGTTGGTGATCAGCTTATTTTTTGGCCATCTGGCGGTCATGGTGCCGTTTACTGCGATTGTGCGCACCACATCTCCCACGTCGGCCGTTTCTCCGCCCAGGTAATGAATACGGACTCCGTAATCTTTCAGCTCGTCGAAAAACTCCTGAGTTCCGTCGATGATAGCTTCCAGCACTTCCCCGGGAATCAGCTTTTTGTTCCGGTCGATGGTGGAAGAAAATAACAGGTTGTCGTAAATGCCGACGCATAGCAGGTCGTCCAGGTTCATGGCAACCGCATCCTGCGCAATACCCTTCCATACAGAGAGGTCACCGGTTTCTTTCCAGTAGATATAGGCGAGTATGCTTTTGGTACCGGCTCCGTCGGCATGCATCACGTTCACCCAGTCGGCATTGCCGGTAAGATAGTCGGCGTATATCTTGCAAAAGGCATGAGGGTAAAGCCCCTGATCAAGTTTTTCCACCGCTTTGTGAACTTCTTCTTTCTGTGCCGAAACACCTCTTTTGTTATAGAGACTCATGCGCTGATTTTGATAATAGTAAGATGCGGGCAAAAGTAATATTGTTTTTTCAACTAATTTTGCCCCCTCAAATGAAAGTTCATACAGATATAGACCACCTGCCTGCTTTTCGTGATGCGGTTACTACCATAGGCACTTTCGACGGGGTTCACCTGGGTCACCGGCAGATCATAAGCCAGTTGAAAGAAGAAGCGGCCCGGACAGGAGGTGAAACCGTAATCATCACTTTCCATCCCCATCCACGCCTTGTAGTGGGTAGCAAGCCAACGGTACTCTACCTGCTCAATACACTTGTTGAAAAAACGGCCCTGCTGGAAGCGGAAGGGATTGATCACCTGGTAGTAGTGCCTTTCACAGAAAGCTTCGCTTCTTTTTCAGCAAAAGACTATATAGAAGCGTTCCTGATCAGCAAATTCCATCCTAAAACACTTATTATCGGGTACGATCACCGTTTCGGTGCAGGTCGAAAAGGCGATTTTAAACTGCTGGAAGAATATGCAGCCAGTTCCCGTTTCGCGCTGATCGAGATACCTGGTCACCTCCTGCACCAGTCTGCCATCAGCTCCACCCGTATCCGCCAAACCCTGCTCGATGGAAACATAGCAGAAGCCAACGAACTGCTCGGTTACTCCTATTTCTTTAGCGGAACGGTTGCCGAAGGCAACAAACTCGGCAGAACCATTGGTTATCCTACCGCCAATATAGAAATTCACAACGATGAAAAGCTGACTCCCGGCAACGGTGTGTATGCCGTGAACATCCGGGTTAAAGAAGTCTTATACCGCGGAATGATGAATATTGGCGTACGCCCCACGGTAGACGGAACCAGGCGAGTTATTGAAGTGAATATATTCGATTTTGATGCAGACATATATGGACAACTGGTAACCATCAGCCTTTTAAGAAGGCTGCGCGGCGAGCAAAAATTCAGCGGTCTGGACGCGCTGCGGGAGCAACTGGCCAAAGACAGGATTGCCGCCATTCTATAAAGACATCACTTTAACTGCGAGTTCTTTCATCAGCGATGCATCTTCGGTACCGCTGTCGTTCACTCCCACGCTCTTAAGGTTGTACTCATGCAGCAGCAATAAGGTCCTTTCCACCCCTTCGTAAGAGTATCGTTTGCTGGCACTCATATAGTCTTTTATAAAGTAAGGACTTACCCCGATCGATGCCGCCACCGATTTTTCATCATTTCCGGATGCGCCATAGATCATATAGGTTTTACTGAAAAAATTATACAGCGAGGGAAGTATCATCTGTATAGGCGCCGCCTTCGGGTTACTGGCAAAATACTGAATGATGCGTATAGCCCGGGAAAGATCTTTTTTACCGAAAGCATCCTGCAGTTCAAATACATTGTATTCTTTACTGATCCCGACGTATTTATCGATATCGTCCTCCGTAATGCTTTTACGGTCTCCCAGGTTAACCAGTAGTTTTTCCACTTCGTTATTGATCCGGCTCAGGTCGTTGCCGATATTATCCACTAATAACATCAAAGCTTTCTGTGCAATGCTATAACCTTTGGATTGCACAAGGCCGGTGGTCCAGTCGGGCAACTGGTTATCATACAGTTTTTTAGTGGTAAGCAGTTCGGTTTTTTCTTTCAGCAGCCGCGCAAATTTTGTTTTGCCATCTACCTTTTTTTCTTTGTGTGCCACTAAGAATATTGTGGATGCCAGGGGCTTATCAATATACATCGTGAGCTTATCCAGCTCTTTCATATGTTGTGCTTCTTTAAGCAATACCACCTGCCGCTCCGCGAACATGGGATATCTTCTGCAGGCATTTACCACATCGGCCCAGGCGGCATCTTTGCCATAGAACACGGTTAAATTAAAGCTGGCTTCCGCTTCGCTGAGAATATGATGTTCCGCATAGTTAACGAGTTGATCGATATAATAATCCTCCTCCCCTTCCAGCCAGTATACAGGTTTAAACATCTTTTTTTTCCAGTCGTTAAGAATCTTATCTACTGACATAGACTTTATATAGTAATGAAGTGCAATAATAAAACAAATCCATATAGCCACCACCTAAAACAATCCTAATGGTTTACCGATACAGGCTCGTCGCTATTCATATTGATTTATGCGTTACAGACACAGCGTAACAATGCAATTTCTTTTTGGCATGGTTTTGGAAAATACACCCCTGAACTCAATAATAAGAGTGTTTTAACCTCCATTTTATAAATTCTATAAAACATTGAACGATGGCAACAACTACCACCAATTATCCGTCAGCTTCACCGCAAAGTCAGCCTCCCAGGAAAGATTATAGGGGACTTATCATAGGTCTGCTTGCAGTAGGTCTTTTAGGAACATGGGGCTATCTCCTATGGAACAATAATAAGCAGGATCAATTGCACTCAACCGATCTGCAACAGATCGCAAAAGTTACTGATGAAAAAAGCGAACTGCAAAGAAGTTTTGACGCTACACTTGTACGCCTCGATTCCGTTAGCGGTAACAATAACGAATTACAGGGCCAGCTTACGGAAAAAACAACCGAGCTCGGCAAACTAAAGAACGAAATCAGGACGATCCTTAATAACAAAAATGCAACTCAGAAAGAACTCACAAGGGCGAGAACACTGATAGCTGAAATGAATGATAAAGTGGCGCATTTAGAAGAAGACGTTGCCAAGCTAACCCAGCAAAATGAAACGCTTACAGTAGAAAAAACACAATTAACCGCAGATAAGGACAAGCTTACTACCGACCTTCAGACTACATCTACAGCAAAGGAAGAACTGGAGAAAAAAGTAGACGTAGCTTCTACCTTGAATGCATCCAATATCGCCATTACACCGGTAGATGAGAGAAAGGGTGGTAAAGAGAAAGTGACTTCTACGGCTAAGAAAGTTGACAAACTGGTAATTTCTTTTGACGTGGATAACCGCATCGCTCAAAGCGGCCAGACAGATGTGTATGTATGTATCACTGGTCCGGATGGTAAGCCGGTAAATGTTTCATCTCTTGGATCAGGCACTTTCACTACCCGTGAAGAAGGTGAGAAACCATTCACTGCCAAAGTTCCGGTAGAAGTTGAATCGGGTAAGAGGAAACCCGTTCAGTTCGCGTGGAAACAAGATGGCTCCGATTTCCAGAGAGGTAATTACAAGATTGAAATCTTCCATAACGGATTTAAGATAGGCGAAGGTGTTAGAGAATTAAAGAAAGGCGGTTTGTTTGGATAAAACAAACGGTCAATAAATATCCAATATAGAAAAGAGGTTGTCTCAACAGGCAGCCTCTTTTTTATTGTACGTCATTACAGCAATGCCCTTATGGAAGCCCTTCCTATATTCACCACCCTCGATGTGCCCGGTTTCCTGCCCTCATATTGTATGGTTATTTCCAGGTTGTTCGACAATCGCTTGCTCAGGTCTATATTCCACAAAAAGTTTCTGCCGGGCAACAAGCCATCCAGCATAATATAACTTACCGTACTTACCGGGTTTATAACGCCGGCGGCCTTACTGCTAAAGGTAATATCTGTATAGGTAAACTTACCCAGGATAGAACTGCTTTGGAGTATATTGTATTTTACTTCGGTGTTCAGCGACTGCGAGCTATATGTTTCCCGGTCATTTACTTTATTCTTTTTATCCGTGAACTTATAACCGGCAATCATCCGGAAGCTGGTGTTACGTGTAAAACTAATACGGGGTTCCAGTGAATGAATATCGACCTCGTAGTTGCGGTTGTCGAATTTGACATTGGAGGTAGAAAGCAGGTTGCTTCCCGTCTTAAGTATGATGTCGGCAAGTATAGACCGGCTGACGTTGAGGCGACCCTTGAATGTCCATTCCTCCAGTTGGCGGCTTTCATATCCATAGGTAAGGAGGGATTTGGAGGAGTTCCGGGAATTGGTAAGATCCATCCCCCACCGGGTGCTGAAGCGGTTAAAGGAAAAATTATTGATAAATACGGATGTGAGCGAAATCAGGGAAGTGTCGTTAAGAGCGCCTGAGAAGGGATTGAATTGTGTAAGTCCCTGTGCCACTTCTTTTTTTAATAATTGCAGGGAAGACTGCAGGTTCATATTGGCCAGTATCTTTTTAAATCCCTTCGATTTCCGGTTGTCTATCAGCATCCGCGGATTCAGGCTAATGGTGTAATTGAAGGTATTATAATTTGCTTTCAGGAACTGATTGGAAGGCGTGAAGATGCGGATAAACTTAGCCTGGTCCTGGAACTGCGCTATTTCAAACTCGTTGAGCTGCTGCACACCATCGGCGTTGTAATCGAGCCAGGTGTACTCTCCCTGACCGGCAGGTACTTCCAGGAAAGTGAAGTCCCTTTTCTGTTCCTGGCCCGACCCTACTTCATACAGCGCATTGCCCGTTAAAAAACCTTTCCATTCGTTTACCTGGTATTCTGCACGTCCAAGCAGGCTCTCGTCGGCACGCTCGGAGGCAATGGTTTCACGTTGCACGCCAACAACGCGAACCAGGCGCTTGAACGCATCATTCACTTCTTCCCGGCAGATCGGCACAACCAGATCTGGATGGACCTGTCGCTCAACCTGCGTGCGGTGGTGGCGCAACAGCTGGTACCCACCGTGGACGGTCGCGGTCGACGCGCGGCGGTCGAGATCATGCTTAACACGCCCTTG
>JANNOM010000001.1:0-12419 GCA_031399065.1 Chitinophagaceae bacterium
AAACGTTTGGGGTTCTGTGGGGTACCCCAAATTTTTTTTTTTTGGCCTTGGGGTTGGGGGGGGGGGGGCGCTACTCCATCTGGAGCGCCATTGGTCTTTCCATTGCCCTTACTATCGGGTACGATCATTTCGAGGAGCTGCTGCAAGGAGCACATGACAGCGATATCCATTTACAGACGGCAATTCCGGAGCAAAACCTGCCCGTATTAATGGCACTGATAGGAATATGGTATACTAACTTTTTCGGGGCGCAAACCGAGTCCATACTTCCTTACGACCAATACCTGCATCGTTTCGCCGCTTACTTTCAACAGGGTAATATGGAAAGCAACGGAAAAAGCACCGACCGCAACGGCAACAGGGTAACATACGCCACGGGTCCGGTAATATGGGGCGAACCGGGCACTAACGGACAACATGCATTCTACCAGTTAATACACCAGGGTACGCTGCTGATACCCTGCGACTTTATAGCACCAGCCATCAGTCATAATCCCATTGGTGACCATCACCCCAAATTACTGTCTAACTTCTTTGCTCAAACGGAGGCTCTTATGAATGGTAAAACCGCGGAAGAAGCGGGCGCCGAACTGGAGAAAGCAGGTAAGGACAAAGAATATACCGACCAACTGGTACCCTTCAAAGTATTTGAAGGCAATAAGCCTACCAACTCCATCATTATAAAAAAAATAACCCCTTTTACGCTCGGCCAGTTGATAGCCATTTACGAGCATAAAATATTTGTACAGGGTGTTATCTGGAATATTTTCAGCTTCGACCAGTGGGGTGTGGAGTTGGGAAAACAACTGGCCAGTACTATATTACCAGAGTTACTTAAAGAGGATACCATTGATTCGCATGATTCATCTACCAACGGACTGATCAACGTGTATAAAAGTTTACGGAAAGGATAAAACACTTCGGAAATTCGATTAAAGTAAGCTGCCGGTAAAATGATGCAGCGCATATTTTTACCGGCAGCTTAGTTTTGAAAAGAATACGGAGCAGTGCTATAGAAACCCTCTGCGGATTTCATAACGCAAACAACTTATCATATCTTTTATATAAACCGGTTAAAGATATTTTCCAGGTACTCCTGTTTACCGCTTATTACAGCCGGTTCACCTTTCTCCACCGCATAAGCCCGCAGGTCTTCAAGCGACAACCTGCCCTGCTCGAAATCCTTTCCTTTTGCGCTGTCGAAGGAAGCATATCTCTCTTTACGGATCTTTTTATAATCACTTTTTTGCAGCACATCGTCCGCTACTATCAGTGCACGTGCAAAAACATCGATACCTCCTATATGCGCATGAAACAGGTCTGCAGGGTCGGTAGAATTCCTGCGGATCTTCGCATCGAAATTGATACCTCCTCCCCCAAAGCCACCGGCTTCGAGTATGATTAGCATCGACTCTGCCAGCTCATTGATGTTATTTGGAAACTGGTCGGTATCCCAGCCATTCTGGTAATCTCCCCGGTTGGCGTCTATGCTTCCCAGCAGGCCGGCATCCACCGCTACCTGCAGTTCATGTTGAAAAGTATGGCCCGCAAGCGTAGCATGATTCACTTCCAGGTTCAGTTTAAAATCGCTGAGCAGATCGTACTGGCGAAGGAAACCAATTACCGTTTCGCTGTCGTAGTCGTACTGGTGCTTACTGGGTTCACAGGGTTTGGGTTCAATAAAGAAACTGCCTTTAAAACCATTCTTACGGGCATAGTCTTTCGCCGCATGCAGGAACAGGGCAAAGTGTTCTTTCTCGCGCTTCATATCCGTGTTCAGCAGTGTCATATAACCTTCCCTTCCGCCCCAGAAAACATAGTTTTCTCCACCCAGTGCGATGGTCGCATCCAGGGCCGATTTCACCTGCGCTGCACCGTGAGCCAGTACATGAAAATCGGGGTTGGTGGAAGCACCGTTCATATAACGGATATGACTGAAAAGATTAGCCGTTCCCCACAGCAGTCTGGCTCCGCTCTCTTCCTGTTTTTGCTTCAGGTAAGCGGTCATAGTTTCCAGACGCTTATCATTGTCAGCGATATCATTCGTATAATCCGCTACATCCACATCGTGAAAACAATAATAAGGAAGATTGAGCTTGGTGATCAGTTCAAAAGCTGCATCCGCTTTATCTTTCGCTCTCTCCACCGCATCTTTTTTGGAATCCCAGGGAAACAGGTGCGTGGGCCCGCCGAAGGGGTCTGCGCCACTGCCATTAAAAGAGTGCCAGTAAGCAACGGCGAACCGAAGCCATTCCTTCATGGGTTTACCTGCCACTATCCGGGTTTCATCGTACCAGCGGTATGCCAGTGGATTTCCGGAGGACAGTCCTTCGTATTTTATCTGTGGGATACCTTTAAAGAATTCTTTTTCTCCTGTAACTACTTTCATTGTTGTACGTTTTTTAATATTGCGAACCGTTGATTTATTATGAATGCATATATTTTTGCAGAATATCTTTCCAGCCTAAATAAAGTTCATCGAACACCTTCGTGTTACCGGGCTCGACGAGTTGCAATGGTTTAAAATGATGAAACGCTTCTTTGGAAGAGGCATAAATACCTGCACCTATGCCTGCACCTATGGCTGCTCCCGCGCTGCCATCACTATTATACAGTTCTACCGGCACACCGGTGGCATTTACGAAGCTGTATGTAAATACATCACTGAGGAACATGTTGGATCTGCCTGCCCGTATAATAGCGGGCTGCATACCGTTTTCGCGCATGATATCAAGGCCATACCGGAATGAAAAAGCGATACCTTCCTGCGCAGCCCGGTAAAGATGGGCACTGGTATGTTTGTTTAAATCGAGATCATGAATATGCGCCCCTGGTATCCTGTTATTAAGCATCCGCTCGGCACCATTGCCGAAGGGCATAATGCTTACGCCGTCACTTCCGGGGTTTATGGTGGCGGCCGCTTCATTGATTTCCTGATAAGACAATCGGGCGCCGCTTATGTTCCGCACCCAGCGGTTAAGGATGCCCGTACCGTTGATGCACAAAAGCACCCCCAGCCGTTTTTGCAGCGCGGTATGATTTACATGGGCAAATGTATTTACCCGGGACTCATCATCATAGGTCAACTGGTCGCTCACTCCGTAAATAACTCCGCTGGTGCCGGCGGTGGCGGCTACTTCACCGGGTTCCAGCACGTTGAGGGATAAGGCGTTATTCGGCTGATCCCCGGCTTTATAAGAAACGGGAGTTCCCGACTTTAACGATAAAGATGCTGCCACGGCGCCAGACAGCCTGCCATGTTCAGCAAATACATCTCTTACTTCCGGAATAAAGGCAGTATCGAGCTGATAATAACTGAATACGTCCTGTGATAGCTCCTGCTGCTGAAAATCCCAGAAAATGCCTTCTGATAATGCGGATATGCTGGTGGTAATCTCGCCGGTAAGCTTCATCGCTATAAAATCGCCGGGCAGCATGGCTTTGTATATTTTATGATACGTCTCCGGCTCCTGCTGCTTTACCCATGCCAGTTTGGAAGCGGTAAAATTACCAGGGGAATTAAGCAGGTGCAGCAGGCATTTTTCTTTACCTATGGCCTCGAAGGCCTGATCGCCCAATTCCACCGCGCGGCTATCGCACCAGATGATACTGTCTCTTAATACATTTAGTTCCTTATCCACCAGCACCAGGCCATGCATTTGATAAGCTATACCGATTGCACTGATATTGGCAGGATCATACTTTCTTAACGCATGCAGCCGGAGGATGGCTAACTGTGTATGTTCCCACCACATTTCGGGTGACTGCTCCGCCCATCCCGGTTTCACGGCGGTAATGCCCGATTCTGTATCCGGATAGCCGGCAGAGGCTATAACCGACTGTGTATGGGCATCTGTAACGGAAACCTTGATAGAAGAAGTGCCAATGTCTATACCTAAAAGTAACATGCTGTTTATTTGTATTTTATGTTCCGCTGTGCGGGAGCGCATAAAAATAGTATATTTTCAATAACTGACAACCAATTGCGTAAACGCGTGGCACACTGATCGCTGCACTCGCTTCCGATACGGCCCGACCTATCACATTATCTTAAACTTACTATTATCAATTACTCCGGATTTAATATGGGCGAAACAGCCACGTGTATGCTGGTATCGCATCTGAATGGGAATTCGGATATAAGTCTCGCCAACACCATTATAGTGAACACGGAACTTCTAAAAAGAGATTCATCTGTAAAATAAAGGCAGTAACAACCAGGATACTGACGATAAATCATCCTGGTTTCAGGCCATTACATATTTATGTACCGTCCGGTAAAGATCGTCCGGGTTAAATGGTTTAGACAGGTAATCGTTCATACCCGAACTATAGACCTTTTCCGTTATATCGGAAGAAACGGAGGCAGTGAGTGCCACGATGGGCGTGTCGCATTGCATATTGCGGATAGCCACCGAGGCACGGTAACCATCCATTACGGGCATCTGAAGGTCCATCAGTATAATACTATATTTATTAGCTCTTGCTTTTTGAATGGCTACCAGCCCGTTCTCCGCCACGTCTACCGTAGCTTTCCAGTTCTGCAGCATTTTTTCCGCCACCCTTACATTAAACTCCACATCTTCCACCAACAATATCCTCGCCCCTTTCAGATCCTGCATTTTTACATCCGGCTTCACTGTACTTCTTACGAGCGTATCGCTTTTGCTGAATGTTAGTACAAAGGAAAAACGGGAACCTACACCCGCTTCGCTTTCCACCATAATTTCACTCCCCTGCAACTGAAGCAGCCGACGGATAATGGTAAGTCCGAGTCCGGATCCACCGAATTGTCTTGTAATATCTGAATCTGCCTGGGTAAACCGTTCAAAGATCAATTCCTGTTTTTCTTTCTCTATGCCTATGCCATTGTCTATCACGGAAAACAGGATGGACAATTCATAATCATCCATTGCATGAAGGGAAGCTTCTATGGTGATGTTGCCATTAAGGGTAAACTTGATGGCATTCGATATCAGGTTGTTCAGCACCTGGTTAAGGCGAACCTCGTCGCCCCTGACAAACAGGGGGATGTCTTCGTCGAACATTACTTTCAGCTTATTGCCTCTTTCCTCCGACCGCATCCGGTTGGCGGCTTTCAGGTTATTTACCAGTTCGCGGATATCAATGTCTTTGGCCGCAAAAGCGACCTTACCTTCTTCTATTTTACCAAAATCCAAAATATCGTTAATCAGGCTCAAAAGATTTTCGGCGGAGATATGAAGCACCCGAAGGTATTCCATTTGTGATGGCAGCGGATCTTCCTGTTGCAACAGGTGTACATTCCCAATAATGGCATTGAGCGGTGTGCGTATCTCGTGACTCATCACCGATAAAAATTCGCTTTTTGCCCTGGCGGCGTTTTCAGCCTGCTCTTTAGCATCTATCAGTGCCGATTCCAGGTCTTTAGCAGTTTTTATTTGTTCTTTAATGTCTTCATATTCCAGCTCCGTAAGCGTTGAAGCCTGTTCATGGAGGCGTTTTTCCCGCTCGTATACCTTATATGTGTTACTTACAGCAGAAAGAAATTTCCTGATATCTTCATTTTCCCGGTAAGAAGCCGGAAGAAAGGTATTTATCTGCTGATCCAGCAATTTCTCGTAGTTCATGGTAAGTGGAACCAAATTTTATAAAGTACACTAAGTAGTAATACTTAGAAACGCAGTAGTTTAAAATCTATTGCTTTCTATTGTACAAATACGAATGCTAATGGCAGACAGTTTTCCACAAATGCATTCCCGCCCTGTTATTATCATAATTTTCCTAAATTGTACGCTTTATATACCAACTTATTTTCATGCGATGCACAAAATAAAAACGGCCCTCCTCTCTTACGGCATGAGCGGGTGGGTATTCCACGAGCCATTTCTCAGTATTCATGATGGTTTTGAACTGTACGCGGTACTCGAAAGAACCAAAAATCTGGCGGCAGCCAGTCATCCGGATATTATAACCTACCGGAATTTAGAGAATCTTTTAAAGGACCCGTCCATCGAACTGGTAATTGTAAATACTCCCAACTCCACCCATTTTGAGTTTGTCAGGCAGGCACTAAAGGCAGGTAAGCATGTGGTAGTGGAAAAGCCGTTTACGGCCAGTACAGCCGAAGCGGACGAGCTGATAGCCCTTGCCGGAGAGCAGGGGAAAGTGCTAACGGTATTCCAGAACCGGAGATGGGACAGTGACTTTAAGACGGCAAAAAAAGTAGTAGAAAACGGTTTGCTGGGTAAAATAACCGAGGCGGAGATCCATTACGACCGTTACAATCCTGCTTTAAGTCCCAAAGCGCATAAAGAAACTCCGGGACCTGGAATAGGCACCCTATATGACCTGGGTACTCATATTACCGACCAGGCCCTGAACCTGTTCGGCATGCCTGAAGCCGTATTTGCCGACCTGGAAAGCTTCCGGCCCGGTTCGCTCATCGATGACTATTTCGAGATCCTTTTATATTACCCTTCGCTGAGAGTAAGGCTGAAAAGCAGTTACCTGGTAAGAGAACCCCTGCCCGCTTATATACTTCATGGCACCGAAGGAAGTTTTTTGAAACACCGGGCAGATATACAGGAAACAAGACTGCAGGCACACGAGCGGCCCGGTTCGCCGGATTGGGGCATAGAACCGGAAGCGTCGCGTGGACTGCTGCATACCCAAACGGAAGGAAAGGTGATGCGAGAATACATACCAACCGAACGAGGTAACTATACAGGTTTTTACGATGCGCTGTACGGTGCTATCCGGGAACAGCGGCCAGCTCCTGTTACACTTTCCGAAGCACGGCGTGTAATCTGTATTATAGAAGCAGCTTTGGAAAGCAATGCTCAAAAGAAAGTGATTCAGGTGGATAGTTCGAAATAGAAACGGCTGCCCGTCCCTACCTCACTTTCTAGGCCGATAGAGCCGCCCTGGGCCTCTATAAATTCTTTACTGATAGACAGGCCTAAACCCGTGCCTGACCTGCTGCTGCCCGGCACCTGGAAGTAACGGGTAAATATTTTATCCATGTACCTTGCCTCGATGCCTTTTCCTGCGTCTTTTACGGCAAAAAGAATATGCTGCTCTTTTTTCTTTACCTCTATCTCCACTTCCTTATCTTCCGGGGAATAACGGATAGCGTTGGTAAGCAGGTTGATCAATACCCAGGCTGTTTTTTCAGGATCGGCCTTTACGCAGGGAAGATGTTCATCGGCGGTTATTTTTAAGACAACCCTTTTCTGTTCCGCCACTACCTTTACTGCTTCTAGGGCATAGTTCAGTATGCTGTACGGATCGCTCTGCTGGATAGTGAGTTGAATATTGCCTGTTTCCACCTGCGAAAGGTTTAGCAATTCACCGGTGATTTTCAACAGGCGGCCGCTATCTTCCTTGATACTGTCTATTAATTGTTTTTGTTCCGCATTAATAATCCCGGTATCCTGTTTTTCCAGCAGTTGCAGGCTCATTTTGATGGATGAAATAGGTGTTTTTAACTCGTGGCTGACAGTGGCAATAAAATTTGTTTTTGCTTCATTGAGTTCGTGAAAAGGAGTGATATTGCGAAGTATGATCACTTCCCCCGCCGCCAAATCGCCGTTCATTACCTTTAAAACCTCTTTATTAAAATAACTCTCTTTTCCGTCGGCGTATATCTTAAGGTCTTTTTGTGTATCCTCTTTTAGCAGGGTTCGCATCAGGTCGTTGTTAACGGCTATGTCCGCTACATACTTACCGGCTATTTCCCGTTCCTGCAGTCCCAACAAGTTTTGCCCTACTTCATTGATGAATAAAATATTTCTTTTTTCATCAAGTCCTATAATGCCGTCTTTCATCTGGTTGATGATCGTTTCTATACGGGTTTTTTCGAACTTTATCTTGGCCAGGTTACTATGCTCATACTCATCGAGCTTTTCAGCCATTATATTAAAGTTGTCGGCAAGTTCCCCGAATTCATCTTTCTGTTTAAGATGGATTCTTATGCCGTAATCTTTCTTAACGATGGCGCCAATGCCTTCGGAGAGTGCTTTTACCGGTTCACTGATTACGGATGGGAAATTAACAGCGAGGGTAAATGAAATTAATGCCAGTATGGAGAAGGTGATCAATAGCCAGTTGGCAGCCGTTTCTGCGGTCGATTCCGCTTTTACATTTTTCTTAAAAATGGCCTGCTGGTTCAAATCACTTATCTGTTGTATGTTTTTGCGGATATCTGCTTTTAAAGAATCACTGGGCCCATTCAACAAGACGGCATTAAAACTTCTTCGTATGGCGGCGGTCGCTTCCTTTTCTCCTCCTTCTGTTATATTGCCTTCCTGCTTAACCAGGTTGGTTTCGAAGGCGCGTCTGAAGGTGCTGTCATATGCCTGACTTTCCAGTGCTTTCAGCATATTATTGCTATACACCAGTGTTTCATAATTATCTTTCAATATCAATTGAGCATCGGTCTTTAACTGGTTGATGGAGACGATACCAAGAATACCGAAGATCAGTATAACTATAAAAAGAAAGCCTATGCCCAGGCTTAATTTGGTTTTGAGGCGCATATCACGATAATATTACAATATCTATATCAGATTCCGATAATTTATTCAGCAACTGGTTAAAGACTGCTGTACTTAATATAATACCCATCAGGGACAAATGCGGCTTCCCTACACATATAGTCGTGATCTTTTTTTCTTCCGCCACCTGTATAATGCCTTTAGCTATATTACTTTGCCGGATTCTTATCACTTCCGCTCCCAGTTCGGTTGCCATTTTAAAGTTGTTGATCAGGTGTCTTTGTGCGGCCAGTCCTATCTTGTCACCATCTTCCCTGGGTGTTTGCACGTATAGCAGGTACCACCTGGAGTGATAATAAGCGGCCAGGCGAGCCGTTTTGCGTATCACCCGTTTAGCTATTTCATGATTACTGCTGATACAGGCTAGAAATTTCTCCCCGCGTAAATGACCGGTGCGTGGCACTTCGGATTCAATCTTACGTTCTACCTGGCTGGCTACTTCCTTCAGTGCAAGTTCCCGTAGCTGCAATATTCTTTCCGGTTGAAAAAAATTCTTGACGGCAACCGCTATTTTATCTTGCGTATATATTTTACCTTCTTTTAACCGGGCGATCAATTCATCGGCCGTCATATCTATATTCACCACTTCATCGGCCATTTGCAGCATACTATCAGGCACCCGCTCGGCCACATCTATACCGGTAATTCCCTTTATTTCTTCCTGAAGGCTTTCGATATGCTGAATGTTAATGGCACTTATTACGTTAATACCTGCTTCCAGTATATCTATTACATCCTGCCAGCGCTTTTCATTTTTACTACCTTCTATATTACTATGCGCCAGTTCATCTACAATCACCACTTCCGGATGAAGGTTTAGCACCGCCTGTACATCCAGTTCTTCCAGTTCTTTGCCTTTGTAAAATAATTTGCGCCTGGGTATTACGGGCAGTCCTTCCAGTAATGCATGCGTCTCAGCCCTGTTATGCGTTTCAACGTACCCGATCTTGATATCTACTCCGTTACGGAGCAATGCTTTTGCCTCCTGGAGCATACGGTAGGTTTTACCCACACCGGCACTCATACCTATGTAAATCTTGAATTTACCCCTCCTTGAACTTCGTATTAGCTCCAGGAAATGTTCTGCACTTTTTTCCTCTTCAGGCATTTTTACTTACAGGATTTAAATAAAACAGGAACTAACATTTTATACAGACAATTTGACTATACCATAAGTTGCGACTCACTCATTTCCGGAATAGTTGCGACAGAAGGCTCCGGTGTACAAAGCATAGCGGTACAAAGACAGTTCTTATGTTTTTTACTTTCCAGAATTTGATAATTGACACAACTGCTGCAGCCTTTCCAGAATTTTTCATCCTTTGTTATTGCATCATAGATAACTGATTCAAAGCCCAGGCGAGCGTTCATTTTCATGATGGCCTGACCGGTAGTGATGCTGAATATTTTTGCTTTAGGATACATCCTGAGCGATAGTTGAAATATCTTTTCCTTAATTGCTTTTGCTACACCCATACCACGGTATGCAGGCGATACGATTAAACCGGAGTTAGATACAAACTCTCCGTTGGACCATATCTCTATATAAGAGAATCCAACCCATTCATTATCCTCAGTAACTGCAATAATGGCTTTACCTTCCTTTATTTTCTGGCAGATCGATTCCGGAGAACGTTTGGAAATACCTGAGCCACGGATTATGGCCGAGGCCTCCATTTCATCTGTAACCATTTGGGCAAACTTACCGTCAGGCTCCGCGGCTTCGCGGACTATAATATTCTTCATTTGTTTTGATTTAAAACTTATGCAATCTTATGTACCAAAAATGTTCCAGTATAACTGAATAATTCCTTTTTTGCTCACAAGCCCGGTTAGCCGCGCCTTTAAAAATTATATTGCTTATACCGGCAATTTACAATGCTTATTAACCTTCTCAAAATGATAAATATTACTCAATATGAGGTAGTTATAGTGGATCTGGGCTTTTTAATGCAAAAGTGGCTAGCCCTGTGTGCAAAACACGGACTGCCACTTAATAATATTACCGAATAGCTTAGAAGGCATACACGGCAGCAAGAGAAAACTGTGCTGCGGACTTGGTAGCAGCCCCATCGCTTTTTACAAATTGCTCAAACGAACCGTTGTCGAATCTTACTTCAGGTATAAAAGTTAAGCCACCCGCTTTCAGATTGGCAGATAAAGTAAGCGCAAGAACGGATTCATCAGGTACTACACCTGAAAACACAAGAGGGTCAGGATTATCAGTTTCTTTATTTTTAAAATATTCTGCTCTCAAACCCAAACCAAATCCAGGCGTAAAGGCATTCTGAAGATAAAGTGCCGCGCCTGAAAAACCGCCATTATCATCCTTTAGTGTGTAAGATGCGGCATTCAGTCCTATTTTAAATGAGCTCGATACCTGGTAAGAGGTAGTGAGGTCAAGAACGGTTCCGGATGTATAGGCTGCAGCTCCGCCGGCTGACTGGCCGGTAAGGACGTTTAAATAGGCACTCCATCCTTCAACAGGAACCACCATTAACTGGGCACCGAAATGGGATACGCCGTTCTGGTCGGAATAGGTATTCCAGTCGTTGAATAAACCGGCCATCAGGCTTACTTTATCAGAAATGGCATAGGTACCTTTTATACCTGCGTTCTGGAAAGGTCCGTTGGTGAATAAATAAGAAGTAGAATAATTATAGTTAGGCACCGGCGATATCATTTCATATCCCACAAATGTTCCCATGTAACCCGCGGTAAGCGTAAATTTGCTCGTTAGTGCGTAGTTGATGTACAGGTTTTGAATATGAAACGAACTGCCATTTGCAGCTTCGTCGGGAATGGATTGCGATTGTCCGCGGGGACCGAAGGAAAGTTCCCCGACAAAAGATGCTTTTCCGGTAGTCTTTTTTAAAAGTACATCGATCATACCAAGTGAAACGGAATTCTGATCACTTGCGAAGCTGGTCCCGATATTGGGAGTTTTCTGAAAATCATACTTGTAATAAGCATCAACAGAACCGGAGATTTCAAGGAAAGGGGCTTTAGTTGAATCCTGGGAAAAGGTTACAAGCGTCACGAACATGACCATAGAGGTCAAAGAAATTTTTCTTAACATCGTATTTAGTTTAATTGTTTTGTGAGGAACGAATAAGGCATACGGAGCCATCGCCTGATATTCCTCTATTGAATATGGGTTAGTAATTAAGCGAATATTATAATGCCATCAATGCTTTAAATTAATGCCTATTTTGTTTCGTCTAGTGCTATATTTAATTTAAGTACATTGATTTTAGAAGGTCCCGCGACACCAGCTAAGGGTCCCTGGGTATGTTGTTGAATAAGCGAGAGAATTTTCTGTTCATCGATGCCCCTGACGGAGGCTATTCTTTTTACCTGGATAAGCGCAGAAGCGGGGGAAATATCGGGATCGAGACCGCTTCCCGAAGCAGTAACCATTTCAGAAGTGATTTCATTTTTCTTTACCGAAGGATTGTGCACCAGGAAACTATCTACTCTGTCCTGCACCAATTGCAGGTAGTCGGGATTGGACGGCCCTTTATTGGAACCCGCAGAACCGGCGGCATTATAATCCACGGCAGACGGGCGTCCCCAGAAGTATTTATCTTCCGTAAACTTCTGACCTATTTTGGCATAGCCTACTACTTTACCATTTACCTGCACTGTTTCCCCTGCTCCATTACCCGGAGTCATTTTGCCGATACCGGATATTAAAAGCGGGTATATAACGGCACAAAGGATGATCATTATCAATGTAAGCTTTAAAGAAGGCAACAGATATTGTTTCATTATTTTAGTTTTAATTGAATTACATGAATAAGGCCACTATCATATCAATAAGCTTAATACCTATAAAGGGTATTATTACCCCACCGAGTCCATAGATAAGCAGGTTTCTCC
>JANNOM010000038.1:0-9205 GCA_031399065.1 Chitinophagaceae bacterium
CGACTTTCATTTACGATGCTGCAAATACACCGACGGGTGTCGGGTTTAACTTTACCAATCCTAATGGAACCTGGGGTAGGATCAACCAGCCATTAGATGTATGCTGCCAAAACTATTCTACCGCTGAAAGAAGAGCAGTTGAACCGGTAATACGCCCTGTGAGAGAGATGGATAGCAAAAGTTTTATCAGGGTATATCCCAATCCCAACAACGGGCAGCAAGCGGTGTTAAAATATCAGTTTGAAAAAGCAGGGAAGGTGATGCTGGAAATATATAATCTAAATGGCCAATGCTTATTGTCCCAGCAATTACCTGTTCCCAATGCATCTAAAGAAACAAATACAGCCATTGATCTGGGTAAATTAAAATTATCGGGGGGTATTTATGTGATCCGCATTCATAACAATAAAGAAAGCCTGCACACTAAAATTATCATTACCAAATAATATATTAGACATATTAAAAAATCACTAAATCTTTGTTGCATGAAATACTCAATATTTTTACTGTCCCTGATCCTGATGTTAGTTGGATGTCAAAAGGATGCAACACCAATACTTTATATGAGCGGGCATATTTACGATAATTGCTATGACAGAACTCCCTTAAGAAATGGAATAATCCGATTGTTTGGTATGAAATACGGAGACGACCAAAAGGGCAAGGTGGTGGCATACGATAGCACCGACGAGAATGGCTATTTTAAGATATTCTTTCCACGGGATAGGGAAATATACTATATGAAATTGCAAACCATACGTGGTAATGATTTAATGCAAGAGATACCAGCTACTAGCAATATGGAAAATGTGGAAGTTTTTGCAACTATATATACCCATATCAGAGTTAGCTTAAATGTAATTAATCCGCATGTTGAAAAAGATAGTTTGATAATAGGAAATTTTTCAAACGGTGGCAGTGAATTAAAGATTCCTTGTCCTTTGAATAGTGGTTATCTATATACAGCGACAAATTGGTCTCCTATTGAAGCAATGGGATATGCAGGTACAAATGAAAAAATTGGCTGGTACTTTAAACCCTATACAGGATTTACCTACTCCCAGCGTTTCAAAATTGATAAATATTGTACAGATACTGTTGACGTAATAGTGGACATTAAGTAATTCTGAAATGAAAGAGTTTCTTTTATTGCTCTCGTGCTTATGGTATCATTAGCTAGTTGCAAAAAGGATGAAATACCTACGCTTTACATGAGTGGGCATATTTATGAAAATTGTTATGACCGGATGCCGTTAAGAAATGGAAAAATCCCGATTGTTCTGTACCAAATACGGAGACGTTTAAACAGGTAAAATCACAAAAGCCAGGCGATAAACATTTAATCACCTGGCTTTAGTAATTTATTCCTCTCCTTAAAAACCTATTTGACCGGAGCTACCTGCGCAACAGGCTTTACTACCGGCCTGGCAACTTCTTCAGTAGCTCCCAAAGGCCTGTTTTTGCCGAATTCGAGCAGCACCGGTGCCGCCACAAAGATGGACGAATAGGTACCGGTGATAACACCTATCAACATCGCAAAAGCGAATCCCTTGGTTACTTCACCGCCCACCAGGAACAGGATCAGCAGAGTAAGGAATACGGTTAGAGAGGTCATGATGGTACGGCTCAGCGTATCGTTGATGGCCTTATTGATGATTTCGGCTTTGGAAGCACCTTTCATGGTTCCTGTGTATTCGCGTATCCGATCGAATACGATCACGGTGTCATTCATCGAGAAACCGATCACGGTGAGAATGGCCGCAATAAAGTGCTGGTCGATCTCGAGTGGGAACGGCACCAGGTCCTTCAGGAAGGAGAATACCACTACGGTCACTATTACGTCGTGCAATAGGGAGAACACGGTACCCAAAGAGTATCTCCAGTCGCGGAAGCGAATAAGAATATAAATGGCGATACACAAAAGTGACCAGAACGTTGCCCACTTGGCACCCGTTTTAAGATCGTCGGAGATGGTGGCATCCACTTTTTTCGATTGCTCAATATGCCTTGCGGCAAAATCAGCTTCGGTTACACCGGCCGGCAGGAACTGCTTTATACCTTCGAACAGTTTTGCCTGTACCTGTTTGTCTACAATATCACCGGATTCGGAGATGCGGTAATCAGTGGTAATATCGAGCTTGGCAGTAGTGCCGTATGTTTTAATAACCGGGCTGCTGCCGAAGACGGTATTCAGTTCTTCTCTGACCTTATTGACTTCGACTGGCTTATTGAAGTTAACTATATAACTCCGGCCTCCGCTGAACTCAACCCCTTCTTTAAAGCCATTGAAAATAGCGGCAACGCCTAATAACAATACAACCACCGAAATTCCATAAGCCACTTTTCTATACTTTACGAAGTCGAAGCTGGCATGCTTAAATATCCTTTTGGATACAGGTGTGAAATAGTTGAAGTGACGGTTCTTATTGGTCCAGAAATCGGTAATAAGCCTGGAAACCACGATACCGCAAAGCAGGGAGAGCAGGATACCGATGATCTGTGTAGTGGCAAATCCCAACACAGGGCCAAGTCCGAAGTAAAACAGGATAACGGCCGTCATCAGCGTAGTGATGTGCGCATCCAGCACCGGGGCCAGGGAACGCCTGTAGCCGTCCTTTACCGATTGCTGGTAACTCTTTCCCCTGGTAAGTTCTTCCTTGATCCGTTCAAAAATGATTACGTTGGTATCCACGGCCATACCAATGGTAAGTACGAGACCGGCAATACCTGCCGCGGTAAGCGTTGCGTTGAATGCTGTTAGTACACCTACGGTAAACAAGAGGTTAAGTATAAGTGCGATATTGGCTACCCATCCTCCCGTATTATAATAAATAAGCATTAGAATGAAGATCACCAGGAAGGATATGATAAACGACATCGATCCGCCTTTTACGGCTTCCTCGCCCAGGGTAGGACCTACAACCTGTTCCTGAACGATCTTGGCGGGAGCCAGCAGCTTACCTGCTTTTAGTATGTTCTGCAGATCCTGGCCTTCCTGGATGCTGAAGTTGCCGGATATCTGTGAGTTGCCTCCACTGATCTTACCCATTACATTGGGGGCGGAATAAACAATATTATCCAATACGATGGCGATGGGGCGGTTGGTATTCACATCTGTCATTCTTTCCCATATCCTTTCACCCTGTTTGTCCATCGTCATGCTTACAGACACTTTACCAAACTGGTCATAGTCCTGTGTGGCATCGATAATGTGATCACCTTCGAGTTCCGCCTTGTCGGATCCCGGAATTATTTTGATGGCATATAGTGGAATAAAGCTTTGCAGCTTGCCGTTCTTATCTTTTTCCTGCATACCGTATATGAATTTTGCATCGCCCGGTATATTGTTAACCACGGCAGGGTTCGACAGATAACTGTTAACTACCGGTGTATCTTTCAGTGCCACATAACCAATAGCTGATGCATACTCTGGTTTTCCATCTTTATTACCATCCTGCGGGGCAATAAACTGGATGATACCGCTGATAAGGGGATGTTCGTTTTTGGCAGCGGCCGCATTGGGTGTACCGGCTTTTTCCTGTGTGGCGTTTACCAGGTCGGCAAGGCTTTTCTTGGCCGTATCGGTTGCCGCAGCAGTGGCGGTATCTACAGCTTTTGCCACTGTGTCAATGGCAGCCGCAGGAGTGGAGCCATTCAATACGATAGCAAGTGCTTTATCGGCGGCTTCCAGCGACTTATCCAGTTCGGAGATATTATAGACGGCAAAGAACTGCAGGTTGGCGGTCGATGTAAGGTATCTGCGCACGCGTTCGGGATCATCTGCACCAGCGAGTTCTACCGTAATAATACCTTTGTTTTCGTCCAGGTTAATATTAGGCTGCGCTACACCAAATTTATCGATACGTTTGGTAAGTACGTTATAGGTCTGTTTCATGGATGCATTGGCCTGCTCGCGGATGTAGTTGACCACAGTATTGTATGATGCATCTATTTTGAGTTTATTCCGGGTGCTGTTGGCAAACAAAGGTGCCAGCGGAGTGCCTGGATTTACGTCTTTGAAAGATTGGGAAAAAAGGCTGATAAAATCGATATCGCTATTGGTCTTGCGGCGGGTAGCTTCGTCCAGTGCTTTCTTAAGCGAAGGATCGGCGGGGTTGTTGGCCAGTCCCTTTATCAATCCGGATAATTCGATATCCATCGTAACGTTGATACCGCCCTGCAAATCGAGCCCAAGCAACAGTTCGCTTTCTTTGGCTTTCTGGTAAGAAGTACCCCACCAGGTAATGGATTTTTCTTTGGTACTATCAAGTAATTGCTGGCGGCGCTGTTTCATCAAACGATCCAGTGTGTCCTGGTAAAGCACCTGGGCATTTTTGTCGGCAGGATATTTTTGTTCCGCGGTTTGAGGGTACTGGGATTTAACGAATTTTTCAGCCTTTACTTCTACTGATTTTTCATGGCTGTTAACGAACCATGTAAAGGAAAGCAGGTACAGGGAGTACACAATTAACAATCCCACGAAAATAATCACCAAAGATCTCATTGGACTCGTTGTTTTATTTTGAATTTTTTAAGAGCTGGCAAAGATAGGGTTTTATCGCAACTAACGGGCAGCGCGCCCCCGGCGGTATGCCTAATCTTTTGTCCCCCGAATTTACCGTTTTTGGCTACTTTTGCCCCCGGTTTTCAATAAACATGCAATCAAATCAACAGCTTAAATTATGGAATTATCATCGATCCTGTCGCGTTTCGCGGAGCCGGAGACATTAAAAATGGCTAAATTAGGAAGGGAATTAAGGGCAAAAGGCGTGGATGTTATCGATCTGAGCCTTGGGGAGCCGGATTTCGACACCCCGGAACACATAAAAGAAGCGGCCAAAAAGGCTATTGACGATAACTGGAGCCACTACACCCCCGTAGCGGGCTATGCCGATCTCCGGGAGGCAGTGTGCACTAAGCTGAAAAGGGATAATAACCTCGATTATAAACCCGAACAGATCGTCGTATCTACCGGCGCTAAACAGAGCCTCGCCAATACGATCCTGGCACTGGTCGATGAAAATGACGAAGTGATCATTCCTACACCCTACTGGGTCACCTATTCCGAACTGGTAAAAATAGCCCGCGGAAAAGTGGTGGAGGTACATACCGCGCTGGAGAGCGGCTTTAAAATTACCCCTGCCGAACTGGAAGCTGCCATAACCTCTAAAACCAGGGTTTTCCTGTTCTCTTCCCCTTGTAATCCTTCCGGAGCTGTATATAGCAAGGAAGAGCTGGAAGCACTGGCCGTGGTTTTCCGTAAATACCCGGAGATTTATATTATCTCCGATGAAATTTATGAATACATCAATTTTATAGGAAAGCATGAAAGCATCGCGCAGTTTCCTGACCTGAAGGATCGGGTCATTTTGATCAACGGGTTGAGCAAAGGGTTTGCCATGACGGGATGGCGGCTTGGTTATATCGCCGCACAGGTGGATGTGGCTAAAGGAACGGAAAAACTTCAGGGTCAGTTTACCAGCGGCACCTGCTCCATCACGCAGAAGGCGGCTGTGGTAGCTCTTACCGGTAACCTTCGACCTTCGCAGGAAATGACGGAAGAATTTACCAGGAGGAGAAAACGAACCATGGAGCTGATAGCGGGTATCCCCGGCATCAAATGCTTCGAGCCCGAAGGAGCTTTTTATATTTTCCCGGATGTATCTTCTTACTTTGGCAAAAACAACGGTGATATACATATTGGCAATTCTGCCGACTTCTCCATGTACCTGCTCAATACAGCGCATGTATCTTCGGTTATGGGCGATGCGTTTGGGGAACCCAATTGTGTACGGTTCTCTTTCGCAAACAGTATGCAGAATATCGAAAGAGCCTGGGAGCGTGTCGGTGATGCCCTCGCCAAATTGAAATAATAGACTGGTAGTATAAACAGCGAGGCCGTTCCCTTTACCGGAACGGCCTCGCTGTTTTATGTAAGCTCTTTTTACTTGGTCTGTGCCAAAAAATATTGGGTGCTGGTCTTGCCCCAGGCAGGCGACAGTTCCGTAGCCGGTTTAAACGTATCGAACATTACCATGGCTTTTTCGAACAGTTCTTTTGCGGGTGCTTTACCGCCGCCGAACTGTTCGGGTGTATAGAACTTGGCTTGCCCTTCCAGATATACGGGTCTCGGGTTGGTAGGGTCGAGTGATTTGGCTTTTGTAATATGTGCGCTGGAAACCTGTCCATACTGCATGTAGCGGGTTTGCGGGTCTACCATCATGTGCGAGGAAGCGATCATGCTTCTTATAACGCAGGTTTCAGAGTTCTCGCCGCCGTTCAGGGTTTCCGCTTTGGTGATCAAAGCCTCGGCCCTGTCCGCTATCGCGTCCGTCTTGCTTTTATCTTTCTCCATAAACGAGCTCATCACCACGCAATAGCTGGCATAATAATAAGGCAGCCATTGTGTTTTTTCCGCTTCCCCGATACGTTCGAACCGGTTGGCGAGGTCGGCCAGGGTACCGTTGTATAAGGCAGTGTCCAGCAGGCTGATACTGGCTTTCATGGCGCCGGTGTATTTTTCGCTTTGGGCGAATAGGGCCACGGATACGGTTAGAAGGACTACTGATAACAAAAATGTTTTCCTGATCATAAATATGTTTTTTAAAATTTACAGATTACTGTTAATAATATCTTCCGACCTGTCCACTCCAAAACTTAAAAAGCAACCCAGGAAAATAAACTTGGCTGCGGGTGGAGTAACAGCTTCTTTCCTGGAACCGTTATAAGAATAGTTATAGTTATATACCTGATTATTGCCCAATACATTAGTTACGCTAAACACCCACACTACAAAACGTTTAGCACCCTGCTTCCCGATATTGGGCAGGTAATTAACGCTCAGGCTCAGGTTATTGTATGTAATAGTCCGGCCCTGGTCGGCTATCACGTATTTATTGTTGCTGCTGTTATAACTGAACCGGTAATAGGGCCTGCCGGTAGCGAATGTATACGAAGCGTTAAATTGTGTTTTTATGTTGGTTAAAAACTTTTTGATAACGAGGGAACTGGTATGCCTGGCGGCAAAATTAGGCGTGAGGGCTAACGGGTAATTGAGATAACTGCGTTTGGTATCGAGGAAAGAGTAAGATATCCAGTAATCGACTCCTTTAAAAGTCTTTTTATCTCTCCAGAAAAACTCGATACCCTTCGCATCTCCGTAACCATTATTACTGGTATCGGGAAAAGTGGTGGTGAGGTCTTTATATTTTTTATAGAATATTTCCGAACGGAACGTATAACCGGTGCTGATCTGCTGGTAATTGGCGATATAGTGCGTTGCCCGCTGGTATTGCAGGTTCTCATTAAAAAATAAATACCCGCGTTCGGGTTTCTGGTAAAAAATACCGTAAGCGAAGGAAGCCTGGCCTTTTCCTATTTTGTAAGCGAGCGATGCACGGGGAGCTATGTTCGACTTATCGAGTATGGAAGAACGCTCGAAGCGGCCGCCTAACTTGGCCGCAAGCCCATTGGTTACGTAAATATCCGTTTCCGCAAATACGGCATTGAAATGCTCTCTAAAGAAACTGTTAACAGCGGGGTTGTTGTACCGGTTCGTAAAGTCGGTTTGGTCTTCGCTGTACAGGTATTCAGATCCTATACGCAGCAGGCTCAGGCCCGTTATTCTTCGTTCGAATACCAGCTTGGCCTGTGCAAGTATACCTCCCGATCTAACATAAAAATCTTTGGTATCATAAGGTTCCTGCACGATCTGTTGTTTTATGTTCTGCTCGTTCTGCAGTTCATTGCCTATCTTATCGATATTATTACTGTATCCCAATCCCGCGTTCACCTTCCAGTGTTTGCCCAGTTTTTCTTTCCAGGAAAGATTGGTATATACATTAAAATTTTTCAGGGAAAATGCGTCCTTGAGCGCTGCGGAGTCGATATCTTTTCTGCGAAGGCCCAGGTCGCTATAGTTGAAATAGCCATAAAATTTAATGATACCCGTTTTGGATGTTTTAATCCGGAAATTAGCTTCCCCGTTGTGAAAGGCCGGCACGGTAAAATAATCAGGTGTTTGCTTTACCAGTTTAAAATACGGATAGAGGTTGGTATAATTATAACCGATGCCCCAGCTTGATCTTTTGTTTTTGGCGAGTTGCTGGTATCCCGTGCTTAAGCCTACAGAAGATATTCCAAGGCTGGCAGAGCTGTTCTCCGGAAGATCGATCGTTTCCAGGATGAGCGCACCGGACAGCGCCTGTCCGTACAAAGCGGAATAACCACCCGAACTGAATACGGTGCCTTTAAACAGGAAGGGTGAAAACCTTCCCCTGGAAGCGATATCAGGCACGCTGCTGAAGAAAAAATTGTTTACTACTGTACCGTCGATAAATACTTTTGCTTCTTCCCCGCTGCCTCCGCGAACGAACAGTCCTTCTTTTTCACCTACCTGCTGGGTGCCGGGAAGCGTTTTGATGGCCCCGGTAATATCGGCATTGGCACTTGCGGTGGTAACTATATCGAGGGAACTCAATACCGTGGTTCTCTTACTGTCGCCCGCCTCGAAACTGCCGGCCGTTACCGTTACGGCGGTCAGTTCATTGAGTTCTTCCCTGAGTACTATTTCAATCGGCTGCAATACTGCGTCCAGGTTCACCTTAAGCTCGAACGGTTTATATCCTACGGAACTGGCCGATAAAAGATGTTCTCCCTTTTCGGTGGTTTTGAAACTGAACCTGCCCAGGGAATCGGAAGTGGCACCGTCGTAACTGTCTTTAATGGTGATACTCACACCTGCAGCTGGGCGGCCTTTATTATCTTTTATCCTGCCTGAAACGGTCGTTTGTGCGTAACCCGCAAGACCGGTAAGGATAAGTAGTAAGAGGATAGATACTGATCTCAAGGCAGTTTTTCCCCAAATATAATTACATTTTGTGCTACTTTTTCCATTTGTTAAAAACGCGACTAATTAATGGCAGACCTTTAAATAAAGGCATTTTACAAAGCTGTGGAGGAATGCATGTCGGGTATATCAACCTCGCCGAACCCTTTATCTACCAGCCGGTCCCTGAACTTTTGCTGTACATCATATTCTCCATGTACGAGGAAAAGCCGTTTTACCTGTTTAGGGTCCTGGCAGTCCAGGAACTGCAGCAGGTCATCATAATCTCCATGAGCACTCATACTGCGTATGGATCCTATTTCGGCATTTACCTGGTGGTGTACGCCGAAGATGGACACTTCCTTCTGACCGGCCACC
>JANNOM010000045.1:0-65095 GCA_031399065.1 Chitinophagaceae bacterium
ACACCTGCCATGATAAAAAGCATGGCCAAAAAACCGATCGTATTCGCCATGGCTAATCCCGACCCGGAAATCGAGTACGAAGCCGCGATCGCTTCCCGCAACGATATCATCATGGCTACCGGCCGGAGCGACTATCCCAACCAGGTGAACAATGTACTGGGGTTTCCCTATATCTTCCGCGGGGCACTGGATGTGCGCGCCACCGATATCAACGAAGCCATGAAACTGGCCGCCGTAAACGCCCTGGCCGAAATGGCTAAAACACCCGTGCCGGATATCGTGAACCTGGCGTATAATGAAAACAATATTTCGTTCGGCTCCGATTATATTATTCCCAAACCGCTGGACCCGCGGCTGCTGGTGACCATCGCCCCGGCCGTAGCCCGGGCCGCCATCGAAAGCGGCGTGGCGCAGCGGAAAATTGAGGACTGGGATGCGTATGCGGAGGAACTGAATAAAAGACTGGGCCTGGATAATCAACTGATGCGCGTAATAGGCAGCAAGGCGCGGCGCGACCCCAGGAGGCTGGTGTTTGCGGAGGCAGACAATCTCAAGATCATCAAAGTGGCACAGATCACATTCGATGAAGGCGTGGCCTACCCCATCCTGCTGGGTAATGAAAAAAAGATACGGGCCATCGCCGAAAAGAATAATATCGACCTGGACTGCATGCCCATTATCGACCCGTCCAGCGAGGAACAGAAGGAAAAGCGAAATCATTATGGGGAGCTTTTCTTTAAAAAAAGGCAGCGTAAAGGCCTGAATAAATACGAAGCCGCTAAAATAATGACCGACCGTAATTATTTTGGGAGCATGATGGTGGAAACGGGCGATGCGGATGCGATGATCTCCGGACTTACCCGCAATTACCAGGACGTAGTGCGGCCCGCCATTGAAGTAATTGGCACGGAGGACGGGGTAAAAAAGATAGCAGGCATGTACCTGCTGCTCACCAAGAAAGGACCTTTGTTCCTGGCTGACACCACGGTCAATTTTAACCCTACTGCCGAAGAACTGGCGGATATCACCCTGCTGGTAGCCAAAGAAGTGCGTAATTTTAACCTGGTACCCCGTATCGCCATGCTCAGCTATTCCAACTTCGGGAGTAGTGCTTCCCCGGAAGCCAGGCTGGTGGCGGAAGCGCGCCGGATTGTAAAAGAACGTAATCCTTCGCTGATCGTTGATGGTGAGATGCAGGCAAGCGTAGCGTTTAATAATGAGATACTGAAAGAAAACTATCCGTTCAGCGAACTGATAAACCAGGAAGTGAACACCCTTATTTTCCCCAACCTGGCCGCAGGCAATGTGGCTTATAACCTGCTGAAGGAAGTGGGCGGTGCGGATGCTATCGGCCCCGTGTTGCTGGGCCTCAAAAAGCCGGTACACGTATTGCAACTGGGAAGTTCGGTGCGCAGTATTTTTAATATGTCGCTGATAGCCGTGATAGACGCACAGATCAAAAGTAAAACGTCCAACGGCCAGGTGATCGATAAGGATACCTGGTGGAAAAAGTTTAAAAAGGTCAGTAAGGATATATAAATAAATTTATCTTCACCTAACAATTTATACGCTTGAGGATATTAACTGAAACAGGAAGATTTCTACTGATGCTGAAAGGAATGTTCTCCCGCCCGGAGAACATGAAAGTATACTGGAAAGAATTCATGCACCAATGCTCCGATATCGGCATCGGTTCGCTGGGGATCGTGGCGATCATTTCTTTTTTTATAGGTGCCGTATCCGCCCTGCAAACGGCCTATCAGTTGGTGAGTCCCATTATCCCTAAATCCACCATTGCCCAGATAGTAAGAGACACCGTGATACTGGAATTCGCGCCTACCCTGGTATGTATCGTGCTGGCAGGCGTAGTGGGTAGTAAGATAGCGAGCGAGCTGGGTAATATGCGGGTGAGCGAACAGATAGACGCGCTGGAGATCATGGGCATCAATACCAAATCGTACCTGGTAATGCCGAAGATCATGGCGGCTTTGCTTACTATACCTATGCTGGTGGTGATTGCGGGTACACTGGGCATACTGGGAGGAAGGATAGCGGGTGTTTCTACGGGTATCATGTCCCCGGCCGATTTTCATAAGGGACTTCTCTCCAACTTTTTACCTTATAATGTTTTCTTCGCACTGGTAAAAGCGTATGTGTTTGCGTTTATTATTTCCAGCATACCGGCTTATTTCGGTTATTATGTACAGGGTGGGGCACTGGAGATAGGACGGGCAGGCACCAAAGCGGTGGTGGTAAGCTGTATCCTTATTTTATTTGCCGATTATCTGATATCCGCATTGTTATTATAACTATACTATAACTATTTACTCTGGCAGGATTCAAGATTTACCCATGATTGAGATAAAAAATTTAAAGAAAAGTTTTGGGGATAAGACGGTGATAAAAGATGTGAGCGTGGTAATGGAAGCCGGTAAATGCAATCTTATCATCGGATCCAGCGGCAGCGGCAAAACGGTATTTATGAAATGCCTGGTCGGCCTTTTTGAAGCGGACAGCGGCGAGATACTATACGGAGGCCAGGATTTTACGGATATGAACGAAGAGCAGCGCAAGGAGCTTCGCCAGCAGATCGGGATGCTGTTCCAGGGATCGGCACTGTTCGATAGTATGACGGTGGAGCAGAATATCATGTTCCCGCTGGATATGTTTACCAAGCTGTCTTTCCGGGAAAAACTGACACGGGTAAACGAAGTGCTGGAGCAGGTGGAGATGAAGGATGTAAACAAAAAATTTCCCGCGGAAATAAGTGGTGGTATGAAAAAAAGGGTCGGTATCGCGAGGGCGGTGGTGCTGAATCCGAAATACCTTTTCTGCGATGAGCCCAACTCCGGTCTCGACCCGCAGACCTCGCTGGTGATCGATAAGCTGATACAGGACCTTACCGTTAAATACAATATTACTACCGTCGTAAACACGCATGATATGAACAGCGTGATGGAAACGGGCGATCATATCATTTACATGTTCCAGGGCGAAAAGGAATGGGAAGGAAGTAATCAAGAAATTATTTTCAGCAAGAGCCAGAAACTGAACGATTTTATATTCGCCTCCGAATTCCTGAAAGATGCGAAAGACATGCGGATGCTGGAAGCCAAGGGCAAAATCGACAACGACCGGAATATGGACGAATTGCTGAAAGATTAATTTTTCCCCTTATTTTTGCGCGACTAAATAAATCAATACATGGCTGTTTTAGTAAACAAACACTCCAGGATCCTGGTTCAGGGCTTTACAGGTACGGAAGGCACTTTTCATGCTACGCAGATGATAGAGTATGGCACTAACGTGGTAGGCGGGGTGACGCCGGGCAAAGGCGGATCTTCGCATCTTGACAGGCCCGTGTTTAATACCGTGGCGGATTGCGTTAAGAAGACCGGGGCGGATGTTTCGATCATATTTGTACCACCGGCTTTTGCGGCAGATGCCATTATGGAATCGGCGGAAGCAGGGGTTGCATTGGTTATTTGTATTACGGAAGGTATTCCGGTGCAGGATATGGTGAAGGTGAAGAATTATCTTATTGATAAGGATACCAGGCTGATCGGGCCTAACTGCCCCGGCGTTATTACGGCGGACGAATGTAAGGTGGGGATTATGCCTGGGTTTGTGTTTAAGAAGGGTAAGATTGGTATCGTCTCTAAATCGGGTACGCTTACTTACGAAGCGGCAGACCAGGTGGCAAAGGCAGGCCTGGGTATTTCTACGGCGATTGGTATCGGCGGGGATCCTATTATCGGGACGCCTACTAAAGAAGCAGTTGAACTGCTGATGAACGACCCGGATACGGAGGGTATCGTTATGATCGGGGAGATAGGAGGAAGTATGGAGGCGGAAGCGGCCCGCTGGATTAAGGCGAACGGAACCAAGCCGGTGGTGGGCTTTATTGCCGGACAAACGGCGCCTCCGGGACGGCGCATGGGGCACGCAGGTGCTATCGTGGGCGGGGCTGATGATACGGCGGAAGCTAAGATGAAGATTATGGAGGAGTGTGGTATTTATGTGGTGAAGAGTCCGGCGGATATCGGGAAGAGGATGGCGGAAGTGATTGGGAAATAATTTATTTATAACTTTTTTTGAGAGCGTTTCATGGTTTTTGGCTGTGGGGCGCTTTTTTCTTTGGGAAGGCCGCGGGGCGAAGGACAGGTATAAAAATTTAAAGGGGAAAAATAATCTTCTTGATGGTGTAGGTTGTTAGATTTTTCCCCTTTAAATTTTTATACCTGTCCTTCGCTGGCAACTTTACCTTTTTGTTGGTGATGTTGAGGATTTTGCTGTGATTTTGTGTAAATGATGGGGTTGTTGCATCTTGGGGATACTGATTAACTTTGAATAAATACCTTGTTATGCGTTTTATTAGATGGATGCTTGTCGTTAGTGGTGTTTTTGTTTTTTTTCAAAATTCAATGGGGCAAATGAATAGTAAGAAATATGATTTGTTGTGGAAGAAGGTGGATGATTTGGTATTGAATAAGGGGTTGCCTAAGTCGGCGCTTGTGGAGGTGGATAAGATTTATGAGATGGCGAAAAAAGAGAAAGAGGAAGGGCAGCTGCTGAAGGCACTGGTTTATGGGATTAATTTGAGAGAAACGGGTACGGAGAATGCGGGGGTGGCCGCTATAGTAGCATTGGAAAAGGAATGGGTGGGGGCACGGGGGGTTGCTAAGGCTATTCTTGGTAGTGTGCTGGCGCAGGGGTATTGGTCTTTTTTTCAGAATAATCGCTGGAAGTTTTATAATCGTACGGCTATTGCTGTTACCGCGAGTGCGGAGAAGGGTGATATGGAGACCTGGGGAGTAAATGATTTTCATGCGCGTATTACGGAATTGTACCTGGGCTCGCTGAGCGAAGAGAAATTGCTGAAAGAAACGAAGCTTTCGGTGTATGACGCTATTATCAATAAGGGCACGGCAAGCAGGCTGAGGCCAACACTTTTTGATCTGCTGGCAAACAGGGCACTGGAGTATTTTATGAATGATGAAAAGGAGCTTACCAGGCCGGCTTATGCCTTCGAGATCAACCAGGCAGCGGCTTTTGACCCTGCGGCTGATTTTTTTTCACGCAGGTTCGTTACGCGCGATTCGCTTTCGATGCAGCACAAGGCTTTGTTGCTTTATCAGCAGTTGATCGCTTTCCATTTATATGATACTTCGCCCGATGCGCTGATCGATATCGATCTGAAACGACTGCAATATGTACGGAGCAAAGCGGTGATGGAAAATAAGGAGGAACTGTATTATATGGCTATAAAGCATGTGGCGGAGCAGTACCAGCGCACGCCGGCCGCAGCTCAGGCATGGTACCTGGTAGCGCAATGGCATGCCGCTAAAGCAGCAAAGTACCACCCGGTTAGGGATACCGCGAACAGGTATGAAAATAATATAGCGGAAAAAATATGTGAGGAAGTGCTTTTGCAAAAGGATGAAAGCGAAGGCCGTGTTCATTGTATCAATCTGTTGAAACAGATACGGCTAAAACAGCTTACGCTTTTGACCGAAAAAGTTAATATGCCTGCACAGCCCTTCCGCAGCCTGGTGAGTTATAAAAATATATCGAAGGTTTACCTGAGGGTGGTGCGCCTGGATGACGCACTTAAGAGCAGGCTACTGCATTCTTATGATGAAAAGTACTGGCAACAGTTGACGGACCTTGCCCCTTTGAAATCTTGGGAGCAATCGCTTCCGGATACTAAAGACCACCAGCAACACGCAGCGGAGATCCGTATAGATGCTTTGCCGGTGGGCACTTATATGATACTGGCAGGTACGGATCAGGCCTTCGCCCGTGAAGGAAATGCACTGGCTGTGCAGTTTATATACGTTTCTGCCATCAGTTTTATTAATAGCGACAACAAATATTTCGCTCTTCACCGGGAAACGGGCAAACCACTGGCCGGTGCCAGTGTGCAGGTTTGGAATAATTATTATGATTACAATATCCGCAAGTTGAATACGTCGAGGGCGGAAAAATTAACCGCGGATAATAATGGTTATTTCAGCGTTAAAGAGATTAAAGACAGGAATTCGATAAAGATCGAGATTGATTTTGGACTGGATCATTTATTAATGGACGATCAAATCTATTCCACTTTTAGCAATGACTTAACGGTCGATACTATCGCGGAAAAAAATGAAAAAGAAAATACTTCTCTATTCAGGCTTAATAATACACTTGTGTTCCTGTTTACAGACCGGGCCATTTACCGCCCCGGTCAAACTATTTATTTTAAAGGTATTGCCATTAGCAAAGACTTCGTAACTGGGAAGAGCAAGATACTGGCGGGTAAAAAAACCATGCTGTTACTTGAAAATGCGAATAATGAAACAGTCGATTCGCTTATGCTTACCACGAATGAATTCGGCTCTTATGCCGGCTCTTTCCGCTTGCCTGAAAATACACTGAACGGAGAGTTCACGCTGCGGGATGAATATATACCGGGCGAACAACGGTTTTCGGTGGAAGAATATAAAAGGCCCCGGTTTTATGTGGAGTATGAAAAACTGAAAGGTACTTATAAGGTGAACGACAGTATCAGTATTTCAGGCCTTGCCAAAGCGTATGCGGGTAATAATATAGACGGTGCCGCCATAAAATACCGCGTGGTACGTGTGCCCCGGTTTATATATCCCTGGCTTTGGGGAAGAAGGGTTCGTCCGGCCACTGCCGAAATGGAAATAACCAACGGAGAAGCCGTTACCGATGGAGAAGGAAGGTTCACTATCCGTTTTAAAGCAATTCCGGATGCTTCGATCGACAGGGTACTGGAACCGGTATTCGATTACAAGATAGTAGCGGACATCACTGACAATAACGGGGAAACCCGCAGCGGGGAAACTATGGTGTCGGTTTCTTATAAGGCCTTATTGCTTAAAATAAACATTCCTCCGGGAAGTGCTTTGCCGGCAGATAGTCTTAGGAGCGTATCCATATCCACCAGGAATACCAATGGCGAATTTGAACCGGCCCTGGTTGCACTTACTATCTATCCGTTACAGCAGCCAAGAAGGCTTATAAGGGCCCGTTTATGGGAGCAGCCCGACCAGTTCGTGGTGGATGCAAAAGAATACGCCGGTCTTTTTCCGCATGATGAATACGATGACGAGAAAAATAAAGAGAACTGGGCTCGGGGGACGGCTATCGTTGTAAAGCCCGATACCAGCAGGGCAGACGGGCAATTCACCATCATGCATAAGGGCTTTTTACCGGGCTGGTATTTACTGGAAGCCAGTACAACCGATAAATACGGGTCGCAGGTAAAAGATGTACAGTATATCCGCTTATACGATCCCGCAGATAAACGTTTGCCGGTACCAGAATACATTACTTCCTCCATCGATAAAAGCACGGTGGAGCCGGGAGAAAAAGCGTCCATTACATTGGGTACTACTGCAAACGATCTCACGATCATTGAATGGATGCAACGCGAACCTGTGACGACGAGCGGTTCCCGGATAGGAGGCGATTTCAAACTATTGAAGCTGGATAACGAAACCAGGGCTTTTGATTATGGTGTAAGCGAAGCGGACAGGGGCGGAATAAGCGTTGCCTACCTGCTGGTAAAGGACAACCGGTTTTATGCGCTGAATAATACCATTGCGGTACCCTGGACGAATAAAGAACTGAACATAAGTTATGAAACATTCAGGGATAAAACATTGTCGGGCAGTGAAGAGAAATGGAAATTAAAAATCAGCGGAAGCAAAAAAGAAAAAGTAGCCGCAGAAATGCTGGTAAGTATGTACGATGCTTCACTCGATCAGTTTAAACCGCATGACTGGAATATACCGGGCATCTGGCCGGTTAACGTTTTTTACAGTACATGGAACGGCAATGCCAATTTTCAGGGCGTCAGGTCCCGGGGCAGGTTCTGGGATAAGAATAGTAACCAGCCATTTAACAAGAGCTATGATCAACTGAATATTTTACTCGCAGGTGAACGGAACTATATGGTAAAATCGCTCCGCGCCAGCGCGCCGGCTGCTGCAATGGAAACACAGGATGTAGTATTGCAATACGACGGGGAAGCTGAAGAAGCGAAGTTCTCCAAAATCATTGTTCGGGGATCCTATACTGTATCAGGCCTTACCGATCCGCTCTATGTTATAGATGGAGTTATTTCAGAACAAGGGAATAAATTGAACCCTTCGGATATCGAATCGATGGAGGTAATGGCGAACGAGCGTGCCGTTGCATTATATGGTGCACGTGCAGCGAACGGTGTGGTATTAATCACTACCAAATCGGGTGCTGCACAGAAAGAACCGGAGCCGGAAGTGAAACTGCGTAAGAACTTTAATGAAACGGCCTTTTTTTTGCCGGACCTTCACACCGATGAAAAGGGCGATATCAGCTTCAGCTTTACCATGCCCGAAGCTCTTACCCGCTGGAAATTCCAGGGACTTGCCTATACGAAGGAGCTGGCATTCGGATACACCACTTCGAACCTGGTTACCCAGAAAGAACTGATGGTACAACCCAATGTGCCGCGCTTTATACGAGAAGGCGACCGGATGCGGCTGAGCACTAAAATAGTGAACCTTTCCCCTGGAGAAGTGACGGGCACTATCGAACTTCAACTGCTGGACGCAGCCACGCTGAAACCGGTAGACGGCATTTTTCAAAACATGAACGCCGTCCAGTATTTTACAGCCGATGCAGGTAAAAGCACTGCGGCCGATTTTACACTGGAAGTGCCTTATCGGTATAACAGTGCCCTGGTATACCGGTTTATTGCCAGAACCAAGGCGGATAGTGTCGGCACCACCTTCTCCGATGGAGAAGAAGCTTCGCTGCCCGTGCTTACCAACAGCATGCTGGTAACGGAGAGCATGCCCCTGCCCGTTCGCGGCAATGCGGAAAAGAAATTCAGCTTTACCGGACTGCTGAAGTCCGGTAATAGCGAAACCCTGCAGCACCATGCGCTTACCGTGGAGTTTACATTGAACCCTGCATGGAATGCCGTACAGGCCCTGCCCTACCTGATGGAATATCCATACGAATGCGCGGAACAAACCTTTAACCGTTTTTATGCAAACGCCCTGGCGTCGATGATCGCCAATAGCTCGCCCCGGCTGAAGCGGGTATTTGAAAAATGGAAAACGGCAGATACCGCAGCCCTGGTTTCCAACCTGGAAAAGAATGCAGAACTTAAATCGGTACTGCTGGAAGAAACACCCTGGGTACTGGAAGCCAAATCGGAGTCGCAGCAAAAAAAGAATATCGCCCTGTTGTTCGATATGGTGAAGATGGAAAAAGAACTGAATAATCAGTTGGAAAAGCTGGTACAGATGCAGTCGCCCAATGGTGGTTTTGTATGGTTCAAAGGCGGGCCGGACGATCGTTATATTACCCAATACATACTTACCGGCATTGGTCATCTTAATAAGCTGCATGCACTGCCTGCATTTGCCGTTGCCAAAATAAACAAGCTGGTAAAATCGGCCCTCCCCTACCTGGATGCGCGTATTAAAGAGGACTACGACCTGTTGCTTAAATCCAAAGCAGATATTATAAAGAACCAGGTGGGTTATACGCAAATCCAGTTCCTTTATATGCGCAGCTTTTACCCTGAATACGGTATACCCGCTTCTTCGCTTAAAGCCACTACCTATTACCGTTCGCAGTCGCAGAAGTTCTGGGTACAGCAGATACCTTATATGCAGGGTATGACGGCACTGCACCTGTTCCGCACGGGTGATAAACAAACGGCGGCGGCCATTCTTAAATCGCTTAAAGAGAAGGCAGTAGTAAATGAAGAAACCGGTATGTACTGGAAGGATAATAAACCGGGATACTTCTGGCACCAGGCACCCGTGGAAACCCATAGCCTGCTGATAGAAGCATTTCACGAAATAAGCAAAGACCCTAAAACCACCGGCGACCTTAAAACCTGGTTGCTGAAACAGAAACAAACCCGGGACTGGCGCACCACCAAAGCCACGGCCGACGCCTGTTATGCGCTACTGCTGCAAGGCAGCGACTGGCTGTCGGAAGAACCGGAAGTAACGATCCGGTTAGGAAACGAAACGATCAACAGCGAAAAGACGGACAAAGAAGAAGGCACCGGTTATTTTAAAACGATTATCGCGCAGCAGCAGATAAAACCTTCGATGGGTGATATCTCCGTGCAGCTCCGTTCCAAAACCACCACCCCGGATGCAGCACCGGCCTGGGGAGCCGTTTACTGGCAGTATTTTGAAAAGCTGGACAAGATTACGCCATCGGCTACCCCCTTGCAACTGACTAAAAAGCTATTTATCGAAAGAAACACCGACCGGGGGCCGGTGCTGGAACCAGTAAGAGAAGGGCAGCTAATAAAAGCAGGCGACAAAATAAAAGTAAGGATAGAGCTGAAGGCCGACAGGGATATGGAGTATGTTCACATGAAAGACATGCGCGCTTCCTGTATGGAGCCCGTTAATGTACTCAGCGGGTATAAATGGCAGGGTGGCCTGGGATATTATGAAACTACCCGCGACGCGGCTACTCATTTTTTCTTCGACCGGCTTTTCAAAGGGACCTATGTATTCGAGTACCCGTTATTTGCGACCGTCGCAGGGAATTTCAGCAATGGCATCACTACCATCCAGTGTATGTACGCACCGGAGTTTGCGAGCCACAGCGAAGGCATACGCGTGAACGTGGAATAAAGCTATTTTTGCGGCATGCAAACTGAATTTCTGATTGTCGGTCAGGGTATATGCGGCAGCTTCCTGAGTTGGGAATTGCAGAAAGCAGGCAGGCCGTTCATTATTATAGATGAAGTCAATGCACACACGGCGTCCAGGGTAGCGTCCGGTATCATCAATCCTATCACGGGCCGCCGGATGGTAAAGACCTGGATGATCGACGAACTGCTTCCGTTTGCGTTCGACGCTTACCGGGAAATAGGCAATTACCTGGGCATAGAATGTATCTCCCGCACAAATATCGTCGACTGTTTTCCTTCGCCGCAGATGCGGCTGGCATTTCTCGATAAGCTGGCAGAAGATCCGCAATACCTCGAGCTGCCGGCAGATGAAAACGATCATGCCGTTTACCTTAATTACGGCCTTGGATATGGCACTATTATACCCTGTTACCTGGCCGACCTGCAAAAGCTGATACCCGCCTACCGCAAAAGCCTGGCAGCAAACAGCCTGCTGGAAGAGCGTTTCGACCTAACGCTTTTAAAAACAAATACAGACACCATTTCCTATAAAGACATAACCGCGCAAAAGATCATTTTCTGCGACGGCAAAAGTAGTTTCGGTAACCCCTGGTTCTCCCGGTTGCCCTTTGCCCTGAGCAAGGGCGAGGCATTGATAGCGGATATACCCGATCTACCCCGGCATCATATTTATAAAAAAGGAATGAGCCTGGTGCCCTGGCAGGATAACCTGTTCTGGATAGGCTCTTCTTATGAATGGGAATTTGAGAACGAGCAGCCTACTGCGCTCTTCCGGGAAAGAGTAACACGGCAGGTACAGGAATTTGTAAAGCTGCCTTTTACTATCGTAGATCATATAGCGTCTCTTCGTCCGGGTACCCTGGAAAGAAGGCCGTTCGTGGGTTGGCATCCTTCTTATCCGCAAATAGGTATCTTTAACGGGATGGGAACAAAAGGATGTTCGCTGGCTCCTTATTTCGCAAGGCAGTTTGTAAACAATATCGTTAATGGAACGCCTGTATTGCCGGCAGCCGGTGTGCAGCGCTTTACCAAAATACTAAGCCGTTAGCTGACCAGCGGGGTCTTTAGCTGCCGGTAGATGATATTACGTTTATACTTGATCTGCTCGATCGGGTCCTGATTAAGCAGTACCGCCATGGCAGCATATAATGAAGGCAGTTCATGCCTGAAGCGCACAGGATTCTCGAAGAACATTTCTACACTAACTGCCCAGAACTCATGATAGTTGGTGGAAGCATATTCGCCCAGCAAAGTCTTTCTGCCCTTCTGCATTTCCTGGTAGATAGGTCTTGCCACTTTGGAGAAATTCTTAAACTCTTTTTTGAAATGCTTGTCTTCGTCGGTCTTGGTTACAAAGTTTACATAAGCCAGTGCATGGGCCATTTCATGAAGGCCCACATTGCTGCTGTCCGTATTATCGCGTATTCCCTGCATGAAGTCGTTCCATGAAAGATAGATACCGGAGCTGTCTACATGCCCCATAAAGGGAAGTGAATAATAGCCGTAATGATAGTCGTGCTCCAGCACAAAAATATCGTGGAAGTAGTTAAGCGAAAACTTCTCCAGTCCGAGCGTAAGCTGGATGGCCACTGCGCTTATCAGCACGGGAATTTCCGCATTTTGTCTTACCCCTACATAATGGAATTTTTTGGACTTCTGGAACAGGTAAGTTCTGAACAGGAATTTATTCTGCTGTTCTTCATCCAGCCGGTGAAAATAAGGTATATGCTGAGCGATAAGGCTCCGGTAAAAAATCTCCTGCGATGCAAATGCCTTTCTTTTCCGGGCCAGTAAAAACCTTTCAAATACCGGCTGAAGCACATATATGGCAATCACTGCGCTAAATACCACCAAACAAACGATTAATACTTCCATCAGGCTACGTTTTTCTTGTGTGAAATCTGTAATACACGAATGGTCTGTCAGAGAAATGGACGTTGGGTGTGGTCTTTCAGGAGAAATTCTCCGGCGGAGATTAAAGATGTGACAAAATAGAAAATAATTCTGGATTGTGCAAGTACTCTTCATCAACGGAAAGACATCCCCGCGGCCAGATGTTATGTTAAAATATATAGGACAGCAAAAATCTGCCAAACGATGCAAAACAAGCGGCGATTACCCGTTTTGATAAGATCATTTCATTGTTTCAGATTACCTTTGCCCCTCAAAACCGGGAATATGTACAGAACCCACACCTGCGGGGAATTAAGAATTACGGATAGCAACAAAGAAGTGAGCCTTGCCGGCTGGGTACAGACCGTCCGTAAATTCGGAAGTATCACCTTTGTCGACCTGCGCGACAGGTATGGTATTACCCAGTTATTATTTGGTGAGCAACTCAATAAGATACTGGATGCCGATCCCCTGGGTCGCGAATTCGTGCTGCAGGTAACGGGTAAAGTGAGTGAGCGCAGTAATAAAAATTCACAGCTAAGTACGGGCGATATCGAGATAGCTGTTACCTCCTTCCAGGTATTGAATAAATCGGCCGTGCCGCCCTTTACCATCCAGGACGATACGGATGGCGGGGATGATCTCCGTATGAAATATCGGTTTCTCGACCTGCGGAGAAATGCGGTAAAGAAGAACCTGGAACTGCGCTATGCCGTAAACCGCAGCGCGCGTAACTACCTGCACGACCATCATTTCATGGATATAGAAACGCCGTTTCTGATTAAATCCACGCCCGAAGGTGCGCGCGATTTCGTAGTGCCTTCCCGTATGAATCCCGGCCAGTTTTATGCACTCCCTCAAAGTCCCCAAACCTTTAAACAGCTATTGATGGTGAGCGGGTACGATCGTTACTACCAGGTAGTAAAATGTTTCCGGGATGAAGACCTGCGGGCCGACCGGCAACCGGAGTTTACGCAGATAGACTGCGAGATGGCTTTCGTGGAGCAGGAAGATATTCTGCAGATGTTCGAAGGACTTATAAAAAGAATCTTTAAAGACGTAAAGGGCATCGACTACATTGAAGCGGTAGAACGTATGACATGGGAGGATGCTATGTGGACATATGGCAACGACAAGCCCGATATACGGTTTGGCATGCAGCTCAGTAACCTTAAATTCCCGGTTCATACATTTCCCCATAAACCGGTTGCGTCAGCGTTGATTAATGATGCCGGTTTCGCCGTGTTCGATGATGCGGAGACCGTAATAGCCATCGCAGCACCAGGCTGCAGTGAATATACCCGTAAACAAACCGATGAACTGACCGATTGGGTGAAACGCCCGCAAATAGGAATGAAGGGCATGGTATTTATTAAATGCAATGCCGACGGAACCTTTAAAAGCAGCGCAGACAAATTTTACCCCGAAGAAAGATTGAAAGCCATCGCGCATAGTGCCGGAGCAAAAGCCGGAGACCTGGTACTTATACTGGCCGGTGCGGAAGAAAGAACACGCAAAGCCGTAAGCGAACTGCGGCTTGAAATGGGACGTCGCCTGGGACTGAGAAAAGAGAATGAATTCCGGCTGCTCTGGGTACTTGATTTTCCCCTGTTCGAGTATGCCGAAGACGATAACCGCTGGGTAGCCCGCCACCACCCGTTTACTTCTCCCAAGCCCGGGGATATTGATACCATGATACAGAACGACCCGGTGATACACCAGGCATCAGAATACCTCAAGCACCCTTATGCCGGCATTAAGGCCAATGCGTATGATATGGTATTGAACGGTAACGAAATAGGAGGAGGCTCTATCCGTATCTATCAGCGTGAACTCCAGGAAAAGATGTTTGCCGCACTGGGCATGGATAAAGATGAACAGCAGCATAAATTCGGTTTCCTGCTGGGAGCTTTTGAATACGGTGCCCCGCCGCACGGGGGTATAGCATTCGGATTCGATCGGTTATGCGCCATACTGGGTGGCAGCGAAAGCATCCGCGACTTTATCGCTTTCCCCAAAAACAACAGCGGGCGAGACATGATGATAGATGCTCCCAGTACTATTGATGATAAACAGTTTACAGAACTGCAGATAAAGCTGGATCTTAGATAATACTTTAAACAATACCCGTTCAGCGTTTTTTTCTGTTGATCCATATAACGGATACAATAACCAGCAATATAATTCCGGCTAACAGGAAAAGGTAATACCTGGTATCCGGCTCTTTATCTTTTTCGTTCTGGATATTTAGTTTGCATTCTTCTATATATCCCGATATACCAGGATAGGGAGGATACTGCTGCTGTACTTCTTTAAAAATATCCAATGCCCTGCGATAATAGGCACGGCTGAAATAAGAAAGTGCTTCATTGAATTGCAAGGAGATGGTACTCTCTTCCGGCCTGATGCCAGCTTTGTCGAAAAACTCGTTCAGTACACTTACCGGTATGGCGAAATTAAAGCCTGCGGCCAGTGAGCCGGTTCGCATCTCCAGGCTTCCGAAAGTCGTCATGCCCACTACTTTTCCATCTGTATTGCATACGGGTCCTCCGCTGTTGCCATGATTGATATTGGCATCCATCTGTATCACCGGCCAGTTCAGCACCGTTCTTTTCCAGGCACTCACGATGCCGTTGGTAAGCGTGGGCTCAAGGGCTGCCGACCTGGATAGAAATTCATTATTACTAACCGTTTCCGGGTAACCATATACAAATACCCTTTCCCCTACCCTTACTTTTTCCATTGCGGGAATGCTGATAGTTGGAAAGGGTCCCTCGGCGTTCACCTTCAGGATCGCAACATCTTTGCCGGGCATGGGGCTTCCCTTTACGATCACCGTTGCCGGAAGTTCTCTTTTATAAGGCCCGCTGTCCTCATCGTACCCTATCACTACATAAACGGATTTTTTGAGACTATCCAGGCTAATGGGCAAAATGCTGCTGTAGATGCCGGCAAACGTATTATAAAGCTCATCCCGCTGAGCCTCTGAAAAGTTAACCTGCCAGGAGTTTTCTATAGCGCGTATATTGGAAGCCGTAACCTGCCGGAATACCGAGGATATGAGCCTGCGGCGGATATAGCTGTCTGCTTCATCCACTACATGACAGTTGGTAAGCACATAACCATCCTGCCGTATAAAAAATCCCGTTCCGGTAGAAGTGATCTGTTTGGCATATCGCAGATAACTTAAGGTGCTTTTGAAGTATTTGCCGGCGCTCACCCGGAACCGGGCTATCACAATGTCCAGTTTCTGTTCGGCCGTAAGCGCCACACTATCCGTTCTCAGGCGCTGGATAGAATCTACTAGGCGAGTAAAAGCGCGGTTGTTGATCTCTAACTGGCTTACGTTCACAATGGCCGAAAGCTGTGTTTTTATCATGACCACGGCCGCCCTGTTGCGTGCGTAATTTTCGGCGGCCGTCATGCGCTGGGCCATAATATGATTTATGCTGAAAACCAAACTCAAAACTATTAACAGGCTGGCATGGTAAAACAGTTTTGGAATATCCTTAATTTGCATGATACAATATAAGAACTTTAAGAAATTGAATAGCATACAAATTCCATTAGCCGAAAGATTAAGACCTTCCACGCTGGAAGAACTGGCAGGTCAGAAGCACCTTACCGGCAAGGGAAGTATATTGAGAATGGCTATAGAGCAGGGAAAAATACCTTCCATGATACTCTGGGGACCACCCGGTGTAGGTAAAACGACTATCGCCAACATTATAGCACACACGCTTCGCATACCCTTCCATACATTAAGTGCCATCAGCAGCGGGGTAAAAGAAGTGAGAGAAGTAATTGAAACAGCAAAGAACTCGGAGAAAGCGATACTGTTCATCGATGAAATTCATCGCTTTAACAAAGGCCAGCAGGATGCATTACTGGGTGCCGTTGAAAAAGGAACCATCACCCTGATAGGAGCTACCACGGAGAACCCTTCTTTTGAAGTAAACTCCGCCCTTCTTTCGCGCTGCCAGGTATACGTGCTGAAACCCCTCGACCAGGAAGACCTGGTAGCATTACTGCAACAGGCCCTATCCAAAGACGAGGTGTTAAAAAATAAAAACATAACGCTTAAAGAAACCACCGCCCTGCTTACCATCGCAGGAGGCGATGCCCGTAAATTACTCAATCTGCTCGAACTGGTAACGGATACACTCGGTAACGATGTGGAGATAACCGATGAAGCGGTAATGGACATAGCACAAACACGGGTGGCTATCTACGATAAAAAAGGAGAACAGCATTACGATATCATATCGGCCTTTATTAAATCGATCAGGGGCAGTGATCCCAATGCCGCTGTATACTGGCTGGCACGAATGATAGAAGGCGGCGAAGACGTAAAGTTTATTGCCCGCAGGCTGCTGATACTGGCCAGTGAAGATATAGGTAATGCCAACCCAAACGCATTACTGCTGGCAAACGCATGCTTTGATGCAGTGAATAAAATAGGATACCCGGAAGCAAGAATCATTCTTTCCCAATGCGTTACTTACCTTGCGTCGAGTGCCAAAAGCAACGCATCGTATACCGCTATCGACAACGCCCTGAATGCAGTAAGACAACTGGGTGATTTACCGGTGCCCCTTCCTATCCGCAACGCTCCCACTAAGCTGATGAAGAATATGGGTTATGGAAAAGACTATCAATATTCCCATAGTTACGATCAGAATTTCTCCGCTCAGGAGTATCTTCCGACCGGGCTTAACGGTACGCGTTTTTATGATCCGGGAAAAAATGCGAGAGAAGAAGAATTAAGAAAATTTCTGAAAGGATTATGGAAAGACAAGTACGGATACTGAGATAAAATCATACGCATTTACCCTTAAAACCGTGATAGTACAACTACTAATAGCAGTTTTACGATCACGGTTTTTTGATTTAAACAGACTATAATATTCCTTTTTGCGTTCTATAATGGTATCAGCCAATAATAAGGCTGATCGCGATCCGATAACTATTTGAAACACAAAATCAGTATTCATGAAAAAGAAGTTACACTTTTTAGGGAACAAGTGTGTCTTGTTTTTATCCTTATTCTTTCTTTCCAATACATGCTTTAGCCAGGCTGGTTCTGTAGATGCAGGATTCAGCATAGGGCCGGCCAATCTTCTCGGCGACCTGGGCGGTAATCGCGGTAAAGGAACTGCTTTTCTGAAAGACAACAACTTTTCACAAACAAAATTAATGGCAGGCGGACACCTTACTTTCAATGTAAGGGATTGGCTGTCTTACCGGCTGGCTGTCAACTTTGGCAGTGTATCCGGCGACGATGCTATTATTAAAGCAAAAGGAGGATTAGAAGAAGCACGCAAGGTTCGTAACCTGAATGTTAAATCGCCTATCATAGAAGCACTTGTGATGGCTGAAATATATCCTACCGTTTTCCTGGAAGATTTTCCAGAAGATGTAACGCACAGGCTCAGGCCATACGGCGTAATAGGTATCGGCGGCTTCTATTTTAACCCTAAGGGCCAGGACCCCCTTACCGGTGAATGGATTGCGCTGAAAAGCCTTCGCACCGAAGGCCAGGGCTTCGCTGAATATCCTGACAGGAAAGAATACAAACTGCTCCAAGTGAATATACCGTTGGGGATCGGTTTAAAATATTTTATGACGGAGAGATCAAGCATAAGCCTGGAAATCATCCACCGTAAAACGTTTACTGATTATATTGATGACCTCAGCACCACTTATGTAGATCCGAGCCTGTTTTACAAATACATGACTCCTCAGAGAGCTGCTATTGCCGAAAGAATGGCAGACAAGCGTGCCGGTGGACAATTTTCTACCACAGGTGGCGACAAAAGAGGAACGGTTACTAACAAAGACGGTTACTATTCGGTAGGTATTAAATTCAGCTTCCAGTTAAGAGGTGAAGGCGGTCTCAGGAACTCCACACGTTGCCCGATCATACGGTTTTAATATCATTTTCATTTACCCTGTATGAACACCATTTCTTAAGATATGAAATAGCTTATGAAAAAAACGTTACTTAAAAAGATCTGCTTACAACCTTCCAGTGCCGTTCTCAGGATAATCGTTCTGCTGATAATGGCATCCGGAATGCAAACGACCCTGGCCTCGGCAATCGCCGGACCGCGGGATACGATCGTGATCAGTAAGGCGCAGGGTAATAAAAAGTATAAGATAAAACTTTATCCCAACGCCACGCATGAAGTCATCTTCTTTACAGCCGTTGGAGAAGAGGGAAAAATCTACCAGTTATTCGTTTTCGACATGGAGAGTAAACTGATAAAGCAAACCATGGTACGCAACAGGCAGACCAGCTATTTAACAAAATTCAATAAGGGAGAATATACCTACGAGGTTTTCAGCGACGACGAGCGTATAGAAAATGGCAGTGTAATCGTAAAATAATGTCTTACTTTTTGCTATAACCAATTATCAATAAGCAGCAGGGAAATTTTTAAAATCCTAATATCCGGTTTGAAAAGACCTGATCCGTTCCCTATACTTAATCCCTTAGTAAAGATTTTATTAATCACTCCCTGCGCTTGCTTATTGGCTTATGGTTTACTTCTGATAACTATAAATCCCTCCGGGGATTTTTTGTTTAAATGAGTTCGGGCTTTAGATACCTGGCAGTATGACTGTTCGTTATTTTAATCATTTCTTCCGGGGTACCTTCGAAAAGGATCTGGCCTCCGCCATCCCCTCCTTCCGGGCCCAGGTCGATGATATGATCGGCCACCTTAATGATGTCCATATTATGTTCTATTACCAGTACGGTGTTTCCGCGGTCTACGAGTTTATTAAGTACTTCAAGCAAATGTTGTATGTCCTGGAAGTGCAGACCCGTAGTAGGCTCGTCCAGTATATAAAAGGTTTTACCTGTATCCCTCTTACCGAGTTCGGTCGATAACTTTACGCGCTGTGCCTCGCCGCCGCTGAGGGTAACGGCCGATTGTCCGAGTGTGATATAACCCAATCCTACCTCCTGCAATACTTTTATCTTCCTGTAGATGTATGGCACATTGGTAAAAAAATCAACGGCGTCGTCCACCGTCATATCCAGCACATCGCTGATGGACTTACCCTTATAGCGGATCTCCAGAGTTTCGCGGTTATATCTTTTACCATTGCATTTTTCACAATGCACATAAACATCGGGTAAAAAGTTCATCTCGATTACCCGCATGCCTCCTCCCTCGCACATTTCACACCGGCCGCTCTTTACGTTAAACGAAAAACGGCCCGCCGTATAACCCCTTATTTTGGCTTCAGGCACTGAAGCGAACAGTGTACGGATATCCGTAAAGAACCCGCAATAGGTAGCCGGGTTGCTACGCGGCGTTCTTCCTATGGGGCTTTGATCGATCTCTATCACTTTGTCGATATGTTCCAGTCCCTTCAGTCTTTTATAGGGCATGGGCTGCATCTTGGAATTAAAACAATAGGTGGATAAAACGGGATACAGCGTTTCATTGATCAGCGTGGATTTGCCGCTGCCGCTTACACCGGTCACTACAATCAGCTTGCCCATAGGAAGCTTTACCTGCACGTTCTTCAGATTATTACCGGTGGCACCTATGATCTCCATGAATTTACCATTGCCTTTTCTTCTTTCCGCAGGTACCGCTATCGATTTGTCGCCCGTCAGGAATTTTGCCGTCTCGGATCCGGTCTTAATGATCGTGGATGGATGCCCCTGGGTAACCACCCTGCCGCCATGCTGACCGGCACCGGGACCAATATCTATAAGGAAATCGGAAGCCAGCATAATATCCTTATCATGCTCCACCACCAGCACGCTGTTACCGAGGTCGCGAAGATTCTTCAGGGCATGTATAAGTTGCTGGTTATCGCGCTGGTGCAGGCCGATACTCGGTTCATCCAGTATATACGTTATGCCCTGCAATTGCGACCCTATCTGCGTGGCCAGGCGTATACGCTGCGACTCACCCCCGCTCAGGGTTTTGGAAGAACGGTTGATGGTAAGATAGGTGAGCCCGACATCGAGCAGGAACTGCAGCCGCTCTCTTATCTCTTTTAAAATGTCTTTGGCGATACTATTCTGTTTGTTGTTCATCCGGGTTTCCAGGCCGGTGAACCATACCATCAGTTTATCGAGATTCAGATCGCTGATCTCCGATATATTTTTCTGGTCTATCTTAAACCATAGACTTTCTTTTTTCAACCTGGCGCCTCCGCAAACAGTGCAGGGTTTTAGTTCCATGAATTTCTCTACCCAGTCGCGCAGCGATTCGCTGCTGCCTACTGCATACCATCTGCGCAGCATAGTCACCACGCCTTCATATTCCGTTTTATAGATAGCGCCTTCCTGTGCTTCAAATTCAAATACTTCTTCCCTGGCTGCTGCGTCCTCACTGCCATAAAGAACGACGTTCATTGCTTTTTCCGATAATTCCTTTATCGGCTTGTTGAGCGGTATCTTGTATTTTTTAGCCACTTCCTGGAAATACTTAAACACGGACGCCTCCCGTTCTTCACCCAACGGAATAATGCCCCCTTCGCTGATGGTTTTCTCAGGATCAGGAATCACCGCATCCATGTTTACCTGGTTAACGGTACCGAGTCCTTTACAGGTAGCGCAGGCACCATACGGAGAATTGAATGAAAAACTATTAGGTGAAGGCTCTTCGTAACTGATGCCTGTATCTTCACACATCAGTTGTTTACTGTACTGAACAACTTTGTTTTCGTCATTTACCAGCACAAACATCAGGTCCTTTCCCGTCTGCAATGTTTTTTGAATACTCTGGCTAAGTCGTACTTTCATATCCGCGGTAACCTGTAAGCGGTCTATCACCACTTCGATGTCATGAATCTTATACCTGTCCACCTGCATCTTAGACACCAGGTCTTTTACCTCCCCATCTATTCTTACTTTCAGGTATCCTTTTTTGCGAATGTCTTCAAACAGCTCCCGGTAATGTCCTTTTCGTCCGCGTACCAGGGGAGCCAGCAGCGATATCTTTTTACTCTTGAACTTTTTGAAAATATTTTCCACTATCTCTTCTTCACTGAATTTGGTCATCCGCTTACCTGTGTTATAACTATACGCCTCCGCTACGCGTGCGTAAAACAACCGGAGAAAATCATATATCTCCGTAATGGTTCCTACCGTGCTGCGTGGATTTTTATTAGTCGTTTTTTGTTCGATCGAGATAACGGGCGAGAGACCAGTGATCTTATCTACATCCGGCCTTTCCATGTCTCCCATGAATTGCCTGGCATATGCGGAGAAGCTTTCCATGTAACGACGCTGTCCTTCGTTATAAATGGTATCAAATGCAAGTGATGATTTACCGCTTCCGCTCACTCCTGTAAATACGACCAGTTTATTTTTGGGAATCGAGATGTCTATGTTTTTCAGATTGTGTTCCCTTGCGCCAAATACTTCTATATATTCCTGTTCTGTAGCAATTGCCTTTGCCGGTTTCTTAGTGTTCATAATTGTTTCATAAAGGTAGGCTTTTTCAACATTTAATTTTTTGGCACGATATTTTGAAATCAGGTGTAGTAAGCATTCAATTTCAAATCAAATTTTACAGTTATGAAATCAATTAAACTAGCGTTTATCGCAGCAGGCATAGTAATGTCCGTATCAGCTTATAGCCAAACAGATTCTACTGTAGTAGACAGTTCAGCAACTACCACTCCCGCTACACCTTCTATGGAACAGCCAATAGATTCAGCCGGAAATGCAGGCAGTTCCAAGCCATTGGTTACTCCTAATTTCGGCACCCATTACATTGCCGTACTAGGGAATTATACTTCATCACCCGCGACATCTAAATCTGAAAAGAATGTGACCATTACAGGAGATGAAGAAAACCCGGGCAAAATATGGATAGAAGGACTAACTGACGTAAAAATATATGCGCTTAGAAAAGGTGCGCCAGGCACTTACAAGGTACCTGCACAAAAGGCTGCCGAAAAGTCCATCTCTGAAGGAACCGTTATATATGATGACAGTAACAAACAAATAAATATTTGTCTTGGTTGCAAATACAAAGATGAGAATCCGTCAGATGCTTTTACATCTTCCAACTCATCCGATGAAAAACCAGCTTCATCAAAGAAGAAAATGAATACCACTGCAAAGATCATCCAGTTTACAGGTAATAAAACAGACGCTGGCACCGCTGCCAAATAACAAGCATTAACACCAACACAACGGGCAAAACTTATACATTTATTATGTATTCGTTTTGCCTTTTTTCTGTAGGCACAAAATGACATTTTGCGTTATTGCTTTCGATGGCACGATATTAGTAAGCTGTGCTTTACAATTAAAAATGACTATATATGAATATGATCAGTAAATTTTTAACGGCAGCAATGATGGCATCCCTTATACTCGGAGGCTGCAAAAGCATGAATAAGACACAAAAAGGTGCTGCCATAGGCACGGGCGGCGGGGCCGCGGTGGGTGCCGTTATAGGAAAGGCCTCAGGCAACACCGCCCTGGGTGCCATTATTGGTGCGGCAGTTGGCGGGGTAAGTGGGGCATTGATCGGAAGAAAAATGGACAAACAGGCGGAAGAACTGAAGAAACAGGTTCCCGATGCAAAAGTAGAGCGAGTAGGAGAAGGAATTACGGTGGAATTTAACAGCAGTGCGCTCTTCGGCTTCAATAAAGCAGAGGTAAACGTAGAAGCTTCACAAACACTCGATAAGTTAATAACAGTTTTGAATACGTATCCGGATACCGATCTGGAAATTCAGGGTCATACCGACAATACCGGTACGGCGGAATACAACCAGGGATTATCACTCAGAAGAGCTACCAGTGCTTCCGGTTACTTAAAATCGCACGGAATTGCGGCCTCCCGCATTTCAGTAAAAGGATACGGAAAAGATTCACCTAAATATTCCAATGACACGGAAGAAGGAAGAGCCGGTAACCGCCGGGTAGAATTCCTGATAACCGCCAATGATAAGATGAAAGCAGAAGCCGCGAAAGAAGCTAATAAAAATTAACAAGCGTCCTTATAATCCACAAAAAGTAAATAAAAAACAAAAATTCATGAAAAAGAAAATGATTGGTATTGTTTCGGTATTAACATTGGTTGCATGTTCCGTTAATGCGCAGACTCCTGTAGAAACTACCACAACAGCGGAGAAGGCTGTCTCTGTTCAAATAAGAGCCGGAGTGAATTTCCAGAACCTGAATGGTAAGTTTGCTGGTCAGGATGCAGATGGAAAGTTGAAGACCGGCTTCCATGCGGGTATTGATGTTCCTATTATGATTGCACCTGAATTCTATATTCAACCAGGTGTTGTATTCAGTCAGAAAGGTGCAAAAGATAAAGACAATTCGGACAATAAGATAAATCTTTCTTATGTAGAAATACCGGTTAATTTCGTTTACAAACCCGTTCTTGGTACAGGCCATTTAATGCTTGGAGTAGGGCCTTACATAGGTATTGGTATCGGAGGCAAATTGACTGACGGTGACAATGACGTGGATATCGAATTTGAAAACGAAATAAGCGTAGCACAGGCTCCTTTAGCTGCACGTTATTACCGAAGAACTGATTTTGGCGGTAACTTCCTGGCAGGCTATGAATTTTCCAACAAACTTTTTTTTCAATTGAACGCTCAGTTGGGACTAACCAATATAGCTCCGAAAATTGCGAGTTTAGATGAAGACGATTATAACCTTAAAAACACCGGCTTCGGTCTTTCAGTAGGCTATCGGTTTTAATAAATTTCCTTTACAGGGGCCAGGACTCACTATCCTGGCTTTTTTATGTGTACAAATACAAGAACCTATGCAGTAATTAATTTGGCAGTTTATACTTTTCATTTATATCTTTGCAGCAGTTCTTAATCATCTCTTATCAAGAAAGGCAGAGGGATATGGCCCGATGAAGCCTTGACAACCTGTTCTTTACCTTTAAGGTGAGGGAAAAGGTGCCAACTCCAGTCCGATGGATCAATCGGAACAGATAAGTCAGATTACCGGCATAAAATATCGAAATAACATATTAAGGCCCTTCTGACGATTCAGGAGGGCTTTTTTTTGCGGCACACTTGCACAGGTAGCATCCAAAAGAGCGGGTAAAGAATAAACAAACCTAAATACAACCCAGTAATATGGACGCACATAAACAGTTGACGATCGGCCTTTTTGGTTTTGGTGTAGTAGGAGAAGGATTATACCGCGTTTTACAACAGACCCCGTCTTTGAAAGCGGGTATCAAAAAGGTATGTATCAGGCACCCGGATAAAAAAAGGAACGCACCCATTGAACTTTTTACCAGCGATAAAGATTTATTGCTGAACGACCCCGATATTAATGTAATAGTGGAAGTGATAGACGATGCCGATGCTGCGTTTATAATCGTATCTACCGCACTGCGCAATGGTAAGGCCGTAGTAAGTGCAAGTAAAAAAATGATAGCGGAGCATCTGCCTGAAATTTTAGACCTCCAGTTGCTGACCGGAGAACCCTTTCTGTACGAAGCCGCCGCCTGTGCTTCTATTCCCGTAATACGCAATCTGGAAGAATATTATGATAATGACCTCCTGCATTCCATCAAGGCAATCGTGAACGGATCCACCAATTTTATACTTACCAGGATGTTCGAAGATAAGCTGGAATTTAAGCAGGCGCTTATACTTGCGCAGCAACTGGGATTTGCGGAAAGCAATCCCAAACTGGATGTAGAAGGTTACGATGCCATTAATAAATGGACCTTCCTGCTTACCCATGCTTATGGAATAATAGAGCACCCGGACAAACTGGTTTTTAACGGCATACAGAATATACAGGCGGGAGATGCGGCGGTGGCCGTAGAGAAACATTTTGAAATAAAGCTGGTAGCCCAGGCTAAAAAACTTAACAATGGCAAAGTGGCTGCTTTTGTACTGCCGCAATTTGTAAAGCACGACGACCCGCTGTCTTTCGTTAAAAATGAATACAATGGCGTGGTAATAGAAAGCGGTTTTGCAGATAAACAGTTTTTCTATGGAAAAGGCGCCGGAAGTTTCCCTACCGCGTCTGCCGTACTCAGCGACCTTTCCGCTTTACGATACCAGTACCGGTACGAATACAAGAAGCTGTATCATCATACGCCGCATGAACTTACGAACGATTTCTATGTGAGGGTGTACCTGAGCTTTGATGACCTTAAAAATATTCCGCACGAGAAGTTTGAATGGATCGAAGAATGGCATGCACAGGAAGTCCGCAAGTACCTGGTAGGCGTTATTCATTTTAATGAACTAAAGAACAATAGCTGGTGGAAAGAAAATAACACTTCGCTCATATTGTGGCCCGAGCCTGTTATCGAAGATGTGGAATTAAGAAAACTAAAGAAAAAAAGCCTGGAGCTGGCGGGGATTATGTAAAGGAACGTTTCTTACTTCCCGCCGGTCTTATTAAATTCTTTTTTTACATCTTCCAGGATATTGATAAAACGGGGAATATCTGAATTATAGCCACCCCCATTACGGATTATTTTCCCATTATTATCCACGAAGATATAAAGCGGTTGCGCATTAGTGTTAGCAAGTGCTATCTCGAACTCCAGGTTTCTCGCACCCATTTCCTTTAGAACCGATCCATCGATTTTAGAGGTAATCCATTCTGAGGGAGGAAGTTTGTATTTATCATCTACATAAAGCGACACCACTATAAAATCGTTCTGAAGGGTTTTCATTATCCGTTCATCCACCAGTACCGTCTGTTCCATTTTGCGGCAATTGGCGCAGCTATGGCCTGTGAAATCGATCATCAGTGGTTTATTAGTAGCCCTGGCGGCAGCGATAGCTTCATCGTAGTCGAAAAAAGCCGTTACCCCGGGTATTTCCGACTCAAGGAGATCGGTGTATTTCACCGGCACGGGGCCGCTATTCTTACCTTCTGCAACAGGGTTACCCGATTCAGCAGCAGCCCTGTTTTTATTCAGGTTAAAATCCTGTGTTTTCATTTCCGGCAGCCATGCACTGATGCCCTTGAGAGGAGCACCCCACATCCCGGGTATCAGGTAAACGGTAAATGAAAGGGCAGCTATGGCAAAAAACAAACGGGTAACCGTAAGATAAGGATGCCCGTAGTCGTTCCTGGGTAAATCATCGTCGTGTTTGAATTTTAATTTCCCTAACAGATAAAGTCCCAGTAAGCCAAAGATAATGATCCAAAGTGCCAGGTATACTTCCCTGTCGAGCAGTCGCCAGTGATAAGCCAGATCCGCAGAGGAAAGGAATTTAAGCGCCAGTGCCAGTTCTATAAACCCAAGAGATACCTTAAGCGAATTAAGCCAGCCCCCGCTTTTAGACACATGGTTAAGCATGGAAGGGAACATGGCCCCGATAGCAAAGGGAAGAGCGATCGCAAAACCGAATGCGCCGAATCCGGCAACTGCTTTACCCAACTCTTTATTTACCACCGCTTCATACGCAAGATCGCCGATAAACGGAGCTGTACACGAAAAAGACACCACCACCAGCGTTAGCGCCATAAAAAAGATACCGCCGAAACTATTGCTGTTCGCTTTCGAATCTATCTTGTTAACCCAGGAAGAGGGAAGCGTTATTTCAAATGCACCCAGAAAAGCGATACCAAAAATCAGGAAGATAGAAAAAACGAAGATATTAAACACGGCACTGCTGGCCATTTCGTTAGCAAAACGGGGATTACCCAACAAACCAAACAGCAAGCCGATGCCTGCAAATATTACTACGATGGAAATGGCATAAGCCAGCGCGTTTTTAACACCCTGCTTACGGGTTTTACTTCTTTTCAGGAAAAAAGAAACCGTTACGGGAAGCATGGCGAAGATACATGGCATCAGGAAAGCCAACAATCCTTCCGCAAAACCTTTTAGGATAATTTTTCCATAACCCGACCCTTTGAGAGAACCTTCTTTTACAGGTGCGGTCACCGCTGCGTCATCTGTAGGTTTCACTGCTTCTATTACCAGCGTAAATGGTTCTTCCTTTGCATTGAATTCATCTCCCTGCTTTATGAATAAGTTGGCCTTGCCTTCAATAACAGCACTATCTGTAGCGCCGATTTCCAGCTTTTGCTGCCAGGTAACCGAATCGGCCACCCAGGCCATTTCTATATTTTCGAGCAGCGGTTCTTTACCCTTTATTATATTACCCGATTCCGTAATGCCGCCGGAAAAGTGTTTAGCTGTTAAAGAATCGAAAACGAGTTCGGAAGAAGGAGCTTCGCCCGGTAATTTAATGGCTGAATAGAGCTTCGCATTTTTCTCCTCCAGTTTCGCTTTGATGGTGACCAGTATCTCGCGGTCGTTCAAGCGCGCGAAAGACGAATGTATAGTGACTGGTTTTTTTTGTGAAAAAGAAACCAGGGGGCTAGCGGCCATCAAAACTACCACCGACCAAAAAGCGTAAAATTTCATCATCAGGTAATTGAGGGTTCTGTATAAATAGTCGCCAAATATCCGACTTTGAATGCAAAAGAAAACATAAAGTTGAAGAGAGGCGAAGCCTGAAACCCTTGCCGGATCATTCGTTCATTAAACCAATTAACTTATTAATTCATTAAGAGCGTCTCCAGGATGATCTTACCATCCACATTGCCGAGCGATTGTTTGGTAGCTCTTTCCGGGTGGGGCATCATACCGAAAACGTTGCCCTGGGCATTGCGGATACCCGCTATATTACGAAGAGAGCCATTGGGATTGGCTGCATCGTTGATGATTCCTTTTTCATCGCAATAACGAAAAATTACCTGGTTATTTGTTTCAAGGTTATCTAACAGCGCATCTTCCGCATAGTATCTTCCTTCTCCATGTGCGATGGGTATTTTCAGTGTAGCACTTCCTGTTCCCTTGAGGAATACATTTTTACAAACGAACTGGCGGTTGGCATTACGGAGCAGGATACCCGGCAGCAACTGCGACTCACACAGCACCTGAAAGCCATTGCAGATACCCAGCACTTTACCGCCTTTGTTCGCAAATTCCACTACGCTTTGCATCATTGGACTAAACCTCGCTATCGCTCCGCAACGCAGGTAATCACCGTAGGAAAATCCGCCGGGTAGTATGATGCAATCCTGGGTGGAGAACATATCCAGGTCTTTATCCTTATGCCACAGCATTAGCACTTCCTTGTTCAGGTCCTGCTGTAAGGCATCCTGTATATCTCTGTCGCAATTGGAACCTGGAAAAACAACCACTCCGAATTTCATGGTAATGCTGATGTTTGAGGCGGCAAAGTTAGTTAAAAACCGGTCAAATAATGCTGTAATTTAACATTATCACAAAAGCAAAACATACCCAATGGAGCAAAAGTGCGGGCCAGCGGGCAGAAAGATAAAAGTAAGTGGCGGCATGAAAAACGGAAAGCGGCACGATGATCACCAGCCAGGGCACATAATTATTACCCGGGTTGATGAGGATGATCAGCAGTGAAATAACCAGCATCAACAGCAGCAGGCTCCACGATTTGCGCACCTGTATCAGCATTTTGTTCAGGTTGGCCTGCACGTAATATCCTCCCATAAGGAAAGGTACCAGCAGGAACACTATACCACCGGTTATCCATAAAGAAGAGGGCATACGCGGCAGGTAAAACCGGAAGCCGGGAACCACTTTATCGATAGCCCACTGGTTGGTGAGATAGAGTATTACAAAGAAGAAGTAGTAAGGAGTAATTACACCGAGTAAAGCTACCAGTATCTCCGTAATGCTGAACGGCCGCATCACCAGCAGGGAAAGGATAAGCAAAGGTATATAGGCAACAGCCGGGGCATAGATAAGCGGCAGTATGCCTGTAAGCACCGCCACGTTGAATATCGCCGATTTGGGCCTGTTACTATTGTGAAAGCCCTGGATCAGATAATAGATCCATATCATCAACCCGTTTACAATCAGGGGGGCTGAAAAACCACTCCAGTCCTTCATCAGCGAAGAGAGCAGGATATAAGCCATGCCGGTAAGATAATTGGGGCGGGGGAAAAGACGTAAAGAATTCACTATACGGTTCAGCAGCGTCGCTTCGGCAAAAAGAATCAGGAAAGCGAGTATTGAATAAATAATAGGGGCACCGCCCGCCACCGGGTCTAAAAAACCGATAATACCCTGGTAGATATAGTTGTCGCCTTCATTATGGCCGGGCTTTACTGGATGTTGAAAACTGGGAAATTTAATAACCAGTCCGTATAACAGCAGTATAAATGCGTTACCCGGACTTTTCTGTTTAAAAGTGGGGATCACAGGTTATTGTTTGTTTTAGAAATCGATTTTGGCAAAGCAAAGATATCCCCTGTAAAGGCAGGGAACAACCACCTGCCTGGCACCAACCTGTTTCGCGAACCGGGGCATAAATTCATAGCCTTTATCAAGGTTTTTAAGAGTGGGTACGCGAGTGATCTTTCCATCTGTGCTTATCGTTTGATCCGTGAGCAAAAGGGCTCTTTTCTCGAACTGGTTAAAGATAAAATGCAACTCGCCCCCGGTGTTTAACGTTTGGAAAGATAATGTATTGTCGCTTTCATCATCAAACTGGCTTTTTTGCAAAACGTTACTCCATTCCAGTCCCCCATCTTTATCGAATGAAAGAACCATGATATTATCCGCGTAATAGCGGGTAGCATAGTTATTATTGAACCGGCCTCCGCCCCAGGGCATATAGCCCGGACTGTACATAGGAGACCAGTAATAGTAGTCCATCGGCGACATCCACGGACTGCCCCACCGGGAATAATCCCACCTGTTAAACGTATTACCCCTGGAACTGCTGTAAAGCGATTCGGCGGTAATTACATAGCCCCCGTCTTTGCGGGTGGTGATACTTTTTATATAATAATCATTGAAAGCATATTTCTTGTTACCATCCGCACTCTTGGCAATATTGCGCAGTTCTTCGTTAAATACCAGCACGGTATCACTTATTTTATTGTTAGAAGACTTATCCCAGAAAAGGCTGTAGATTCCTTCTACGTTTCCTTTTCGCTCCTTATAAAAGAGAGCGTTCACCAGTAGTCTTTTATTGGTATTGTCTACTTTCAGGGTGAGTTCGTCCAGCAGCCTGGAACCAATCTCAACGGGTTTAATAGAAAATTCGGAGGAATCGGGGAATTTGGCCACCATCAGCAGTTTAGAAATATACTCGCTATTGCTGCTGGGTCGGGTGAATTTGCCAAAGACCATTTCACCATCGTTGGCAAGCATAAAATCGGAGAAGTATTCATTTCTTTCTTCCATCGCGATATTCATCCGGTCTTTCCGGATAAGGCGAAGATCTTTATCATACAGGATAGTAGTAAAGCCGAAATTTTTGCTGTTCTTGCTGTTGATCTTGAAGATCATGATCCGCTGCTTATCGTCGCTGTTGATAGTGGTATATATCTTATTGTTGGTGGAATAGCCGATCTCCGTAGTATCCAGTTCGAAAGGTTCGCCCATTTTTTGGCCGGATGCGTCGATCTTTACCCCATAACAATAAACGATATTCCTGCGTTCAAACTGGTAGATCAGGTAGCTGAAATCGGGGTAGGTGATAAAGTCAAGGTTTACCCATTTATCCGGGATAAAATCGAGGTTATGCCTGTCTTTCAGCTTCATATCGTTATCGTACAGGGAAATGGCGTGGTCGTTCCTGTTGTTCTTATAAATAAGAAAATTTCCGTTCATTTTACCAATAATCTCGAATTCCGTTCTTCGCGAATCGTCTCTTTCGGGCTCGGCATAGGTGATACGGGGGGCCTGGGCGATGGAACAATAACCGGAGATCAGAAAGAAAACGACTGCAAGCAACTTAATCATTATGGAAAAATTTATACTTAAAAATACCAAATAACGTGCAGATTATTGTTATATGAACGATAAAATTAAACAGGCAAAAACGGCTTCCTGCCACATTATTCAAGGCGATCAATTCAATTTCCTTATACCTTTGCGTTTTCTATAACAACTTTCGAGCAGTGGGCAAAAACATAAACAAGATCTCCTCAGCCAGCTTATTGATTGCACTAGGCATCATTTACGGAGATATCGGAACCTCTCCCCTATATGTCTTAAACGCCATCATCAGTGGTAAGGAAATGAGTGAACTGTTGATAATAGGCTCTCTCTCCTGCATTATATGGACGCTCACCCTTCAGACTACTATTAAATATGTACTTCTTACCCTCCAGGCAGACAATAAAGGGGAAGGAGGTATTTTTTCTTTGTATGCACTGGTGAGACGAAGAAAAAGATGGCTGGTTATCCCGGCCATGATAGGCGGTGCGGCACTGCTGGCAGACGGTATGATTACTCCACCCATTTCCGTTACATCGGCTATCGAAGGTCTCCGTAACATCAATTCCATCGGCGTTATTCCGGATTCCACTATCGTATATATCGTATTGGGCATTATTACCGTCCTGTTCTTTTTCCAGCAGTTCGGCAGTGCCTATATAGGGCGGCTTTTCGGGCCGGTGATGTTTATATGGTTTATGATGCTGGCCATACTGGGAGGGTTTCACCTGTTTGATGACCTTCATATTTTCAAGGCGTTTAATCCTTACTACGCGGCTCAGTTGCTTTCCACCTACCCGAAAGGGTTCTGGATATTGGGAGCGGTATTTCTTTGCACCACAGGTGCGGAGGCACTCTATTCCGACCTGGGACATTGCGGAAGAAGAAATATCCGTATTTCCTGGATCTTCGTAAAAAGCTGCCTGATCATAAACTACCTGGGCCAGGGTGCCTGGTTGCTGACCAACTACCGCGGAAAAGTGATCGACCCGGAAATGATAGTAACCGGCTTTAATCCCTTTTACGCCATCATGCCCCAGTGGTTCGTAATTCCCGGCATTATAGTGGCCACCGCCGCCGCCATTATCGCCAGTCAGGCATTGATAAGCGGTTCGTTTACGCTGATAAGCGAAGCTATGCGGCTCAATTTATGGCCTAAGATGCGCATCAATTACCCCAGCGAAGAGAAAGGCCAGTTATATATCCCGGGAATCAATACCCTTCTGTTTCTTGGTTGCTGCGGTATCGTAATATATTTTCAAAAAGCATCCAAAATGGAAGCGGCGTACGGGTTGGCCATCACCCTGTGCATGATCGCCACTACCATATTATTTTCCAATTTCCTGGTATTGCGAAGAACCCTGCCCGTTTATATCTACCTGTTCCTGGCGGTATATTTCTCTATAGAATTCAGTTTCCTTTTTGCCAACCTCGATAAATTTCCGCATGGTGGTTATGTTACGCTGGTAGTGGGTGGCGGCCTTTTTGCCGTAATGTACGTTTGGTACCGAAGCCGGAAGATAAAGAACCGGTATGTGGAATTTGTGCGGATGGAACATTATATACCGCAGATACAGGAGCTGAGTAATGATAAAACCGTACCCAAGCATGCCACGCATCTGGTATACATGACCAGTGCCAATAACCCGAAAGAAATAGAACATAAAATCATTTATTCCATTCTGAATAAAAAGCCGAAACGGGCAGATATCTACTGGTTCGTACATGTGGATACGATCGATGACCCTTATACTTGCGAGTATCATGTGGATCATATCATTCCCAACGATATCATACGGGTGGAATTTCGCCTTGGTTTCCGGGTGGAACCCAAGATCAACCTGATGTTCCGCAAAGTGGTACAGGACCTGGTGAATAATAAAGAAGTAAATATTACCAGCCGCTATGAGAGCCTGGAAAGAAATAATGTGGTCGGCGATTTCCAGTTTGTGGTGATGGAAAAATACCTTAGCCAGGACAACGAACTTCCTTTCCTGGAAAAGATCATCATGAAATTATATTTTTCTCTGAAGGAGTTAAGCCTGTCGGAAGAAAGGGGCTTTGGCCTGGATTCCTCCAATGTGACGATCGAAAAATTTCCGCTTATCGTATCGCCTATCCCTAATCTTCGGCTGAAAAGGATCATGATCGAAGAGAACGAGAGCGACGACTTATAGACTTTCTTTGAGCTCCACCAATTCGTCTTCGATAGTGAGTTTGTATCTGGCTCCTGTTTTCAGTGCGTAATTCTCGGTGGCATGACTCACAGGAAAACCATAACAAACGGGATAGTCATACTCCTTTACCAGGTCCCTGATCGATTCATAGGCAGATTTGCCGAAAGGCCTCGGCGTATCTTTGGCGTCCGTAAATCCTCCCACCACCAAGCCGGCCAGGTTATCGAATTTACCGCTTCGTTTTAACTGGTACAGCATTCTGTCTGTACTGTAAAGATATTCTCCTATATCTTCCAGGAAAAGGATCTTACCCCGCGTAGGGACGTCTGAACGGGTACCTGTGAGATGCGCAAGAATGGCAAGATTGCCGCCAGTCAGTCTGCCGGACGCCTTGCCGGGACGATTAAAAACATGCGGATCGCAATGATATTGAGTCCTTCGGCCTTCGAGGGCATGTCGCATAGATGAGACAAATTCGTTTTTATACCCTTCATCATTAAATGCACCTGCCATGGGGGCATGCAGCGTGGCAATCTTGTAATTTCGGTTTATATGGGAATGGAGTATAGTGATATCGCTGAAACCGATGATCCATTTAGGATGTTTGCGGAATTTTTTAAAGTCCAGCAGGTCAACGATTCGTCCGGTACCGTAGCCGCCGCGGCCACAAAGGATCGCGTTGATGCCGGGATCATCCAGCATCTGCTGCAGGTCGGCCAGTCTTTCTTCGTCCGTACCGGAAAAATAAGTGGAGGAGTTGCCTTCAAGGGTTTTACCTGTTATTACCCGGTAACCCCATTCATCCAGGGTGTTTATGCAAGCCGCAGCTTTTTCGGCACTCATGTATCCCGCAGGGCATACAAGGCCAATGGTATCGCCTTTCTCCAGGTAGGGAGGTATTATCATAGTGTATGTTGGTTAAAGCTCTTTTAAAATACAAATATCATCACTTACTTTCAGCGTATGCTCTATGCTGCATTTGAGGGCGAAATTATTTTTCTGGTGGCCTACCGGGAAATCGAAACACACCGGGTATTGGTATTCTTTTATTTTATCCATTACTATTTCGTACACCGTTTTTCCAAAATCCTCACCGCCAGTGTCCGCTTTCACTTTAAACCCGCCCACTATCAATCCCTCCAGTTGAGATAATTTGCCGGATCTTTTCAGGTTCCAGAACATGCGGTCGATGCTATACAGGTACTCTCCGGTATCTTCCACGAACAGGATTTTACCATTTGTACGGATATCCGATTCACTGCCTGCCAGCGATTCGAGGGTCTTCAGATTACCACCCACCAGTCTTCCTTTGGCCATGCCGTTCCGGTTATTGATTACGGCAGCGGTTTCATAACGCATCTTTTCACCACTAAGTGCCTTTTTGATGGATAGGATGGTGTCTACCTGAATAGGCTCCGCCCTGCTCCAGTCGTCCGGAAAGCTATTGCACATTTTTGAATGAATGGAAGCGATACCCATGTTGCGGCTGATATGCGAATGAAGCACGGTTATATCGCTGAAGCCGATGATCCATTTGGGTTTTAGCGTAAACTTTTCCCAGTTGATACCATCCACGATACGCACTGCCCCGTAACCTCCGCGGGCACACATGATGGCTTTTACGTCTTCATCATCCATCATTTGCTGCAGATCTTGTTTTCGCTCATCATCTGTTCCGCCGAAGGTAAAATCCCTTTTACCGATCGTGCTGCCGACCCGTATCACATAACCCCAGCTTTCCATTAATTGTATGGAAGGCATCAGTTCTTCCCGGGTTATATAGCCGGCAGGTGAAGTAATACCGATAATATCGCCGCTTTTAAGATATGGGGGTACTATTGCCGATACCTCCCGTTCCGTAGCGGCTATTCCCTTAACCGGCAGGGTTATGGCGGCAAGCAGGGCAGGTGTGGAAGAGAGAAACTGTTTACGGTTCATCGTTTAAAGTTATCGGAAAATCTGCATTTTGGGTTGACCCAGATTAAAGGTATTTTTGCGGATTACGGAAGTGGAATTATATGAATCAACCGAAGAGATATCTGATAACAGCAGCTTTACCTTATGCCAATGGCCTAAAACATATAGGGCACCTGGCCGGCGCTTACCTTCCAGCGGATATATACGTACGATACCTGCGCGCGCGCAAGCGCGATGTGGTATTTGTATGCGGAAGCGATGAACACGGCACCGCCATACCCATACAGGCTATGAAAGAAGGAACCACCGCCCAGGCTATTATAGATAAGTACCACCCTATTATCGAGCAGAATTTTAAAGATCTGGGGATTGAATTTGATATATATCACCGTACCAGCTCCCCCCTGCACCATGAAACAGCACAGGAGTTTTTTACCGCGCTGAACCAGAAAGGTGACCTGGAGATAAAAGAGACCGAGCAGTACTACGATGAGGAAGCAAAATCGTTCCTGGCGGACCGGTTCATAAAGGGAACCTGCCCGAACTGCGGCTATGAAAATGCCTTCGGCGACCAGTGCGAACGATGCGGCAAAAGCCTGAGCCCGGAAGAACTTATTAACCCGGTAAGCACCCTAAGCGGTAATGCCCCCATTAAAAAAGCGACCAGGCACTGGTACCTGCCGCTCGACAGACACGAAGATTTTTTACGTAACTGGATATTAAATGAACATAAAGACGACTGGCGCGCAACCGTGACAGGTCAGTGTAAAAGCTGGATAGATGGCGGCCTGCAGCCCAGGGCTGTAACGCGCGACCTTGACTGGGGTGTAAAACTACCTTTGAAAGATGCAGCCGGTAAAGTTCTCTACGTATGGTTCGATGCCCCTATCGGCTATATAAGCGCCACCAAACAGTGGGCACTTGATAACCGGAAAGACTGGAAACCTTACTGGAATGATAAAGACACTAAACTGGTGCACTTTATCGGGAAAGACAATATCGTTTTTCATTGTATTATTTTCCCGGTAATGCTGAAGCTGCATGGAGATATACTGCCTGATAACGTGCCTGCCAATGAATTTATGAACCTGGAAGGGGACAAAATGAGCACCAGCCGGGGATGGAGCATAGAGATGGATGACTATATTAACGATTGGATAAAAAAGGAAAACGGCGGATCGCAGATGGCGGATGTGCTGCGTTATTATCTTACGGCAATAGCACCCGAAACAAAAGACAGCGAGTTTACCTGGAAGGGTTTCCAGGATGCCAATAACAGCGAGCTGGTAAACATTTTCGGCAACTTCGTAAACCGGGCATTCGTGCTGATGCACAAACTATGCAGTGGTAAAGTGCCTCCTTTGCATGCGTCTGTATTGGATGATAAGGACACGGCGCTTATCAACGATATCGAAGCAGCCAAAGTAAAGATAGAAACACTGCTGGAACAGTATAAATTCAGGGATGCGCTTTTTGAAGTGATCGATATTGCCCGTAAAGGCAATAAATACATGCAGGAAAAAGAACCCTGGATAGTGGCTAAAAAACTGCCGCAGCAACCGGAAGCACAGTTGCTGATAGATAACTGCCTGCATATATGCCTCCAGTTAACGGCTAACCTGGCTATTTTTATAAACCCCTTTCTGCCATCTACAGCCAGGAAATTGATTGCTATGCTGAAGGTGGTAGAGAAAATACTGGACTGGGAAAATGCCGGTAAAATAAAACTGCTTAGCGTAGGCTATAGCCTTCGTGCACCCGAATTGCTATTCAGAAAAATAGAAGATACAGAAATTACCTACCAGATCGAAAAGCTAAATATGAATAAAGAAGAAGTACAAAAAAACAATCCGTCAACCGATGCGGTGACCCCTGCAAACAAAGAGCCCACAGCGGCACCGGAAGCTATCGTAAAGCCGGAAATACAATTTGATGATTTCGCCAAAATAGATCTTAAAATAGGTACTATTCTGAGTGCGGAAAAAGTGGAAAAAGCCGACAAACTGCTGAAGCTCGAAGTAGACATGGGGTTCGAGAAAAGAACTATTGTTTCCGGCATTGCGCTTCACTTTAAACCGGAAGAACTGTTAAACAAACAGGTAGTGGTAGTGGCCAACCTGGCACCCCGCAAAATGAGAGGCATCGAGAGCAACGGCATGCTGCTGCTGGCGCAGGATGCGGAAGGAAAACTGGTGTTTGTAAGCCCGGAGAATATTATTGCCGCAGGGTCGGGGGTTAGCTGATAACGGATGAAGTGATTTAACGCTATAGGGATGGTTTACATCAAAGAGATAAAAATCATCGCGCCGGACAATAAACAATGAAGGGAATTATATTCAGATCATGCTGTTTAATCAATAAAATATGTCTAAACGAATTATAAAAAGAATAGCTGTGCTCGGCAGCGGGGTAATGGGAAGCAGAATTGCCTGCCATTTCGCAGGAACGGGTATACAGGTGTTGCTGTTGGACATGGCTCCCAAAGAACTTACGCCGGCTGAAACCGCTAAAGGACTTTCGTTAGATCATTCATTGGTAAAAAACAGGGTGGTGAACGAGGCTTTGTCGGCTGCCGTTAAATCGACCCCATCACCGCTTTACAATAAGAACGCGATCCGCAATATAAAGACCGGAAACTTTACAGACCACATGAAAGATATCGGTGTCTGCGACTGGGTAATAGAAGTGGTTGTGGAGCGGCTGGACATTAAGCAGGCCATTTTTGAAGAAGTGGAGAAATACCGTAAACAGGGCTCCCTCATTACGTCCAACACGTCCGGCATACCGATTCACCTGATGGCAGAAGGGAGAAGCGAGGATTTTAAAAAACATTTTTGCGGTACCCATTTTTTTAACCCACCCCGGTATCTGCGACTCCTGGAAATTATTCCTACTTCTTTTACGGATCCATCGGTTGTAGCATTCCTGTTGCACTACGGGGATCTTCACCTTGGCAAAACGACCGTTCTTTGCAAAGACACCCCGGCGTTTATTGCTAACCGTATAGGAGTGTATGGAATAATGGCCATTTTCGGATTGCTTGATAAGCTCGGTCTTACCATAGACGATATCGATGCACTTACAGGACCCATCATCGGCAGGCCTAAGTCGGCTACATTCCGCACAGCGGACGTAGTGGGCATAGATACACTGGTTAAGGTGGCCAATGGCGTAGCTGCTCATTGTGCAGCCGACGAAGCGAAAACCACCTTTACCATTCCCGCATGGCTGAATAAAATGATCGAGAATAAATGGCTGGGTGATAAGACCGGTCAGGGTTTCTTTAAAAAAATGCCTGCCGGGCCTAACGGAGAAAAAGATATACAGGTATTGAACCTGGGATCTTTTGAATATGAGCCCCGCAAAAAGCCAAAATTTGCCAGCGTGGAAGCGGCCAAACCGGTGGATGATCTGCGTACCCGTTTAAAAATACTCATACAGGGAACGGATAAAGCCGGAGAGTTTTACCGGCACTTTCACTATGGTTTATTCTCCTACATTTCTCACCGTATTCCGGAAATTTCGGACGATATCTACCAGGTAGACGATGCCATGATGGCGGGGTTCGGATGGGAGATAGGGGCATTTGAGAGTTGGGACGCATTGGGCGTTCAAAGAACCAGCGAAGCCATGAAAAAGGAAGGATATAAAACAGCTTCCTGGGTAGACGAAATGCTGGCAGCAGGTATCAGTTCTTTTTTTAAAGTGGAAAATGGTCAGAAGTATTATTATGATATCGCCGGTAAAGCATACAAAGCTATGCCCGGAGGTGCTGCATTTATAGTGATGAAAAACTTCGATAACCAGACCGTCTGGAAAAACAATGCCTGCCGCACCTATCACCTGGGCGATGATGTACTGGGACTGGAATGGTACACCAAGATGGGAAGCATTGGCGGAGAAGTGCTGGAAGGTATACAGCGATCCGTAGCCATATCGGAAGAAAAGTATAAGGGTCTTGTAATAGCTAATGAAGGAGCCCAGTTTACCGCCGGGGCAAATGTAGGGATGATCTTTATGCTGGCCATCGAACAGGAATATGATGAACTGGACATGGCCGTGCGTATGTTCCAGGATACCATGATGAAGGTAAGATATTCCGGGGTGCCGGTAGTGACGGCCCCCCACGGACTTACACTCGGCGGAGGATGTGAGCTTAGTCTTCACTCCGATAAAATAGTGGCGGCTGCGGAATCATATATAGGGTTGGTGGAACTGGGGGTGGGTCTTATTCCCGGCGGGGGCGGCACTAAGGAGTTTGCTCTCCGGGCAGCGGATGAAATGCATGAAGATGAGCCGGAGACCATTACGCTTAAAAACAGGTTTCTGACTATCGCAACGGCTAAAGTATCCACCTCTGCCTATGAGGCATACGATCTCGGTATTCTTCGCAAGGGGCAGGATGAAGTAAGTATCAATCAATCAAGACGTATAGCCGAAGCTAAAAAGGCTGTAATCGAAATATACGATAGCGGGTATACTGCTCCTGTTATGAGAACGGATATAAAAGTACTGGGCCGCTCCGCCCTTGGAGCATTGTATACTGGGATCAATGGAATGTGGAGGGGAAATTATGCTACTGCTCATGATGTGCTGATCGCTAAAAAACTGGCATTTGTAATGTGTGGAGGAGATTTGAGCGAGCCATCTTTCGTATCCGAACAATACCTTCTCAATATGGAACGCGAAGCATTTTTAAGCCTATGCGGGGAAAAGAAAACCCTTGAAAGGATACAAAGCGTACTTAAAGGCGGCAAGCCCATAAGAAATTAAACGGCATACCACTATCCGAGTTGTGCAAGTGCCGCCTCAATGGAAGGATATATAAAATTAAATCCTGTCTTCCTGATTTTATTGGCACTCACCGTAGTGCTTTTTAAAACTTCCACACTTAATTCCCCGAGTGCTATTTGCAGCAAAAAAGCGGGTACGTGTGCGGGTATATAAAATTTACCCTTCATCACTTTGGCCAGTTGCAGTGTAAGTTCTTTATTGCTTACCGGTTTAGGGGCTACTGCATTATAGGCACCCTCCAGGGTTTCATTTTCTATTGCCTGAAGATAAATGCGGGTCAGGTCGTCTATATGTATCCAGCTTACTGCCTGCCGACCCTGGCTTAAAATGCCGGCCACTCCAAAATGAAGCGGCTTGCGAAAAGAAGGAAGTGCCCCTCCTTCATTACTCAGTACAATTCCTGTTCTTATGTATACTACCCGCTTACCAAGCTGGCTTGCATCCCCGATACTTTGCTCCCATAAAACGCAGGTTTGTCCCAGGAAGTCTTTACTGGCCGCATCTGTTTCTATAAATGGATGGGGGTTGGGGATTGCCGGATCTTCACCATACCAGCCAATACCGGAGGCACTGATAATGGCTTTTACTTTATTGGGTGTTTCCTTTAATGCCTTTACCAGCAAAGCACTGCTTTGGGTACGGCTTTCCTGTATTTCTTTTTTCCGTTTGGAAGTCCATCTTTTATCGGCCACTCCCGCACCGGCCAGGTGTATTATAAAGTCGGCCTTGCCAATGGCTTTGGTATCAATGGTCTGCTGGTGTATATCCCATGCCGCATATTCGATGAGCGCCGAAGCATTGTTATCCTTCGACCCCCGGGTTAATATGATTACTTTATATCCTTTTTCTGTAAGTAGGCCCGTAAGTGCCTTACCGATTAAGCCGGTACCCCCTGTTATCAGTACTGTTTGCATAGCGTTAAAAATACGACATCTTTACGCATCGCCCCTGCGAAATAATTCCGTATTACCGATAGTTACCGTTAATAAATATCTATACTTTTAATTACCCGTCATTTTAACCAGCATATTGCCCCCTTTGTTATCCAGTGTATAATTTTGGGTCACCGTTTTACCTTTGTATTTTACGCTGATGGTATAGTCGCCGCAAAATCCCCTTAGCTTACAGATACCATCGGCAGAAGTGCCGGCATCATAATTAGTCCACCATTCTTTAGAAACCAGGTCAGTATATACTTTCCCATGTTTTCTCATCGTCCAGTCTTTATTCCACAATGCAGCCACGGGAAACCAGTGCTGGCCTTCCCAAAATCCCCATTGCACGAAACCGACGGTGGAGGGGTGACTAAAAACGGCCGTCATAAAATCGCCGAGATAACGTGCTTTAAAATCATCATCGTTGCTATTGATATCGAACTCAGAGATCTGGATGGGAAGGTTAAGTTCCGCAAAGCGGTCCAGTCGCTCCAGTACTTTAGGTATGCCGGGTGGAGTACCGCCTATATGTCCCTGTTCTCCTATAGCATCAATGGGTGCCCCGTTGTCTTTAAGAAATTTTATGTTATCGTAAAATACTTCGCTGGCAGATTTTGCGCCTTCTCCATGAAACATAGTATAGTCGTTCAGAAAAAGCTTTACGCCGGGTGCCTGTGCCCGGGCCGCTTTAAACCAGGTTACCATTTCTTTACGTCCCAGCAGTTTTAAAAAATCGTCATGGGCAAAGGGTTCGTTTACCACATCCCATTCGGAGAACTGTCCCCGCATAACGGTCGCCTGTTCTTTAATATTCTTCAGGATGAGCGACCGGAGTATGGCCGTATCATTTTTATAATCTGTAAGAAACGCGGGTGAATGTTTCCATGATGGCCATACCATTACGTGGCCACGGATGCCCATCGCATGATCTTTCAGCCAGCGGACAGCCTGTTTTGTTTGTACGCCTTTCGCTTCGTCACTTAGCCTGTACCAAAACTTCCATTTCATTTCATTTTCAAAAACGATCTGGTTAAAATATTTAAGCAGGGTGTCCCGGTAAATTTTCGATTCGGCGCCGGAAGAATCCAGAAGCCGCTGAGAACTGGTGGCCGTGCCCCAGTTATATGCATTACGTTTCATACGCACTTCCACTTTTGCGCCGGGTATGGGCTTTCCTTTTGCATCTACCACCCTGATGGAAAGATTGCCTTTTCTGTACTGTTCTATCCGGCTGGCCGCCGCTTTGCGCCAGGGCGCATCCGGCTCTCCGCCTTCATAGCGCACCCGGCTGCGGGGAAGCTCGTCCAGTTTGGCAGTACTACCATAGTTCATAAACGTAACGGGGCCCAGCTCGAACTGCTGCGGATAGGAGTCGAACTTAATCACCAGACGTACATCCTGGGGTTGTACGTCTTTTGTCATTACAAATGGGATGCTTGTTTCCGTCCATTCTTTACCGATGGAAATACCCCGTTCCAGATGCGAAGGCCATGCGTACTTACCATCTATCAACTGGTCGAATCGCAGTTCAACGAACGCCTCGCCCGTTTCCCTTTTACTTTCCAGGCAGCGGGCCTTAAACGACACCCACAGTACATCCCCTTTGCGCAGCGGAACGCTCAAACGGGCATCTAGCCCCATATCACTATTAGCGGTAGTCTTATTAAGTGTATTTACGCGAAACGCCTTATCAAATGCCTGGCCGTCGACCGATACAATTTCTACGGTGGAGGGAGGTACACCATAAGGCGTCATAGCGTCTATGCCTGACTGCAGAAGGGAGGTGCCGGACGGCGACTGCGCTTTTATATCCAAAACGCCTTTACCCAGCAGAAACATCCCAATTAAAAGCAACCTGCAGATCCTTACTTGTTTTTTCATATTGTTATTTTCAAACAGTCATAATTATTTATTCCTGCCGGTTATTTATTTCCGCAAATGTATATAGATATTTACGCTTTTCCCCCTGATGCTTATGCAAACCGACCGGCCATGCAGATTATGGCAGATATGATAGTTACATTTAACTATCGATCTTATCATTACGGTCTCTTATTTTTCCAAAGCTTAAAATCGTCCCAATAAACTTCAAGGGTTTTATTATCGGCCTTCATGAAAGACACTATTTCTTTAGAGGTATAAAGTTTCATCGGGTTATATCCTGTGAAGCCGTTCGGCGCGGGGTCTTTTGTATTATGGGTATAATTGGTAATGTCAAAAACAACCTGCCTTGATCCTCCATCCGGGGTAATGGCCATATAAAAACGACCCTCCTCTTTGCCCCCCTGTTTAATATAATATTCCATAGTAAACCATTTGCCGACAGGTACTTTCACGTTCGTGTTATCGCCCCGCCATACCTCTTTTTGTCCTGCGTCTTCCGCGTTCAGAATAAAGTTCAGCTCGCTTTCATTGCTGGCAGGTTTGCCTATACCCAGGGTTATCCGGAAGCCATGTGGCTCACCCTTTACCCACCATTCGTTGTTCCAGAATTCTGACAGCGTGAGCCAGCTGATGCGTTTGGGAAATTTCTTTAAAGCGTTAAAATCATTTGTAAGAAAAACCCTGACCGATTGGTAGAATTCACGGTACCCTTCTTTTATTCCATACCAGTCAACCTGCACCCTTGCCTTCTGCTGATTTTCAGAAGCCAGCCAGGAGTCGTTCAACCAGAACTGGAATACCTTATTAGACGGATTACCCGGCTCCGGGATAATCCTGGCATACCTCCTGGTGGAATCCCCCCCGGTGTAATTGATCGTAATATGGCTGTTAGATATTCTTTCTTCGATTTCGTCCCAGTCGTTTAACCCGGGAAGAGTATTGTCTGTACCGGTTATCTTATTATTTACGGCTCCATACGGAATCACCTTACAAGACCCTTCGAAGCCGGATTGAAAAACCAGTTCCCCGTTTATAGCACTGGCCGGAGTAGCCGGAGTGTCCGGGATGTTTTGCTTACTTACGTTAGCGGTACCACAGCTTTCGATAAAAACCAGTAAGGATAAAAATAAGGTCAGGCTCAAATGACTTGCAATGAATTTCATTATTCTCTTTTTATCAGAAATGACTTTACCTGCGCTGGTTTGGACTAACGAATTCAGGGAGATTTATCCACAATCATCCGCTCGTTGATTACTGCATACAACTTCCATGTACCGACAAGTTGCAATATATCGAATGTTACAGGTTCAGGTTACTCAGGTAATCCCTTGTTTCATTCACCCTGTCCCTTACACGATTCCTGAATATCAGGTTGCTGGTCACATGATAAATGGTATCGCTAACTCCGGTCTTCATGACGCGGTAATTCAGCACAAAATCCCTTGTTTTAGAATCGTATGTATTAGTTCCTTCGGGAGTAATAGCAGTCTGGCCAGTCAGTATTTCATAAGACACGACTTTATTCTGATCAACATTCAGATTAAACTTAAATCCATTGGTAAACCCGCTGGATGCAGCGTCTGCCCGTACTTTAAACGGCCCTTGTGTTAACAGCCTCCAGGTACTTGCATCAGCTTCCGTTAATGAACTGTCTCTTTGTGTGGCAGCATCCACATACGAACCGTTGGATACCAATTGCTTCCGGATCGTATTTTTAAACAGATACCATCCGTCTACACCCGCGATATATTTAACAGATACCTTTATGCTATCCAAGCCCTTTGCAATGGAATCCAGTGAAGTGGACACTATTTTTACAGGAAGTGTATACCCTTCCAGCACGTTTAAATTCTTGTGCATGGAAATGGGATCGTTCACAAAAAGAGTGGAGTCCAGCTTTACGGTGAAATATCCTATAAACGAACCTTTAGGAATAGTTAAAGGTGTTTTTGCACCGAGTTCGGCAGAATTAAAATAGTTCAATGGCAATAACACGCGCGGGCTTGGTGCATTCAACTGTCGGCCGATTTCCACTTCCACGGTACGGTCCTGGGTATTCTGTAAAAGACCCGACATGGCCACACCAATTTTAAACTGCAACCCTTCACCTACCACAAGGGTCCTGGTATATTCCTGGAAAGACGCAAAATAAGCCGTGGTTTTATCAAGCCTGGAATTAAGGTAGTCATCGTCGTATTTTTTACAACCTGTTATAGAGGCCATCAATATGAAACCAAATATTACTTTTTTCATTCTAATGATTTTAATTTTTGCTATAGTTACCAACCAATGTTATTAACCAGGTTTTGAGTTTTTAACATCTCACTAAACGGTAATGGCATATAAGGAGAATTAAATGACCTTGTCTCTACAGGAGCTGCTGAATATATTCCATGCACAGGTGCGTTTACAGATGCCAGATTGGATACACCAGTGGATAATCGTCTCAGGTCCCAGAAGCGGAAGTCTTCAAAACAAAGCTCTATTCTTCTTTCATTAAGCACCAGGTTTAGAAAGTCAGGACCATTTGTTACTTTATCAAGGTAAATATCGCCTGTGCCCAGTGCTCTTTTGCGGATCTTTTCCAGTACAGCTTTTGCGGAATACCCATGAATAACTGTGGTGGGGTTATTTGTAACACGAATGGCAGCTTCTGCGAAGTTCAGGTATAATTCCGGTTTGCCCATCAATATGGGAGCATGCGTAGTTACTACCGTAGTTCCGCCACCCGGAAGCCTTACAGCACCATCCACTAACTTTTGCAGGTAATAGCCAGTGCGGGTAGCATTTACATCGGCCCCTATTGCGTCCAGACCACCAGGCTTGGTATTTATTGCTACATTGGCAAACATTTCACCCGAACGGACCAGGAACAGGTCTAATCTCAAGTCTCTGTTTACCGTTACATTTTCCGGATCGTATGGTTTGGTTGGAGAAGTACCACGGGGGTGTCCATCATTCATAGGAAAAGCGTCTGCCAGGTCTTTGCTCGGGTTAACCAGGCCTCTGCCACTTCCAGCCCTGGGAGGAAAATTTTCTGCCTCATAGGTGGTTACATTCTGGTTGATTCTTCCCCTGAATAACATGTCTTTGTTATTGTAATTCCCGTTATTGATGTTATTCTTGTTATAATAAGTGGCAAAAGGCAGTAAATCGTCGAAACCTGTAGCGGTAGCACCATTACTTACCGCAATGGCATCGGCAGCCGCTTTTGCCGCTTTATCCCAAAGACTGATGTCATTAGTCTTATTGAAAGCCGGACTGGCAGCATATAGATAGGTTCTGGCTTTCAGAGCCAGTGCGGCAATGCCGGAACCATGACCTGCGTCCGTGGCAAGCCCTTGCACTATAGTGCCGGAGGCTGCGGAATAGAGTAAAGGCAGGTACTTGCGGGCACTATCGCAGTCGTTGGCGATTTGTGTGACGCATTCAATATAAGTATTCCTTGCAAGGTCAAGTTCATCACCTGGTTTCAACGTTTTTGTTACAATCGGAAAGCCATACACTTTATCATCAGACGCAACGCCTCCGTATTTTTGCAACAAATCAAACTGGTACCAGGCCCTCAGAAAATATGCCTCCCCCCTCAAAAAGAAAAAGTTTTGCATATTGATCGCAGAATCCACATTGAATATCACCGGTGTAGGGTACCTGCCCTTGCTAAAATCCAGCACCATCCTGTCGAGGAACCAATTTACCCGGTTGATATTGGCATAATCGTTTTGCCAGTTGTTACCCAGCGGATTGTTTTGCGCAGACAGTCCACCTCTTGCCGCCCTGGAAGAAACGGTGTTATCGATATTAGTTACGGCATTATCTGTTGCGGCCTCGTAGTTAAACGAAATCCGGTTAGGAATTCCGAAATAGGCATTGTACATCACACCCCTGAAATCGCTGAAATTTTCCAGGATGTAATCCGGAGACAGAAAACTATCCCGCTGTGGATCCACAAATTTCTTGCAGGAACTCCCCCAGCAGATGATAACAAGCAACACTAAATATTTATATGACTTCATAATTTTATTTTTAAGGCTGTAATAGATTAGAAGGTCACCGTTAAACCGGCTGCATACGTTTTAAATAAAGGATAATCTGCCAATCCTGCATTCAATGATTCCGGATCCGACTTATCTATCTTTGAAATTGTGAACAGATCGGTACCATAAAGGAATATCTTGACATCCGCGGCCTTTAATCTGCTGGCTATTCTTTTAGGTAAAGTATAGGAGAGCGCCATATTCTGCAATTTAACGAAGCTATTGTTCACTATCCAGTAGTTGGAAGATTGAAAATCATTATCTCCTGTTCTTGTTGTTAATAATGGATACGGGTTACCATTCGGCAATCCATCCACGATTACAGTAGAATACTTGCGGGTGGAGTTAACCTGGTATAAACTACTGTTTAACGCAGAATTATATTTAGCATACCCTAAAAACATGGCATACAGGTCGAACCCCATATATCCGACTTTTAAATTCGCCGCATACATGATCCGGGGCCTGTTGTTGCCTATCATCCGGGTATCGTACTTGTCTATAATCTTATCGCCATTTAAGTCGGTGTATTTAATATTTCCGACTTTCAGTTCTTTAGCATTAGTGAACGAAGGCAATGGCAGTGTACTGGTACCAGCCACCAGCTGGCTTATTTCATCCTGTGTGTAATTTCCAGCCGCAGTATAACCCCATATAGCATCCCATGGTGTACCGGTTTCTGAATAGTTAGGATCGGGTAGTTCGTCGATCAGTACCTTCTTGCTTTTGCTATAGGTAAAATGAGTTCCTATCGAATAAGTAAACTTACCAGCGTTGCCCGCATACGATGCTTCTGCTTCCACTCCTTTTAACCCTGTTCTGCCAAAATTCGATTGTGGAAGAAAGCTGTCACCTCCAATGATAGAGGGAATAACATTTGTCTGCTTACTCAGTAAATCTCTTTGCAGATAGTCAAAATAACTAATCTTCCACCCGATCCTTTTAAACATCCGGGCTTCAATACTGATATCCACTTCCCGCTGATCAGGCCAGTCCAGGATATTACTTCCCACCTGGGTAAGTTGAGTAGTAGATCCAACATTGGATACATTAAATGCATAATTGCCATTGTTTCTATCCCATGATTCCCTCCATAGATTAGTGCCTATATTACCATCTCCCATTATACCCCATGAAGCGTTCAGCTTCAGGAAATCTAGAAAACGGTAATTGCTTATAAACTTTTCTTTGGAAACCAGCCAGCCGACACCAACAGCCGGATACGTTTTAAACCGGTTATCCGGTGTATAACTTTGAGAAGCGGTATAATTTACCACGCCTTCAAGGGTATATTTTTCGTTGAATGTATAATTGACGCGTAAACCCAGGTTTTGACGCTTGTAGTCCTGGAACTCGCCGGCAAAAACGTTTTTAGATACGAAGTATACAAGGTCAGCATCTACTGCATGAAATCCACCTTTGTATGCGTAAGCCAGTGTATTAATAAAACCCCATCTGCGCCCATAATCATCATCTCCCAATGATTGACCCGTCTGCTTAAGCGGTGTCTGGATAGTGTTAAACGTGGCAGGCGTACTATCCGCCCTGTAAGTAGCCACACTGTAAATACCAACTGTATTTAATTTCTGGAGATTTTGTTTATGATAAATATCGAATGAGTACGCCGGTCTGAAAGTTAATCCTTTAATCACCTTATCCAGTTTCACGTCAAAACCAAGATCTGTCTGCATCCGTACGTTGTTCTCCTGTGTATAACCCCTTTGTACCTGTTGCGCATAGGGATTATCCCTGAACGTGGACGTTCCCCCGGCACTGTCCCTTCCAACCAGGATGGGATAGGCATTGGGGTAACGGCTGGCAAGCGTACTTAATATCGGACCACCTAATTCTCCTGGGTATTGTTTGATAGCTATATATCCGGCGAAATTGGCGTGCAGGGTGATGGCATCAGAAAATTTAGAATCCACATTACCCTGCAGGTTAAAGGCTTGTACCTGCCTTGACTTGGATGCAAGCTTTTCAAATCCTCCTTCATTTTGATAACCGCCATGTACATAGAACTGCGTAGTGGCATTACCACCGTAGTATTCGGTACTCACCCGCGTTACATCCATTGATTTATTCAGAAACTCTCCATAATAATCAACATCCGGGTTACGATAAATATTTGATTTATTCTTATACGCATCCAGGGTTTCCTGTGAATAAAAGCCATTGGTAAGTCCATCATTGGTGAGCGCCCGATTATAATAACTACCGAAATCGAATGAATTTAAATACTTAGGCAAAACGGTGGGCCTTTTGGTTCCCCGTTGCACGGATATATGAAATTCACTTTTTTGTATTTCTTTACCCCTTTTGGTGGTAACCATAAGAATCCCATTGGAGATACGACCGCCGTATAGCGCTTTGGACACGGGATCTTTTAATAACCTCACTTCTTCGATCTGTTCAATATCATAAGGAGTGAGTGGTCTTTCTATACCATCCACAAGCGTAATATAGCCACCTACGCTACCCCTTACATAGGAAGTAAAGTTATCCTCCCCGGGGTTACCGTTGTTCTGAAGCATGAACAAACCGGGTAACCGGCCAGCCAGTGCCTCCTGTACCATGATGGCAGGATACGTTCTCAACTCATCTCCTTTCACCACATTCATATTACCCACGAACCGGCCGTATTCCTGCGTACCATAAAGGACGTTAACTCTTTCTTTTGCGTGCTGACCAATAGTATCGCCTTGTTTAGCGATCTGCGCTTTTAATGCAAGCGGCCCGCATACCAATATCAATAAGAGGAATTTATTTTTACAGTTATATTTCATATAGCTCACACTAAAGATTAATAATTATTTGCCATTAATATCAATAATACCCTACCATCCCGGATTCTGTTTGAAATTAGGCCCGAGGAAAGTATTGGAAGGATTTATCGGAAACAGATAATGCCTGTCCAGGTATTTTAAGCGCTGTGCATCCGTGAGCAACCGCTGCTCGTAGGTAAAGGTATTAATCCCGGTACGGCGTATATATAAAACCTTTAGCTCGGTTGTTGCCGGGTCGGTTAATATCCTCCATCTGCGAAGGTCATAAAAACGTTTATCTTCCATACAGGTTTCGATACGGTTTTCATTCCGTATAATTCTCTCGAAGTTAGCTTCGGAACCAACCATTAACCATGGCTTTGAGTTATCAAATTCCGGCATGTTGGCACGTGTTCTTATCTTGTTAATGGCATTTACCGCAGTAAGGGAGAAACCGGGTATTCCCTGGGGAGCTCCTGTTGGTCCCCAGGCACGGTTAGCCGCCTCAGCGTAAAACAGGTAAAGATCTGCCATACGAATGATGTTAAACATGATATAGGAAGACCCCCTCAGGGCCATCGCTTCTGAATATTGTTTGTAGTTGTAATAACCTGTAACTGTAAAACCTCCATTAAGTACATTGTTTTGGCACTCCTCCGCATTAGGCAGTGCAGGAACAGGCGCAGGGACAATAGCAGTCTCGTTCCATATCTGCACGGTACGGCCCGCCCTCTGAACGGTAGGATTAACATGCCCGTTATACATAAAGGTTAGTGCGAACCGTGGATCACGGCCTGTATGGGCAGTACCGTTTCCGGTATAGGGAACTGACCGGTATTCGGTGCTGGAAGGGTCTACCGGCTCGCCATTGCTCCAGGGGAAGCATTCTGCAAGGCTTTCAGTGGGCGATTCTGCACCTGCAGTGTTAATGCCATTAGGCCCGAAAGTAGCAGACCTGGGACGGGTGAAGTATGGTCCAAAACTCCAGTTCTGATTCCACATCCTCCCAAATAATACTTCCTTAAGTGCCTCCTGATTTACGTCCACAAACATATTTTTCCAGTTTGCAAGGGATACGAGGGTATAACCTGCAGCTTCTGCTTCTTTGATAGCCTCACCGGATGCTTTAGCCGCATCCTGCCAAAGTGTTTTATCACCGGAAGGATTGGCGTACGGACTGGCCGCCCAGAGGAGTGCTTTGGCCTTGTATCCTAAGGCGGCAATACGGGAAGGCTTGCCCCAAACGGCGTCACTAATAAGATTAGGCAGATAAAGGGCGGCCGAGTCGAAAGAACCAGCGATCTTTTGAGCAGTTACTGTATAGCTATCCCGTGGCAGGTCCATATCCTGAGTAGGATCAAGCGGATAATTGATCCACGGCATCCCTCCCCATCTTTGCAAGAGTTCAAAATAAAAATGTCCTCTTAAAAAATATGCTTGTCCGAGAATAGCGTTCTTCTCGTCTTGAGAAGCATTTGTTATCCGGTCAATATTGGCAATGGACAGGTTCGCTATGCGTATAGCAGCAAAAAAAGTGGTAAACCTGCGGTAATCACCTTCATTCCAGTATTCTGCGGCGCTGGCTACATAATAAGCTGTTCCTTTTCTTACGCCATTACCGTTAATCCAGTCAACATTTAACGCCGGAATGGTATTATCAGAAAGTTTTTCACGGGTGCCATAAACCCTTTTTCCATAAAACTGGTCCAGAAGTGGATCACCTAAAAGGTTATTATCGTCAAAATAGGTCCCCCTGGTAAGCAAGGCGTCGATAAACTTCTGGCTTTGTACAACATCTGTAAATATCTGATCTTCTGTAAAGTTTACAGAATCAGGTACCTGGTCCAGATACTTTTTACATGAGCTGAAACCAATAGCCAGACTCATGAAAAGAATGCCGATTGTTATATTATTTTTCATAAATTAATTTTGCGTGTTAGAAATTAGCCCGTATAGCAAGTGTTAGTCTTTTCGGAATAGGATAAAAAGAAAAATTCACGTTATCCACCGTATTCTCATTTTCCGGATCTCCCAACACAAAACCGGGTGCCCAGGTAATTAGATTAGATCCCTGTAAAGAAACCCTGGCGGAAGACAAACCAATGAATTTTGTGAGACGGCTTGCGAAATTATATCCAACTTCTGCTTGTTTAAGCCGGGCATATTTTCCACTTACCAGTGCTTTGCTTCCGGGGTTCCAGGCTCCCCAGGCAGCATGCTCCGCATTACGGTTATTAGGAGTCCATACATCCCTTTCATTTTTCAGCATTACATACGATTCACCTGGATCGTTGATCCATAAAGGGTTAGTATTTGCTCCCTTATTTCTGGTAACTGCCGTAGCACCCTGTATCAGAAAGCTGAAATCGAAGCCGCTTTTAACGCTTCCCCCGGCAGAGAGGCTAAAGGGTATAATCCGGCCTGTCCGTATTACCGATAGGCACCGCATCGTTGCTGGTGGTGGCATCTCCGTTAAAATCCAATACCATGTCCGAACCCACGTTCATCAGCCCCGTGTTTCTTAATGAATAGTTAGCGATCGCATCCACATCCTGGTAATACCCAATATTCAAAGCAGATTGTTGGTAGTTTAAAGGCTTACCTGCACTTCTCTGGTACTCAGGTGTTAGACCCGGATCATCCCGATTAATTACCCTGTTCTCATTGAAGTTGAAATTACTTTTCACCCAGTAATTAAATTTACTGCCCAAAGCACCGTTATAACCAATTTCCATTTCATAGCCATGCCTGATAACGGAACCAATATTTAGTTGCAGCAATGTTTGTCCAAACCAGTCAGCCAGGGATCTCCTGCTCATCAGGATACCGGTACGGTCACCTTTAAACAGTTCCATGGTAAACGTAAGTTTATTGTCGAATGCGCCCACATCGATACCCAGGTTATGAGTAGACACCCGTTCCCACTGAGCTACTACATTTGGAACACTCCCTTCCCTAACAGTTTGGAGCGTAGTAGTAGTTCCGGGAGCACCGAGCGTAACATTGGTATAGTTAGAAAAATCGGAGATATACAAATAGGAACTGCCGGTATTGTCATTGCCAGATTCTCCATACGAATACCTGATCTTCAGATTATTTATCTTGGGGATTAATTTCTCCATGAACTTTTCACGGGCAATATTCCAGCCGCCGGCAATGGCGGGGAAATAGCCGAACCGATTAGAAGGGGCGAATTGCTCCGAACCCGAAACAGCCAGATTACCCTCTATAAGGTATCTTCCGTTATAATCGTAAGTAACACGCCCAACCCAGTTTTCTTCAAAGTGCCTGAAACCGGAACCTGATTGGCTAACCCGGCGTTGGGCCAGGGCAAGGCCACTTACATTATGTTTACCAAATGTATTTCTGTAATCCAACTGCCCGCTATATACATAGTTGTACGCAGGATTCGGGTTAGTGCTCCGTGTAAGATTGGATTGAAAAGGAGGAAGCACCGGGGTGTAGGTGGGCGTATTGGCAGACCCTACAAATCTTTCCCAGGTATAGCCCGGAGCATTATTGGATGGCCGCAGTGCATAAGATTCGCCCTGGTAGGTGTAACCGCCGCCTACATAGGTTGCATCATTGTTATAAGAAAACAGGGTTTTGAAAGAAAGTCCTTTTACCAGCGCGTCCAGCTTTTGCGTAAGCATGAAATCCGTTCCTATCCGGTGTGTCGTCTTACGGGTAGTACCTTTAAAATTCTTACGCATAAATCCCGGAATACTGGTGACAGTAAGCAAATTAACACCGATTCTTTCTCCGTTCATTGGGAAGTAGGGATCAGGATATTGCTCGAAAATAGATTCAGGGTATATGTATGGTGATATATACGGAGCCGTAGAGTAAATATTATTCATAATGGAGGCCTGGTCGCCGTTTCCATCAAATCCACCCTGGCTCTGCACACCTACAAACCCATTAGAGGATATAGAAACTTTCGTGGTCTTGCTGAAGTCAAAATCGAAGTTCATCCTGAAATTATACCTGTCATATTTAAATGAAGGATCGTAATCTTTCTGATAATTTTTCGTAAGATCTCCCTGGTTCAGATAACCCAGTGAAATAAAATATTTAGCATTATTGGTTCCGCCTCTCGCTGAAACGGAAGCACGGGTATCTGTACCAAAATCTTTTATCATAAGATCCCAAAGATTAACATCGGGATATAGATAAGGCTGATCCTGCGTACGATAATGGTCCAGAATTGTGGGGCCCAACACTAAACCATAGTTGTTACGGTTTTTGTACAGCAGGTCGCGGGCAGCCAGGGTGTTAAAAGAATTTTCCTGAATATTGGCATTTACCGGCCTCTTGGCAGTCAAATCCAATGCTGCAGATATTTCCATACGGCCGGTTTGCCCTCTCTTTGTTGTAATAAGAATTACACCATTTCCTCCCTTAACGCCGAAAACAGCAGTAGCTGATGCGTCTTTTAATACATTGATCGTCTCTATATCGTTGGGGTCTATATCGTTTAATCCGCGTTCGATTCCATCCACTAAAACCAGTGGTTGGTTATTACCCGAAAAGGAAGACAGGCCGCGGATAAAGATTCTTGAATCGTCCGCTCCCGGCAGCCCGGATTGTTGTACAGTTACCAATCCGGGTACCAGGCCCGTAAGGGAGTTGGCAACCGATGGAACTCCATTACGTGTTAGTTCAGATCCCTTAACGGTCGAAATGGCTCCTACAACGGAAGCTTTTTTCTGCGTTCCGTACCCAACTACTATTACCTGGTCCATACCTCCTGTCAGGTCTTCCTGCAAACTGATATCGAAGCTGGTTTTGCTTCCGATAGAAACTTCCTGCGTTTTTAATCCTACAAAGGTTATCACCAGCGTTTTAGCATTAGCGGGAACAGTGATGGAAAAAGCGCCTTCGGCATCTGTAATAACGGCTTTAGCGGACCCTTTAACGGCAACGGATGCCCCGGCAAGACTGGCACCCTTAGCATCGTTTACCTGGCCTTTGATGAGCCTGCCTGGTTGCTGCGATCGGGATAATGAAGAGAGGGATAAAAAAACAAAACAAAAGAGAACTACCTTCCAAGAGGAGAATTCAATTTTCATATAGCAATTGTTTGGTTGATAAAAAAATTTAGCGAATGTTTTCTGATCGTAAAATAGAAGACATACTATGGAGGAGAATTGACACAATCGTTTAATTCAGTTACAAAAATCATATGGCTAGTTTTGGCGAACCTTTTGGCGAACCAGTAATTGGTTAGCCAAATTAGATATTAGTTTTAATCCAACCAAATATTTTGTTAATATTTTTAAAAAATCCATCAATCAGCCGTAAATAACTTTTTGCCAGCGCATAAAAATTAAAATAATCTGCCATAAATGTTAAGATTTTCCTCCCTGAGAGTTGGTTTTCTGAACTTATAAGGGTTTGAATAGGGCTCTTAAAGCAAGAATGGAAGGGATAAGAGAGGATGTAAATCTCAAGGTAAGTGGATCATTCACTTAATATCAACTTAATATCTACTTAATATTATAAACCGGTTTTGCTTACGTTTACTGATCTCCATTATACAAAAAAGCCCTGCCTTTTATCAAATGCAGGGCTCACTGTTTAACGTAATAAACTAATCGGGTTTTTTACCATCCAGGAAAGTATTGATAGTACTGATCTGGCTGTTATTATTTTCATCTGTCTTCACCGTGTAATTGCTGTAGAAGTTTTCCACGCTGTTGACAGTGTTGTAAAGTTCTAAATTACGGCGGATATAAGCCGGCACTGTATCAAACTCATTATTCGTGTCGGCACCGTTAATATTGAATGACAGATTACGTAATTTCTGTATTCTTTCCGATGCACGCCGCTTCTGTTCATCTATTTCGTCCCGCATCGCGGGCTCCTCAATAGCAGAAATGTTTTGAATAGGTTGCAGAGTTTGGTCGGCAATCGGCTTATCCGCCGCTTTTGAGTCTTCTTTGATCACCAGTTTCATGTCGAAAGAAGGTTCTTCTTCTTTTTGAACCAACATGCTACTGGGCTCGCCGGTAACGGATTCATTCAAAGGAGACGGAGTGATATGGCCGGGGTTTGAATCCAGCTTTGGCTCTGCATAAATATTGGATGGCTTGGCCAAGTATCCTCCCGACGCTGCAGACGCAGGAGAATTATTTTGAACTGATTTTGTTTCTGGAAATGAGGATATAGATTGTACCGTATTCAGGGTTGGTTGCGAATATACCAACTCTAATTTCTCCGTAATTTCTTTTTTGTCCACAGTATTTTTACCATCTTCCTCATACGTAAAAAACACAATGGGGGGCACTTGGTTTACCTCGTCCGGTACTACTAAAGTAGGCTGAAGTTCTTCCCTCATAGCGGGTTCGTCGTTCATGATAATATTGAACTCTTCTTTTTCTTCCATGGGCACTTCATCCAGTGGCAGCATGTACTGGCTGCTGGGCTTTATTGTTGGCTCTTCTGGTTTTACCTGGAGCGTAAGTATCACTTTCTCGTCCTTTTTAGGCTCCGGTTTATGTTCGCTTTTTTTGTTAAAGGGATCCTTGTACTCAAAGCCGGTGGCTATCAGGGTAATGCCAATTTTCTTATCCAGTGTATTATCATATCCCAGTCCTAATATTACATCCGTATCATCCCCTGCACGACTCAGCAGATAGTTCTGAATAATTTCCACCTCATCCATAGTAAACTCGTGTTCGCCTTCGGCAGAGTTGATATTGATCAGTATCCATTTGGCACCGCTGATATCATTATCGTTCAGTAAAGGAGAATTAAGCGCTTCTTCGATCGCCATCTGCGCCCTGCTCTCCCCTTCTACCGATGCGCTGCCCAGTATGGCCACGCCACCGTTTCTCATCACAGTACATACGTCCGCAAAATCCACGTTGATCTGGCCGGTAGTATTGATTACGTCCGTAATACATTTCGCGGCGGTAGCCAGCACATTATCCGCTTTGGCAAAAGCCTCTTTCATTTTGAGGTTGCCGAACTGGTGGCGCAGTTTATCGTTACTGATCACCAACAAGGTATCCACGTACTCTTTCAGGATGCTGATTCCCTGTTCGGCCTGTAACTGGCGCTTTTTACCTTCGTAGGCGAAGGGAGTGGTAACGATGCCCACCGTAAGTATGCCCAGGTCTTTACAGATCTTGGAAATAATAGGCGCTCCCCCGGTGCCCGTACCGCCGCCCATGCCGGCAGTAATAAATGCCATTTTGGTGTTCACTTCCAGGATGCGTTTTATTTCTTCCAGGCTTTCCTCCGTCGCCTGCTTTCCTATGGAAGGGTTGGCACCTGCGCCCAGCCCCTGCGTAAGATGCGGACCCAACTGGATCTTGTTGGGCACATTACTCAGTGCAATAGCCTGTGCATCCGTATTGCAGATGATGAAGTTGACGCCTTCAATGTTCTGACTGTACATGTGGTTCACGGCATTGCTTCCACCGCCACCGATCCCTATCACTTTAATGATGGAGGACTTTTCTTTCGGAAGATCAAAATGTATCATAGTGCTTAATTTTTTATTATTACAAATGGCGGTCGTCTTCTTCTTTAAAAAGGTCGATGATGCCATCTTTAAACTTACCCCAGAAGTCTTTAAGACCTTTGCGGTTTACCATTTTTTCCGGGCTTACGGAAGTATCAACGTACAGGGTTTCCGCAGGTTCTTCCAGGTGTTTCAATACCTCCGGCACTTCTACTTTTTTGAAGTCTTTTTCAAAATCCTTGCGCTGGTGTTCGTAATCGCTGTAGCCTTTCAATATAAGGCCCAGGCAGGTGGAGTACATGGGTTTAGCCAGCTCCTCGATATGGCCCGCAGCAAGGTGCTCGTTCGGGTAGCCGATACGGGCGTTCAGCCCGGTGGTATACTCCGTAAGCTGTATCAGGTGTTTTAACTGAGAGCCGCCGCCGGTCAATACGATCCCGCCATTCAGCATGCGGTTATCCAGCCCTACCTGTTTGAGGTGATAGTTCACAAAATCCATGATCTCGTTCATGCGGGCATGTATAATGTGTGCCAGGTTGCGTACGCTGATCTCTTTGGCAGGCATGCCGCGCAATCCGGGTATGGTTATAAATGCATTCGCATTTGCCTCGTTGGTAAGGGCGGAACCAAACTGCACCTTCATCTGCTCCGCCTGGGTTTTCAGCACTCCCAGTCCTCCCTTGATATCGTTGGTAATGTTTTCTCCCCCAAAAGGTATAACGGCCGTATGCTTTAGTATGCCTTCATAAAAAACGGCCAGGTCGGTAGTGCCGCCGCCTATATCCACGATGGCCACTCCTGCTTCCATATCTTCGGATCCCATTACGGCGGCGGCGGACGCCAGTGGTTGCAGTACAAGGTCTTTGGTAACCAGTCCGCTTTTCTCCACCGCGCGGTTGATATTGCGGATGGCATTTTTATCGCCGGTGATGATATGGAAATTGGCTCCCACCTTCACACCGCCATATCCGATCGGGTTGGGAATGTTCTGAAAATTATCTACTGTGAACTCTTGCGGAATTACATCGATGATCTGGTCACCGGCAGGTATATAGGTCTTGTACTGGTCGGATATCAACTGGTCTATTTCCTGCTGGGTAATCTCCTCATGGGTATCGTGCCGTACAATGTCCCCACGGGTTTGTAAGCTCTTGATATGATGCCCCGCGATGCCTACATATACTTCACTGATATCGAGGTTAGGGTTAGACGCAAAGCAGTTATCAAGCGCCAGGCGTATGGCCTTGATGGTCTCATCGATATTAAGCACCTGCCCGTGCTTTACCCCGTTTGAATTCGACCGGCCGAAGCCAAGGATCTCCAGTTTACCGAATTCATTTTTGCGGCCGGCTATCGCCGCTATCTTGGTGGTGCCGATGTCCAGTCCTACAATTATGGGTTGTTCGTTGTTCATATTTGCTGATTAAAGTGTTTAATTATTATTAAGTTGATTGGTATCCGGTTTGGGTACCATGGCAGCCATCATCAGTTTTTCAATATTCCTGATCGCCTGCATGGAGTCTACCCTGCTAATGCTTCCCCGCCTGGTGCCTACCACCTGTTTGTCGTACCGCACATCTACACGACTGTATTTATCGAACCCCGTTTTACCCAGCACCTCTTTATAGAATATAAACAGCCGCCTGAATTTTTCCCCGCAGTTATCGCCATTGCCAAATTCTATGATATGGTTCCCGAGCATGGGCACCAGTTCAAAATTGCCATCCCCCACGATGTCTATCTGGGCTACCTGGGCATTCCAGAACGGATCGTTCAGGATATAATATGCCAGCTTCCTCATGTCATTCACCAGCTTCGTTCCTTTTTTACCTATGCCGCTGGTGCTTTCAGCAGTATAGTTGGTGAATACCGGCAGTCTTACTTTCATTCTATCACTCAATGGCAGTTTTTTTCCACTGCTATCGATATAAAATGAATTGCCCGCCACGGTAAAAACCCGGGCTATGGGTGCCCTTTCTTCGATAGCGATATGCAGTACCAGGTTATTGTCGAAGAACAGCTCGGCATCTTTTACCCATACATTTTTTTCCAGCGACATTTCGAGTTGCCGCAGGTTGAAAGTCGATACATTTCTCCCGGACAGCTGCCCCTCTCCATCGGCACCCAGCAGGCCGAGCACGTCTTTTTTATCCAGGAAACAATAGTCGCCCTTTACGCCTGCAATATCTATTTCCACACCCCTGCAGCTTTTGCTGTCCTTCTTTTTGATAGCGGCAGCCAGCAATACCAGCAAGCCGGAAGCCAGCGCTATCCATAGCGCCATCATGCCGATCTTCCTGATATGTTGCTTTATATTCATCTTAATTGCTCAATGCGTTTTTAATGGGTGTTACCAGTGTATCTATATCCCCGGCTCCTGCGGTAATAATAACTTCGCCAAACTCAGGGTGTATGCCCGGTAAAAAAACCTTATTTATATAGGCCGGCACTTCTTCTTTCGCCAGTATCCTTTTATCTTCGTTGTTCATTTTACCCATTACCAGTTCACTCGTTACTCCCGGCAGGGGTAATTCCCTGGCAGGATAAATCGGCAACAACACAATGGCATCCGCCAGGTCGAGACTTCGTGCAAAGCCTTCGGCAAAATCTTTGGTGCGGCTGAAAAGATGCGGCTGAAAAATAATCGTGCACTTTCTTCCCCTGAACAGTGTTTTGGCACCGGTTATCAGTGCGCTTAATTCTTCCGGATGGTGGGCGTAGTCGTCTATAAATACGATCTTATCTGTTTTCACGATATATTCAAACCTTCGTTTTACTCCTTTAAAGTCTTTTACCGCGGCCCGTATCTTTTCCGGTTCTATACCCAGGCTATAGGCTACCGCAATAGCGGCCATCGCATTTTCTACGTTGTGCATACCCCCCATCGGAAGCGTTATGTTATTCAGCACTTCATCTTTTACCACCGCATCGAACACATAAGTCCCGTCGTTCATTTTTATATTAGTGGCGTATGCACCGGCACTTTCGTTCTGCAGGCTATAGGTAAGATGCTTTTCTGCTTTCAGGGCATTACCTTTTTTTAACCCGAACTTGTTAATGAGCAGTCCCCCTGGCTTCAGCCGACTACTGAATGCTACAAACGCCTCCTGCAACGCTTCTTCCGTGCCGTAAATATCGAGGTGGTCGGGGTCCATTGAACTGATCACCGATATGTCGGGACTTAAGCGTAAAAAACTACGATCGTACTCATCGGCTTCTATTACGCATACGTTCCGTTCGCTGCTCCAGAAATTTGTCAGATAGTTACCGGATATACCTCCCAGAAAAGCATTGCAACCATAACCGCTATGCCGCAGCAGGTGTGCTATCATGGTAGTGATGGTCGTTTTACCATGTGTACCTGCCACGCAGATATTGAAGGAACCCTCGCTGATGATCTGCAGCACTTCGCTGCGCTTGAGTACCGGGAAACCATTGCTGCGATAGAAATCAAGCTCGCCATGATGGGAGGGCACGGCCGGAGTGTAAACTACCAGGTCGGTTTCCTGCGGTGCGAGGCTTATATTATCTTCATAATGGATGGCGATACCCGAGGCTTCCAGTTCTTTCGTAAGCGCGGTACTGGTTTTATCGTACCCGCTTACGCTCGCCCCGCGTGCATGAAAATAACGTGCGAGGGCACTCATGCCGATACCGCCTATGCCGATAAAATAAACCTTTTGTATGTCGCTTAATAATATCACTTCGTTATGCTATTCATTTATTTCTTTTAATACGATACCTGCAATTATTTCGTCCGCGTCCCTTACAGCCAGCCTGGCTATATTTTTTTTCAGTTCTTCCTGTTTCGACTGATCTTTTGAAAGCCTTATCAGTGTACTGATCAGTTTTTCCCTGGCTTCGCTGTCTTTCACCATCAGTCCTGCATTTTTACTTTCCAGGTTCCGGGCATTCATGGTTTGATGGTCTTCCGCGGCAAAAGGAAAGGGAACGAACACTACGGGCTTTTCCATTACACATAGCTCGGAAATGGCCATGGCTCCTGCCCTGGATATCACCAGGTCGGCTGCGGCATAAGCATATTCCATCTGGTTGATGAAGGCGTTTACCCATACCTCTTTGCTTTCCACTGCACGTTCTGCCGCCCGGGCAGCGTACGGTTTTCCCGTTTGCCAGATTAGTTGCAGTCCGTTAGATAGCAGCAGCTTTATGCCGGCATCCACGGCTTCGTTGATACTCTGAGCCCCCAGGCTGCCGCCCACGGACAGTACGGTTTGCTTTGCCGGGTCCAGACCGAAAAACCGGACCGCTTCCTCGCGGCCTATCTTCGCCCCGCTGATGGCGGATCTTACGGGGTTACCGGTAACCAATATTTTTTCCGGCGGAAAGAACGACTCCATACCGTCCGTTGCCGTAAATATTTTTTGTGCTTTTTTACCAAGCAGTATATTCGTTTTGCCGGCAAAGGAGTTCGATTCATGGATAAAGGTCGGGATGCCCCGCTGCTGCGCGGACCGAAGTACCGGGAAACTGGAATAGCCTCCCACACCTATTACGGCATCGGGTTTAAAATCGATGAGGATCTTTCTTACCTGCAAAAAACTTCGTATGAGCTTCAGCGGTAAACCGATGTTTTTTATCAAAGAGCTCCTGTTGAATCCTGCTATATCCAATCCTTCTATCCTATAACCTGCCTGCGGCACTTTTTCCATTTCCATTTTATCCCTTGCCCCTACGAACAGGATCTCCGTAGAAGGCTCCGCCCTTTTGAGCGCATTGGCTATGGCAATGGCGGGGAAAATATGCCCGCCCGTACCGCCGCCTGCTATGATGATCTTTTTATTCTTCATGGTTTACAATAGCGGGTTTATCCCCTTCCAGCTGATCCACGTTCCGGGCTACACTTAATATGATTCCTATGGCGAGACAGGTAAATAAAAACGAACTTCCGCCCATGCTTACCAGCGGAAGGGTGACCCCTGTTACGGGAAAAAGATTGACGTTGACCGCCATATTTGCCAGTGCCTGAATTACCAGCGTAAAGCTCAGTCCCAACGCCAGGAAGGCCCCGAAAGCATAAGGGCATTTCCGGAAAATACGGATGCTCCGGAAAAGGAACACCAGGTATATGAACAATATGAAAGCACCTCCGAGTAGTCCGTATTCCTCTATGATGATGGCATATATAAAATCCGAATACGGATGCGGCAGAAAATTACGCTGCTCGCTGTTACCCGGCCCAAGGCCCATGATGCCTCCTTTGGCGATCGCTATCTTGGCCTGGTTGATCTGGTAATTGTCCTCATCATCCGCATTTTTACCCCCATACATAAAACTCTCCACACGGTTCACCCAGGTAGCTGCCCGGGCAAACAATTTTGAACCGGAAGCGGCTTTTGCCGGTGCTTCTTCTCCCGACCGGTGCTGCAACATGGCTGCCGTCACCAGCATCAATACGGGTATCAGTGCTATGCCTGTTACCAGCAACAGGTGTTTGATATGCACCCGGCCAATAAACAGCAGCAGCATACTGGTAGCCCCTGTCAGCAAGGCGGTGGACAGGTTGGCCGGGGCGATCAGTACGCATACGATGCCTATTGGAATGATTACCGGCAGAAATCCTTTTTTAAAATCCTTGATCACATCCTGCCGCTTGCTTAAGAGCCGGCTCAGGTACATGAACAAGGCTAGCTTAGCCAGGTCGGAGGTTTGAAAGGTAAGCCGGATGATCGGCAGCCTGATCCACCTGCTCCCCTCATTGAGCCGCACCCCGAAAAACAATGTATATACAAGTAAGGGGATGGCTACCAGGAAAAGGATCAGTGCCACTCTTGAATATAATGTATAATTAACCCTATGGGCAAAATAGATCACAGCCATGCCCAGTGCAATAAAAGCCACCTGCTTAAAAAGATAAGACTCCGTGCTTTTGCTCATCTTGTAAGCCAGCGAGCCCGTAGAACTGTATACCACCAGCAGCGATGCCATGGCAAGCAGCACTACGATGGCCCAGATCACTTTATCGCCCTTTGTTCTATTTAAGAGTTGATCCATAGTTTATTTTAACTCATAATTCTTTTACGGCTTCCTTAAACTGGTTACCCCTGTCCTCGTAATTCTTAAACAGGTCGAAGCTTGCACAGGCGGGACTTAACAGTACCGCATCTCCTTTTTCCGCAAAATGAAATGCCGCGTGCACGGCTTCTTTCGCACTTCCGGTATTCACGATCAGTTGCACATGGTTACCGAACGCTTCATGTATTTTCCGGTTGTCGACACCCATGCATACAATCGCTTTTACTTTTTCTTTTATCAGGTCGTACAATTCGGAATAGTCATTTCCTTTATCAACACCCCCCAGTATCAATATGGTGGGTTTATTCATGCTTTCCAGGGCAAACCAGGTAGAGTTTACGTTCGTGGCCTTGCTATCGTTGATAAAGTCTACCCCTCTCACTGTAGCCACGAACTCGAACCGGTGCTCCAGCGACTCGAACGATTCCAATGCTTCCCGGATCTTGTCTTTCCGTAGTCCCAGCCTAGAAGCCGCTATTCCTGCTGCCATAGTATTATATTGATTATGCTTTCCCTTCAGTGCAAAATCATAAATACTCATGGAGATGTTTTCGCTCTCCGTCTTCAGCACCATTTTGCCCTCTTTAATATAAGCCCCTTTTTGTAGTTCTTCTCGCATAGTAGTTGGTAATAGGTTAGAATTGATATGGTGCCTGTTAATACTCTCCATCGTTACTGTATCGTCTTTGCTATAAATAAAATCATCTGCTTCCGTCTGGTTCATCACGATGCGAAACTTACTGTCGATGTATTTCTGAAAAATATAATCATACCTGTCCAGATGGTCTTCCGTAATATTGGTAAGTATCGCTATATCCGGTCTGAATGTTTGTATATCGTCCAACTGGAAACTGCTGATCTCCGTAACATACAATGCCTTTGGATCCAAAGCCACCTGCCGCGCGAACGAGAACCCTACATTACCCACCAGTGCCGCATCCAGTCCACCGTGTTTACAAATATGATACAGCAGGGTGGTGGTGGTGGTTTTCCCGTTACTGCCCGTGATGCCTGCCACTTTGCTGTTTCCCTTATAGCGGTACGCCAGTTCTATCTCGCTGATCACCGGTATGCCTGCAGCCCTTATCTTTTTTACCAGCTCATTTTTTTCCGGTATGCCCGGACTTTTCATCACTTCATCTGCCGCCAGTACCCGTTCTTCCGTATGCTGGCTCTCTTCCCATTCTATTCCGTACGTATTCAATTCTTTTTTGTATTGATCCTTAATATTACTACCGTCAGATACGAACACTTCATATTCTCTCAGCGTTCCCAGGATGGCGGCCCCTACCCCGCTTTCCCCTGCGCCCAATATCACCAGCCTGCCTTTCTTCATACTCACTGCTTATTATGGTTTAGCGGATTTTAAGGGTTACTATCGTGAATACCACGCAGAGTATAGTGATGATCCAGAAACGCACGGCAATCTTGCTTTCATGGTATCCCTTCTTCTGGTAATGGTGGTGCAGCGGGCTCATTAAAAATACCCGCCTACCTTCACCGTATTTCCGCTTGGTATATTTAAAATAACTTACCTGTATCACCACGCTTAACAGCTCCACCAGGAACACACCGCAAAAAATAGGTATCAGCAATTCTTTTCGCACTATGAACGATAAGGCGGCGATCACTCCCCCGAGCATCAGGCTGCCGGTATCGCCCATGAATACTTGTGCGGGATAGGAGTTGTACCATAAGAACCCGACACATGCGCCCACCATGGCCCCTATAAATATCGACAGCTCCGCCAGGTTGGGTATATACATGATATTGA
>JANNOM010000051.1:0-15544 GCA_031399065.1 Chitinophagaceae bacterium
GTAGGTTCACTTCTTCAAAACGGGTATGGTAAGGAACGCGGAAACCCCGGAGCCGCGTATTGGAAAAGATAAAACCCACCAGGCTAACATAACAGGTGCCGTTCCAACGATCGATTTCCGTTTTATACGGAAGGTAGGGTAACAATAAAGATGCATCCACTGCGTAATTGGCCATGGCCAGTTTCTCCCATTTCGCCGTTAAAAATATCCCCTTCGTGGTTGCCCTTATCATAAATTTATGGCAATTTACCTGATTTGATTTACTTATTGGAGGATATGATTTATATTTATCGGCCAAATAAGCAAGCAGCCATATCAGCTATATGAATACCGGCGACGCTTCCGATTTAATCATTAAAAAACAGTTATGACCACATCATTTCTTATTACGTTTGCAGTGGGTGCCGCCCTTTTTATGCCCCTTTCCCATACTGCACCGGTACACAACGAAAGCCAGTCGACCATCGCCAGCACCAAAAAGGGTTGGGTAAAATTATTCGACGGCGAAACCACCAGCGGATGGCATACCTACGGTAAAGACAAAGCAGGTTCCGCATGGGTGATACAGGATAAGGCACTTTACCTGGATGTAAGCAAGGCCGATAAGGAAGGCAGAGGCGACCTGGTGACAGACAAAGAATATGAAAACTACCACCTGAAGCTGGAATGGAAAGTAGCGGAAGGAAGTAACAGCGGGATTATCTTCAATGTATTCGAGGATAAACAAAAATACCCGAACAGCTATAACACCGGCCCCGAAATGCAGGTGCTGGATAACGAACGTCACGGTGATGCCAAAATCATCAAACACCGCGCAGGTGACTTGTACGACCTGATCTCCTCTTCCAAAGAAACCGTAAAGCCGGTAGGCGAATGGAACCAGGCAGAGATTGTTTTAAACAAAGGAAAGCTTAACCTGCTACTGAATGGGGTTACCGTTGTAAACACGACCATGTTCGACGACCAGTGGAAAGCCATGGTGGCCGGCAGCAAGTTCAAGAACATGCCCGGCTTCGGTATATATAAGAAAGGAAAGATTGCTTTACAGGATCATAATAACGCGGTCTGGTACCGCAACATAATGATTAAAGAACTATAAGGCGGATGCGCTGACATCTGCAAGGATTTCTTCGTCCAAAATGCCCTTCGAACGACAGACGAATGAGAGGCGAAGGAGAGACGAAGGGTAAAATGGCTAAAAAAGCTGGCGGTAACACGAACGGTTAAATGTTCCTGTTACCGCCTTTTTTATTTATTACATCACCCGGTTAAAGGCGCCTGCCTGTAAGGATATGTGACCATTAAACGGGTTTATGCTTGATGGGTATCCCTATCATATAAAAGTTCGTACACCCGAAGAATTGTACGCCAGCCGGAACTCCTTAGGGGTATAATCTTTTTTCTTTTTAAAGATCCGGTTAAAGTTGGAGATATTATTAAACCCGCATTTAAAAGCCACTTCCGTAACGCTGTGCGTAGTATCGATGAGCATCCGGGAAGCATGGCCCAGCCTTATTTCATTAAGCGTGTCTATAAATGTTTGCCCGGTGCGTAGCTTAAAGAACCGGCTAAAAGCCACTTCGGACATCGCGGCTACCTTGGCCGCTTCGCCCAGCGTAAGGCTCTTGTCGAAATTATTATTTAGGTATTCCATCACTTTCTCCACGCGCCGGCTGTTATAGGAAAACTTCTCATTGCTCCCACTAAAAGAAACATCCGATAACGTGATCATGTTCCGGGAAGTGGACAGGTCGTGCAGTATAGAAAGCAGTTCCAGCACCGACTCGAACCCGTGCTTCTGGGGCAGTTCCTTTAAACGCGGCATCAGCGATTGAGCCGTTTCGCGCGAAAAGAGAATACCCCGCAGCGAACGTTCGAACATAGTCCGTATAAGGCTCATCTGATTGCGCTGGAGAAACTTTTCATCGAACAGTTCGCGGTGAAACTGTAAAGTGATTTCTTTAATATCGTTGGTTTTACATTTATGCGTAAACCAGCCGTGCTGCAGGTTGGGGCCTGCCAGCACCAGCTCCAGGTCGTCTATTTCTTCGATATGATCGCCTATCATCCGCTGCGCTCCCCGGGCATTTTGTATAAAATTAATCTCGAATTCTTCGTGATAGTGCAGGGGAAAGTCGAATGCTTTTTTATTCCGGGAAAAAATGGTAAAGCAATCGTTGGGCGTGAGAGGGGTGATCTCCTTTAATATATTCTTCTTCATTCTATCGGAATTATAGCATAAATGTAAGCATTAGGTTAATAAAGTATCATAATTATATTTATTGTTACTCATGCGTATTAGCCTGATTTATGTGCGTGCACAAGTTGAAAAATGGAATACAGGTACTCTTTTATCATAAATAATATAAATAAAAGATAAAATATCATCATAATCGTGATCGAAATGTATATACTTTTGATGAAACGAAATTTGCTATATGAGAAAAACAATTTTCTACAGGCTCATCACCTTGATTCTATTTGCAGCCACTTTTTCCCAGAACGCTTTTGCACAGGAACGGATCATTACAGGCGTAGTGAAGGACGAATCGGGAATTCCGCTGGCTAATGCGACCATCTCCGAAAAAGGAGGAAAGAAAAATGTGGTATCGGATGCCAACGGTGGTTTTAAATTAGCCGTCGCTTCCAACGTACAGTCACTTACCGTTTCTTATGTAGGTTTAAGTTCCATAGACGTTCCGCTCCAGGGAAGCAATGTGATTGCAGTAACATTAAAATCGACCGATTCCCGCCTTAATGAAGTGGTAGTAATAGGTTACGGATCGCAACGCAGGGCGGCTGTTACTTCCTCTATTTCTTCCATTTCCGGAGCGGATATCAAAAACCTGCCGGTAGCTGGTCTCGACCAGGCTATCCAGGGTAAGGTAGCGGGAGTAAGCGTTTCCAGCAACGGCGGCCAGCCGGGTGGCGGCGTTTCCGTAAGGATACGCGGTATCACCTCCGTAAACGGCACCGAGCCTTTATACGTGGTGGACGGTATACCCATTCTTACCAATACCACCAGCGTTCCGCAGGATCAGTTGGGCGGCAAAGCAGGTCAGTCGCAGCAAAGCATACTGGCTACCTTAAATCCGAACGATATCGAGTCGGTGGATTTTCTGAAAGATGCTTCCGCCCAAGCGATTTATGGTTCTTTGGGTGCCAATGGCGTAATACTGATCACCACCAAAAAAGGCAAGGCCGGTGAAGGCAAGATCAGCTACGATACTTATTATGGCTGGCAGGCGGTACCGAAAAAGCTCGATATCCTGAACCTTAGCCAGTATGCCGAATACTATAATTCTATAGCACAGGAGATAGCAACAAACACACCGGGTGCTACTATTAATGTGGTTCCCGAGTTTAAAGATCCTTCTATACTGGGAGCAGGTACCAACTGGCAGGATGCGCTGTTTCAACAGGGCAGGATCAAGAATCACCAGCTTTCTTTTTCCGGCGGACAGGAAAAAACGAATTACTATTTTTCTCTTAATTATTTCGACCAGGATGGTACTATTATAGGATCCGACTTCGAACGCTTTTCATCCCGTTTTGGCCTGGATCACCAGGTAAAGAGCTGGCTGAAAGCCGGCATAAGTGCTAATCTTTCCAGAAGCAATCAACGTATTACTTTAACTGATGGTGTGGAAACGCCTACCGCTATTGTGCTATATAATAGTCCGGCCACTCCGATAAAAGACGCCAACGGCGAATTTATTACTACCAGTTCTCTCGGTAGCAATAGTTTTGGAAACGCCAATAATCCTATTGCTCTTGCTCAATTAAGAAATGTAAGAGCTATTCAGAATAAAGCTTTTGGTAATCTGTATGCAGATCTTATGTTTACCAAATATTTAAGTTTGAGAAATGAAGTAAATTATGATTTTCAACTTTCCCAGAACAGTGCTTTTCAACCCAAAATAGAAAATAGCACTACCGGGCAAACAATTCTGGCGCCTTCTAAGCTTAGGCAAGATAAAAGCAATAATTACTACTGGGCTCTAAGAAATTACCTGACTTTTAATAATTCTTATGGCAAACATTATATCAACGCAGTAGTGGGGCACGAGTCGCAATATTCTTATTACGATAACCAATTTACAACCGTTACAGAACTTAGTCAAAACCTGCAGTCAATTAACGCCGGAGTACTTTTCCCTGCCGGTACGGGTGGCAGCAAAGGCGAGTGGAGTATGGAATCGTATTTTGGAAGAGCCACTTACTCTTATGACAATCGTTATTCAATTAGTGGGTCTGTAAGAAGGGATGGTGCATCCAGCTTTGGACCAGACAAAAGAATTGGTTATTTCTCCGCAGTCTCCGGGGCATGGACAGTAACCAGTGAGGCATTTGCAAAAGACTGGAAATTTTTAAATTATTTAAAAGTACGCGGAGGGGTTGGCTCAGTAGGTAACCAAAATTCGCCGGTGCAAAATGCATATACTGCAAACATCCGGCTTTTCGCTATCGCCCCTTTTGGAGCAGGGGGTATTCCGGCTAATGCACCGAATTCGGAGTTGAGCTGGGAGTCTGTAATTACGCAGAACGCCGGTATCGATCTTACGATACTTAATAAAAGAATAGAATTATCGGTGGATGTATATAACAAAAAAACAACCGATATGATCCTTGCGGTGGTAACACCGGTGTTTTTCGGCTTCGACCCTAATCCACCGTCCAATGCTTATAAAGATATAGAACCTCCGACCGTTAACGGTGGTGAAATGAATAACAAAGGAATCGACCTGGCGATTACATCTTACAATGTGAGAAGTAAAGATTTTACCTGGAAAACGAACCTGATCTTCAGCAGGTATAAAAATCTGCTGGTAAAGCTGAATGCGAAAGGTGTTAGCCTAAAAGGTGCTCAGCAGGATTTTACTGCAGCTTCCATTGTTAACCTTACGCAGGAAGGAGGGCCCGTAGGCCAGTTTTACGGCTATGTAACGGATGGCTTATTTCGCACGGAAGCTGAGTTAAATAATGGAACCAACTGGGGAATAGAAGTAGCACCCAATAAATTATGGATCGGGGATATTCGTTATAAAGACATAAGCGGAGTTGACGGAAAGCCAGATGGGATAATAGGAAGTGAGGATGTAGCAGCCATAGGAAACCCCAATCCCGATTTTACGTATGGGCTAACCAATTCATTTCAATATAAGGATTTTGATTTTTCCTTTTTTCTTCAGGGAGTTCAGGGCGGCAAAATCTACAATTGGACCCGTAAATACACGGAATCGCTCAGTGGGCCATTCTTAAACCAGTCTACCGCCGTTTTGGACAGGTATACTCCAACAAATACCGATGCTACCATTCCACGGTTCGCATATAATTACCATGCTAATAATACCAGGAATTCTGACCGGTATGTGGAAGATGGGTCTTATCTCAGGATACAGAATATTTCCCTGGGCTATAACCTGCCTGCCAGGTGGATAAAGACGGTGAAAATGGCTTCAGCAAGACTTTATGTGTCGGCTCAGAATGTATACACCTTTACCGACTACTCGGGATACGATCCGGAAATAGGTTCTTACAATAAAAGCGTGCTTACACAAAATGTGGATAATGGCCACTACCCTACTCCGCGAGCTTTCACAATAGGTGCAAACATTCAGTTCTAAAAAAAATCAAGAAAGTTATGAAAAAGCATAATATTATAATGTGTCTGTCATTTTGTACGGTGTTATTCGCTGCGTGCAAAAAGGATTTCCTTAACCGCCCTTCGCCTAATGTACCTACAGAGGACACTTACTACACAACTGCCAAAGAAGTGCAGACCGGTACAGGGTATTTATATAATTCAGTATGGTACGATTATTCCGATAAAGCTTTCCATTCTATAGGGGAGGCATTAAGTGGCAATATGATTACAGAAACAGGCCCTAACTATGATGGCGGCAGTTTTAATAATTTCTCTGTTCTGAGTACAGATGCACTCGTTGCAAGTACCTGGACCTCTTTATATAAAGTGGCTGGTAATGCCACCATACTATACCGTATACTGGAAAAAAAGCGGAATGCTGGAAACGCCTCTTATATGGATCCGGCGATAGCAGAATGCCGCTTTATGCGCGGAGCTGCCTATTTTTTTATATCCCGCATCTTTAAAGACGTTCCCATTGTAGAAGACCCGGTGGCATCTGCTACATCGGGCGATTTTGAAGTGCCGCGCTACATACAAAAAGATGTAATGAAATTTGCACTTGAAGAGCTGCGCTATGCTTCAGAGAACCTTCCCGAAAATCCTTATGCGCCTGGAAGAGTAACTAAATATTCAGCACTGGGAATGATGGCCAAACTCAATTTGTACATGAAAGATTATGAAAATGCAAAAATAGCAGCCAGTGCCGTAATGGCTTCCGGAAAATATGACCTTTACCCTAACTATGAAGAAATGTTCACGAGCACAAAGGCCAATAACAATATTGAATCCTTATTCGCTATTCAATGGATTGCTTCGGGGGGCTATGGTTTTGCTAACGCAGTAAATGTATACGCTACACCCGGCCCATTAATGAAGCCTGATTTTAATACAGGCTATTCATCCGTTTACCCGACGATCGATATGCTGAATTCCTACGCCCCTAATGATAAAAGAAGGCAGTGGTCTAATATGGAGCATGGTTTTTTTAAGGCAGAATGGAAAAATAGCAATTTCCCCAACGGTTTTACATACGACACATCAGGCACCGATTATGAAACTACAACTAAGTTGCGTAATGGTTCCAGGGCTAACTCACTGAAGTATGTGGTAGGACCTAAAGCAAGCGGAGAAGCACTAAGTGACAATGGATCCTCCAGTATGTGTACCTATTTGCTGCGCTATGCAGATGTGCTGTTGATATATGCAGAAGCTGTATTGGGCGATGCCGCATCTACCAGTGACGGAGCTGCACTGGCAGCATTTAATAAAGTGCATAACCGCCAGGGCAATTTTAATAATATACCAGTTGCCAGTATTACAAAAGATATTATCCTGAAAGAACGAAGGGCAGAGTTTGCTTACGAGGGAGACTACTGGTTCGATATACAAAGACAGGGTTTTGCAAAAGCCAAACAGATGGTGGAAGCGCAGGAAAGAGGCTCCTATGGCGATGGGGGCATTAATACGATGAAAGTGCGCCTTAATGCAGAAAGCCAGCTTTTTTTACCGGTACCGCAAGGAGAAACAGTATCTGATCCTAAACTCCTGCAACCCCCTGTACCTTATTATAAATAACGGAAAAAGCAGAGACTCTTATTAAAGAGAATCTATACCGCTTTTATCATCATAAAAATAATTTGAAATGAAAAAGTATTTTAATATCCGGATGCTGATAATCACGATTGCCGGCATATCCATTTTATCTTCCTGCGAAAAGAAAAATGATAATGAACCAAGTGAGGCTTCTTCTAATCCAAAAGTAGATAAGATCGATCCGGGAAAAGCTGCCAGTAACGAAGTATTGATAATAACCGGCTCCGGAATTGGCGGGGTTACCAGTATCTACCTGCAGAAAGATAGTGTACCTGTATCGTTCAATTCCAATTTCAATACAGCAACATCACTTGTGATACGGGTACCTACGGATGCCGTACCCGGCGAGCAGAATCTGCTTTTTAAAAATAGCTCCGGTGTTGAATTCAGCGTTCCTTTTAATGTATTAGGGTTTGTTACTGTTACCGGGGTATCCGACTATAATTTCAGTACAGGTACCAATATTACCATCACCGGTAAGAATATGGCAGATATAAGCAAAGTAACATTTGCAGGTTCCACTACCGAACTTCAGGTCGTTTCCAAAACCGCCACTTCCGTTGTAGTAAAGTTTCCTTCCACAGAACTAAACGTATCCAAACTCGATATTACCAATGAAGCAGGTGTAACTACAACTACAGAGGAATTTGTAAATTATGAAAAAGCTTTTAAGCTATTTGCAGAAGATTATGCAGCCGGTTACCAGGATGCATCATGGGGGAATGCCGGTTTTATAAGTTCAACGGAATTTAAAACTGGAAGCAAATCTTATGGCAAAGTGTATGCCGCAGGCAATTGGCATCAGATGGGGTTTGGCTATACCAATATTGAAAAAGGTAGTTATAGATATATTTCATTTTATATTAAAGGAGCATCCAGAAATCTTCCCTTATGGATATCCACCACCTCGAGTACAGGCGGTTTCGCATCTTTTAACGAAGACAGTAAGATTGACGTTCCGGCAAATGTTTGGACATATTTTAAGATTCCGGTAGAAAAAGCAGGCCTTTGGACTACTGGCGCTACTTTTAGTCAGATCGGATGGAGGATACAGGGACCGGAAGTGCAGGATGAAACCTTTTACCTGGATGATGTATTGTTAATCAAATAAATTGGTTCCAGCTAAATATAACACCTGGTTGTCCGGCTGAAGGCAGGTTAATCAGGTGTTTTTATAATGTTAAGGGCCCCCAAAATCATATAAATATTAAAATACAGATATGAGCAATATTGATAGTATGAAAAGGCAGTTGATAACGCTTACGGCATTGGTCTTAATCTGTGCCGCAGCGTGTAAAAAGGGTTCTTCATCTGGCGACGACACCACTCCGGTAACCCCTGTTCCTGAATCGGCTCCCGACCTCGCCACCGCCCGTTCCTGGCTCGCCGATAAAAAAGCTACCGAGCAAACGGCGGCATTGTTTTACCAACTCAAAAAACTTTCTAAAACAAAAATACTCTTTGGTCACCAGGACGCTACCAAAAGAGGCGTGGGCTGGGCCAATGAAGAAGGCAGGGCCTACCAGCCGGAGAAGTCGGACGTGAAAGAAGTGACCGGTGCTTTTCCTGCGGTGTATGGATGGGACTTTAATTTTATCGCCGGCAATGCCACAGGTGCCTGGTTTAATTATGAAAATAAAGTATCGCACGATCTTACGGTGGATGCATATAACAGGGGCGGCATCAACACCTATTGCTGGCATTATCAAAACCCCGTATCCGGCGGAAGTTTTTACTGGGATCAGTCACCCGTGGAAGCCGTCAGCAAAATTTTGCCGGGAGGTACGCACAATGAGGTATATAAAAACGATCTTAAAAAGATAGCCGCTTTTGCCAAATCGCTGACTGCGGCAGATGGCAAACTGGTGCCCGTTATATTCCGCCCCTTTCATGAATTTGACGGCGACTGGTTCTGGTGGGGACAGGCGCACTGCACCGTAGACGATTATAAGAACCTGTACCGTTTTACCGTAACCTATCTCCGTGATTCGCTGGAAGTGCGTAATTTCTTATATGCCTGGTCGCCCGATAAAAACTTTTCCACCCAATCGCAGTACCTGGCCCGCTACCCGGGCGACGAGTACGTGGACCTGGTAGGCACGGATAACTATGGAGATGTAAATGCAGGCGGTAACCCGATGACGGCCTCCAATAAATTAAAGATCGTATCGGACTATGCCATCAGTAAGAATAAACTGGCTGCCCTTACGGAAACGGGCCTTCAAAACCTGACCCAGCAAGCCTGGTATACGCAAACACTGTTACCTATCCTGCAAAAACAGCAGGTGCAACTGGCTTATGCACTGGTATGGGCCAATAGGGACAATGCATATTGGACGCCCTACAAAGGACATGCATCCGCGGTCGACTTCACCTCTTTTAAAAACAATGCATACCTGGTTTTCGGAGACAAGCTTACAGGCATGTACCAGCTACAATAATGAACAAGCGGTACAGGTGATAATGGAGAAGAAACAATATATTTAATGTAAAAGATGAAGCTACACTTCGCGGACATCGCCATTGTTATATCTTATCTCATCACGATGGTAGGCCTGGGATTCTGGTTTCGCAAAAAGGCCCGCCAGAACAAGGAAAGCTACCTGATGGGCGGCAAATCGCTTCCCTGGTATATGCTGGGTCTCAGCGATGCGAGCGATATGTTCGATATAAGTGGCACTATGTGGATGGTGTCCCTGTGCTTTGTATACGGGTTTAAAAGTATCTGGATTCCCTGGCTGTGGCCGGTGTTCAACCAGGTGTTCAATATGATGTTCCTGGCCAAATGGCTGCGGCGTTCGAAAGCGGATACGGGTGCCCAGTGGCTGTTAACCCGTTTCGGTACCCGGGGTAAGGGCACTGCCGCTTCTCATAATGTAACGGTGGCTTTTGCACTCATCGGCTGTCTCGGCTTCCTGGCCTATGGCTTCGTGGGGCTCGGTAAGTTCATTGAAATATTTATTCCCTGGAGTAATGTGCAGCCCTATATTCCTTTTGCCATAGCACCGGAATACGTGGCGCATTTTTATGGTATCGTCTTTACCCTCTTTGCCATGTTCTATTCCATCCTGGGAGGTATGCACAGCATTGTGCTGGGAGATGCTATTAAATACGCCATCATGTCTGTGGGGTGTATCGCCATCGCTTACCTGGCCATGCACCACCTGCAGGGTAAAACCCTGAACGTGCCGCAAGGGTGGAACAGTCCTTTCTTTGACGCAAAGCTGAACCTGGATTGGATCGGTATACTGGCAGATGCGAACCGGAAAATAAAAGACGACGGGTACGGACTGTTCGGTATCTTTTTTATGATGATGCTGTTTAAAGGCGCTTTCGCCAGTCTCGCCGGTCCTGCCCCCAACTACGATATGCAGAAGATATTATCTACCCGCTCGCCGAAAGAAGCGTCTAAAATGACCGGGTTTGTTTCGCTGATACTGCTTCCCATACGTTATTCGATGGTTATAGGACTTACCGTACTGGGATTATTATACTACGACCAGATCAATATATCCACCCCGCAGGGTACCGACTTTGAACGGATACTGCCGGCCACCATCAACAACTTTTTGCCGGTGGGTATATTGGGGCTGGTACTTACCGGACTGCTGGGGGCCTTTATGGGCACTTTTTCCGGTACGCTCAATGCGGCGCAGGCCTACATCATCAATGATATTTACCTGCGGTATATTAATCCTTCGGCATCTAACCGCAGGATCATTTCCATGAACTACCTGGTGGGTGTGCTGGTGGTGGCATGTGGCGTTACGGTCGGTTTTTTTGCAAAGGACGTCAACAGCATTCTGCAGTGGATCGTGTCGGGACTATACGGCGGTTATATAGCTGCCAACGTGCTGAAGTGGTACTGGTGGCGCTTTAATGCAAACGGTTTTTTTTATGGAATGCTTACCGGTATTGCCGGTGCACTGGTGTTTTCGCGCCTGTTCAGCGGTATAGAGTTCCTTTATTATTTTCCCCTCCTGTTCATCATATCCATGGCAGGATGTATTATAGGAACATATACCGCCCCTGCTACGGACCCGGAAGTGCTGCGCAAATTTTACCGTACGGTAAGGCCCTGGGGATTCTGGCAACCAGTGCTCGAAGAGGTATTGCTGGAAGACCCTTCGTTTAAACCCAATAAGCGGTTTAAGCTGGATATGTTTAACGTAATAATAGGGATCGCGGCACAATGTTGTTTGACGCTGCTGCCCATGTATTTTGTACTCAGTATGCGCCTGCCGCTGCTGGTTACTACCGGGATACTGATCCTCATTATCATTATACTTAAAAAAACATGGTGGAACAAACTGGAAGATTAATATTCAATTGATTTATAAACAGACCCGATAGTGCTTATTGTCGATGGTGATTTAAAATGTGTAATATGAGTACAAAATTTGAGAAAAGATGGAGGGTATTGCAACAGGAGCAAAATAAACTGATTAACCGCCGCAATATAAGGGAGCCGCTGGGCAATGGTGTCTTCGAACGTTACCAGTACCCGGTGCTTACCGCTGCGCATACACCCCTGTTCTGGAGATACGACCTCAACGAAGCCACCAATCCCTTCCTGATGGAAAGGTTCGGCATCAATGCAGTGTTTAACGCGGGTGCCATTAAACTGAATGGCAGGTATTATCTTGCCGCGCGGGTAGAAGGGCAGGACAGGAAATCGTTTTTCGCTATTGCCGAAAGTGCGAACGGTATCGACTTCCGGTTCTGGGATTATCCCACCCTGATTCCCGGAACGGGCACACCGGAAACCAATGTATATGATATGCGGCTGGTGCAGCACGAGGACGGATGGATCTATGGACTTTTTTGTACCGAACGGCGCGACCCTTCCGCGCCTCCGGGAAACCAGTCGGCGGCCATCGCGCAATGTGGCATCGTGAGAACGAAAGACCTGCTTCAATGGGATAGACTACCCGACCTGGTTACTCCTTCGCCCCAGCAAAGAAATGTAGTACTGCACCCGGAATGGGTGAATGGCAAATATGCTTTTTATACCCGTCCGCAGGACGGATTTATCAATACAGGCAATGGTGGGGGTATCGGGTTCGGATTGAGCGACAGTATAGAAAATGCAGTGATAGAACATGAAAGCGTGATTGACCCTAAAATATACCATACCGTATACGAAGCCAAAAACGGGCAGGGCCCGGCTCCCATAAAAACGTCTAAAGGCTGGCTGCACCTTGCTCACGGTGTGCGAAACACGGCAGCTGGTTTAAGATATGTGCTATATATGTTTATGACCGACTTGCACGATATTACCCGCATCATTTATAAACCAGGGGGTTATTTTATGGCACCCGAAGGAGAAGAAAGGGTGGGCGATGTGTCGAACGTGCTGTTCTGCAACGGGTGGATCGCCGATGAGGACGGCACGGTATTTATCTACTATGCTTCTTCCGATTCCAGGACGCACCTCGCCATTTCTTCCATTGCGCAGTTGGAAGACTACGTGATGAATACACCGGCAGATGGTTATAGCTCCGCCGCCTCGGTGGAAACCGTTTGCTCCATCATCGATAAAAACAAAGCATCGGAACAGGTGCAGGTTCCGGGACATACGGACATATTTCTTTCGCACGTGAACGGCTGATAAAATGGACTGGCTTATCCCGGAGGAGAGGAGGAACAGTATATTTACACTATGAAATACGATCTGCAACGATTAAGCAGGGAAGCCGCTACAGAGCTGGAAAGTATTCTCGGCTTCTGGATGAAACATACCATAGATGAACAATACGGCGGGTTTGCCGGAAGCGTATCGCACAGTAATGAAATGCGGTCTGGTGCCTGCAAAGGATCTGTACTTAACAGCCGGATACTGTATGCATTTTCCTCCGCTTACCGGCTTACCGGCAAACCGGAGTATCTCGGTATCGCTTCGCGGGCATTCCATTATATAGCGGATCATTTTATTGACAGAGAGTATGGCGGTGTTTATTGGACCGTGCGCTTCGACGGACAGCCGCTGGACACTAAGAAGCAGGTATACGCACTTGCCTTTGCCATTTATGGTTTGTCGGAATATTATATGGCCTGCAAAGACCAGCAGGCAATGGATGAAGCCATCCGCCTTTATGCAGATATTGTAACATACAGTTATGATACCATTCATGGAGGATATATGGAAGCCTTTGCCCGCAACTGGCAGCCGGTAGCAGATCAGCGTTTAAGTGAAAAGGACGCGAATGAAAAAAAATCGATGAACACGCATCTCCACCTCCTGGAAGCATTCGCCAACCTGTACCACATTTATCCCGGCGCAGAATTAAAGCAGCGGATCGCGGCCCTGTCCCGCTATTTTCTGGATCATATAATAGATACTTCCACTCATCACCTTATTTTATTTTTCGATGAACGATGGACCCCGCGTTCGCAGACCATTTCGTACGGGCACGATATAGAAGCCGCATGGCTGTTGCAGGAGTCGGTAGAAATAGCCGGACTGAACGAATTGCTGGATGAAGTAAAACGGGCTTCCGTTAACATGGCCGAAGTTGCTATAGAAGGCCTGGATAGGGACGGCGGCTTATGGTACGAGTACGAACCGGGGGAAAAACACTGGATAAAAGAAAAGCACTGGTGGCCGCAGGCCGAAGCGGTGGTTGGTTTTTTAAACGCCTGGCAGCTTACGGGAAACGAACGGTTCCTGGCCCTTTGCTTCCACAACTGGCAGTTTATTCAGCAACACCTGCTTGATAAACAAAGCGGCGAATGGTACTGGGGAGTATATGAAGACTATCATACCATGGATACAAAAGATAAGGTCGGTATCTGGAAATGCCCTTATCATAACACCCGCGCCTGTATAGAGATCATCAAAAGAACAAAGAATATTCGGTGATGGCAACGCTCAAACAGGCTTTTCTTTTTAACGACAGAATTGATGTTTATTCGTTATTTTCACCTCACTTCTGCGGGGCTTGCCGTAAAAAAAAATAAACTGATTGCTATAAATAAAAGGAAATATGAAGAATCGCTTCTTTGGATACCCGATGACAACATGCTTTTTTATCATCGTACAATGCACGGGCGGCTGGTTGTCCGCGCAAACAATTACGGCTTTGAATGATCTCTCCGCCTTTCAAACGCCCTCCGCCAACTGGCAGATGGCCGGCAATGTACAGGCCGATGTTTTTCAAAAAGGTATTTTAACCGCATCTCCGGGCACCGGCGTACTGGTTAACCTGCCGGGAGAAACCCAAAGTAAAGACATCTATTCTTTACTGCAACATGGCGATGCCGACCTGGAAATGGATTATATGATGGCCGTTGGTTCCAATTCCGGCATTTATCTCCAGGGCCGCTACGAAGTACAGTTACTGGATAGCTGGGTAGTAACTAACCCCAAACCAGGCGATAACGGCGGCATCTACGAACGCTGGGACGATAACCGGCCCGGCACCCAAAAAGGCTATGAAGGATATGCGCCCCGCCAGAATGTAAGCCGCGCACCTGGACTATGGCAACATATAAAGATATCATTCCAGGCACCCCGGTTTAATGCGGCGGGTGTTAAAACAGCCAATGCAAGAATGTTGTACGTGCGGCTGAACGGGGTGCTGGTACAGGAAAATACGGAGCTGAACGGCCCTACCCGCGGCGGCATGAGCAATAATGAAGCGGCTGCCGGCCCGCTGCGCCTGCAGGGCGATCACGGGGCTGTTGCTTTTCGTAACATCCGTCTCGTTACTTTTACCACGCCCCGTCCTATACCACCTGTAGCTATAGATAATAACAACGGAGTGGATCCCATACCGGTAGATGCAACGGGCAACACCATCCTGCGCAGCTTTATTGACCTGCCGGGTATACGTTTAACCCATTCCGTTAATGTAGGCAGTGCGGCACAGGTGCACTATACCTATGATGCAGATAATGGTGCCATAGCGCAGGTATGGCGTGGTGGCTTCCTGGATGCGACGCCTATGTGGCACGACCGGGGGGACGGATCTTCCAAACCCCGCGGCGCAGCAGTGCTGCTGGGCAAACCTGCCCTCTTTATTCAAAAACTAACCACCGGTGCTGCCGCCTGGGCAGGCGATACAACGGGTTCCGGCTTCAGGCAAAAAGGCTATATGCTGGATGCAGAAGACAGACCTGTATTTCGTTACCTGTTATATGGCACCCGGGTAAGCGATGCTTCTTCCGTACTGGCCGATGGCAAAGGGATACACCGCGAAGTAACTATCGACGCGCCTGTGCCCGGCTTATATGCCCTGCAGGCGCAGCGGGCCGGCAGCCGCTTCATTATTGCTCATGCCGCCGCGGGTAGGGCCGTTC
>JANNOM010000069.1:0-2058 GCA_031399065.1 Chitinophagaceae bacterium
GCCGATGGTACTGGTATTCCAACCGGGAGAGTAGGTAGCTGCCATATTCTTTTGAACCCGATCATTTATTTGATCGGGTTTTTTTATGCCTTTTACTTTTTCAATTTTATACTTTGTTCACCTTTTCCTATACCGATCCGCCGCGGCGGATAAGCCCCTTATGGCCGATGGTACTGGTATTCCAACCGGGAGTCCCGATCAGGATCGGGATAAAATCCGGTAGCTGCCATATTCTTTTGAACCCGATCATTTATTTGATCGGGTTTTTTTATGCCTTTTACTTTTATTTGTTCACCTCTTCCCATAGCGAAACAAAGAAGTTAATCCGCCGCGGCGGACGAATGGTACTGGTATTCCAACCGGGAGTCCCGATCAGGATCGGGATAAAATTCGGTAGCTGCCATATTTATTTAAAACAACCTAATCAGTTAATACTGGTTGGGTTTTTTTATGCCCATGACGCAATAATTTTACAAACCATCACATATTCCCAAACCGATCAGAGCAGTTAATTCGCCGGGGCGGATTGTACATAACGAAGTACTCGTATGTTCAACTCTATTGGTGGGTGTAATTCCGGAAACAGTTACCATGAGTTTTACCTACGGCTTTTCATATTCAAATCTTTGAGGCTTTTAGGATGAGGATTTAGATTGCGAAATGGTCGATTCAAAACACAGCTTTAGGAGCGGATCAGGAGTTCTGAATTTATTTTGAAAGGCGGTTTTATGGATATTTATGGAAGTGATACGACATTTACTACAATCTCACCTTTGGAAAAAAGGCTTGTTGAATGTTTCGCCTGGTGACACCCAGGGAAAAGAAAAAGCTATTTATGATAAGTTGTTAAGAATTCTTCAATGCTTACCTGTGCCTGTTTCAGAATTCCCCTTACTGTACCCTCTGCCAATTCTTTGTGGTCAGGAACAACGGTACCAATTGAACCATCTGTTGTTTTCTTTTTTAATATAATATGGCTGCCTTTCTGCCTTATTTCAATAAAACCAAATAACTCCAGTATCCTGATGAGTTCACGTCCTGATAACCGGGGTAATTTAGGCATAAACCTCCATTGTGAAAGTTGTAAGAAAAACAGGAGTGCCTGCTGTTACAGGAAATTCTTCGAGATATAAGGAAGTGGCTTCTTTGAGGTTGGCTAATGCTTCTTCAACTGTGCTGCCCTGGCTTACGGTGCCAATCTCCACACAGGTTGCCACATATAAGTTGTTTTCTTTGTGGATAGATGCAGTGAAAGTATTTTGTGCCATGTATATTTTCATTAGTGCTTAACAAATGTAATGATTTTCTTAGCCAAATTTCCTCCTCTCTTACCGGCCTCACAGAAACCAAGAATCTTGCCTTTAAATGAACAAATGAACTTCGGCTCTTGGCCATATAACTCAACTGTGGCGTATACTGGGGCCTGGGACGGCATGTTTTGCGGGCATTGCATACAATTAATTCATGACTATGTACCTATGTTTTTCCCTGAAATAGGTTTGATTCAATTTAGTGGGAGCATATCTCAGGTACTGGCCTTAGTTCTATCATAAATGACAGAAAAGCAAAAGTATTACAAAATAGAGTACGTCAAATGTGAAACAATAAGTTGTATGACTTTTGAAATTATTGTTTGGATTGTATTTATTTTATAATTGTGCAACAGGTAAAAAAAGCATGAACGATTTATACATGTAATACAGTGCAGTATTATATTTGAGCCAAGTATCCGGTTACCTGTTGGCAGCTTTGCAGCGATCTTTACAAACAAAATGAGGAATTAGTTTGAATAAGATTTGGATGGTATAGTAAAGGCTATTACCTTCGCACTCCCAAATAAAAAAGGGGTAGTTCTTAAAAACAAAAGGTCATTCAAAATCGCGAAAGGGATAAAGATTTATTTTTAGAAATGGAGCGATTAAATTTGGGTACTACAATAAAAGCGCTTACTTTTGCACTCCGGTAAAAAACCGGTAGTCTTAGTAGGGCTAAAAGTTCTTTGAAAGATTGGAAACAACAGCATGAAACTTCGGTTTCAAAAGAGGTAATGCGCAGCAA
>JANNOM010000076.1:0-1795 GCA_031399065.1 Chitinophagaceae bacterium
CGCGCTGGCCAAGGAAGGCATGCTGCTGACCGACTGCCGGCAGGTCGGCACCCAGATCGCGCTGGAGCGCACGCAGGTCGAGCGCTGGTCGGCCGCGATGCCGGTGGGCGAGGCGGCGCCGGTCGTTGCCGCCGCGCCCACCGCCAGCACGAATCCCCCGGGCCGGACGGCTGTGGCGCCACCCGCGGCGGTGGCGGCCGTGGCGGTACAGGCCCCGCCGGCACCGAGCGCCACGACCACAGCCGCAGCCGCTGCCGCGCCTGCACCCGCACCTGCAGTGCCGGCACCCGCACCTGCAGCCGCCCCGAGCCCGCCCGCCGCCGCGACAGCGCCTGCGCTGTCGCCCGAGGCCTGCCGCGAAGGCCAGGCCCGCACCTACAACGAACTCACCCAGGCCTTCGCCAGCGTGGCCCAGGCGGGGCCGTTGGCGGTGGACAAGGTGGCGCTGTTCCAGGCGCTCAGCGAACGGCTGACGCGGCTGCGCGGCCTGATTGCCGACCGCGCGGCGCCGGGCTGGGACTGCGCACGTGTCAGCGAGGGTCTGGCCCAGGTGCGCAGCGAGTTGCAGCCCTTGGTGGCGGCTGCGGCCGCGGCGCGGCCCATATCACGACGGCCGGGCTGGGCCCGGCGTGGAAGTGCTGGACGCGCAGCGGCGTCTGGCAATCAGGCCACCCGAACTGGCGCCGCGGTCGGCGCCGCCGGCGGCCGAGTACAGCGGCATCGTGCCGCTGTGCGGCGTGGCGTGGCGTGGCATCAGCACGTCGAGCGCGCGGTCGAGCGACGCCGTGGCGCGGGCCAGCGCCTCACGCTGCGCCGCCACCTGGCCACCGGCCAGCGCCAGGCGCTGACGCAGCACGGGTGGCACACCGCCGCTGCGCGCGGCGCGGGTGAAATGATCGACGGCCGCGGCCAGCGCGGCATGCAGTTCGGCGGCCACGCGGTCCACGGCCTGCGAGTCCTGGCGGTGCAGGGCCAGGCCCAGTGCGGTGAGGCTGTCTTCCACGGCACGCAGCGGGCGCTCGAGTTCGGTGGCTTGCTGCACGGCGCGGCGCTCGTCTTGAGAAGTCATCATGGCCGGGGCGGGGCGGCGTTCAGTTGCTGAGCTTGCGGCCGAGCAGTTCTTCGGCGTTGATGATCAGCTTGTCGGCGATGGCTTCGGCGTTGACGGTGAACTTGCCGTCGCGGATGGCCTGGGCGATGCGTTCGACCTTGGCGCTGTCGAAGGCAGGGTCCGAGGCGGCACCCGACAGCACCGAGGCAGCGGACGAAAGCTCTACCTGCGCACTGGGCGCGGCGGCGGCTTCGGCCGTGCCCGGCACCGGCGCAGACGTTGTCTTGCGCTCGGTGGGGGCGGGGGTGGCGGGCTTGGATTCGAGAGGACCGATCTTCATGATGAACTCCTGTCAGGGGCACGGCAGGGGTGCTGACCCAACGACATAGACGCTCTATCGGACGCCCAGCCAGCGAACTTTAGCCCGGGGCACAAGTTTTCTGCGCGATCCCCCTGAACAAGGGGTGCGGCCTGTTGCCGGGGGCTCACAGGCCGACCTCGATGCGCCGCTCGGCCACCGGCCGGCCCACCAGCACGCGGCCGCTGTCGGTGCGCACGCGGGCGTTCTGGCCCTCGATCCCGGGCGTCAGCGCCTGGCCTTCGGCACTGATCGAGAAGCCGCTGCCGGCGGCCGAGATGTGCACCTTGTCGCCCAGCGCAAACCACTGCCGCGGCTGCAGGTCGGCGCCACGCAGCGCCTGGCCGGCGGCGACGGCGCGTGTCAGCGTGCGGCCGCTGAGTGCC